>NZ_JADKSF010000001.1:0-686804 GCF_015350875.1 Frondihabitans sp. VKM Ac-2883 | reverse complement strand
AACCCGGGTAACTCCAAGCTCTACGGCGACGTCCTCGTCAACGGCAAGATGGCCGTCCAGCAGGCCTACATCTTCTCCCTCCACGGCGGCACCCTGAAGCCCCTCACCATGGACGGCAAGAACGGCGTCCTCACCGGCACCACCGTCCACGTCTCCGGCGTCGCCGCGAAACTGCTGAACTCCACCTTCAAGACCGACGCCGTCAAGGCCGACCTCCTCGTCGGAGTCGCCACCATCAGCGCCCAGATCACCGAGTAACACCCCCTCCCACGTAGAGCCCGCCGCATCCCAGCGGCGGGCTCTTCGTCAGTTGCCAGCCCGCCCCTCCATTAGGCGGCCAGGAGTCTCCCGCTGGCGCATCGGCGGGGGATCAGCCCGGAGACCGGATTCCTCCGGGCGCCCGATAGGGCCCGCCTCACCCTCGGGTGCGGCGGGCTTTCCGCTGCCCGGGGTCGACGCCGATCGGCCCGGGGCCCGCGCTCCTAGTCGCGTTTCGCGGGTTTGGTCGCGCAATACCGCGACTAGACCCGCGAAACGCGACTAAACGGCGCCGAGCCCCCTAGACCCGAGCGAAGCCGACCGCAGCACCGAACTGCCCGAGCGCCATCGCGTTGTAGGCGTCGACATCGAACGGCTGGGAGGTCACTTCGCCGCGCAGGAACGCGCGAATCCCCTCGGCGAGGCCGTCGACCGAGGCGGGCACCACGTGGATCACGCCTTCGGGCAACGCGTCGGCGATCGACCCGAACTCGGTCGACACGATCGGCAGACCGAGAGTCGCCGCTTCGAGCAGCACCATGGGTTGGCCCTCGTAGTCGCTCGAGAGCACGAAGCAGTCGGCTGCGCGCAACACCGAGAACGGATTGCGCAGGGCACCGGTGAGAAACGCGACGCCGCGAAGCCCGAGCCGGTCGATCTCAGCCTCGAGCTCCGCCTCGAGCGGGCCGTGCCCGACGAGCAGCAACCGAAGCCTCGACCCCTCCGCGGACGACGAGCGCACCGCCGCGAACGCGGCGAGCAGCCGCTTCTGGTTCTTCTCGCGCGTGTAGCGACCGACGGTGACGAGCCAGACGGAGTCGTCGTCGCGCCCCAGGGCCTCGACCCACTCGGGGACCGCGCCGTCAGCGGGCAGCGGCTCGCCCTCGAAGACGGGTGCGGGGGCGAGCCGACGGATCCTCGAGGCGTCGACGAGGTTGACCGCGGAGTCGATGGTGCGCGACCCGAGAGCCGTGGGCGGGAGCTTCCGCTGGTTGATCGCGGCGAGCGCCGGCGACACGGCCACCAGGGAGTCGTACGACGGGTAGAGGCCGAAGAGGGCCGGCAGGCTGACGGCGAGCGGTCGCTTGCCCGAAACCTCGCGCCCCACCTCGGCGGCGAGGTCGTTGTGTAGCCAGATCGAGCGCGGTGCGTCGGGCGAGTGCAGCAGCAGCGTCGCCCAGAAGGGGCTGTAGCCGCTGAAGTCAACGACGAAGTCGAAGGTCGACGATCCGAAGCACCGCGTCCACTCGTCGTCCCAGAGGGTCTGCTGCCCGGCATCGGCCGCGTGCGCGCCGGCGACTCCGCGGCGGTAGAGCAGCCGGCGTCGCAACTGCTGGGCTTTCGGGCCGTTCATGCCGCCTTCGCGGCGAAAGTGCCGCACCGATCCCGCCACCGCGTCGGCGTTGTGCACCTGCTGCGGCGACTTGGTCACCGTGTAGGCGATGCTCACGTCGTAGCGGTCGGTCGGCAGCGCGGCCAGGAGGTTGAGTCCCGCCGAGGTGATCCCGTTCGAGGCGAGGTCTCCGACGTGCACCAGCACCGAGGTGCGGTTCGAGGCCGAGGCGGACGGCCTGAGGATCCGATACCCCTCGGTTCGATCTCGGAACACGACGTCGACCACGCGAGCGGCGCTGTGCTCGGGGCGGGGCACGAAGCGGGCCTGCCAGGCGGCACGGACGTCGGTGCGGAGCTCGCGGTCCGCCGGATCCTGGGCCGTGATCACCCGGGCGACGTCGACGATCTCGGAGCAGACCGGGCCGGGGAGCTCGTCGGCCTCGAAGTACATGCCGCGATCGGCGCCGTACGACGACGCGTCGGGGGCGAAGAACACGATGCGGCGACCTGTCGCCAGGAAGTCGAAGAAGATCGACGAGTAGTCGGTGATGAGGGTGTCGACGACGCCGAGGAGTCGGTTGGTCGGGATGCGCCCCGGCACGAGCACCCGAGCGAGCTGCGGGTTGCCGCCGACGAAGCGCTCGAGGATCTGGTGGGTCTTGAGCAGAACGACGTAGTCGCTGCCGAGCCTCGCCTGCAGGTCGGTGACCCGGGCGAGCAGAAGCTCGATGTCGTCGGACGGGTCGCCGAACGACTCGCCCCTCCAGGTGGGCGCGTAGAGGACGACGCGGCGGCGGCCGATGGCGAGGCCCGCCGAGACCAGCTCGTCGACGACGCGCACCCGGTCTGCCTCGGTGAGCTCTTGGTGGTCGACTCGGGGGTAGCCCTCCTCGAGGATCCGGCCCCGGAAGAACCCGTCGAGCTTGTAGGCCGAGCCGTACATCGTCTCGGTCATGAACGGGTTCTGGGCGAGCAGGTAGTCGGCGGCGACGAAGTTGCGGAGGGTGTTGCCCGACTGCCGTGCCCCACCCGGCATGTCGAAGCCCATCGCCTTGAGCGGGGTGCCGTGCCACGTGTTCAGGTAGACCTGACCGGGCCGTTTCGAGAACCACTGCGGGAACGTCGCGTTGTTGATCAGGTACTTGCTGGTCGACACGGCGCGGAGGTAGGCGAGCGACTCGCGGAGCACGAAGCGCACGCGAGGATCGCGGCGGAATTCCCGGAGCGTGGCCTCGTCGTCGATGTGCGCTCGGTCGAGCACCCAGACGTGCTTCAGGTGCGCGAAGTCGGGGGCGTCGAGCAGCTCGCGGAAGAGCGCCTCGGGGTTGCAGAGCAGGCCGGTGCCCGCGAACGCCTCGTAGAGCACGGTGTCGTCGCGGATCGTGTCACGCCGAAATCGCGCGAGCGCCTCCATTCGGGCGGCCTTCAGCCCGATGCGGGCGGTGCGGTTCAGTACGGACGGCACGTTCATGGGATCTCCTCGCGGGGATCACTGCCCCCGGAGCATTAGACCGTGAACTGGCAGAGAAACGCCTAAGAACGCGCCGAGCCGGGCCGGACGTCAGCCTTGGCGGTCTCGCCGAGAGCCACCCAGAAGGGGTGCCGAGTAGCGACCACGACCGCGTCGAATCGGCTGAGGCCGAAGAGGCGTTGCAATTCGGCGCGCCACTGCGAGGGCGGACGCCGGCCAGTGACGCGAGCGGCGAGTGACCAGAGCTTCGAGCCCTCGAGGCCGCCCTGCCGCACGACGACGCGGATCCTTCGGTCCTGGCTCTTCTGCCACGCGATGAACTCCCGCTTGCGCGAATCGGAGACGAGCACGGTGAGGTCGGTCGTGTCGAGGTCGATCGTGGCGATCTCGCGGTCGGCGACGGCGGGATCCCAGCGGTCGGTCGGGCCACCGGCGACGAGGAGCACGCGAGGTGCGGTCGACTCGTTCAGGGCTCGCGACCGGTCGGGGTCGACGACACCGCGGAACACCGCCTCGACGACCCGTGCCGTTGCGCGCCCGTCGTCGTCGCCAGCGAATCGGTGCCGTGCCGCCGCGAGTCGCTCGACACCCGCTTCGTCGAGCGGAGCCCGAACCGACTCGGCCAGCTCGGCCAGGGTGGTCGTCACGCGGCCGGGCCAGGTCGACGGCTCGAGATACAGGCCCCGATAGTCGCCGTAGTCACCGATGTCGGGCACGAAGAAGTGGACGGGCCGACCCATCGTCAGAAAGTCGAAGTAGACGCTCGAATAGTCGGTGACGAGGTGGTCGGTGACCGCGAGCACGCGGTTGGTCGGCAGGTCGTTCGGCACGAGCAGACCGGTGCCCGCTCGCTCGCTCACGCTGTCGTGCACGACCTGATGCGCCTTGAGTGCGACCCGGTAGTCGTCACCGAGCAGGTCTTGCAGGTCGCGGGCCTGGTCGACGAGGATCCGGGGATCGTCGGGGCGCACGAACGACGTGCCCTTCCACGTCGGTGCGAACAGCACCAGCCGGCGTCCGTCGAGGTCGAGGCCGGCGTCCCGGAGGGCCGCGATTGTCTCCTCGCGCTCCCCCGCGTCGGCGAACTGAGCGTCGACCCGGGGCAGCCCGAGCTGTAGAACCCGCCCGTCGTACAGCCCGTCGAGCCGGTGCGCCTGCCGATACAGGGTGTCGGTCATGTAGTCGCCGCTGGAGAGCAGATAGTCGGCGTGCAAAAAAGTGCGCAGCACGTTGGCGACCCGGGCGGGCTGGTCGTCGATGTCGAAGCCCATCTTCTTCAGCGGCGTCCCGTGCCAGGTGTTCAGCACGACTTGGCCGTCGCGGCGGCTGAACCAGCGCGGAAAGGTGGAGTTCGTGACGAGGTACCCCGCCGTCGACACGGCTCGGGCGTACGCCTTCGAGCCGGGCTCCACAAACCGGACCCGGGCGTCGCCTCCGAACTCGGAGAGGACCAGGTCGTGATCGTGCCCGGGCCGGAGAGACCAGATGAAGCGGAGGTCGGCGAAGCCGGGATCCTTGATGAGTGCTCGGAAGATCGCCTCGGGATTGCAGAGGGCGCCGTTGCCGTCGAACGACTCGAAGAAGACCACTCGCCGATCGACCGGACGCCGCCGCCAGAAGGCGCGCGACTCGACCTCCATCGCCCGGCGTGCCGTGCGACGGAGCGAGGTCAGGGTGGGGGTGGCCATGGCAGGTCGAGACTACTGCTTTCGACCCTCGGGCTTATCAGGGCGTCGTGATGCTGACGGCGTCGCGAGGGCTCGGCTCGGGGGCGACAGCCCGCGGCAGCTCGAGCCAGAGGTCGACCTGGTCGTCTTCTCCGTCGAGGCCGAGCGCGACGGCCACGGGGTCGACCGACATGGCCGCCACGGTGATAGCGGTGGGTGAATCGGCAGGCGCCGTGCGAATGATGATCCGATCCGAGGTCAGCCCTGTGATCGCTGCGGCGACCTGCCCGAGCAGGCGCTCCAGATCGACGGGGTCGAGGTCGTCGAGGCCGCCGTCGTCGTTCACCTGGACCACGGCCCCGCGTCGTCGATGGAGCATGACCTGCTCGCGGATCTCGCGGCTCAGCAGCTGACGTCCGCGGATCTCGTCTCGAATGGTCTGTTCGAGGAGCCGACACTCCGCCCGGTCCTCCGCGGTGAGTCGACCGCGCTTGTCGCTGATGGCCCGGAGCATCGGTGCGGCGACCAGCGCGGTGGTGCCGAGGCGCACCTGGCGCTCGGCGTGGAAGGCCTCCTGTGCGGCGCGCCACGTCGCCGCTTGGCGCTCCGATTCGACGTGCCGGGAGATCTCCGCGCCGGTCACCCCGATCGCCCACGCCGAAACGGTGACGACGGCCACCATCAAGATCGTGGCGATGATTCCGAAGTGCAGAAGACCCCACGGGCCGGCCCAGACGAGGGTCTGCACGACGAGCCCAGCCAGAACCAGCCAGGCGAGTCTCTGGCGGTGACGCAGCAGCAACTCCACGACCAGACACACGACGCCGCTGACGTACCAGGCGCCGTTCGAGAACGAGTCCGTCGATGGGTTCAGGGCGGCGCTCCCGAGAACGGGAAGCAGGAGCCCGACGATCGCGATGAAGCCGGCACGGCGGTGAGACGGAACGGCGTTCTGGGGCGCGAAGACGCACATGGTGAACGCGGTCGCGAAGAGCGCGAGTCCGATCGCCGGCTGCACCACCTCGGGCTTCGACACCACGACCACGAGACCGAAGACGATCGCGAACAGCGCGAAACTCGTGACCAGGCCGAGAGTCAGCCACCTCGGGACGTTGATCATGGAAGCACCCGTCGTTCTTCTTCGGTATAGAGGTCGGTGCCGACGATGGCCACCGAACCCCAGCTCAAGACGATGCGGGTGCCGGCTCCCGGGGCCGACTCGACATCGACACGCCCCTCCAGGGCTCGAAGCTCCCGAGCCGACTCGTTCCCGCGCCCACCGCCCTGCAGCCCGATCGCGCCAGGGTCGAACCCGCACCCGTCGTCTTCGACGATGAGTCGAATGCCGTCGGATCCCAGCGGGTGGCCCCGAAGGGTTCGCCGAGTGGCTCCCTCGGCGTGCTGCACGCTGTTCGCGAGCGAGTGCGCCAGCACGCCCACGACAGCGTGAGCGACTTCCGGGGGCAGCATCACGACCTCCACCGCGGTCAGATCCTGGTCGAAGTGGCTCAGCCAGATGCCGAGTTGCTCGCATCGCTGGGCGAGCACCTGCCCGAACGGCAGGACTTGCTCGTTACGGCCGACCGCGTTGACGTGCATCAGCACACGCAACGAGTTCGCCGCCATCCGCGACGCGAGGTCTTCCGATTCGGGGTCGCCCGCCGAAGCCGCCGAGAGGAACGTGGTCAGCACGGCGTCGTGCAGCAGCGCGTCGGTTCGGTTGCGCTCGTGCTCGGTCGCATCTTCGAGCTGCGACGCCGCGAAGGTGTCGACCGCCAACTGCTGCCTGTTCGCGGCGGACACGACCCGGTGGCGGACGGTGCCGAGCAGCAACACCAGGACGAGGGAGAGGCCGACCATGAACAGGCCGTCCACAGCGACGTCGGAGAGAGCGACGTCGCCGCGGATCCTGAGACCGATGCTCGCTAGAGCGCTGACGACGAACGCGAACACCATCGGCACGACACGGGAGCGGGCGCCCCGCGCGAGGTACGCGGCGCCGACGGGCGACAGGGCGATCAACCAGGGCATGGGATCCGTCGAGACCGGCGGCGTCAACGTAGCTGCCCACAGCAGCAGCGCACCCGCGTAGACCGCCGCACCGAGCAGAAAGAACAGCCTGGCGCGGGCCGGTACGACGAGAGGGCCGAGCCCCGCCAGGATGGCGAGGCCGACCATCGACATGACGACGCCGCCGAGCGGATCCGCCAACGACGGGGCATCGGCAACGAACGAATCGGCGGTCTGCAGCGAGTAGAGCACGCCGAACCCGCCGACGATCAGGTCGAAGAGACGATCGAACCGACGCATTCCGGCATCGACGATCCGGCCCGAAGCGGAAACCCGGGGCACCGGCCATCGCGAAACGACAGAGGACGAAATCACGCTGATTCCTCTGTGCACTGGATTGCCCGTCACGATCAAGACCCGCCTCCCCGGCTAAGTTGCTCAACCGTAAATGCTGCGTCTCGCCGGCGCACGAACCCACTTAGGGGCATCGCGCCCCCACTTCGCGGCGCACCGCGACCCCCGCTCACCTCCGAACGGTTGACGATCGAGGCAGGCTCAGACCGCCGCGACGACCACCCACGCCACGGCCGACAGACCGACGAGGCGCACACTCGTCGCCACGATCGCGGAGCCCCGCCAGACAGCGACGAACTCTCCGATCGCAGTCGCCAGAGCCAGCAGCGTGAGCAGCACGATCGTGACGCCGACCGGGCTCCCGACGATTCCCGCCCCGACCTGATGGAACGCCACGATGCCCCACGGCACGATTCCGACCGCCGCGCCGTAACCGAGCGCCCGGCGCGAGCCCGTGCCACCGCCGGCACCTGCTCCAGCCACGGCCCTCTCGCGGGCGCTGACCGCCTGCACCATCCTGAACAGCACCCCGGCCGACGCGAGCGCATAGATGCCGACGAGCGCCCCGACGTCTCTCACACCGTTGAGCTCAGCGACCACGAACACCGCGATCGGGGTGGTCAGCAGCGGATCGACCCACGCTGCCCACCTCGGCGGCACGAACCTCGCAAGGGCGAGGAGGGCGACCACCACGGCGAACGCGATGCCGACGTCGACCCGCGAGACGAGGTGGGCCGTGTTGCCCCCGAGGGTTGCCGTGACCGGGCGGAGCGCAGGATCCTGGGCTCCCGCCACCACGACCAGCACGACCGCCTGCAGTGCGAGCGCGATCCCGGCTCCGCGTCGCGCACGTTCCGACCCGGCCGCCCGACTCACGGCGCGCTCGCTCCCCGCGGCGGTGTCGGCAGCTCGATCTTCACGCTGCCGTCGATGACACCGGCGGCTACGGCAGACAGCGACGTCTGGCTGGACCGGGAGTGGTAGCGGATCAGGCGGTAGGCGGAGTCCATGTCGAGCTGGTGGGTGTGCGAGATGACGCCCTTGGCCTGCTCGATGACGACTCTGCTGTCGAGGGCCCGCTGAAGTTGCTCACGGACCATGGTGCTGTCGCGGATGATTCTCTCCTGCAGCACGCTGATCGTCGCGACATCGGCCAGGGCCTGAGCCGCGGTGGCATCGGAGTCGTTGAGGGCGCCCTCGAGGTCGCGGAAGAGGTTCAGCGATCCGATCGTCTCCCCGCGGAGGCGAAGCGGGATCGCGTGCACCGAGACGTAGCCCGTCTCGGATGCCGCGTCGGCGAAGGTGGGCCACCGGTCGTGCATCTCAGCCCTGCTCGTCACCGACACCACCCGACCGCTCGTCACCGCTTCGACGCAGGGCCCCTCGCCGGCCCGGAGCTGCATGAGGCCGATGCTGCGGCTCGCCTCGCCCGTCGAGACGATCACTTCGAGGTGCCGGTCGTCCGGGCCGAGAATGATGCCGGCAGCGGATGCGTCGAAGAGGTCGGTGCAGCGATCGACGAGGGTCTGCAGCAGGTCGATGATGTCGTAGTCGGCCACCAGGGAGTCCGCGAGGGTCACGAAGGTGCGAACGAGAAGGGTCTCGCGAGAATCGGACACGGTTTCCTCAAATCCTGGAATCAATTGTCGAAGGCGGTGAAGTCAAGTGTGCGTGCCACGACATCGGCGGCGATGTCGCGGACCGGGCGCCCGCTGGCGAAGGCGTGGCCCCGAAGAACGAGGAGTGCATCGACCGGAGTGATGCCCATCTGCGCGAGCACCATTCCGGTCGCCTGATGCACTTCGCGGCGCGAGTAGTCGCCCGCGCTGCTTCCAGCATCCTCGTCCTCGCTCTCCACCGCCAGAAGTGATCGGCGCAGAACCTGCCGGGCGAGGATCGTCGACAGCAGACTCGCGTCGGCCACCTGCCGCGAGCTCATCGCCCCCGAGACGCGCGAGTAGAGGTCGATGGCCCCGACGTTGATGCCGGCGACGACCAGCGGAAAGGCGAACACCGCCGCCAGCCCGGTCTCGCAGAGAGCCTGCCGGGCCAGAGGCCACGAGGTCTCCGACGAGTGCTGCAGGTCGGGCTCGAAGACGGGAAGGCGGGTCGAGAGCGCCTCCCAGCAGGGCCCCTCCCCGAGGTCGATCTGGATCTCGTCCCACTGGGCGGCCGAGTCGTCCGTGACGCAGATGGTCTCGGAGCCGAGAGGGTCGCCCAGGGTCGAGATGGCCGCACCGGTCACACCGATCGCCGCCACGAACGGGCCGCAGAGGTCGGAATCCGGTTCGAACGCCTGCGCCAGAGCGAGAGCCGCATCCGAGAAGTCGAGCCGCTCAACCACAGGCGCACCGGGGCCCCGCTGGCACGATTCGGTGCGTCGTCATGGGGCCTCCAGGAGCCTGCGTTCATCCCGTGATCGGGTCACGGAGCGCTGGGCCTAAGTGTCGGCCGTGCCTCACCTTAGCCGTGGTGGGCGCCTGCCCGGTCTGCTTCGAGTCGAACGCGCGCGGCTACAGACGTGCAAAGCGTGCTCGCGCAAAGCTGTACGCCCCGTAACAGATGAGCCCCACCCCGACGGCGATCAGAATCACCTGCCCGAAAGGCAATGCGGCGAGCGCCTTCAGCGCGCCGTCGAGACCGGAGGCCTTCTGCGGGTCGAGCGTGGCGGCAGCGACGATGAAGAGGATTCCGACAACGAAGACGGCGACGCCTTTCGCCACGTAGCCGAGAATGCCGAGGCCGGTGATGGCGCGACCCGTGCTGCCCGACGGCAGGGCGATGTCATCCAGGAACTTCCGCCTCGATCCCTTCGCCACGAAGTAGACGCCCACTCCGATAGCAATCAGGCCGACGACAATCAGAAGGATCCGACCACCCGGCAGCGTGAGAATCGATGCGCTGGCATTGGTGGACGTGCTGGTGGAGCTCGTAGCGCTGCCGAGAGCGGTCTGTGCCGCCGTCAATCCGAGGGCTACGTAGGCAGCCGCCTTCGAAGCGGAGACCAGGCTGCGCACCCAGCGCTTCTTCGAAGACGAGCCGATACCGAGCACCGCCTGAATCACCAGCCACAGCCCCAGCGCGAACAGGCCGACGACCGTCAGCCACAGGATGATCGTGCCACCGGGGAGCTTGGCGACCTGAGCGAGGGCGCCCGACTGGTCAGACTTACCGCCCTGGTGCAGGGCGACGCGGATCGCGAGGTATCCGAGGAGGAGGTGGACGAGGCCGCTGGCGGCGAATCCGGCCCGTGCGAGCACTTCGAGGGCGTGGCTGTCGCCGACCTTCCCGGCGGCGGAGCGGATCTCACTGGGGCTGGTCATGGCGTTCTCCGATAGCTGGTGGTGCGTCGTGGGGCAATTCTGGGCCATGACGGCACCGTGCTCGCGCCCCGTGGCCTCGTGCGTGCCGAGATCGCACTTGTGGTCGGCTGCACCCGACCGCAATTGCGATCTCGGCCCACGACCTAGGCGCCGGCGAGGTGCTCCTCGAGGACGTCGCGGACGGTCGTCCAGGTGTGGGTGCCGTAGCGGTCGTTGTCGAGGTGCCGCAACTGCGCGTGGCCGCTGAACATGCTGACGAAGTACTGCATCCCCTGCCAGGCCGGGAACGTCTCGTCGGGGTTCTTGGACAGGCGCTTGACGACCTTGCTCATGACGGACAGGGTCCCGGTCGTGCCGGCCCACTGCAGCTTGAAGGGCGTGCCGGTGAGGTCGGTCAGCGTCCGGGCGATGTCGCGGGCCGTCACCTGGGCGCCAGCGATCTCGATGACGCGGGGCGCCGTGTCGTCGAGGGCTGCCAGGGCGGTGACCCGGGCGACATCGTCTTTGGTCGTGAAGTCGAGAATTTGGTCGGCGGACGACCAGAAGAGGACCCGCCGACGGTCGAAGAGGATCATCGGCGCCTCGCCGGCGATCAGGTCGGTGAACATTCCGTTGAGGATCGACGTCGCCTGGATGGGCGCCGCGTCGACCTCGGCTGCGAACTCACGACGGATCTCGAAGTTCCGGTTACTGCCGGGGGCGATCGAACGGTAGTCGGCCGAATAGTCGGACGGGATGAAACGCGGCACTCCGGCGGCGACGGCAGCCTTCAGAAGAGCGCGCTGCGCATCGACGATCACGGGCCGGATGCCGCTGACGGCCGACACGACCACATCGACCCCGGTGGACGCGGCGGTCAGCGCGGTGTGGTCCGAGTAGGCGGCGCTCACGACCTCGATGGGGTCGTCATCGCCGAACAGCGCGGAGGCCGATGCGGAGCCGGGTCGGGTGAGGACCCGGAGCCGGACATCGTGCTGCAGGAGTTCGCGAACGATGCGTTGGCCGAGATCACCGGTGGCGCCGGCAACGAGGATGGTTGTGGTCATGAGGAACGTCTCAATCGTGTGAGGTCGAAGAAAGCGGGCGGCGGGATCGTTCGGTCAGACTCATGCCTACCTGACAAGGCTGTCCGTTGGTGAAGGTGCGAGCAACTCCGGGCAGTGGTCAACCGAGTTCGTGTACCCGACTACGGTGAGCCAGTGCAGCTGGAACTCTTCGCCGTCATCGGCATCGCGGTCATCGTCATCGTGGCGGCGTTCTCCAGACGCCTCGGCTTGGCCGCGCCAATCATCCTCGTGCTCGTGGGTGTGGGATTCTCCTACATCCCCGGGGTTCCTGCGATCGAGATTCCGCACGACGTCATCCTTGACGGTCTCCTGCCGCCGATCCTGTTCGCGGCCGCAATTCGCGTGCCCGTGGTTGATTTCCGCCGCAACTTCGAGTCGATCGCCAGCCTCTCGTTCCTGCTCGTCCTGTTCACCACCGCGGGCGCCGGACTTCTCCTGCACCTGCTTCTCCCGGGCCTGAACCTCGCCCTTGCTTTCGCCTTGGGCGCGGTGATCAGCCCGCCGGACGCTGTTGCGGCGACCTCGGTCGGCCGCCGCCTCGGGTTGCCGCCCCGCCTCCTCACGGTGCTGGAGGGGGAGGGATTGATGAACGACGCCACCGCCTTAGTCCTTCTGCGCTCCGCCACCGCAGCGGCTGCCGGCGGCTTTCTCACGCCCTGGTCGGCCGGCCGAGACTTTCTGTTCGCCGTGGTGGTCGCGGTCGTGATCGGTCTCGCTGCCGGATACGCCACGGTCGTGGTTCGGTCGAAGTTCACCGACCCGGTTCTCGACACCGCCCTCTCGATCGCGGTTCCGTTCATCGCCTTCATCCCGACCGAGGCCGCTCACGCCTCCGGCGTCCTCGCCGTGGTCGTCGCGGGGCTGTATTCCGGGCATGCCAGTCCGAGCCGGTTCACGGCCCAGGCGAGGATCAGTGATCGGATCAACTGGCGCACCATCCAGTTCCTCCTGGAGAACGCGGTGTTCCTCATCATCGGGCTCGAGATCCGCACCCTGATCGAGCAAGTCCACAGCTCCGGCAAGACCGGCGTCGCGGAGACCATCGGGATCGGACTGCTCATCACCATCGGGCTGATCGCCCTGCGATTCGCCTGGCTCAGCCCACTCGTTTTGGCCCTCAAATTTCGGGAGCGGCATAAGGAGCGGGACACCTTCCGGCGCTGGCTCTCCCTCGAGCACGACCTACGCCTTCCGAAACGAGGGCTGATCGCGAACCGGCGACGCCAGACCGCCACCCTCCGCTATGAGCGGCAGCGGGCGGACCTCGATCAATTGCGTGCCGAGAGAATCGACTGGAAGGGCAGCCTCGTGTTGTCGTGGTCCGGGATGCGCGGCGTCGTGACCCTTGCCGCCGCCCAGTCTCTCCCCGATTTCCCGTACCGACCTCAGCTGGTGTTGATCGCGTTCGTCGTCGCGGTGACCACGCTCATCGGCCAGGGCGCCACCCTGCCCCTTCTGATTCGCGTCCTCCGCATCCAGGGGGTCGACCGGTACGACGACCGCCGTGAACTCGCGACTCTGCTGGACGAGATCAGCTACGGCGCCCTCGAAGTGATCCGAAACCCCGACGATGCCACCGACAGTGTCGATGGGGTCGACCCCGACGTGCTCGAACGCGCTCGCCAGGCATCGTTCCTTCGAGCCGAGTCCGCCTGGGAGCGATCGGAGAAGAACGTGTCGTCGTCCGATGAGACCCCCCACCGGGTCTACCGGCAGGTCCGGCTCGCGATCGTCGAAGCGGAGCGAGAACGCCTCCTCGATGCCAGGAGCCGCGGTGCGTATTCCTCTCGGGTGCTGGCCGAAGCGCAACGCATGCTCGATCTCGAAGAGACGCGGCTCACTCCTAGGAGGTGACGAGGAGGTGACGCTCAGGGCGGCTCACTCGCGAGCGTCCATTTTGCGATCTGACTCACGGAACAGCACTAACTCCTCTCTCAGCCCGGGGTCGAATCTTCCGAGTCTCCGAGGCCGCCAACCAAAGACCGAGTAGACCTGAAGTATGAGAGCTCTCACGTACCAGGCCGTCACCAAGGTGTCTGTCGAAGAAGTCCCCGATCCCACCATCATCGAGCCCACCGACGCCGTCATCCGAGTCACCTCGGCAGCAATCTGCGGCAGTGACCTGCACCTGTACGACGCCCTCGGCCCGTACCTCGACAAGGGCGACGTCCTTGGCCACGAGACGATGGGCATCGTCACCGCCGTCGGAACCGAGGTCTCGCGCATCAAGGTCGGCGACCGCGTCGTCGTCCCGTTCGTCATCGCCTGCGGTCACTGCTTCATGTGCGACCGCGGCCTGTTCTCGCAGTGCGAGACCACTCAGGTCACCGAGTACGACTCCGGCGCCACCCTCTACGGCTTCTCGAAGCTCTACGGCCAGACCCCGGGCGGACAGGCTGAGCAGCTTCGCATTCAGCGTGCTGACTTCAACCTCATCACCGTCGGCGCCACCCTGCCCGACGAGCGGTACCTGTTCCTCAGCGACATCCTTCCGACCGCCTGGCAGGGCGTCGAGTACGCCGAAGTTCCCGACGGCGGCACGCTCGTCGTTCTCGGTCTCGGACCGGTCGGCCAGTTCGCCAGCCGCATCGGCGTCCACAAGGGCTACCGAGTGATCGCCGTCGACCCCGTTCCCGAGCGCCGCACCATGGCCGAGCGCCACGGTGTCGAGACGCTCGATCTCACCGACGACGTCTCGGCGATCATCAAGAAGATGACCGACGACCGCGGCCCCGACTCCGTCCTCGACGCCGTCGGAATGGAAGCCCACGAGCACGGTGCGGTGGGGCTGTTCCAGAAGATGGCCGGCATTCTTCCCGACGCTGTCGGCCAGGCCGTCATGCAGAAGGCGGGCATCGACAGCCTCGGCGCCATGCACCTCGCGTTCGATGTCGTCCGCCGCGGTGGCACGGTGTCGCTCAGCGGTGTCTACGGCGGCACCGCCGACCCGACCCCGTTCCTGAACCTCTTCGATAAGCAGATCAGCCTCCGCATGGGGCAGTGCAACGTTCAGAAGTGGACGGAAACCCTGATGCCGCTGGTCGAGGATCCTGCGGATCCCCTCGGCACCGAAGACCTCGTCACGCACCCCGTGCCGCTCGAGCAGGCCGCTGAGATGTACGACCTCTTTAAGACCAAGGGCGACGGCTGCATCAAGGTCGTCCTCAAGCCCTGACCTGGTCGCCAACCACTAACAGTGCTGTGACACCGGCCCTAGCGAACACTCGCTAGGGCCGGTGGTGTGTTGCCTTGCGTCGCAGGTCGACGAGCCCGAGCGTGAGCGCCGCGCCGGAGAACACCAGTGAGACGATCAGAGCGAGACTGAGCGCGTCGGCGAAGGTACCTACCTCGGATGCCGGCATGCCCTCGGTCCGGGAGGCGACAGCCGAGCCGAGCAGGGCGAAGAACACCGTGCCGAGGACGGTCTGCCCGGTAGCCGACCCGATCCGCTGGGCGGTCTGCAGCACACCGCCCGCGGCCCCGCCCATGCGCGGATCGACGTCCATGAGCGAGAGCGTCTGGTTCGGGGTGACGATGGCGCCACCGGCGATTCCGAGCACGAACAGCGGCACCGCGAGACGCAGTATCACGGTGGCCGGGTCGGTGAGGTCGGGCTCGCCCTGGATCACGGCACCGATCACGATCGTGCCGGCGAAGAACACCGACACCGCGCCGACGACGAGCGGGCGCCCTATGCGCGGCACGAGTCGGCCCGCGACAGGAGCCCCGAGCACGGAGCCGAGCGCCAGCGCTGACACGCCGAGGCCCGATTGCAGGGCAGTGAAGCCGAGGCCGTTCTGGTAGTAGAGCGACAGGATGAGAGGGATCCCGGTGTTGCTGCAGAAGAACACCACAGCGAAGGCGACCCCGGTCACGAAGGTAGGAACACGGAAGAGCTGCAGGTTGAGGAGCGGTGACGCTGCTTCGCGCGTGAGCCGCGACTCGCGGCGGAGGAACAGGACGAGGAAGACCGCCGCGGGGACGAAGAAGACGAACACCCAGCCGCTGTGTACCTCGTTCACCTCGACGATCGGGAACAGGACGAAGAACAGCGCCGCGCCGAGGAGAACCGCACCGGCGATGTCGAGCCGGCCCGACCCGGATCCTTTGGGCTCCTGTTTCGGCACCCATCGACGCGCCAGAATCACCGCGACGATGCCGATCGGCACGTTGATGAAGAACACGAGCCGCCACCCGAAGTCGGAGCCACCGAGAGCGATCAGGAGGCCGCCGATGACGGGCCCGAGGGCTGTGCCGACGCCGACCGAGAGCCCGAGACCGCCGAACGCCCGGCCGCGCTCGGATTTCGGGAACGCGTTCTGGATGTAACCGGACACCTGGGGCCCGATGATGCCTCCGAAGAGGCCTTGCACGACCCGGGCGGCGATGATCACGAGCGGCACGGGAGCGAGGCCCACGCAGGCGCTGGCGAGCACGAAGCCCGAGACCCCGATGATGAACATGCGGCGCCGCCCACGAGTGTCGCCGAGCCGTCCGCCGATGACGGGCATGAGGCCGAACGCGAGGATGTACCCGCTGACGATCCACTGGAGCTCCGCCGGCCCCGCGCCCGTCGAGCGTCCGATCGACGGGAGGGCCACATTCGTGACGCTGACGTCGAGCAGCGCGGCGAACTGGCCCATGAGCATGACGAACAGGGCCCGCCAACGTCGGGGATCGAGGTCCTGGGCAGGGGACGACTCGTGTGCCGTGTTCGAGACCGTGAGCTAGCGCCTCCGCAGCGTGACGACGAGGTGCAGCAGCGGCACCGCGGCCGTCGCCATGAGAACCGTGCCGAGCACCTCGTCGGTCGACCGCAGGAAGACGCCGCCGACGAGCAGGGCCGCGAAGACGATCGCCGATCCGAGTCGGTTGACGGAACGCTCGACCGACCGAAGACGGCGGTCGACCTCGGGTGTCCGGACGGCGAGTTGACCGCGCTCGATCCGGGTCGCGAGCTCGTCCATCCTCCTCGGTAGCCGAGCGAGAGTGGTGCCGTAGGCCAGCGCCTGCTGGGGCAGATCGCGAAGGGCATCCCGGCCATTGGTGCTGAGGATGGTGCGAGCGAAGGGGTCGACGGCGTCCCACATGTTGAAGTCGCGATCGAGGGCGCTCGTCACTCCCGAGACGAGTGAGATGGTGCGGATCAGGAGCAGGAAGCTCTCCGGCAGCTGGAAGGGGAGGACGCGGATCGTCTCCCCGAACTGCCGCCCGAACGCCTCCAGCTCGCGCGGGTCGATGGTCTGGAGCTCTGCGATACCCAAGCCGCCGAAGCGATCGAACAGCGCCGACATGGCACGTTCGAGTTCGTCGGTGTCGGCCGTCGACAACAGCACACCGAGTTCGCCCAGCGACGCGACCAGGGCTCGGCTGTCGCGTCCGACGGCGGCGAGGATGAAGTTCCGCAGGCCGGCGCGAAGTGGGTCGGAGATCTCGCCCATCATGCCGAAGTCGACGTAGGTCAGGTGCCACTTCACGCCGGCACCGGTGTCGGATCTTGCCGTCTCGGATCCTGCCGTGTCGGATCCTGCCGTGTCGGATCCTGCGTTGCTGGATCCCGCGGCGACCGGGGTGACGAAGATGTTGCCCGGGTGAGGGTCGGCGTGGAAGAACCCGGCGACGAAGATCTGCTGGAAGGTGACGCGTGCCAACTCGTCGGCGACTGCCGACGGATCGATTCCCGCCCTTTTGAGGGCCTCGACATCGGTGATCTTGATCGCCGACACGTCCGAGAGAGTTAGCGCCCTGAGCGAGCTACGCTCCCACACCACCACCGGCGCCTCGACCACGGGGTCTCCGGCGAAGTCGGCGGTGAAGCGCTCGGCGTTCGCTGCCTCGTGCAGGTAGTTGATCTCTTCCAGACTCGTCACGGCGAACTCCTCGACAAGTGCGGGGGCGTCGGCGCGCTTCGACACGAGGCTCACGTGCGAGAGCCAGCCGCCGATGCGGCGCAACGCGGCCAGGTCGACAGCGACGATCTCGTCGATGCCGGGTCGCTGGATCTTGACGATGACGTCTTCGAATCCCAGGTCGGCGGCGAGCGCAGGCGAGAGCCGCGCCCGGTGCGCCTGACCAAGGGATGCCGCGGCTATGGGAGTCGGATCGAAGAAGGCGTAGGCGGATTCCAGCGGCATGCCCAGCTCGGCGACCGTCTGTTCGCGGATCTTGTCGAATGGCTCCGCAGCCACCTCGTCTTGCAATCCCTGCAGTTCGTTCGTCACCTCCGGCGGGAGGATGTCGAGTCGCGCCGAGAGGAACTGCCCGACCTTGATCATCAGGCCGCCGAGGTCGACCGCCAGCACGCGAAAGCGCTGGGCAAGGAACTGCAGCCTCGCGGTTCGACCGCGGGCGGCGAACCGCCGAAGACCGATGCGTGGGAGGAAAAGCTCGTACCACCAGGCCTGCGCGAGGAAGATCCAGGCGAACCGCACGATCTTGCGGTAGCGCTTCCGGGAGGCTCGGCTGGTCTGCGGCGCGGCGGGCGTGCCACTGGCCTGCGGCATGCCCTACTCCTCGGCGAGGATCGCGTAGAGCTTGCGGCGCGCCTCATCCACGACGGCGACGGCCCGCTCGGTCTGCCGGGGCGTGCCGGTCTGGGCGACGAGCGTCATCACCTGGGCCAGTTTCGCGGCGGACTTGGTGAGAGCGAGAGCTCCGTGAACACCCTGACCCCACGGTTGCTGCGGTGCCTTAGCTGACCCCGAGGCGGCGGAGCCGGCGTGGGCAGAGCCGCCGTTGGCAGAGTCGGCAGCAGCAGAGGCAGAGTCGGCAGCAGCGGAGGCAGCGGCAGCAGCGGCGACGCGCCCCGTGTCGGTCAGCGAATAGACCTTGCGTTCACCGACCTGCTCGGCCGAGACCAGGCCTTCATCGTCGAGCACCTGCAGAGTCGGGTAGACCGCACCAGGGGTCGGTTTCCACGCACCGCCGGATCGGGCTTCGATGGCGCGGATGATCTGGTAGCCGTGCATCGACTCATCGCTGAGTTCGCGGAGAACAGCCGCCCGGATGTCGCCGCCTTCTCGGACGTCAGAGCTCAAGTCCGCTGTGGAGGGGGAAGCGAAGGTCTGCCGGAGGCCCTCGACGGCACCCCGCAGATCGAAACCGGGCGAAGACGACGAGCGCATAACAGGGTGTCCCTTCAGGACGCAAGGCGGATCTTGACGATACATCTCGGCCCTGGACGGCGTGTCTCGTCTGACTCGTCCTCAAGCGTTCGGGCCTAGCCGGCGGATCCTGCCGTCTTTCTGGTCACAGCGAGGGCGCAACACCCAGCTGGCGTACGAGCGTCGGAATCTGCTCTCGGAACGGGAAGAACCCGCGCGACGCGTGCGGCCACGCCAGGCTGTCCCACCGACGGCGGACGCTGACGAGGGCGACCCCTTCCGAGGCGAGGATCGGGCGGAGCTTCTCGAGCCTCTCGTGGACGGGGCCGACCGGTGCGAAGGGGACGACCACGGTGTCGAGCTGTTCGGACTCCGCCCAGCGCAGGACGGTCGAGGGGAGTGTGTCGGCGAGGATCCGGGCCGGGCGTGCGCCGGCATCGAGAGTGCGGGCCGCGGCATCGTCGAGGGCCGTCGCCGTGAACGCCGCCACGGCCTCCGACGCCGCGAACGGAGACCGCTCTCCCGAGTCAGCGACTGCGGCGGTCGCCACCAGCCGGTCAGCGAGCCCGGGCTGCTCCGCGAGCAGGCTGCCGGCCTCGAGGTCCTCCTCGTGCAGCAGCAGGCCGACACGATCGCCGAGCTGCCCCACGACGTCGTTCGGCTCGATGGCCGCCCGGGGCGGGAGGGGGTCTTCGGCGAGCGCTCGGGCCTCGCTGGCGAGCCCGGTAGGCGAGAAATGGCCCTCCGTGTACTGCGCGATGTTGGAGGCCGATGCGAGGTAAGTCTTGCCCTTGGTTTGTAGGCCGGCGACCCACCGCCACGACAGCGTGTTCGACGCCGCGTCTCCGTCGAGCAGATGCCGGTAGAAGAAGTCGGCGCCGAGCTGCCAGGGCAGGCCGAGGGTGAAGATCCAGATGCTTGCGAACCACATCCGCGTGTGGTTGTGCAGGTAGCCGGTGTCGATGAGCTCGTGCACCCAGGCGTCCATCGCGTCGATGCCGGTCCGCCCGGCCACGGCGTCGCGGTAGGCCTCCGGGAGGTCCCCGGTCGCGAACTCCCCCACGTCGCGGCGATAGCGACGCCACACCTCGGGGTTCTGTTCCAGCCAGCCCTTCCAATAGGTGCGCCAGAACACCTCCTGCACGAACTTGTCGGCGCTGCGGAGACTGTGTCGTTCGAGGACGGCGGCGACGACTTCTTGCTCGGTCACCAGGCGATGGCGCACGTAGGGCGACAGCCCTGAGACGTTGTCCCTCGACACCCCGAGGTCGTGATTGCGGTTGCGGGCGTAGTCGGAGCCCGCGCGGGGGACGAACTCTTCGAGCGCGTCGAGGCCGGCGGATCGGGTGGAGATGAACACTGCTCCATCGTGCGCCCCGCGACGCCGCAAAGGCCGACAAAGGGGGCTGATCCGGCGAGCGCCGGTGTCGCGACGCGACTAGCTGGGGCTCAACGCTTCCTCGTCTGCCGCGACGTTCTTCTGCACCGCGAACTGGGTCCGGTGGAGTTCTTCGTACCGCCCACCCATGGCCAGCAGTTCCTCGTGCGTGCCACGCTCCACGATCGATCCGTCCTCGATCACCAGGATCGTGTCCGCGCTCCGGATCGTGGAGAGGCGGTGTGCGATCACCATGGCGGTCCGTCCCTCGAGCGCCTCGCTGAGCGCCGCCTGCACAGCGGCCTCCGACGTCGAATCCAGGGCCGCCGTCGCCTCGTCGAGGATGACGACGCGCGGCTGGGCGAGCAGGAGTCTCGCGATCGTCATCCGCTGACGCTCACCCCCGGAGAGCCGGTAGCCGCGCTCCCCCACCATGGTGTCGAGCTGGTCGGGCAGCGACCGGATGAGCGGTTCGAGCCGTGCTCGTCGGACGGCGTCCCACACCTCGTCGTCGGTCGCCTCCGGCCTCGCCAGACGGAGGTTGGAGAGGATCGTCTCGTGGACCAGGTGGCCGTCCTGCGTCACCATGCCCAGGGTTTGCCGCATGGACGCGAAGCTGACGTCTCGGACATCCGTTCCCGACAGGCGCACGGCGCCGCTGTCGACGTCGTACAGGCGCGAGAGAAGCTGCGCGATCGTCGACTTGCCGGCACCGGACGTCCCGACGAGGGCGACTGTCTGCCCCGGTTCGATCCGGAAGGAGATGCCGTGGAGCACCTCATCGCCGCCGCGGGTGTCGAGCGTGGAGACCTCCTCGAGGGAGGCGAGCGACACCTTGTCCGCCGACGGGTAGGCGAAGCGGACGTCGTCGAACTCGACGGCCACCGGCCCGTCGGGAACGGCGGCGGCATCGGGCTTCTCCTGGATGAGCGGTTCGAGATCCAGCACCTCGAAGACGCGCTCGAAGCTGACCACCGCGCTCATGATCTCGACTCGGGCGCTCGCGAGGCCGGTCAACGGAACGTAGAGGCGGGTGAGGAGGAGCGCCAGGGTGACCACGTCGCCGGTGTTGAGCTGGCCGCGGAGCGCCAGGAAACCGCCGAGCCCGTACACGAGCGCGAGGGCGAGAGCGGAGACGAGCGTCAGGGCGGTCACGAAGACGAACTGCAGCATCGCGGCCCGCACCCCGATGTCGCGCACGCGGGCGGCGCGCACGCGGAACTCCTCGGCCTCGTCGTCGGGCCGGCCGAACAGCTTGACGAGGGTGGCACCGGGGGCCGAGAAACGTTCGGTCATCTGCGTGCTCATGGCGGCGTTGTGGTCGGCGGCCTCACGGCGCAGCGCGGCGAGGCGACTGCCCATCCGGCGCGCGGGAATCAGGAAGATCGGCAGCATGACCACGGCGAGGACGGTCACGATCCAGGACGTGCTGAGCATGACGATGAGGGTGAGGATCAGCGCCACGACGTTCGTGACCACGCCCGACAGCGTGCCGCTGAAGGCCTGCTGCGCCCCGATCACGTCGTTGTTCAGGCGGCTCACGAGGGCGCCCGTCCGGGTGCGGGTGAAGAACGCGATCGGCATCTTCTGCACGTGGTTGAAGACCGCCGTGCGGAGATCCAGGATCACACCCTCGCCGATGCGCGCCGAGTACCAGCGCGTCACGAGCGACACACCGGCATCGGCCAGGGCCACCCCGGCGATGCCGATCGCGAGCCAGACGATCGTGGCGATCGCGCCGTTGGCGACGATGACGTCGACGACCCTGCCGGCGAGCACCGGCGTCGCTACCGCGAGGAACGCTCCCACGACCGACAGCAGGATGAAGACGATCAGCTTGGCCCGGTAGGGCACCGAGAACGTCAGGATCCGACGCACAGAGGCACGCGAGATACCGTGCTTTCCGTCTCGGGCGGACGAGATCTTGTAGAGCGAGCTCCAGGCCGCGGACTCCATGCTCATTGCGGTTCCTTCCGTCGACCCCCGGCCCAGCCTGGTCGGTGCACGTGGCGGTGGTGCAGCCGGGAGCAGGGCGAGACTAACCCACTGCGCGCCGTGCCGTGCGCGTGTGCGCGCTGCGAACGAGAGGGATGGGGCACCCAACTCGCGCATCCCGGCGTCCCTGCGAGACTGGGGGCATGCCCGTCCACGGTTCCCCTCTCCAACGTCTCGGCTTCCTCACGATCGGGTCGTTCGACCCCGCGTCTCCGGCTGCCGGCCACGAAGACACCCTGCGGGTGATCGAGCGCGGCGAGCAGCTCGGCTTCGACAGTGCGTGGCTCCGCCATCGGCATCTGCAGCCGGGCATCTCGTCGCCGGTCGCGATCATGGCCGCCGCGTCGCAGCGGACGAGCCGCATCGAGCTCGGTACCGCCGTCACACCGATCGGAGCAGAGAACCCGTTCCGCCTCGCCGAAGACCTGGGCACCGTCGACGTGCTGCTGGGCGGCCGACTGAACCCCGGCTTCTCGGCGGGAACCCCGATGAACTTCGACCTCTATCGCGACGCGATCTACCCCGACACCGCCGACCACGAAGACCTCGGCTACGACCGCCTCCTTCGACTGCGCGACCTGGTGCGGGGTGATGTCGTCAACCCCTCACCGGAACGACGGGGCATCGAAGAGTTCAGCGACATCGTGCAGCCCCACTCCCCCGGCCTCGTCGATCGTCTCTGGTGCGGCGTCGGCAGCACGCGGTCGGCGGTGTGGGCCGGTGAGAATGGCTTCCACCTGCTGGCGTCGAGCGTGACTCGCGCCGAGCTGGGCACCGACTTCGCCGTCAACCAGCGCGCTCAGATCGACGCCTACCGAGACGCCCATCGGCACTCCGCATCCGCCCGCGTCTCACAAGGCCTCGTCGTGGTGCCGACCGACTCGGCGACGCCGGAGCAACGGGCCCGTTACGCCGCGTACGCCGAATCGCGAGCGGGTCGCGTCGGTGTGCCCCAGGGCCCGGGCAAGCTGCTGTTCGCGACGGACATCGTCGGCACCTCCGCCGAGATCGCCGACACGCTGCACGCCGACCCGGCCTATCAGGCCGTCGACGAGGTCGCGTTCGCGTTGCCTTTCGCGCTCGAGCCCGACGACTACGCGCAGATTCTCACCGATCTCGCCGAGCACCTCGGCCCGGAGCTCGGCTGGGCGCCCGCCACTGCCTAGCTGGACAACCACGGCCCAACCGCACCCGCCACCCTCTACTCCGCCCCCGGCACCGCCACAATCCGGTTCTGGTACGCCCACACGACCGCCTGGAGACGGGACCGAACGCCGAGTTTCGGCAGCATGCGGGCCAGGTGCGACTTGACCGTGGACACCTCGACGACGAGTTCGGCCGCGATCTCCTCGTTCGACATCCCCTGGGCGAGAAGCATCAAGACCTCGCGCTCACGAACGGTCAGGAGGTCGTCGGCCCGATCACCGGTGACAGGCTGCAGGCTCCGCCTCGAGACGAACTCCCGCAGTACTCGGCGTGTGAGCGCCTGATCGACGGTGCCGTTCCCGGCGGCGACCTGGCGCACCGCCTTGATGATCACGTCGGGATCGGCGTCCTTCAGCAAGAACCCGGATGCCCCGGCCTCCAGTGCCCCGAACAGGTAGTCGTCGAGACCGAAGGTCGTGAGGATCAGCACCGGCACGACCGGGTCGGCGTCCGGGCCGCACAGTTCACGGGCGACCTCGATGCCGTTCCGTACCGGCATACGGATGTCGAGACATGCGACGTCCGGTGCGGTGCGCCGAGCGAGCTCCAACACCTCTCCCCCGTCGGCGGCAACGGCCACCACTTCGATGTCCGCCTCAGCGCCTAGAAGCGCGGTAATTCCGGCGCGGACCAGGGGCTGATCATCCGCGACAAGCACCCGGATCACGCCGACACCCCGGCACCCTCATCGTCAGCGGCAAGAGGCGCCTCACGAGTCAGCGTCAGCTCCACCCGCCATCCACCGTCGTCGGTAGGCCCCGCCTGCAATCGAGCTCCGACGAGATCGGCCCGCTCCCGCATTCCACGCACCCCACTCCCTCCAAAAGACGAGGTCGAGGCGGCCGGCGCAGCAGCCGGTCCGTTCTCGATCCGAATCGTCACACTGGACGGCTCGAGATCGTCGATGGTCACCGTAACCGGAGCACCCGCGGCATGCAGGGCAGCATTCGCGAGCGCCTCCTGGGCGGTTCGGTAGGCGGCGAGTTGCGCAAGGGGTCCGACACCGTCGGCGAGGTGCGTCTGATCGCCCGCGGTGCGGATCGCGAGGCGGACGTCAGAGCGCAGCGCAGTCCGCTCCACAAGGTCGAGGATCCCCGCGACGGTCTCGACGGCCCGTTCGGCCGGGGCGTCGTCGCGCAGCAGTCCGACCAGTCGGCGGAGGTCGTCGAGAACGGCCGTGCTCTCCTCCCGAACCTGCCGGACGCCCTCGTGGGCCCGCTCCGGATCGGAGTCGATCTGACGGTCGATCACAGCGGCCATCAGCGCGATCCCCGAGAGGTGGTGCGCGGCGATGTCGTGCAGCTCGCGCGCCATGGCGGTCCGTTCCCGCGACACCGCCGCGTCGATCCTTGCTTCCTGCTCTCGACCGATCGCCGACGCTTCTGCGGTGCGGGCTGATCGCTCGTCACGACGCGAGCGGATCACGAGGGCCACGAGCAGTGGCAGTCCAACGGTTCCGGCCGCCTGCAGAAGTCCCTGCCCCAGAGCTGCCGCGAACGGCGTATCCGCCCGAAGGATCCCACTGGTCACCTCCGCAACGACAACAAGACCTGCCGTCGCGGCGAGCGCGGGCCAGAGCACGCCGAGCCGCACCCGGACGACGGCGAGCGCGACGGAGACGATGACGGCGAGTTCCGCCAGGGTGTGGAAGTCCCCCGGCGAGACGGCGGATCCTGCGACTGCGAGAAAGGCGACCGCCACCGGCGTCGCTCGGGAAGAGCGCCCCGAGGCGAGGAGCACCGCCGCCTGGGCGAGCAGCACGAGGGCGAAACCGATCCACTCCCCGCCGAGGGGTGCGGGGTACGACCCGACCGGCCCGACTTCGTCAACGGTGTCGAGCGCGGGCAAACCGATGAGGAGGCCGATGGCGACGAGGGCCGTGCCGCTCGCAACGGCGACGGTCGTTCGTCGCCGGCGTGCGTCATCGGAGGTCATCGGTCGATCCTACGAGTCGGGCCCCGGCGGCCGTCGGTTCGTCGTCGCGGGCGGGGTCGTACCCCAGGCGCCCTCGCGTGATCGCCAACAGCAGGGTCGCGCCGATCGTCGACAGGATGGCGAGGCCGATCAGCATCGTCGAGGCGGTGATCCCGGGATACATGTCTGCCCAGAGCGTCGAAATGGTGTTGTTCACGCCGACGTGCAGCAGCAGCACCAGCGGCAGACTCTGACCGGTGCGGTTGAACACCCAGATCATGATCACGTTGAACGTGATCGTGAACGCGATGAACACGAGAGGGTCGGTCCAGGGCGCGGTCGGCCACCCGCCCCAGTCGCTGAGGTAGAGGGGCATGTGCCAGAGGGCCCAGAGCGGTCCGAGCACGGCCGCGGCACCGAGGGCGCCGAAGCGCGACTGCAGGCGCGGCAGGGCGAAGTCGCGCCAGCCCGGTTCTTCTGACAACCCGGTCGAGAAGATCTGCACGATCAGCCCCGGCACCAGCGCGCCCAGCGCGAGAGCTGACGGCGCCTGCACGTTGCCGCCGGAGAACGGCAGCCCCGAGAGCACGATCAGGGCGGGCACTCCCACGAGAGCCAGCGCGTACCAGTACCAGCCGACCCGCCACCGCCAGAGCCGGCCCACCCACCGTCGAAGGCCCGGACGCCCGTCGGCGACCGCTGTCACCAGGAAGGCGCTGCCCAACGGCCCGAGGAGAGCCCCCGGAAGCACCCCCGAGAACTGAGCCGACCCGAGGAACTCCGGAAAATGGATGTTCCACACCCCGAGCCCGTGCGGCGAGAGGATGTACGGCACCCACGCCAGCCAGCTCAAGCCCAGCGCAAGGGCGAAGAAGCTGACCAGGGGGCGCCGGGCGATGACGCCGCCGATCCCTCCTCGTACACGGGCTTCCGTGCCGGTCTTGGGGCGGTTCTCGATGATCGTCGCCATAATGCCTCCGTTGGTCGGGTGGCCCGGAACGACCACACCCCAACGCTATGAACGGCCCCTCCTCCGAACGACCGGCAAAAGAACGCACGGCTGAACCTTGCGTCGAAAGATGCAAAGGATCCGACGCGCCGTCCAGGCAGACATCTCACGTCGGTACTCGCGGCACTTCTCGCACAAGGGGCGTAGAGCTAAGTGAGGGTCAGACGTGCTGACCGAAGAGAAGCGGGATGAACACATGGCACATGGAGTAGCAACCGTCTGGGTTCCTGTGACGGATATGAAACGAGCGGTTGCGTTCTACCGCGACACTCTTGGACTCGAAGTGAAGAACGAAGACACCGACTGGTCGGAGCTCGACGCGGGCGGACTCATGATCGGGCTCAACGGCCGCGAAGACGCCTCAGTGTCGTCGTCGGGTGGCGCCGTCATCTCGTTCCAGCCCGACGGCTCGATCGAAGACGAGCTCGCTCGCCTGAACGACCACGGCGCCGACATCCAAGGTGAGATCAGTGAGCACCCGTGGGGGCGCATCCTGCCCTTCAAAGACACCGAAGGAAACGACCTGCAGCTGTACTCGCCGCCGCAGGGCTAGTGGCAGGCTCGCGGAGCGCTAGGGCGCCTGTGTGCCCTGGCGCCGCTGTCGTGATCAGCATGCGAGGTAACCGGTGGGTCGACGCTACCTCGGCGGAAGAGGCCGCATGAGGGTTCGGTCCCACCGGAGAACGCAGCCGGTGTCTGTCCGCAGCTTGTCGGCGGCGATGAAGTCCGGGTCGATGCCGAAGTTCGTCCTGTACGCCTCGTAGGCCGAGAGGCTCTCAAACGTAAACAGGGCCAAGGCTTTGGGCTTGGCCGCGTCCGATTTGCTTGGCGTCCGCCAAGACCATCGCCGCCGGGCCCCAGGTCGACGCTTCTCTCCGGCTGTTGGTGGACGCCATCGACCTTTCCCACGCCAGCCAAGACGAGGTTGTCCTCTTCGAAGAGGGGCCCGACCAGACGTCGTTATTCGGTGAGGACCAGGCCCTCACGGGTGAAGTGACGGATCTCGCCACTGCTCTTATCCAGCACCGCAAAGACTGCGATGTTCAGGTCTTCAGGAAGGGACTGGTAGCTAAAGGCCGCTCCCGCCCCATGAGTCCCGAGGACTCGTCCGCTGAAGTCGCCGTTTCGAGAGGTGACACTGTCGCCAACTTTGATCATTTGTCAAGTATTGCGGAGAAGAGGCGCTGACGCGACCGAACCGTCCAAGGCGCGAACCCTGCGATCGCTCAGGGCGCCGGCGACTCCTGCCTCCCTTACGTGGAGAACGATCCCATGAATGGCGGTGGCGTCCTGGTCTAGCACGCGAGTGGTTGCTGCTTCGCGGATCACATATCTGGACCTCTTTGCCTAGGACCGCCTCGAGCTAGCTTGGGACCAAGCGGGGAGCCATGTGTCGGGCAACGACGTTCTCGACCGGTACGACCCAAACTGGCACGCGGCCATTGTCGACGATGGTTTCGAAGTCTTTTAGGCGGAGGACGGGCAGCTAGCCCTCCGACCTCGGGAGTGACCGTGTATTCCACCAACGTCCTGCCACCGTGGCTCTCAGTCGCTGCCAGGCCCTCTGCCACCGTGAGGTTACGGCCGGTGCGGAGTGTCACCGAGCAGTCGAGTAGACCCATCAGCTGACGTGCCCTGCGAGCGGTGATCTTGCTCATACCGAGCCGCTGTGCCAGCGTCTCGTGCGACGTGGCCACGTGCCGGCCGTGACGACGGTGAGCGCTGTCGGCTTCAACCTCGCAGAAGCGCAGGAACGTCTTGCGGCGGATCGAAATTCGACAGCGCAGGGCTTCTCCCTCCGGGGTATGAAGCACGCTCTGCACAGCCGTCAGCCACGCCTCGCGAGATGTCCACGAACGCAGACCGCGGTACTCCGAGTCGGGCACGGGAATGACGAACGAAGCCCCCCGGTCAGCAGGCGACTTGTACCCCGTTCGGGCGCGAGCGTATCCCGCACGCCCTATCCGCAAATTATCTGAAAAAAGAGATTTCGACGCGCCCACCATTTCGGGCTGCGTGAGCATCGATGCAGCAGTTGTACTTGCCTTATTCCTCACCGGTTCTCCAGTGGGCATGACAAAGCCCCAGCTCTAAGAAGCCGGTTCTGAGTCCGAGGCTCGAATCCTGATCTGTCGCCAAACTAATGCCAGGTTCGAGCAAGAGCTTGAGGCCCTCCGCTAGTCGCGGGGGGCCTCTCTCGTTAAGCCGGGTCGATAAGCAACTCCCCGTCGCGATCCTTCTCAGGCATCCACAAAGGAATGCCCTGAATGGTCAGCTGTGACTTGGTATGCGCAGCCATGAGCTCCACGAAGACCGACGCTGAGACTCCCGCCGACCTAGCCATAGCGGCAATGTCGTCGCGGGCGGCACGCTCAATTCTCCAGCCGGGCAGCACAAGATCTTGGAAGGACCCCCGTGGCCGACGTGCATCACTAATGCATCACAGACTCGACATATGTCCGTGTTTACGCGGCCAGCGAATGCCCCCGTGTCGCGACGCAAGCCAGCTAGTGGCTATCTCGTTTAAAGACTCCCTCTAAGGCGAGCTCAAGCTCGTCCGCGAGTTGGCTTGCCGATTTCGCTACCTCTTCTGCCGACCCAAGATCGTCGCCAAAGTCTCCACCCCAACCTAGCTGAGGATTTCTTATGAGATCCCGCTTGTCAGCCGGCAGGTAACTTGCAAACGGGTAGGCCGCCTTCTGTGCCTCGTGAAGGTCTGCTGCCGACGCTGGTCCTACGACAATCATGTCTTCGCCGTAGCCGGCGGACCTGTAGCTGCTCTTCGCAAGGCCGTTTACGGTTCTTTGAAATTCCCAGAGGTGCCCCGCCGCCTCGTAGCGGCGATTCTGCTTGACCACCCCGATTTGAGCACGCCAGGCAATAAGGGCGCCGAGCGCTCCCGACCCGATAGCAGCAGCTATCGCAACGATCAGACCAATAGTCATCAGTGGTTCACCATTCGACTCTCTCAGCAAGTTTTTCTATTGGAGCTCGCACGGCCCGCAGATGACACATCGCGCGCATGGAGACAACTTGTCACGAATGCGCTCACTAAGTAGCAGCGCCCTCGAGCCCCAAGACAAATACATGACTAGTCTTCACGTTATGAGCGCCTTCGTAGACCAAATGTTTCGAGCAAGATCAGCTGATGGGGGAATCGTCCGTCGGAACATAGGCGATGTCTATCGCCTTGGCGTTTTGGATGAAATTGTCAGTATTGCCCAGGAGGAGGGCTGGCACGTTGTTGAAACAGGCGATCAGATCGTCGTGCTCTGCCACACAGGCCGCCTAAGCATCATCTGCTGAAGCCTTGATAGAAAGGCCGCCCGGTTCGGCCTTCTCTTCTACGCGCCTACGACGGGCATGCCCAACCGGATTTGGTGTGTATCGACCCGCAAGCCGAGAGAGTTCGAAGTGCGTCCCCTTAGCCAGCTTCATCTCTGACCATCCGTGATGGACGAAGGCCAAAATTCAGGGCCTAAAAATGGGGGCATACAGCATTACCGCGTCGACCTAGATTCCTCCTAAGGGAAGCGGGGGTGCAGCTTGAAGCGACGAAGAGCGCGCCGCCAAGTTTTTCTCGAGGGTTTCATCAGCGCGACAGCCGCTAAAACGATCCGGGCTTCAGGCATGTTCACCCGCTGGCGCCTCCAACGGAAAGCCGGGGTCGGCAGCGACGTTCTGCTGCCTTTTGTCGCGTATTGGCTCCACGCCGGCCTAAAGCCGTGGCAGAAAGATCACGGAAAGACTACGACTATGACTACGCACGATGCCGGGGATGAGTCAATCGACTGGTCACTAATCACGCGCCGTCTCAGTGGTGACACGGCAACGTCCGTTGCCCTCGAAGCCATTGACGGGGCCTTGGTGCGCTTGCAGGGCCTAGATGAAAGTCAGATACGCCAAGCCTTCTCAGCGATCGCTGAAGGTACCTGGTGGGTTGCCGCCCTGGACGAGCAGTTGGTGAAAGGGCTCCGCCAGCTACCCGCGTCCATGCAGGCCTACAAAGCAGCGCGAGACGCCGACGAGCACGGCCGCTATATCCGCGGTTTCCTGTGGGTGCGGAACAGGCACACTCACCAGCTGCCGTTCACTGCTGAGCACGATGACACTTCCGCTTTCGGCCACAAAGATGCCGTGATCAAGCTCAGCAAAGGCCTCATCTGGCGGCCATCCGAAGACCTGCCACCGGCCGATAGACGGTTCAAGGAAAACCAGGACCATCGCGGCGCCTACGACGATCTTCTAGCCGGACAATCGCTCTGGCAGACTCTCTGGCGATGCTCCGAGTGGTTCCACGCCGCCGCTGGCCACGACCGAGGTGTCGGTTCTTGGGTGTCCGATAGATGAAAGCCGACGCTTCCTGGGTCACACTCCGCCCTGCTCTTGGCCTTATAGCGAAACTGCCTCCGACCGTCCGGGCTGTCACTTAACCGATCGAGACGTACTACGGGCTTACTCAGCCCGCGTCACCGGGCCATTTTTGCCATTTGAAGGAAGGCGCGCGGGAACGACTTCGAGATTCGTTTGGCTGGCCCTGAATCGAAGTACGGGATCTCGTTCCGGTCGAAATATCGGCTCAGAGTCTGGGGCGCGATTTCAAGAAAATCGGCTACCTCAGCAGGCTTCAACAGCTCCGGAAGATCTCCGAGTGGATCAGAAATGCCGTTGATCGTGGTGCCAGGAAGTACGTCGTGGCTGTTTGCTGTGCTTGCCAACCACACCTCCAACTCGGTGGTAAGAAAGATCCAGGATTTACCCACGCGATACGCCGGCAAGCGCCCTGAACTTGCCCACATATTTACCGTCCTGGGTGACGTCCCCAAGCGCACCGCGACGGCAGGCGCGTCAAGAGTGAGTTGTTGCACAGAAGAGATCTCGACCACGCTCCAATGATGATGGAGTCGGGAGATGGCCTACGCCCCTAACCACGAGAAGACCGTCCCATCATCTGACTCCATTCCTTTCCGGGCACCCGAAGTGTCAGCAGCGCTCCTGGCGGTTACTCGACAGCTGGAACGTTAGCTACAAACCACGCCCATGCATCGTCAAGTGGGTTATGGAGGTAGCGCCACTTAACTCGTTGCTCATACCAGGCAGCACGGCGAGCAAAACGATCCGATTGCCAAGCGGTTTCCTTCCAAATCCAACCAGCACCGAAGGGCCCCATTCCGTAGGGCAGGTCACCGAAACCACCCGTGCGAGCTACTGTCACCAATTTGTGTGTCCGAGCCCCACGCGCAAGCGCCAGAGCGCCAACAGATTCACCTCCGGTTAACTCCAGATGATCGTCTTGTAGCTCCAGCCCGCGAATATCGTGATGCTTGAAATACGCCTCGTGCAGGTCATAGACCGCGTGAAGTCCGAAGTGGGCCTCGATCGCCGCGGCTTGAATTTGGTCCCCTTTGTATGCAAGCTGCACACGCTGAGAAGTCAGCTTCAAGGCCTCAAGGTTCAGTAGATACTCGTCGCGTAGCTCACCCATGAGGCGAACCTACGTGATGATCCGACGGGCGAGAGGAAACTCATGACGTCTGGCCATGGATCGGCTATCGGCCACCGGTCGACTCATCCCTATTCAGCGGTCAGGTCCAATGGGGTGTCTTCCGCGATGGGCCGGACTGCGGCGAGAACGTAACTCCTCGTGCCCTCCTCAGCCCCCTTACCAATAGCCGTGTACACCTCAAACCTGACCTCAACACGCCTGTCCTCCACGGTCGCCAAATTGGCGACCGTCTTCTCCAGATCGGACGACTCGAAGCTTGCCGCAAAGGTGCGAGCACGGTCATCTGCGGAGAAAAACATAATTCCGCGGTCCCACCGATGGCCACTAATGACCCCCGTGGTCGTCCATTGGCGCCTTTGCACGTCACGCACCGAAAGCTGCTCAGCTAGAAAACGCGCCGACCGAGCATTGAGAGAGACGCCATGAGTGCCAAGGCCTTTCTTCCGAAATTCGCCTGACAGCTGCCAATCTCGCGAAACGACTTGCTCGGCGACCTTTCGCAGTTGAGTGCGTGCTCGGAGCGGAATTGTCTGAATGACACCATCCAAGAACCCCTCAGGGCCGTCTGGGTCAGAGTTACTGAAAACCGTGGCGATGGCCCATAAGGAATCAGAGAAGACGTCGCTTTCGGTCCAGATTGGATCGTCGGCAGCAGCCTTCGCTGAGAGGGGGGTATGGACCGAATCGTCGCGGGCGTGCGGCATTGGCGCGATGAAAGTTGCCCGGACAGAGCCGGGGCCTGGGGCAACTCTCAAGGGTGAACTCATTGCACCGAGACGCAGGGCACTCTTGGCGTACTCCTTGGCTGCCTCGGACATCGAAGTCACGAAAAGCCCGAAAGATCGAGCGTTAGTGGCGTGGTCTGCCACGTCGCCTTCCTGGACACTGCCAGTGACATCACCAAGATCATCCCCCGCGGCCTCCCCTCGACAGCCGAGACAGTCCTCGCTACAGGCGGCGTCCTCGACTTCAGTGGCTCGGCCGCGCAGCAGAGCTTCTCGGTTTACGCCAACGGCGGGCTTCGGTCAAAGACAACACCCAAGCTCAACACTCTCGACGTGGGGGTGAGTCGAGCAGTCAGCACTCAGTTCTCCGGTGCGGTTACAACCAAGACGGCGCAACAGCTCGGCCTGCCCATCAGTAGCCCTTCCAAGTTCATCTACACGGATGTCAGCTCGGCGACCATCCAAAAGGCGGTAGCCGCCGCCGTGGCAGGCGGATACGACAGTGACTTCGTGCACTACTTCGTAGCTCCACCCGCGCCTGTCCTTCCCGCCGCCACCTACGTCTTCTTCGTGGGCCTTCTCCTTGGGGCGTTCCTCGTCCTTTACTTAGTGATCGATGATCAAGGCAAACGCCTTCGCGGCTACAACACCCGCCTTGTAGCCATAGGCCTAAATCGCCGCTGGTCGAGGTCGATTCTGACCATCCAAACACTCGTCGTCGCCCTTGGAATCGTGGCTGGGCTCATCGCCGGCCGCCTCGGGATCTTCGTAATCTCAAGCCACTACGACGCAACAACGGTTCCCGTCACACCGGCGGCACTGGCGTGCTTTGGCGTCATCATTGCAGCAGGAATTGCAACAACTCTGGCCTCACGAAGCGGTCAAGCGACCGGGCCAAAAGCGGCGCTATAGCTCATGGCCCGATCGGCTACCGGACCCACTGGTCCCACCGTGGCCGCCGCGTTGTTGCGGGGTTCATGCCGTCTCGGATAGGTGGTCCGGAATAGATTCCGGTGACGGTGCCTCAATCGGACATGGGGACTGGTTCACGCGTCTCAGAAAACTAGAGATAAGCGAGACGTCTCATCGACTCACAAGAGCGACTGACAGTAACTCCCATTCCCCCAGACTTGGGTCGCGTCGATAGGAACCGGCTCGCAGGACTCGAGGTCGGTTGGGCATGCACGATAACCAACCTTCACCGTACGACGGTTTCTATCCAAAGAGTGGCGCCGGATTACCTCCGGCAGCGGGAGCTCGATTCGTCTAGCCCGGGGCCACCCCAAGGCGCCGGACCGCGTATCCGACCAAAGTTGGGGGGCCGCCTTTGGTCTCGTGATCCGTGTCGAAAGGACTGCTTAGAGGCCGTTGGCAGCGGTCGATGGCCCGGTCAACCTACGGTGGGCGTATGAAGCAGTTTCTGTGGCATCTGGCCACCCCAGTCGTGGCCCTGGCCTTGGCTCTCACCTGGTGGCTCTTCGTGCGGCCTAGTGTCAGCCTCGACGAGGTGCCGACACGAAACGAGACCTCTGTCACGACCCCCCACGCGGTGTGGGTTTTCGTCGGGATAACGATCGCGCTGGCTCTCTCGCGAGTGCGCCCGAGATGGGCGCGTGTCTGCCCGTCATCCGGGAGTCGCGGAGGGACCCCAAAAATGTGCCGAGTACCTGCGGTATCGGGGGGCTCATCCTGTGCACCTCGACGAACGGAACAAAAGCGATGACGCGTTTTTGACGGCGAAAGGCTAGAACAAGTGAAGGTAGAACTTCCCACTGCCATGGACCTTGGACTTCCGAAGCCTCGGCGTCGTGATCTGGGTCGAGTGATTTGGTGGAGGTGGGTTGCGTTTGTCTGCACCGCGCGCTCGTACCTATGGTGCCTGATCCCGGGTACTGCCTTCTTCGGGCTGCTGCAACTCCGTCACCCAGTGCTTGCGCACGCGTGGCGAGACCCTCTATCGATCCCCGCGGAGTCGAAGCTGGCTTTGTCAGCTGCTATCTCCTTCGCCGAAGGCATGATGCTTCTGGCTCTCACCCTGGCGCTGTCATGGCTCGCGATTTGGGCGCGCCCGCGCTGGACCGTTTACATGAGTTCCGACAGGAAGGCCGCCCTTGTCGGTAGATCGAGCCGCAAAAAGGCTTGGATCTTTGGACACCACGTCTCGGCTAGACGTCGAAGCGGCGCAGGCTCCCGACTTCGCGCGGAACTGGCACCCAATCTCCTCCAAGCAGCAATTCGGGCGGACGTACGATTACGCGTCCCGGCGCGCAAATCTGCTGTCCGGGAAAAAGTTCTGCGCCAGTTTCCTGGCCTCCGCGACGGCGGCAAAGAGATCCTGGTCGGCACCGAGCTTTTCGGAGCGAAAGACACTCTCGGGAGAGAGAACATTGCCCCCGCACTGGTGAGCGCGATTCGAGAGAGAGCATTTGGTAATTCGGACACGAGTAGCGTTGTTGCGCTGGTGGGTCCTTGGGGCTCTGGAAAAACGTGGGTGCTCGACAAAGCTGCGACAGACCTCGAGTTCCCCGCTCAAGGTAGCTCGCCGCTTCGAACGGTCCGCTTCAACCCCTGGTTGTATTCGGATCAGGACGCGCTCTTCACCGGTTTCGCCCAACTGCTCCTGCGCCAGCTGCGAAACAGACGAGTCCGAGCGCATCTGGCAACGATGCTCAAAGTCATCGGACCATCGTCGAAATTGGGGCCTGTCGATCTAACGGCGGCCGTCGACACTGCGGCAGGCGCTCTTCGCCCTGATCAATCAGCGCAATCCATCCAGCAACTCCTTACCGCCGCGCTGCGCAAGTCGGGCCCCGTGTGTGTCCTCGTGGATGACGTCGACCGACTCACGAGCGACGAACTTCTCATGCTGTTCAAACTCGTCCGCCTCCTAGGCAACGTCCCAAACCTTCACTACGTTCTCTCGTTCGACGAAGACACGGTCCTAAAGCTCCTAGCCGATACAACCCTCGGCGCCGACGACCCCGTACGGGCACGCGCCTACCTGGAAAAAATGATCGAGCAGCGCCTCGAGGTGCCTCCCCTGACATCGGACCAGGTGCAAGCTCGCGTGATTGAGCCTCTCCTCCGTTATCCGCAGGAGCAGAGATTCACCTACCTCAAACCCAACCGAGACCGACTCGAAGCGCTCTTGAGCTATTCGCTGGCGAGGCACCTTTCGACGGCCCGAGTAGGCAACCGCTTTGTCGACGCGGTCAAGCGCCTCCCCGTGCAACTCAGAGAAGAGATTGATTACTCCGACTGGGTGCTCTGCGTGTGGATTCGGGTCGTCGCGCCCACGGTCTGGACTTATGTCGTCGACCACAAAAGCGAACTGGTTGGAGGCTTTCTAAATACAGCTCGTGGCCGGGATAGCCCAAAACTCGACGTCGCCTCCGAGATCAAGAACCTGGGCTATCAAGGACCGCTCGCCGAATCTCTCGAGAACCTTCTCCTAGCCCTTTTCCCCTTTGTAGAAAAGGACGCTGGCCGCTTTGTACTGGGTGCGACGTCCCAGAGCGAGAGTGAACGTCGTCGAGGGATCGGCTCGCAGGGTTACTTTGACAGGTTCATTTGGGCCGATCTCCCGCCTGGACAGCTCCCTGACATGAGAATTATCGGCGAACTCCGAACCTTGCAGATCAGCGGTCAAGAACTCCTGCAGTCCAAAAAACTCACCGCATTGCTCGAGCAGGACGAGTCGGCCGTGCTGGCGATGATCTCGTCGTCGCTTGGCGACGGTGCGATTGCCTGGGTTGCCGTACTCGAATTCCTCCGACTCGCCCTCTGGTCACCTGACCCAACCCTGACCGACAGGATCTCGCAAACCCGGGCACGATCCATTGCGCTCCAAGTCTTCTACCAGATGGATGAGCCCACGCGCGAAGCGCTGTTCGTGCAGACCAAAAACCACCCTGACCAGTGGAATGACTTGCTGAGCGAGATCGGCACATCGATGTTGCCCCCGGAACTCCTTGACACAGTGGCACCCGAACTCGAGCGCCTTAAGGAACAGGCGTTCACCGTGATCCACGACGAGCTGCTAGATCGAGACGCTCCGACGGTGGAGAACTGGAACGACAGGACCCGGTTCTATCAACTTCGGGACATCGACTGGCAACGAAGCGCTGAGTTCGCTCGTCACCAGGTCGACTCCGGAAGATGGGAGTTTGAGGACGCAGCCACCCTGAGTATTCCCGTATGGGGGCTCCCCCCAGACATCAGCGAGCGGGGCGCCCGCGTCGATGAGATGGCCCAAATCTACGGGCACGCACGCTTGGCGGAAGAAAACGCTAAGTCGGCGGAAGACATCGCGGTGCATGTACCGGCCTTGTTCGACGACCACCCGGAGCACGCCCGACCGGCCACGGCCCAAAGCTTGCGCATCACCGTACGCGATGCCATCCGCGAGTACCTCGATAATTTCGAGCACACAGGGTTTCTTCTGCCTGACGCCGGCGCGGACACCGCACGCTACCGGGAGGCGTAATTCCGCGTGCTTCTGGCGCGCGGGGCCTTTGGCTCGAGGGCTGTTCGCAAGGTACTCCGGGGCCCTAGGTTCACCTAGGAAGCACGGAAAGGAGCAGCGCCATGGGGGTATTCGATTTTCTCTTCGGACGGCACCGCGAGACACCAACGCAGCGAGCAACGACTCCACCCCGGCAGCCGCGCCTCCAGACTCCCGCCTATGCCGTCATCGATGTCGAGACCACCGGGCTTTCCTCGAAGACGGAACGCATCCTCGAACTTGCGCGGCGCCCCAGCGGAATTTTCATCTAGACGAGCTGCCTGCGGCTGGCAGCCGGCCCCTGCTACGTCGGCCGAGTACGTCGCAGGGAGCGATCCGACGGTGAACCTGAGGGCTAAACGCCCTTTCGTTGCATCCAGTAACTCGTGTACTGAGGCCTACCGAGCCCTCTCGAAGCGACCCTCGTCGCCCACGGCCGTCGTCGCGGAACGGTAACTGGTCGAACTACGCTGCCTATTCAGTTCACTTCGCGCCGTCGCTCGGGAGCGCGCCGAGAGCCGAGGGCGTCGGGGACGTTCGAGCGCCGGCCTTGAGGATCTCTATCTCGTCAGCCTGCTTTCGAATAGTGCGTCCTTGCTCGTCACGCTTTGCCTCGAGGGCTTCCACCCGATCGTCGTATTCGGCTTGGGCCGATTTACGCGACCACAGTGTCGCCAGCGTCAGGGCTACGCCGCCGACTAAAACGACGATGCCCCATCCCCACCCAGTCAGGCCGAAGTACGCCGCTATGAGTGACGTCAAACACACAAGGATCATGGATCCGAAGACAGCCACCCTGTCCACGGTCGACCGGGTCGGCCACGCGGTTGCGATCGCGACGCCGGCCACAACCAGAGAGGCCGAAATGGCGTATGGCCCGGTGGCCTCATCAACACTGCCGTGCCTTTCGAGGAAAGCTCCGAGGTCAAGGGGGACAAGAGCCAGGACGAAAGAGAGGACCATAAAAAACGGTGGGCGTCTTCACTTTGCAAACGTAAAGGTAAGAGGCTTCCGAGCCGCACCCCCAAACGCGGTTGTCAGAAGGACGCGCGGATCAGCTCCACCTCGTTGCCCACCTGCAGTTCCCTAGCTGACCCTGTAGTGGCGGAAAAACATCAAGAGCACCCGGATTTCGCCCAACCGGCACGAATGGTCGACATGGCGCTACCAACCCGGCATTCCGTCCGTACCAGAAAGGGCCGCAGCGGCTGACGGGGGAATGCCACGAGTTCTCACGCCACCACGCACTACCCCTTCGAAGTGCCCTGGTCGTCTTTCTTCCGGATTGTCCGGGCACGCAGGGGACCCGTCTTCGTCGTCATCATCTCGCTGAGGTCAAGTCGCAGCGCAACCGCAATGTCGATGATGGTGAACAGTCCTGGCTCCTTTACGACGTTCTTCTCAATCTGCCGGACCGTCCCAACGCTCACACCCGCTCGACGCGCCAACTCCAGTTGTGAAATCTTTTGCACATTCTTGCGTCGATTCTGAATAAGACGCGCTAGCGCCTCAGAGCGCTCAAGATTGGGGCTATCTTCCCGTTTTCCACGATTTGGCACGTCGCTAAGGTACCAAAGAAGTAACGCAAATACTTCCCTAGTGCTAGACTCCAACTATGGCTGGCCGACACCTTCGCGATTTGATCGCCGCTTATGGCGAGCGTGACGATCTAAAATTCCGGCGAGCCGCGCAGGAGATCATCCGTGAAGAGGAAATGAAGCGGCACACGGTCCTGGCCAAAGAGCTTCAGCATTTACTCGCTAGCAATGGCGCGAGCTTCGTGACAGACGGCCCCGTTCTGCCCGAGCCCCCCGTCGACCGAGATAGCGCTCTTCCTCTCGCTCGCATCTCGCGCGAGGACCGGCGACTATCCGACTTGATCCTTGGTCCCGGAACCGTCCGCATCGTGACCGAATTGCTTGACGAAGTCCGCCAATGGCCGCGGCTCGATGAAGCAGGCATCACGCGCCGCAATCGCGTTCTGCTCTACGGGCCCCCCGGCAATGGAAAGACATCCCTCGCGGCAGTTCTGGCTTCGGAACTGGGGCGGCCGTTGGTCACGGTGCGAGTCGAGGGCCTCATTTCGAGCTACTTGGGCGAGACCGCCGCCAACCTGGCGCGCTTATTCGAGTACGCGTCCTCAGGGGCGTTCGTCTTGTTCCTCGATGAGTTCGACAGCATTGGAAAGCTTCGAGATGACCCGAGCGATCATGGAGAGCTTCGACGCGTCGTGAATGCGGTCCTGCAGCAGATCGACAACTACTCCGGCAGCAGCCTGATCGTTGCTGCGACAAATCACCCGAACATCCTCGACGCCGCCCTGTGGCGAAGGTTCGATATTGTTGCCGAACTGCCGTTGCCTACCGTGACAGAGATGCAACGAGTCATTGAACGTTCGCTCCCGAAACGTTCTCGACACCTGGCTTCCTCCTACGCAACGGAGCTTGCAGGCCTCCCGCATGCTGCCGGCGATTTCATGGCGAATGCGGCCCGACGGCGCGCGCTCCTGCGAGGCAGCGCAGAGATCGAGCTACAGGATCTCGATGCTGCGAGCCTCGAGACCATCTCCCGCCGCTGGCAGTAGGCCCCAGAAATGGGTGAACCAACCTGTTTTGTTTCTGAACGCGGCCTCCTAGGCTTCGGGTATGGCAGATCACATCGGGCTCAACCCACCGGTTTCCCTCGCGACTAAGCGCCGAATCGGCGGCCCGACGGAGGCTCCCGTCATCAACTACGTCGCGCGGGCGACTAACCTGCGGGGCATCCTGGCTGGGCTCGAAAGCGAATATCCCGGCCTGTTTCAGGGTTTGCCGCCCGAAGAGGAGAGCAGCGAGCCGGCACCGCTCGATGCGACTGACCTCGGGCGTATCGTCCTGAAATTCACGGGCAAGGCCGCCTTCTCAGCTGGCCCCTTCCGAAAAATTGACATGATCCCCGTAGGGACGAACGGGGACAGGGATTTCTACGTCCTATCCAACGACGCGGCTCGCACTCGTTTACGGGATCTCAGCGTTGCCTTTTCCGCCGACCCTGACAACTACCAAACCGAGACCAAGAATCTCCTCGCGGCCCTCGTGAACATCGACGGGATAGAGCCGTACTCCAGGTCGGATCGGACCGCGTCGGACCTCCTGGTTCCAGAGGATGGCGAAACGGCCATCGTCGAGGCGGTCCTCTGGCCGACTTCCATCGCCGAGACCGGGGTGAAGCGTGAATCGGAAGCGAGGCTCGCCGAGATCACGGCGCTAATTGGCGAAACCAGCTCCCGAGACGACCGGGTCCGAGTGCTCTCCGTGGACGAGCGGCCCGATACGCTCGCCGTCCGCGCATTCGTTGACGGGCCTACGCTGGCTCTCCTCCTGGACCACCCGCTAGTGGAACGTGTCCGGAACCCGCTGGCGGTCCGAACGCGAGCCGCCGATCTTGACGACGGGCCTGAACCTAACGCAGCCCCCGTCGTCGGAGGTGCGCCCATTGGGGTCATCGACGACCTTGTAGTGACGTCGAACCCGTGGCTCGAAGGGGTCGTGATCGAGTCCGCGGCGTTCCCCGCAAACCACTCCTTCAACGCCCGCACCTCGCATGGAACTCAGGTAGCCGGGATCGCTGCATATGGTGATCTCGGACCGATTCTCCGGCAGGAGATCGCCCCGACTCCCCACCCGATCTACGCCGCTCGCGTCCTAGAGGGGTCGACGTCCGGTAAAGCCGTCGCCGCGGGCGATCTCAAACGCGACCTCCGCGACGCGATGACGTGGCTGCGAAGCAAGGGCGTGACGGTCGTGGTTCTTGCCCTGGGACGCGATGTGGCGGATAGCGGAGCCTTGCCGTCCGATGTCTCGGCAACGGTCGATGAGTGCGCGAGGGAACTAGGACTCGCGGTCGTCACGGCAGCCGGCAACCTGGACGATGTCACACCTCTCGAATGGGCAAAGCACTACCCGGCCTACCTCAAGTCCGCCGATGCACGAGTGTCCGAACCAGGCACTGCCGCTCTCGCCCTGACTGTCGGCAGCGTCGCGCACGACGGCGGCGTGGACGTTTCCCGCACGCCCTCCGGACAAGCCATTGCGGCCGCGATGCACGCCTCCCCCTTTACCCGTACCGGTCCTGTGCCTGGAGGCAGTGGCGCAACGAGATTCAAACCGGAACTCGTCGGTCCGGGAGGTAACTTCGTGCACGATACCTCGACTGGCAACGTGTTGCCCGATGAGTCCGGTACCGGCATCGTCGTGCTGACCGCGCCTGGATTGAGCCGGCCGTTCGGGATCAGTACGGGAACAAGCCTTGCCGCGCCTTGGGTCGCCCATGAACTGGCTCGCATCGCCTCCCGCTACCCCACCGCCTCTGCGAACCTTCTTCGGGCGCTGTTGTGTCTGTCCGCAAAGCCGACGCCGGTTCTGAAGGGGGCCGCAAGTTCTGCGATCGTCAGCGCGTACGGGCAGCCGGACGTTGATGCTGTGCTGGAAAGCGAGGGAAACCGGGCTATTTTCGTTTTGGACACCGTGATCCCGACCGGTGCTGTCAGCATTCTCGAACTACCAATTCCGAGGGAATTCGGGGCTGGGTCAAGCCACCGCACCTTCCGAGTGTCGTTGGCCTTTGACCCGCCGGTTGAGCGAAGCCGTCGCGACTACATCGCCGGACATGTCGACATGGAATTCGTCCGCAACAAGACCCTTGAAGAAGTAGAAACCATTTGGTCGGCTCAGCCCACCGAAGCTGAGATCACCGCGAACAAGACCCTGCGACGCGAGCCGAAGCCGACAGGCCACGACCGGCCGACGTTGACGCCCACGCTCACCTCAATGAAATCGTCAACAGTCACCGTGCGCGAGTTCACGAATCCCGCCGGCGGTTGGGAGCCCGACGACGAGAACTATTATCTCGTTCTGACGCATGTTCGCAGTCCGTGGACGAAGGCCCAACAGGACAAGTATGAGTCCCAGTCCGTGGCCGTCGCCATTGAGATCGTGGACGAGGATCGAGTCGATCTGGACCTGCATGCCGCAGCAGTCGCCAGACTGGACGAGTTGACGCTCCGGAACCGCGGGCGAGTTCGGGGACGATGACGGTGAGCCAGCTGAAGCACATCAAAATTCCGTACAAGAAGGACACCCCCGCCCCGCCGAAGCAGGTCGAGCACTCGGGAAAGCTTTCCGGGAAGAAACCGCTCCAGATCCTCAGCTCGACCGGCCCCTGCCCCTTCTGCAATGGCCAATCTCTGCAAGACCACGAGATCGACATCATCGTGGCCGAACTCGGAGCTGTCCAGGGACAGGGCAAGAAAGATGACCTTTTTACCGACGTTCTGATGACTTGTGCATGCGACTATGACCACAAAGGCCATCCCGTCGGCGTCCGCGGATGTGGGCGGTCGTGGCTTCAGGAAGTCGAAGTGATCTGAATGGCCAAGGAGAGAGCGCCCATGACGCGTCGCGCGAGCATGGAACTTGTGGAGGAGAAAGAACGGCTGGAAGTGCTTAAGCGAGAGCAGTTGCCGCGCATGAGAGCAGTTGCGGAGAAGTGGCGCAACGGTACTGCCATCTCCAGCGTCGTCCTCGCGGTCCTCACAGCCACGGGCGGTTCGAAGCGGTTAGACGTGCTGGTCGATGTAGCACGAACCTGGACTTTGATCGTCCTGGCGGTGCTAGCCGTCTCAGTCGTCGTTTCACTCATAGCAGCCATGAGGGCGTCTTTCGGATGGCCAGTCCGCGTCAAAGCACTCAAGGCAGGCGCCCTGAGAGCGTGGGAGACGAAGGAACTCATTACCGCCTACGTCTGCCTCCGGCTGTCGCTCATCAGCGCCGCGATCGCAGTCGTTGCACTTTTCGCTGCCACTGGTCTCCTCCTCTTGGCTCCCCACCTACCCGGGAAATAGGCCAAAAAGATCTCGATCGTGGTCCCTAGCCGCCGAGGCAACATGTCTCCGGCCGATCAGACGCAACGCAGGTGGGCTTCGCTCAACCGCGAGGCGGCGGTGTGTTTTGCGGGAGCCTGGCGCGCCGGATGGTCCGGTTTACGCCTGTTAGCCTCGGCGCCAAATAAGGTCTCAGGATGGGCGACTCACGGGCATACTCAACGACGCTTGCTTCGCTCATGGAGGACGTTCGAAGGCTGCTCGCGTTCTACCCGAATGCCAATGACAGCTCGGAGACGACCGACAACGAAGCGGGCCCTCTCCTGCGATCAGCAGTTGTGCTGCTTCACACGGCCTGGGAAAACTACGTCGAACAACTCGCCGTTGAAGGCTTCATCCAGGGAACTGGGCCTACTAGGTCGAAGTCACGCTCCCTGGTCGGGTCACGATAAATACTCATCTATGACCGCGTTCGCCGAAAACTAAGGCGCAAGGCTCTGCGTCCGACAGCCGATCAAAAACTTGGGCAGCCGCATGTCGAGCGGCGATGCCGCGCGACGGTCGAGCCGTCGATGATCGAGGCCACGGTCGCCTGCGGACGGACGACGTAGATGGGATCAACTCCTATTGGAAAACGATGCAAAATCAGACCCGCTATTGGAAGCGAATAGTGATTCTCGACATCATTGGCCGCACATCTTGTCGCCTCAAGCCTCAAGAGACAAGTTCTGCGGCTTACAGACACGTTCTGCCGGCGCCCCACAGTTCACAAACTAAGCGCTAGGCATATCCACAAACCGCGAGAACATGCCGTGGAAGGCCACGGTGATGGTGTCGGTCGGGCCGTTGCGGTGCTTGGCGACGATGAAGTCGGCCTCGCCCTGGCGCGGGTTGTCTTTCTCGTAGGCCGACTCGCGGTGGAGCAGGATGACCATGTCGGCGTCTTGCTCGAGCGAGCCCGACTCGCGGAGGTCGCTGATCGCGGGCTTCTTGTCGGCGCGCTGCTCGGGGCCACGGTTGAGCTGCGAGAGGGCGATGACGGGCACCTGCAGCTCTTTCGCCATCAGCTTGAGGGCACGCGAGAACTCCGAGACCTCTTGCTGGCGGCTCTCGACCTTCTTGCCGGACGTCATCAGCTGGAGGTAGTCGATCACGACCAGCTTGAGGCCGACCTGCTGCTTGAGGCGACGGCACTTGGCGCGGATCTCGACGAGCGTCATGTTGGGGGAGTCGTCGATGTAGAAGGGGGCGTCGTTGATGCGGCCGCGGGTCTGGGCGATGGTCGTCCAGTCGCGGGCGTCGACGGTGCCCTTGCGCATGTTCTGTAGGGGCACGCTCGACTCGGCCGAGAGCAGGCGCATGGCGATCTCAGAGCGCCCCATCTCGAGCGAGAAGAAGACGGAGGGCTGGTCGTACTTGATCGACGCGGCACGGCACAGGTCGAGGGCGAGCGTCGACTTACCGAGGGCGGGGCGCGCAGCGACGATGATCAGCTGGCCGGGGTGCAGGCCGTTGGTGAGCGCGTCGAGCTGGGCGAAGCCGGTCGGCACGCCCGTCATCTGCCCGTCGCGGCCCTTGGCGGCCTCGATCTCGTCGATGGCGACCGTGACGGCGTCGGTGAGCGGCACATAGTCTTCGGTCTGCACGCCGCCGGCGACGTTGTAGACCTCGGCCTGCGCGTTGTTGACGAGGTCGATGACCTCACCCTCGCTGGCGTAGCCCATCTGCACGATGCGCGTGCCGGCCTCCACGAGGCGGCGCAGCACGGCCTTCTCGGCGACGATCGACGCGTAGTACCCGGCGTTCGCCGCAGTCGGCACAAGGCCGGTGAGCGTGTGCAGGTATTCGGCCCCGCCGGCGCGGCTGAGCTCGCCGGCCTTGGTGAGCTCGTCGGTGACCGCGATTACGTCGGTCGGCTCGCCGTGCGAGTACAGCCCGAGCAGCGCGTTGAAGATGACCTCGTGCTTCGGCAGGTAGAAGTCGGCCGAGCGCACGGTCTCGATCACGTCGGCGGTGGCGTCTTTCGACAGCAGCATGCCGCCGATGGTGCTCTGCTCGGCGAGGAGGTCGTGCGGGGGAGTGCGGCGGTCGTAGCCGCCCCCGTTGCCGCCGTCGTAACCCGGCTTGTCGCCTCGACCGTCGCCGGAAGCGTTGGGCGCGAGACCAAGATGGGCTATCGACACGGGGGCCTCCTGCAAACGTTGAGTAACAAAATCCGTTCTACCGCCACCCTCCGACACCACAGCCGAAGAGCACGACGACCACGCCGCCGGGCACGGCAGAACTGCCCGAGATCACAGGCAGAAAACACCCCTGAGCCATCGTGTCGGGCGATGATCGCTGGCCCGCTGAGGGGCGCTGTCACACCATAGAGACTTGGCCCCCGCGAGACCAAATGCCCCTGTGGATAACTCTGTGGAAAATGTGGGAGAAACGCCGGGGCAACCTGGGGAGAACTGTGGACAGACCTGTGGAGAGAAAAGAATATTGGTGACCATTTAGGATCCTGACCAGGGGTTTTTGTTTCCACAGAGGCTGTGCGCAAAGTTGTGTGAATGCGGGGTTGAAGGTTGCGGAAACAAGACGCCCCTGTGCACAAAACACTTGACAGCCTGTCCCCTGCGGGGGTAGCTCCAGCACGTCTGTACCCGTCGATCAGACCGGGTGGCAGGGCCCTTAAACGCCAGTAGCGGCAGACACCGGAGTGTCTGCCGCTACTGGGTCTCTGCGAGGCGCAGAGGAGGTGCTACTTCGCTGCGACGACCAGAAGGGCGATCGTGGCGACAACGTCTTCACGCAGACGGATGGTGGCTTCGTGCTCACCGGTCAGCTTGATGGCGTTGGGGATCTCGACCTTGCGCTTGTCGATCGTGCCGACGCCCTGCGCCGAGACGGCGTTGGCGACGTCAGCCGGCTTGACGGAGCCGAAGAGGCGCCCGCCGGTACCGGTTTTGACAGGAAGCGTGATCTTGACGGCCTCGAGGCGGGCCTTCATGTCTTTCGCCTCCTCGATCGTCTTGAGCTCGCGCGAGGCGCGGGCCGACTTGATCTGCTCGACCTGCTTCTCGCCGCCACGGGTCCACACGACGCCGAAGCCCTGGGGCACGAGGTAGTTGCGGGCGTAACCGTTCTTGACGTCGACGACATCGCCGGCCGAACCGAGGCCGGAGACCTCGTGGATGAGGATTACCTTGGACATTCGCTACTCCCTAGCGGATCAGCGGCCGGAGCCGGCGTAGGGGAGGAGCGCCATTTCACGGGCGTTCTTCACGGCACGGGCGATGAGGCGCTGCTCCTGGACGGAGACGCCGGTGATGCGACGGGCACGGATTTTTCCGCGCTCGGAGATGAACTTGCGAAGGGTCGCGACATCTTTGTAGTCGATGACGCCGACGCGGATCGCCTTCGCGGGAGCGGCGTTCTTGCCGCCCTTTCCGCGGAGGGGCTTGCGGCGGTCGCCGCTGCTCTTTCCAGCCATTGTGTTCTGCTTTCAGTCTTAAGAAGTGAAGAGGATCGAGGGCCTAGAAAGGCGTCTCGTCGTTGTAGGTGCCGCCACCGCCGGGGGTGTTCCAGACATCACCGGACGACGTGTTGCCGCCCTGTGACGCACCGGCACCCGCGGGCTGACCCCACGGCTCGCCGGCCGGGGCCTGCTGGCCTCCGCCGACTGCACCCTGGCCCTGCGGACGACCTCCGCCGAACGACCCGCCGCCGGCGCCGTCGCGAGACGACGAGGCACGAGTCACCTGAGCGGTGGCGTAGCGGAGCGAGGGGCCGATCTCGTCGATCTCGAGCTCCATCGAGGTGCGCTTTTCGCCCTCTTTGGTCTCGTACGAGCGCTGCTTCAGGCGACCCTGCGCCATGACGCGGGAGCCCTTCGTCAGCGAGGAGGCGACGTGCTCGGCGAACTCGCGCCACACACTGGCACGCAAGAAGAGCGCCTCGCCGTCCTTCCACTCGTTCGACGCGCGGTCGAACGTGCGAGGGGTCGACGCGATCGTGAAGTTCGCGACTGCGAGACCGTTCTGCGTGTAGCGCAGCTCGGGGTCGGAAGTCAGGTTGCCCACGACGGTGATGACGGTTTCGCCGGCCATGACTACTCGGCAGCCGTAGCTGCGGCGGGCGCCTTGGCGGGAGCGGCAGCCTTGCGGGCGGCCTTCTCGTCGGCGAGCTTCTTGGCCTTGGCGACCATCTCGATGCCTTCTTCAGCGCGGAGGACCTTGGTGCGCAGAACGGCCTCGGAGAGACCGAGCTGACGGTCGAGCTCTTTGGTGGCGTTGGGGTTCGCGGTCAGGTTGACGACGGCGTAGATGCCCTCGGTCTTCTTCGCGATCTCGTAGGCCAGGCGACGACGGCCCCAGATGTCGATGTTGTCGATCGATCCACCGTCGTTGCGGATGACGTTGAGGAACTTGTCCAAGCTCGGAGCGACAGTGCGCTCGTCGATCTCGGGGTCAAGGATCACCATCAATTCGTACTGATGCATGTCTAACCCACCTCCTTCGGACTTAACGGCCACAGTATTTCTGTGGCAGGAGGGTAGTTGCATAGCTGCTCAGGCAAGGCGCGAAGGATCCGCGGCCACCGTAAGCAACCTTGACAGCCTACCGGGTCAGCGCTCTGACCACCAGGTGAGCAACCGCCTCGTGGCCTCTTCGGCGCCGAGCGGACCCTCCTCCGTGCGCAGCTCGAGGAGATAGCGGTACGCCTCGCCGACCTCGCGCGACGGCTTGATGCCGAGGATCTCTTGGATCTGCACGCCGTCGAGGTCGGGGCGGAGGGAGTCGAGCTCCTCCTGCTCCCGCAGCTCGGCGATGCGCGTCTCGAGGTCGTCGTAGGCGAAGCCGAGGCGGTCGGCCTTGCGGCGGTTGCGCGTGGTGACGTCGGCGCGGGTCAGCATGTGCAGACGTTCGAGCTGGTCGCCGGCGTCACGCACGTAGCGGCGCACGGCCGAGTCGGTCCAGGCGCCCTCGGTGTAGCCGAAGAAGCGGAGGTGCAGCTCGATCAGCCGGTAGACGGCCGCGATCGTGTCGTTGTCGAAGCGGAGCGCCTTCAGGCGCTTTTTGGCGAGCTTCGCCCCGACGACGTCGTGGTGGTGGAAGGTGACGACTCCGCCCGGCTCGAGGCGGCGGGTGGCCGGCTTGCCACAGTCGTGCAGCAGGGCCGCGAGCCGGAGGGTGAGGTCGGGGGCGTCGCCCGGGTGGCGCTCGGCCTCGTAGCCGATCGCCTGGGTCAGCACCGTCAGGCTGTGCTCGAAGACGTCTTTGTGGTGGTGGTGCTCATCGCGCTCGAGGATCATCGCGGGGAGTTCGGGGAGAACGAGGTCGGCTATGCCCGATTCGACGAGCAGTCGGACGCCGGGCACGGGATCCTTCGTCTTGAGGAGCTTCGACAGCTCGTCGTTGACCCGCTCGATCGACACGATCGACAGGGTCGAGGCACGGTCGGTCATCGCCGCGAGCACGGCGGGGGAGACGGTGAACCCGAGCTGCGAGGTGAAGCGGGCCGCGCGCATCATGCGCAGGGGATCGTCGCGGAACGAGTCGACGGCGGTGCCCGGGGTCTCGAGGGTTCGTGCGAGGAGGTGCTCGACGCCGCCGGAGGGGTCGACCAGCACCCGCTCGGGCAGGCGCAGCGCCATCGAGTTGACGGTGAAGTCGCGGCGGATCAGGTCACCCTCGAGGGTGTCGCCGAACTCGACCTCGGGCTTGCGCGTCTCGCCGTCGTAGACGTCGCTGCGGTAGGTCGTGATCTCGACGGTCTCGCCCTCGATGCGGGCGGCGATGGTGCCGAAAGCGCGACCGACATCCCAGTGGGCCTCGGCGATCGGCACGACGATCGCGAGGATCTCGTCGGGGGTCGCGGAGGTGGTGAAGTCGAGGTCGTTGACCCGGCGGCCGAGAAAGGCGTCGCGCACCGGTCCGCCGACTAGGGCCAACTCGTGACCGGCCTTGTGGAAGGCCCGAGCGAGGCGGTCGACACGGCTCGTCTCGGCGAGCTGGCCGAGTCGTTCGAGTGCTTCCGCGACGGAATCCATGACGACCAAGCTTGCCATAGGCACGGCGCCCAGGGTTCCTTGGAGTCTTTCTCTAGACTCGTGCCTGCCCGCACGAGATCCACCGCTCGCAGGGCGCACTCCTTATCTATGAGAAAAATTGCCGCCGCCGCCGTCACATTCCTGGCCGCCGTCGCCCTCGTGGCCGGTCTGCCGGGCATGTCGTCGAGCCCTGCCGACGCGGCAACCGGCGACGACGTCACGGTGTCGGTCGCGCCCGCGGCCAGCGGCGTGATCGAAGAGGGCGATGACCTCAAGGCAACGATCACCGTGACCAACGGCACCGACGACGATCTGGGCGAGGGGGCAGTTCGTCTCTATCTCGACCGGGCGACCTTTGCCAGCCGCGATCAGATCGAGTCGTGGTTCGACCGCTCGCCCTCTGACGTGACCGATGCCCTCGGCTCGTTCATGACGACCGTCACCGTTCCCGCTCTCGCGGCCGGCAGCACCAGCGCCTCGATTCCTGTCACGATCCCCGAGTCAACGCTCTCGTTCGCCGGATCCGACTGGGGCGCGAAGGCCTTCGGTGCGCGGTACAGCGCCGACGGCATCGACATCACCGAGGCGCACTCCAGCGTCGTCTACTACCCGAACGACAGCTTCGAGCCGACGGGCCTGGCGATCGCCGTGCCGATCACGGTGCCCGAGTCGACCAGCGGGCTCATCTCCGCCGAGGCCCTGGCGTCGTACACCTCGCGCAACGGCATCCTGACGCAAGAGCTCGATGCCGTTCGCGGCCGCACGGTGGCCCTCGGCATCGACCCGATGATCCTCGCCTCCATCCGAATCCTCGGCAACGTCGCTCCGCCGTCGGCCGTCGAGTGGCTGCATCGGCTCGAGACCTCTCCCAACCAGACGTTCGCCCTCGCCTACGCCGACTCCGACATCTCGGGCACGCGCCAGGCCGGAGCCACCACCCTCGCCACTCCCATCGACTTCGACGCCGAGATCGCTGCGCAGCAGAAGAGCGAGCCCGACTCCTATACCTCCGAGCAGTCGGCGAGCCCGGCGTCCGACACTCCCTCCGCCACAGCGACCTCAGGATCCGGCACAACCGCCCCCGACTCCACCGGCACCGGCAGCACCGCGACTCCCGACCCCACCGCGACCACGATCCCGCCGACCTCCGAGGTGCCCACTACCGACTCACTCCTCGCCTTCGACTACACCCAAGACGGCGTCGCGTGGCCGATCGAGGGCACTGTCGCATCCGACGACCTCCCCGTCTTCTCCTCCAGCGGCTACTCGACGACGATCCTCTCCAGCACGAACGTCAAGTCGCGTGGCACTGCGACCGAGAACGCGGCGACGACGATCGGCGGGCGCGGGGCGCTCGTCTCCGACTCCACCCTCTCGGGACTCCTGCGAGACGCCGTCTCGGCCGAGACGACCCCGGAGTGGCGCGGTGACATCGCCGAGCTGTCGGCCGAGCTCGCCACCCTCACGCACGAGCGCCCGAGCGACGCCCGCTCGCTCTTCGCGACGGTCGGTCGCGACTGGGCCACGACCGGCTCCCGCCTCGAGTCGACGCTCCGCGCGCTGTCGAAGCTGACCTGGACGAAGCCGAACACGCTGACCCGAGCCCTGAGCGTGACGTCCTCCAGCGCGTCGCTCCAGTCGAAGTCGGCCGCCAAGGCCCGGGTCGACGCCCTCCGTCCTCTCATCGAGGCCAACAGAGACGTCGCCGAATTCGCCTCCGCTCTGAAAGAGCCCGCCGTCGTGACCGCGAAAGAGCGCCTGCGCATGCTCGCGCTGTCGTCGAACGCGTGGAGTGGCAACATCAGCGGCCTGAAGACCGAGATCACCAAGGCCGTCACCCGGGCCGACGCGATCACCCGCCAGATCTCGGTCGTCGACGGCAGCCCCATCAACGTGCTCGGCGACCGGTCGTCGCTCCCGATCTCATTGCAGAACGACACCGACTCGGCAGCGGTCGTGAAGCTTCGCGTCGTCCCCTCGAACGGCTACCTCAACGTCGAGAAGAACGACGTCGCCGTAACCATCCAGGCCAAGTCGCGCACGAGCGTGACCGTGCCGGTGCAGTCGGTCGCGAACGGCAAGGTCACTCTCACGCTCACGCTGTCGAGCAGCGACGGAACCACCATCTCCACGCCCTCGCAGGTCGAGATCAACGTGCGCGCCGGCTGGGAGACCCTGATCACCCTCGTCTTTGCAGCCGCCGTCATCGCCCTGTTCGGCGGCGGCATCTACCGCAACATCCGCCGGCGTCGCCGCGGGCGCGGCGCGACCGCCGGCGCCGCCGAGGCGCCCGCACAATCAGACACGAAGGATCCCACGGCGAAAGTGACCGACGAGTGACCGCCATCGATCCCACCAGCGCGTCCGCGTCGGATCCTGACCCCTCGACCGGCGTCATCCCCGTCGTCCGCACGCCCGCTCCGCGCAGCCTCGGCAGCGCGAGCGCGCTGCTCGCGTCGGGCACGATCATTTCTCGCGTGCTCGGCTTCGCCAAGACCGCCGTGCTCGCCTTTGCGATCGGTCAGACCGGCAGCAGCGTCGCCGACGCCTTCGCGCTCTCGAACCAGCTGCCGAACACCATCTACGCGCTGGTCGCGGGCGGCCTGCTGAGCGCGGTGCTGATCCCGCAGATCGTGCGTGCCAGCAAGGGCGCCGACGGCGGTCAGACGTACATCAACAAGATCGTCACGCTCGGTCTCGCCGCCTTCGTCGCCGTCGCGCTAACAGCCACCCTGGCCGCGCCCTTCTTAGTGAACCTCTACGCCTCGTCGAGAGGGGCCGACGGGGGAGCGGGCTTCACCGAGCGCGGCATCGTCCTGGCCACGGCCTTCGCCTACTGGTGTCTGCCGCAGATCCTCTTCTACGCGGTCTTCTCGCTGCTCAGCGAGATCCTCAACGCCCGTCAGGTCTTCGGCCCCTTCACCTGGGCTCCCGTGGTCAACAACGTCGTCGCGATCCTCGGGCTCGTCGTCTTCATCGTGCTGTTCGGATCGCGCAACACCCTCGTCGACGACTGGACGGTTGCCAAGACGGTCGTGCTGGCCGGCACGGCCACCCTCGGCGTCGCGGCTCAGGCGGGGTTCCTCCTCTTCTTCTGGAAGAAGGCCGGTCTGACCTTCTCGCCCGACTTCCACTGGCGCGGGGTGGGCCTCCGCGACACCGGACGGGCAGCCGGCTGGATGTTCGCGTTGATCCTGGTCACCCAGCTCGCCGGCATCATCCAGAGTCGCGTCGCGTCGCTCGGCACCGACGTCGGCGCGTCCAACGCGACCCTCGCGGCATCGTGGCTGATCTTCTTCCTGCCGCACGGCATCGTCACCGTGTCGATCGCCACGGCCTACTTCACGAGCATGACGAAGCACGCCGATCGCGGCGACCGTCGGGCCGTCCGAAACAACCTCTCCGATTCGATGCGCTCCATCGGTCTGTTCATCGTGTTCGCCACCATCGCGATCTCGGTCGTCGCCTATCCCTTCGCCCGCTTCTACGAAGAGAAATTCGCGAACGTTGAGTCGATGGCCCACGTGATCCTGGCGTTCATGCCGGGGCTCATCCTGTTCAGCATGCTGTTCCTGGTGCAGCGCGTCTTCTTCGCGTTCCACGATCAGCGCACCGTCTTCTTTCTACAGCTGATCCAGTCGGGCGTCTTCGTCGCGATCGTCTTGGTCTGCTCGATCACCGTGCCGGCCGACCGGATCGCCGTCGCGATCGCCGTCGCCACCTCCATCGCGGGCAGCGCGCAGACGATCGTGGCGCTCCGTCTAGTCAGCCGCAAGCTCGGCGGGATGGACGGCCGCTGGGTGCTGCGCCGGCACGTCCAGTACCTGCTGTTCTCGCTCGTGGCCGGGGCGATCGGCTTTGCTGTCGTATCCGGTATGGGGGGTTACGACGCCAATGGGTTCGGTCAATCAACGGCATTCCGCGCGCTGGTGACGATGCTCGTCGCCGGAGTCATCATGGCGCTCGTCTACTTCCTGTTGCTCACGGGAGCGCGGATCCCCGAGCTATCGGCCATGACGAAGCCCGTGTTCCGGCGGGTGCAGAGGCTCGTCCGGCGCTGACGGGAATCGAGGCCCCGATCACCCACGACGTACCCCGGATCCTGCCCGCCTTCGTTCTGTCTTGATGCCGCCTGTGAGCACGCGGACGCGCGGAATAACCGGAAGTTAGGATGGGTTTTACCGCACAGGCGATCGACGAATTCGATCTGCCACCCAATCGAAAGGTTCCGAATGCGCCAGGTCATCATCATCGGTTCCGGCCCAGCCGGTTACACCGCTGCGATCTACGCCGGTCGAGCCGGTCTCGCGCCCCTCGTGGTCGCCAGCTCCGTCGAGGCGGGTGGTGAGCTCATGAAGACCACCGAGATCGAGAACTTCCCCGGTTTCCCCGACGGTCTGCAGGGCCCCGAGCTCATGTTCAAGATGCAGGAGCAGGCGGAGAAGTTCGGCGCCGAGGTTCTGCTCGACGACGTCGTCAGCGTCGACCTGTCCGGTGACGTCAAGAAGGTCACGCTGGGCTCGGGAGCCGTCGAAGAGGCGCTCACCGTCATCTACGCGACCGGGTCGGCCTACCGCAAGCTCGGTCTCTCCGACGAAGAGCGTCTGTCGGGCCGCGGTGTCTCGTGGTGCGCCACCTGCGACGGCTTCTTCTTCAAGCAGAAAGAGATCGCGGTCGTCGGCGGCGGCGACTCGGCTATGGAGGAGGCGACGTTCCTCACGCGCTTCGCGACCAAGGTCTACGTCATCCACCGCGGCGACACCCTCCGTGCCTCCAAGATCATGCAAGATCGCGCGTTCGCCAACGAGAAGATCGAGTTACTCTGGAACAAGACGGTCACGGCGATCACGGGCGACGAGAAGGCGGCTGGCGTCACGCTGACCGACACCGTCGACGGCACCGAGTCGCACCTCGACCTCGAGGGCCTCTTCATCGCGATCGGTAACGACCCGCGCACGCACCTCGTGCACGGTCAGCTCGACCTCACCGAAGATGGCACGATCGCGGTCCAGGGTCGCTCGTCGAAGACCAACCTCCCCGGCGTCTTCGCCGCGGGCGACGTGATCGACATCACCTACCGTCAGGCGATCACCGCCGCCGGCTCGGGTACCGTCGCCGCCCTCGACGTCGAGCACTACCTCGCCGGTCTCGACCAGCAGCTCGTGGCCCAGGCCCTGGGTGAGCAGCCCGCCGAGCCCGTCACCGTCAGCGCCTAATTCAGGCCGCCTGACCCTCTCGCTTCACCATCTTTGACTCTCCACGAAAGGGGAACACTATGAGCACCGCAACAGCAGTCACCGACGCCAACTTCGAGGCCGAAGTCCTCAACTCCGACGAGACGATCCTCGTCGACTTCTGGGCCGAGTGGTGTGGCCCGTGCCGCGCCGTCTCGCCGATCCTCGACCAGATCGCGTCGGAGCACTCCGACAAGATCAAGATCGTCAAGCTCAACGTCGACGACAACCCGCAGACCGCGATGAAGTACCAGATCACCTCCATCCCCGCGATGAAGGTGTACCGCGGTGGCGAGGTCGTCAAGACCGTCATCGGCGCCAAGCCCAAGCCGGCCCTCGAGGCCGACCTGGCGGACTTCTTGGCGTAGACAACCGTTAGAAAGCCCGCCCAGCAACCACGCTGGGCGGGCTTTCTTTTGTTAACTCACTAACCTTGACCGAAACCCCTCACACAGACAGGGCATCGCATGACCAACCAGGGCACCAACCTCGATCCGTGGTACGACAGCTACGCCGACCGCACCGCAGGCCTCAGCGCCTCTGAGGTCCGGGCCCTGTTCGCCGTCGCCTCCCGCCCTGAGGTCGTCTCCCTGGCCGGCGGAATGCCCTTCGTCTCAGCTCTGCCCAAAGAGATGGTGATGGGTTCGATCGAGAAGGTCATGCGCGACAACGGCGCAATGGCCCTGCAGTACGGCTCCGGCCAGGGCACCCCGGCGATCCGCGAGCACATCATGGAGATCATGGCCATGGAGGGCATCCGGGGGAGTGCCGACAACGTCGTCGTCACCACCGGCTCGCAGCAGGCCCTCGACCTCGTCACGCGCCTGTTCATCAACCCCGGTGACGTGGTGCTGGCCGAGTCTCCGAGCTACGTCGGTGCGCTGGGCGTGTTCCGCGCCTATCAAGCGGACGTCGTACACGTCGAGATGGACGACGAGGGGCTGGATCCTGAGGCTCTTCGCCAGACGATCACCGCCCTCGAAGCCGCGGGCAAGCCGATCAAGTTCCTGTACACGATCCCCAACTTCCACAACCCCGCGGGCGTCACTCTGACCTGGGCTCGTCGCCTCGAGATCCTCGACATCTGCCGGTCGCACGGCATCCTCGTGCTCGAAGACAACCCGTACGGTCTGCTCTACTTCGACCAGCCGGCGCCCCAGGCGATACGCTCGGTCGACGACGAGGGAGTCATTTACCTCGGCTCGTTCTCGAAGACGCTCGCGCCGGGTTTTCGGGTCGGCTGGGCGCTCGCCCCCCACGCCATCCGCGAGAAGCTGATTCTCGCCAACGAGTCGGCCACGCTCTCGCCGTCGTCGTTCGGTCAGTTCGTCATCACCGAGTATCTCGACCAGACCGACTGGAAGGGCCAGATCGACACCTTCCGCGGCATCTACGCCGAGCGGCGCGACGCGATGCTCTCGGCGCTGGGGGAGTACCTGCCCAGCCTCTCGTGGACCAAGCCCGACGGCGGCTTCTTCGTCTGGGTCACCCTGCCCCATGAGCTCGACGCGAAGGCCATGCTGCCGCGCGCGGTGAAAGAGCTGGTCGCGTACACGCCCGGCACGGCGTTCTTCTCCGATGGTCAGGGTCGCAACAACATCCGTCTCTCGTTCTGCTACCCGACGCCCGAGTCGATCCGCCTCGGAGTCTCTCGACTCGCCACCGTCATCAACGGCGAGCTCGACTTGCTGCGCACTTTCTCGGGTGCGTCGATGACCACGCAGACTCCTACGCGTCAGAGCGTCGGCAACCCGCCGCCGAACACCCTCTGACCAGCAAAAAAGCAGGATCCAGCCCCACGCACCGAAATGAAGGCGCCACTCTCATGACCACGCCCCTCGTCCCCGCCTCACTCCGCACCGTGACCGTCCTGGCGGGCGGAATCAGCCACGAACGCGACGTCTCGCTCCGCTCCGGTCGGCGTGTTGCCGACAGCCTGGTGTCGCACGGGGTGAAGGTCGAGCTGCGTGACCCCGATGCCTCGTTGCTCGAGCACCTCCGGACGACCCGCCCTGACGTGGTGTGGCCGGTCCTCCACGGGGCGAGTGGTGAAGACGGTGCACTGCGCGGCCTGCTTGATGCGGTCGACATCCCGTTCGTCGGGTCTCGCGCGACCGCAGCTCGCCTGGCCTGGGACAAGCCGACAGCCAAGGCCCTCGTCGCCCGCGCCGGCATTCACACGCCCCGTAGTATCACCCTGTCGCACGACTCGTTCCGCGAGCTCGGCGCCGCCGGTGTGCTCGAGGCGATCGCCGAGGAACACCCTGTTCCCGTCGTCGTGAAGCCAGCCCGCGGCGGATCCGCGCAGGGCGTCACGGTCGTCGACACCGCCGCTGGTCTACCCCGCGCCATGGTCGATGCCTACACGTACTGCGAAGACGTCATCGTCGAGCAGAAGATCGTCGGCACCGAGATCGCCATCGGAGTGATCGACACGGGCGATGGCCCCGTAGCCCTGCCGGCCGTCGAGATCGTGCCGACGTCGGGGTTCTACGGCTTTGAGGCGCGGTACAACGCGGGAGAGACCCGCTTCTTCACGCCCGCCCGCCTGTCGTCGCCGGTTGCCGAGGCTGCCGCAGCTGCTGCGGTGGCCGCACACGAGGCCCTCGGGCTTCGCCACCTGTCACGCGTCGACATCATCGTCGACGCGGCCGGCACGCCGTGGTTCCTCGAGGTCAACGTGCTGCCCGGGCTCACCGAGACGTCGCTGGTGCCGCAGGCCCTCGAGGCGGCCGGCTACGACCTCGGGTGGGTCTACGCCGAGCTCGCGCAGAAGGCGATCGCCGACCACAGCGCCTGAGGCTCGGCGTTGTGGCTGGTGCTGGTCCTGGTGCTGGTGCCGGTAGCGGCCCAGCCTTCTGTGTCGACGTTGGGTTCGCGCCTCCGATCTGAACGCGCGCGTCTGGCCTGAACCCGCTCACTCGGCTCAAACCCACACGATCGGCCTAAACACCTGCCCTAGGCTCGGCGTTTATGCCGCCTTTGCGGGTCTGCGCCGACGTTGCGGGTCTGCGCCGATCGAGCGGGTCTCTGCCGATCTAGCGGGTCTCTGCCGCTACCGAGGGTCCGGGCCGGTGTCGATGTTTGACGCTGGCACCGCCGCCCGCCTGCCTCACTGCCCTGCAGTTGTTTCACGTGAAACACTGCCGCGCCTAGCGCTCGAGGCTCACCCAAGGCTCCGTGATGCAGTAGCCCAAGGACTCGTTCATCCGGATGCTGGCCTCGTTCACCGCTGCGCCCCCGGTTCCAAAGAGCGCCACACCCTCGAGCGCCAAGGCCAAGATCGACGACGCCTTCACGGCCTTGGATAGACCTTGCCGCCGGTACTCGGGGTGCACCGACGTGAATTCGGTCTCCGCTCGATCTGCAGCCAAGCCGACCAGTGTGACGGCCACCAAGGATCCCTCGTGGCGAAGTCCGAAGGATCGCACACCCCGATCGCTCAGCGCCTCCAGTTCTCGCAGACTCGGTACCTCGTGAACTGTTGCGGGAGTACTCGGGTAGTCGCCCGCAACGAGTGACTCGAGATGAACTACATCCCTGAGATCAGACCGCCCGAGCTCTCCACACTCGAAGCCGCTGGCCTCGGCTCCAAACACAATCTGTCTGCAAAGCGACAAGACCGACGGGCTCACCTCGAGTCGCGCACCCCATGACTCGCCCACGGGCAGAAAGCCGCTTTCGACGAGCTCGTCGTGCCGGCAGGAGCCGAAAAGCACGGTCTCGGTCTGAGTCATCGACCCTCAGATCGACGCAGGGCTACGATGCCGGTAAATCCCCTGATCAACGACACCTTGACTAAACCACACCAAAGGGGTCTTGCCCGATTTCACTCAGAATCCGGTTAAGATCTCCCACCGAAGCGAAGTCGATCGTGATCGAACCCTTTCGAGCACCGAGAGTCACCTTCACTCTTGTGTCGAGTCGGTCGCCGAGTCGATCGGCGACCTCATTCAGATGACCCTGCGTTGCCCCCGACGTCGAACTTGCCTTCTTCGGCTTCGTCGAGATTCCGGCTGCGGCCGCCTCTGCCGCTCGAACGGAGAGATCTTCGTTGACGATCTTGTCGGCCAGCCGCTCCATGCCGGCAGCATCACCGACTGAGAGGATTGCGCGAGCGTGACCGGCCGAGAGAACACCCGACGCCACCCGGCGCTGCACGGGGGAGGGGAGTCGAAGCAAGCGAATGGTGTTGGTGATCTGCGGTCGACTTCGGCCGATGCGGCCAGCCAGTTCCTCCTGGGTGATCCCGAAGTCAGCCAGAAGTTGCTGGTACGCGGAAGCTTCTTCCAGGGGGTTCAGCTGTGCACGGTGCAGGTTCTCCAGAAGTGCATCACGGAGCATCGCGTCGTCGGCCGTGTCTTTGACGATCGCCGGAATCGTCGCAAGGCCGAGCTCCTTGGTGGCCCGCAGGCGCCGCTCACCCATAACGAGCTCATAGGGGGCAGAACCCTGTGTCGGATCCTTGATGGCTCGAACCACGATTGGCTGGAGAACGCCGACTTCGCGGATCGACGCCACGAGTTCGCGCAGTTCTTCGTCGCGAAACTCAGTCCGGGGCTGCTGCGCGTTCGGCACGATGTCGAGCGGGTTGAGGTTGGCAAGACGGGCCCCGGGAACAGCCACCAGCTCTTCCGCCGTCTGCTCGCGCGTCGGAAAGAACACATCGACGGGGCGACCCTGAGTCTCGTCGGTAACGGGAATGAGGGCGCCGATTCCGCGGCCGAGCCCAGTTCTCTTTGTTGCCATCAGGCGGGTGCTCCTCGGTGTGCGATTTCAGCGGCGGCTTCGAGATACGAGAGCGAGCCGGGGGAGTTGGTGTCGTAGCTGATCACTGTCTGGCCGTATCCCGGTGCCTCAGAGATGCGTACAGACCTCGGAATCATGGTCTTCAACACCTCCTTCGGGAAGTGCTCGCGCACATCGGCAGCGACCTGCTGCGACAGATTAGTCCGACCGTCGTACATGGTCAGCAGGATGCTCGAGACTGTGAGCGCCGGGTTCAGGTGCTTCTCGATGAGCTGGATGTTGCGGAGCAGTTGGCTCAAGCCCTCGAGGGCGTAGTACTCGCACTGGATGGGGATCAGAACTTCTTGAGCGGCAACAAAGGCGTTGATCGTCAAGAGACCAAGGGACGGCGGGCAGTCGATGAACACGTAGTCGAAACGTTCCCCGGCCTCCTCGGTGGCCGTCAGAAAGGCATCCAGAGCCGTGCGAAGTCGCTGCTCACGGGCCACGAGTGAAACAAGTTCGATCTCCGCTCCGGCGAGGTGAATCGTGGAGGGCACACAGAAAAGAAGATCGAACTCGGGGCTCTTTTGAATCACATCGGCGATGGCGGATTCACCGACCACGACGTCGTAGACGCTCGCGGTCTCAGCGCGATGCTCTACGCCCAGCGCAGTGGAAGCGTTGCCCTGCGGATCAAGGTCGATCACAAGGACTCGAGCTCCTCCTCGCGCGAGACCCGCAGCCAAGTTCACGGTTGATGTCGTCTTACCGACGCCACCCTTTTGATTCGAGATCGTCACCACACGCGTACGCTCAGGCCGGGGGAGGTGATCCGCCCGAAGGGCCTCACGGCGTCGCGACAAGTCGGCCAACTCACGAGCCAGGGGAGTGGTGGCGTCAAAAGCGACCGGCCCTTGGGGCTCAGAAGGGGTGGAGGCAGTAGTCACCGGATGCGTCTCCGAATCGCTGTGTTTCACGTGAAACGGTCATTGAGAGTGGCGTGAAAACGGCCAGCTCGTTACCGCAAGTCAGTCAACTGTAGCCCGAAAGACTCTCGTGGTTTCGTCGAGTACACCGACCCCAAGCTCCAGTACCTCGACGTCACTGAGGTGGTTCTTGGCGATTACTTTGCGCGCTGCTGTCACTTCGTCAGCCACTCGAGCCCCCTTGAGGAAGAGCAACTGACCGCCCGTCTTGACTAGCGGAACAGTGAGCGGGATGAGCTTCGAAAGGGCACTGACGGCACGGGCAGTTGCCTGATCGAGCCACGGAGAGATCTCCGCCTCTTCGGCGCGAGCACGAACAACTTCAACATTCGTGAGCCCGAGGCGATCCGCTTCAGCGCGCAGCCAATCCGTGCGGCGCTCCATCGGTTCGATAAGTATCAAGGTCGACTCAGGTCGCGCCGCGGCCAAAACGAGACCCGGCAGGCCTGCCCCGGAGCCAATATCTCCCACTCGCCCGGCGACGAGAAGGGGCGCCAAGAGTCCACTGTTGATCACGTGGCGAGTCCACAGCCGAGGGAGCTCCAGGGGCCCGATGAGCCCTAGCTCCTCGCCATACTGAGCGAGATCTGCAGTGAATTGCCGAACGACGTCAATGCGGTCGCCGAAGAGATCAGCCGCGAATGCCGGCTCGGGCTCAAGATCGGGAAGGACGGCGGTCATCGTTTCACGTGGAACATACGAGCGGAGGTGACACTCACCAACGTGGAAGCTACGATCACGGGCGGGTCACGACAGTGTGCCGGTCGCGGCCTTCGCCCTCGGACTCCGAGGTGAAACCACGCGCGGCCACGATGTCGTGGACGAGCTTGCGCTCGTACGACGACATGGGAGGCAGGGACGCCGACGTGGCTCCCTCTTCGAGGCGTTCAGCAGCTCGCTCCACAAGGGCGGCGAGCTCCTGTTCACGTGTCGCGCGAGAGCCGCCGACGTCGAGGATCAAGCGGGAGAACTCGCCGGTCTTCGCCTGGACGGCAATACGGGTCAACTCCTGAAGGGCTGTGACCGTGTCCGGCTTGGACAGAACGCGGAGGTCGTTCTCACCCGATGAGTCGACAGAGATGTAGGAGCGTCCGCCCCGCGTCTCGATGTCGATGTCGCCATCGAGATCAAGGATGTCGAGCAGCTCTTCGATGTAGTCGGCAGCGATGTCGCCCTCGTCAGGCCCTGCATCGTCACCCGCGTCGACACCATCGTCGTCGCGCACGTCACTCTGGCCCTCGGAAGCACCCGACTCGTCGTCGGTCGATCGTGCGGAGTCCGACACAACAGTCGAGGCTTCGAGCGCCCCATTCGAAGCAATCGCCTCGTCGGTGGTCTGAGATGCCGCGGCGAGGCGGTCTTCGGCGGACTTGTCAGCGGGGAGGGGAGCGGAAGTCATCGTGCTTGGCCGTTCTGCTTCTTGGAGCGCGCCTTGCCTACGGGCTGGCTGCGCTGGGTGGTCACTCGCTTGGGGGTCTCGATCTCAGTCACCGTTATCTCGGTGAGCGACTTGAGGGGGTTTCCCTTGCCCCGCGCCTCGCGGTCCTGCTGCCTCTTGGCAAGCCGGGCCTCACGCGCAAGAGCGGCGTCGGAGCCAGGCGTCGGGCTGTTGCGGATGACGACGTACTGCTGGCCCATCGTCCAGAAGTTGGAGGTCAGCCAGTAGAACATGACGCCGAGCGGGAACGAGAGACCGGAGAAGAGGAAGACCAGCGGGAGCACGTACAGGAGCATCTTCTGCTGCTTGTACATGGGGCTCGCCTTGGTCTCGGGCGACATGTTCTTCGTCGTGAGCTGCAGCTGCGTGAAGAACTGCGAGGCCGTCATGAGCACGATCATCGCGCCGGCGATGATCTTGACCGAGATGACGTCGGAGTTGGTGAAGGTCTCTTTGAGGGGAGCACCGAACAGGGTGGACGTCGCGAACGCGTTGCTGAGATCGCGGTTGAGGAGGCCGATGCCGACCTTGTCGAGTTGAGCATTGTGGAGCACCGTGTAGAGGCTGAAGAACACGGGCATCTGAATCAGCAGCGGAAGGCATGACGAGAGGGGGTTGGTGCCCGTCTCCTTGTACAGAGCCATCGTCTCGCGAGACATGGCTTCGCGGGAGAACTGGTCTTTCTTGCCCTTGTACTTGTCTTGGATCTTCTTGAGCTGGGGCGCTACCTCCATCATTCGGCGCTGATTCTTGATCTGCCGCACGAAGATGGGGATGAGGCAGACGCGTACGACGATCGTGAGCAGCACGATCGACAGCACCCAGGTCACGCCGGCGTCGGCGTCGAGGCCGACGGAGGTGAGCACGTAGTGCCATCCGACGAGGATCGCCTCGACGACCCAGCGGATCGGCCAGAGGATCGTGCCTATGAAGTCGAGCATGCGGGTCAGGCCTTTCTGTCGCTGCTGAGGTGCAGCCGTTCGCTGCGCAAGTGCAGCCTTTCGCTGCCGAAGCGCAGCCGGGGACTAAGGGGGAGCGGGCTGGTCGCACCAGAGGACGACTCTTTGTCAGCAGCTACAACGAAACCGCTGGTCAAGACGACGATTTCGTGCCCATGAGCCATGTGACGGTCGGGAACATCGTCGATCCCGCCTGCCGCCCACGGATTACATCGCGCGATTCGCCAGGAACCCAGGGCGATCCCCTTGAGGGCTCCGTGACTCTGGATCGCCTGGAGCGTGTAGGTCGAGCACGAGGGGTAGTAGCGGCAGACATCGCCGTAAAGCGGCGAGATGACCGCGCGGTAGGCACGAAGAAGCGCCACGCACACGTTGCGCGGGAGAAGTGCCACGAATCGGACGATCTTCACGCTCTCACACCCTTGTTCACCGCTCCGGTGATCTCTTCGAGCAGGGTAGACCACTGAACTGCATCCGACCCTGGCAGTGCGCGGATCACGATGTCCGTTCGCTCGAGGGGGAAATCGTCGTCACCGAGCAGCGTGTGGGCGACTCCTTTAAGACGTCGCCGCACGGTGTTGCGCACCACGGCGTTGCCGACGTTCTTCGCGACGATGAAGCCGAAGCGACCAGGCGCCGACGCCGCCGAAAGAGAAGGATCCGCGGAAGCCACCCTCAGGTACACGACACAGTGCGCCGTAGCCGACTTGCGGCCACGGCGCACGGTGTTGCGGTAGTCGTCAGCGCGGACGATCCGATTGGCTTTAGCCAACATGAGGTCTCGTCCGGCTTAGACCGGTCGATTTGACCGTGTCGATCTACGCGCTGAGCTCGGTGCGGCCCTTGCCACGACGCGCGGCGAGGATGGCGCGACCGGCACGCGTACGCATGCGGGCACGGAAGCCGTGCTTCTTGGCACGACGACGGTTGTTCGGCTGGAAGGTGCGCTTGCTCATGGTTTTGTCTCCAGAAGGAAAGGGACCGAGCTGAACGCGCCGGAGACACGTGCCGCAGTCCGAGAAGTCTTGTCAGCCCAAAGTGACTGAAATCAACTGGTTAAAACTACGCGAGCGGGGCCCTGTGGTCAAACGACGAGCAAAACACTCATTATCCACAGTGTGGAAAACCTGGGTTGTGTTCGGCCCGCCGTGTCGAACTAAGGTGGGGGAGCCGCAGCGGCGGGGGCTCTGTAAATGCGTATTCCGCCGCGGAACATCAGGGGTGGCAGTCGGTGGGCGCGGATCCTCGGGTCTTTTTGCCACCGGTGGAAAACCCTGTGGAGAACTCCACCCGCGCGACCACGCCCCCGTCACCCCCAGACACGAAGCGAGAACACAGTGACCAGCACCATCGACCCGGTTCAGGGCCTCTGGAGAACGGTTCTCGCGCGCCTGACCACCGACGACCGGATCACACCGCAGCTGCACGGGTTCATGAGTCTGGTCGAGCCGAAGGGCGTGCTCGGCGACACCCTGTACCTCGAGGTGCCAAACGAACTCACGCGCGGAATGCTCGAGCAGCGGATTCGCGAGCCCCTCCTCGACGCGATCGCGACCCTCGACGACTCTCCGGTCGCCAGCTTCGCCATCACAGTCAACCCCGACATCACGCCCGACACGCTCAGCCAGCCGCACGAGATCGCCGAGCCGGCCCAGTACGTCGAAGCGCCCTTCGTGCCGGCGCCGGTCCAGAAGGCCTCCCCTGGCAAACGCACCGATTCGCGGCTGAACCCGAAGTACAGCTTCGACAACTTCGTGATTGGCGCCTCGAACCGTTTCGCCCATGCCGCCGCGGTCGCGGTCAGCGAGGCACCGGCCAAGGCGTACAACCCGCTCTTCATCTACGGCGAATCCGGCCTCGGCAAGACCCACCTCCTCCACGCCATCGGGCACTACGCCGAGAGCATGTACCCCGGCATCCGCGTCCGGTACGTCTCGAGCGAGGAGTTCACCAACGACTTCATCAACTCGATCGCGAATAACCGGTCGAGCCAGTTTCAACAGCGCTACCGCGAGATCGACATCCTGCTGATCGACGACATCCAGTTCTTGCAGGGCAAAGACTCCACGCAAGAAGCGTTCTTCCACACCTTCAACACCCTGCACGACCACGACAAGCAGCTCGTGATCACCTCCGACCTGCCACCGAAGCACCTCACCGGCTTTGAAGACCGAATGCGATCGCGCTTCGAGTGGGGTCTCATCACCGACGTGCAGGCGCCCGACCTCGAGACTCGAATCGCGATCCTCCGTAAGAAGGCGCAGAGCGAGAAGCTGCAGGTGCGCGACGAGATTCTCGAGTACATGGCCTCGAAGGTGTCGAGCAACATCCGCGAGCTCGAGGGCACCCTCATCCGTGTCACCGCGTTCGCCAGCCTCAACCGCACGGCCGTCGACATGGCTCTCGTTCAGACGGTGCTCAAAGACCTGATCACCCTCGACGAAGACAACGTCATCGCGCCGGTCGACATCATCAATCACACGGCCGACTACTTCAAGCTCTCGGTAGACGACCTCTACGGGTCGTCGCGCTCTCAGGCGATCGCCACCGCACGACAGATCGCCATGTACCTCTGCCGTGAGCTCACCAACCTCTCTCTGCCCAAGATCGGGCAGCTGTTCGGCAATCGCGACCACACCACGGTCATGTACGCGAACAAGAAGATCTCCGAGCTAATGAAGGAGCGCCGGTCGATCTACAACCAGGTCACCGAGCTCACCAGCCGCATCAAGCAGGACCACCGCTACAAGTAGCCCGTCCTAGCCCCGGCGCCGCCTGGCCCAGCCCGGCCCCGCTCTAGCCCTGCCCCGGCCCCGCCCCGCCCCGAATTCGAAGGAAAAACCGTTCCTCGACCCCGCCCGATCCCGATGAATCCGTCGCCGGGCCGAAGTTTCTCCTTCAAATTCGGCGAAGCCCCCGAACTGAAACGCTCGAGTCGAAGCCCCAGGATCCGACGTCCCGGCCTCGCGCTCGAGTGTTAACCCCTGCCTGAGCGCCTCCTCCTGGAGGCCCCACGCCCCCTCCACGCGCCACTGACGCGCCCCTATGGTTTCGGGCGTTTCCCCCAGTGTGGATAACTTGTGGAAACTTGGGGAGAATCGGGGGACGGATTGTTCACTCCGACGCCTCGGGTGTGAATGACACGAATTTGTCAGTCGGTCGCGCTCACAGGTCGGGGGCCTCGATCCCACAATCCATCAACAACTCACACGGATGTAGTTCCCAGTGGCCAGGCGGTTATTAACAAGTTATCCACACTGTGCACAACGGTTAAGACTGTTACTCCTACTTAGAAATGAATGAGGGAGAAAGCAACCTTGTGGATGAGTCGGCACCCCGGAGCAGCCTGGGAGACACCGAAACCACCTGGAGAATTGCTGTGCCAGTATTAACCGCCGGGCAGCGCTCTGCACGGGCACGGTTTGCACGGGCGGAGCCCTGCACTCGCAGGGCCCATGCTCTGTCGGGTATCGACTGCAGTTTTCGAATAGGGGTCACCGCGTGAAGTTCCAGGTCAACCGCGACGTCTTCAGCGACGCCGTCTCGTTCGCTGTGAAGCTGCTGCCTCAGCGAACCACCCTGCCGATCCTCAGTGGTGTGCTCATCGAGGCTCACGAGGGTGGCCTCACGCTCTCGTCGTTCGACTACGAGGTCTCGTCTCAGACGAGCATCGCGGCCGAGGTCGACGAACCCGGCACGATCCTCGTCTCCGGCCGGCTCCTCGCCGACATCGCCAACCGCCTTCCGAACGCACCGGTCACGTTCACCACCGAAGACACGCGCATCAGCGTCTCCTGCGGCTCGGCCAACTTCTCGTTGCTGAGCATGCCCGTCGAGGAATACCCGACGTTGCCGGCACCCGGTGAGCAGTCGGGCGTCGTTCCCGGCGATGCTTTCTCACTTGCCATCGCGCAGGTCGCCGTCGCGGCGAGCCGCGACGACGTGACACCGGTCATCACGGGCGTGCAGCTCGAAGTCACCGAAAACGCCCTGTCGCTTGTCGCCACCGACCGCTACCGCGTCGCCGTCCGCGGCATCGACTGGGATCCCGGCACTGCCGCCTCGACCCAGACTCTCACCGCACTCGTACCGGCTCGCACCCTGCAGGAGGTCGGCAAGACCTTCGGCAATGCGTCCACGCTCTCCGTGGCGATCACGGGTTCCGACGACCGTGAGCTGATTGCCTTCCAGGCCGACAACAAGATCGTCACCTCGCTCCTGATCAAGGGCAACTTCCCCCCGGTCAAGCGACTGTTCCCCGAGACGGTCGAGAACTACGCGGTGATGAACACCGCCGACCTCGTGGAGGCGACCCGTCGTGTGTCGCTCGTCCTCGAGCGCGAAGCAGCTTTGAGATTCACGTTCACGATTGATGGCCTCACCCTCGAGGCGATCGGTAGCGAGCAAGCGCAGGCGTCAGAGTCGATCGACGCGCTCCTGACCGGAGAAGACACCGTGGTTTCGTTGAAACCGCAGTTTCTCCTGGACGGACTGGGAGCCGTTCACTCGGAGTTCGTCCGCATCTCGTTCACTAAGACCGAGAACCCCAACAAACCGGGGCCCGTACTGATCACGAGCCAATCCTCGAAAGATCAGCCCGGTGCGGACAGCTACAAGTACCTCCTCCAGCCCAATCTCCTGCTGCGCTAGCCGCGCACTCCACCGCCGCGCTCCCGAACACCGGCCGCGCGTCACCTCAACGAAGGATTCTCATGCACATCGGCCTCATCGGTCTCGGCAAAATGGGCAACAACATGCGCACCCGCCTGCGCGAGCACGACATCGAGGTGACCGGGTACGACCACAACCCCGATGTCTCCGACGTCGCCAGCCTCAAAGAGCTCGCCGCCGCACTCCCCGCTCCCCGCATCGTCTGGGCCATGGTCCCGTCGGGCGCCATCACCGCAGGCGTCGTCAAAGAGCTCTCCGAAGTCCTCTCCGAGGGCGACATGGTCATCGACGGCGGCAACTCGAAGTGGACCAGCGACTTCGACAACGAGAAGCTGCTCGGCGAAAAGGGCATCAAGTACGTCGACGCCGGTGTCTCCGGTGGCGTCTGGGGACTGAAGAACGGCTACGGCCTCATGGTCGGCGGTTCCGACGAAAACATCGAGCTGGCTATGCCGATCTTCGACGCGCTCCGCCCCGAAGGCCCCAAGGCCGAAGGCTTCGTGCACGCCGGCCCCGTCGGTGCCGGTCACTACACGAAGATGGTGCACAACGGCATCGAGTACGCCATCATGCAGGCGTACGGCGAGGGCTTCGAGCTGCTCGAGGCGAAGAAAGACCTCGTCAAAGACGTTCCCGGCACCTTCAAGGCCTGGCAGCGCGGCACCGTCGTGCGCTCCTGGCTCCTCGAGCTCCTGGTCGTCGGCCTCGAGGCCGACCCGAAGTTCGACGAGATCTCGGGCTACGTCGAAGACTCGGGCGAGGGCCGCTGGACCCTGGCCGATGCCATCGAGCTCGCCGTTCCGATGCCGACCATTTCCGCCTCGATCTTCGCCCGCTTCGTCTCCCGCCAGGGCGACGGATCGCCGACGATGAAGGCCGTCGCAGCCCTCCGCAACCAGTTCGGCGGCCACGCGGTCAAGAAGGCCGACTAGCCACCGCTCGATTTCGAGCAGGCGCAGCTGCGCCGGATGGGCCCGCGTGCGAGTACTCCACCTCAGTTTGACCGACTTCCGCAATTACGAGTCGGCTGAAGTGACCCTCGCGCGTGGGCCCAATCTCTTTGTCGGCCGCAACGGCCAGGGCAAGACCAACCTGGTCGAGAGTCTCGGCTATCTGGCCACCCTCGGTTCCCATCGGGTGTCGAGCGATGCGGCACTCATTCGGGCCGGCCGCGACTCGGCCATCGTGCGTGCCCGCATCGAGAGCGGCGACCGTGAGCTTCTTGCCGAGGTGCAGATCAACCGGTCGTCACCGAACCGGGCCCAGATCAACCGCGGGGCGATCAAGCCTCGCGAGCTGCCCCGCTATTTCTCGAGCATCCTGTTCGCCCCCGAAGATCTCGCGCTGGTGCGCGGCGATCCCGGCGGCCGGCGGCGGTTCCTCGACGAGCTTCTCGTCGCGCGCAATCCTCGCCTCGCGGGAGTCCTCTCCGACTACGACCGGGTGCTCCGCCAGCGCAATACCCTGCTCAAGTCGGCCCGGGCCTCCGGGCTCAAGGGCGACAAGCTCTCGACCCTCGACATCTGGGACGAACGGCTGGTGACTCTAGGATCCGAGATCATCGCGTCCCGAGAACACCTCGTCGAGCTGCTGCGGCCGGAGGTGCGCGCGGCCTACCGTGCCGTCGCCGGCGACGACCACGCGGCCGACCTCGGTTCCGTCCTGAGCATTCGCGGCACGGTTCGCGACGATGACGACCCGGTGGAGCAGCCCGACGCGGCCGTTCCGGCCGCGGAGATCCAGCCGGTCTTCCAGGAGGCGCTCGCCCGTGTCCGGCGATCGGAGCTCGATCGAGGGGTGACGCTCGTCGGTCCGCACCGAGACGATCTCTTCTTGGCGCTCAACGGCCTTCCCGCCCGCGGCTACGCCAGTCACGGCGAATCGTGGTCGTTCGCGCTTGCGCTCAAGCTCGCATCCGCCGCCGTCCTCCGCCGCGACTCGTCGACGGGCGATCCGGTGATCGTGCTCGACGACGTGTTCGCCGAGCTCGATCGGTCGAGGCGCGAACGTCTGGCCGATGCAGTCGCCGACTACGAGCAGGTGCTGATCACGGCGGCGGTCGAGGAGGACGTGCCCGAGCGTCTCGCTGCACACACCGTGCGGATCTCGAAGGGCACCATCGTCGACCAGGTGACCGGGTCGGATCCTGAAGTCGTTCCCGAGGTGTCGCAGTGAGCCCGCGGCCCACCGGGCCGAAAGACGACAACGAGGCGCAACGCGTCTACCTGCGGTTTCGCAAGGTCTTCGGCGATCCGTCGACCCGGTCGCGAGATGCCCGTCGACGTATCGCGCGGGCGGGTGCGCCGAGCCAGCCGTTCTCGTCGGGGCGCGATCCCAAGGGGATTGCCGACGTGATCCTGGGCGTGACCACCGAGCTCGGCTGGAACAGCACCCTGGCGCAGTCCGACCTGATGACGGCCTGGCCCGACATGGTGGGGGTCGAGCTCGCCGACCACTCCGTTCCGGTCGGTATCGAAGATGGCACGCTGACCGTCCAGTGCGACTCGACGGCGTGGGCGACGCAGCTGCGTCTGATGCGCGCTCAGATCACCACGTCGATCATGGGCACCTACCCCGAGGCGGGCATCCAATCGATGCGTTTTCTTGGCCCGAACGCCCCCACCTGGAAACGCGGTCCCAGATCTGTTCCAGGGCGCGGTCCTCGCGATACTTACGGTTGACAGGGCTCAATCGGTCAACCCACTCGTGAAAATCGCTCTGAGGGCCGATTTCGCCCCGGAGGAGGGCCTCCTGCGGTAGACTCGGAAGGTCGTCCGGAGGCCTGTTTCGCGCAGGTGACGGAGGCGTCACGAGAAAAACGGCAGGAGCCCCACAAAGCATGTCACCGAATTCGCCTGACGGTACCGACCACTCTTACGAAGCAAGCGACATCCAGGTACTCGAGGGCCTCGAGGCCGTTCGCAAGCGCCCCGGCATGTACATCGGCTCCACGGGCCCCCGCGGCCTCCACCACCTGGTCTACGAGATCGTCGACAACGCAGTCGATGAGGCACTCGCCGGCTACTGTGACACCATCCACGTCACCATGCGAGAAGACGGCGGCATCCGCGTCGTCGACAACGGCCGCGGCATTCCCGTCGACATCCACCCCGTCGAGAAGAAGTCGACCGTCGAGGTCGTCCTCACCGTGCTGCACGCCGGTGGCAAGTTCGGTGGCGGCGGCTACGCGGTCTCCGGTGGCCTTCACGGTGTCGGCTCGTCGGTCGTCAACGCGCTGTCGACCGAGCTCGACGTCGAGGTGCACCGTCAGGGGTCGGTCTGGCGTCAGAGCTTCACCAACGGTGTTCCGGTCGCCCCGCTCGCCCAGGGTGAAGACGCCTCCGATACCGGCACCACGATCACCTTCTGGCCGAACGCCGAGATTTTCGAGATCGTCGAGTTCGACTACGAGACCCTGCGTGCGCGCTTCCAGCAGATGGCCTTCCTGAACAAGGGCCTGCGAATCACGCTCGTCGACGAGCGCCCAGTCGCCGACGACGCCCCCGACGGCACCAAGGCCAAGAGCGACGACTTCATGTACGAGAAGGGGCTCGAAGACTACGTCGAGTACCTCAACGCGTCGAAGAAGGTCGACGTCGTCCACCCCGACATCATCTCGTTCGAATCCGAAGACACCGAGAAGAAGATCGCCCTCGAAGTGGCGATGCAGTGGAACTACTCGTACCAAGAGAGCGTCCACACCTACGCGAACACCATCAACACGCACGAGGGCGGCACGCACGAAGAGGGCTTCCGCGCCGCGCTGACGACGGTGGTCAACTCGTACGGCATCGCCAAGGGCCTCATCAAGACGAACGACAAAGACAAAGAGAAAGACAAAGAGGCGCGTCTCACCGGTGACGACGTGCGCGAGGGCCTCACCGCCGTCATCTCGATCAAGCTCGGCGAGCCGCAGTTCGAGGGTCAGACCAAGACGAAGCTCGGCAACACCGAGGCGAAGTCGTTCACGCAGAAGGTCGCGTACGACCAGCTGAACGACTGGTTCGACAAGAACCCGGTGCAGGCCAAAGAGATCATCAAGAAGGGCATCCAGGCGCAGCAGGCCCGGATGGCCGCTCGCAAGGCCCGCGATTCGACCCGCCGCAAGGGCGTGCTCGAGTCGAACGGCATGCCCGGCAAGCTCAAAGACTGCCAGTCGAAAGACCCGGCACTGAGCGAGATCTTCATCGTCGAGGGTGACTCGGCTGGCGGCTCTGCCGTTCAGGGCCGCAACCCCGAGACGCAGGCGATCCTGCCCCTCCGCGGCAAGATCCTGAACGTCGAGAAGGCGCGCCTCGACCGGGCCCTCGGCAACAACGAGGTCCAGGCGATGATCAAGGCGTTCGGCGCCGACATCGGCGATGACTTCGATCCCGAGAAGGCCCGGTACCACAAGATCGTGCTGATGGCCGATGCCGACGTCGACGGTCAGCACATCACGACGCTGCTGCTGACGCTGCTCTTCCGCTACATGCGTCCGCTCATCGACCTGGGCTACGTCTACCTGGCCATGCCGCCCCTGTTCAAGATCAAGTGGTCGAACGCGCCGCACGAGTACGTCTACAGCGACCTCGAGCGCGATGCTCTTCTGGTCGCCGGCAAGGCCGAGGGCAAGCGGATTCCGAAAGATAACGGAATCCAGCGCTACAAGGGCCTCGGCGAGATGGACTACAAAGAGCTGTGGGAGACCACCATGGATCCCGACACCCGGACCCTCCGCCAGGTCACTCTCGACGACGCCGTCGCGGCCGACACCATCTTCAACACCCTCATGGGCGAAGACGTCGAGCTCCGACGCAACTTCATCCAGCAGAACGCGAAAGACGTTCGCTTCCTCGATATCTGATTCGCTCCCCGAGTGGGGTCGCGTCTCTGACTGACGCGCGACCCCGAGCGGGGCGCTCAGGCCGATCGAAGGATCCGATGGGCCGGCTACCGAAAGAAAACACCTGATGGCAGACGAGACAGACGACACCACCGGCGGCATCCCCGAGGGTGTCGAGCCGGCACAGTTCGCGGCGCAGCTGAAGCGCGACAGCATCGAAGCGGTCGACCTCCAGCTCGAGATGCAGCGCTCCTACCTCGACTACGCGATGAGCGTGATCGTGGGGCGAGCGCTCCCCGAGGTGCGCGACGGCCTCAAGCCGGTTCACCGCCGCGTGATCTACGCGATGTTCGACGGCGGCTACCGCCCCGATCGCGCCTTCTCGAAGTGCGCCCGCGTCGTCGGCGACGTGATGGGCAACTTCCACCCGCACGGTGACTCGGCGATCTATGACGCTCTGGTGCGTCTCGTCCAGCCGTGGAGCCTGCGCTACCCGCTCGCCCACGGCCAGGGCAACTTCGGCTCGCCGGGAAACGACGGCGCCGCGGCTCCGCGATACACCGAGACGCGCATGGCCCCGCTCGCGCTCGAGATGGTCCGCGACATCGACGAAGACACCGTCGACTTCCAAGACAACTACGACGGTCGCACGCAAGAGCCCGCCATTCTCCCGGCGCGGTTCCCGAACCTCCTCGTCAACGGCTCGGTCGGCATCGCCGTCGGCATGGCGACGAACATCCCCCCGCACAACCTCCGCGAGGTCGCCGCGGGAGCGCAGTGGTACCTCGACAACCCCGAGGCCACGCGCGAAGAGCTCCTCGAGGCGCTCATGCAGCGCATCAAGGGCCCCGACTTCCCCACCGGAGCGCAGATCCTCGGGGTTCGCGGCATCCACGACGCCTACCGCACGGGTCGCGGTTCGATCACCATGCGCGCGGTCGTCAGCGTCGAAGAGATCCAGGGTCGCACCTGCCTCGTCGTCACCGAGCTGCCGTACCAGGTCAACCCCGACAACCTCGCGATCAAGATCGCCGACCTTGTTCGCGAGGGTCGTGTCGCCGGCATCGCCGACATCCGCGACGAGACCTCCGGTCGCACCGGTCAGCGTCTGGTGATCGTGCTGAAGCGCGACGCCGTCGCGAAGGTCGTGCTGAACAACCTCTACAAGCACACCTCCCTCCAAGAGAACTTCGGCGCGAACATGCTCGCCATCGTCGACGGCGTGCCCCGCACGCTTCCGCTCGACGGCTTCATCTCGGCATGGGTCGACCACCAGGTCGAGGTCATCGTGCGTCGTACCTCGTTCCGACTCCGCAAGGCCGAGGCCGACGCGCACATCCTCCGCGGCTACATCAAGGCGCTCGATGCCCTCGACGAGGTCATCGCCCTGATCCGCCGTTCGCCGACTGTCGACGAGGCCCGCACCGGTCTCATCGACCTGCTCGACATCGACGAGCTCCAGGCGAACGCCGTCCTCGCCATGCAGCTTCGTCGCCTCGCGGCTCTCGAACGCCAGAAGATCCAAGACGAGCACGACGAGCTCGAGCGCAAGATCCTTGACTTCAAAGACATCCTCGCCAAGCCGGAGCGTCAGCGCACCATCATCGGCGAGGAGCTCAAGGCCATCACCGACAAGTTCGGCGACGACCGTCGCACCGAGATCATGTTCGGGTTCGACGGCGACATGAGCGTCGAAGACCTCATCCCCGAAGAGGAGATGGTGGTCACGCTCACGCGCGGCGGCTACGTCAAGCGCACCAAGAGCGACAGCTACCGCTCGCAGCACCGTGGTGGCAAGGGCGTCAAGGGTGCACAGCTGCGTGCAGACGACGTGGTGGAGCACTTCTTCGTCACGACCACGCACCACTGGCTGCTGTTCCTGACGACCAAAGGCCGCGTCTACCGCGCCAAGGCGTACGAGCTGCAAGAGGCCGGCCGAGACGCCAAGGGCCAGCACGTGGCGAACTTCCTTGCCATGCAGCCCGACGAAGAGATCTCGCAGGTGCTCGACATCCCCGACTACGAGGTCGCCGACTATCTCGTGCTCGCGACGCGCGAGGGTCTCATCAAGAAGACGGCCCTCACCGAGTACGACACGAACCGCACCGGCGGCATCATCGCCATCAACCTGCGCGAGGGCGACGAGCTCGTGTCCGCGCTGCTGGTCGACGAGCACGACGACCTCCTCCTGGTCTCGCGTCACGGCATGTCGCTCCGCTTCACCGCGACGAACGAGTCACTCCGGCCGATGGGTCGTTCGACCTCCGGCGTCAAGGGCATGACCTTCCGCGACGACGACTCGCTTCTTTCCGCATCGGTGGTCGGCGAAGAAGGATTCGTCTTCGTCGTGACCGAGGGCGGTTACGCGAAGCGCACGGCCGCCGACCAGTACCGCATCCAGAACCGCGGTGGGCTGGGCATCAAGGTCGCCAAGCTGGCCGAGGCCCGCGGCGACCTGGCCGGAGCCATGATCGTCTCCGAAGACGACGAGGTGCTGGTCGTCCTGTCGGGCGGCAAGGTCGTCCGCTCCGCGGTCTCCGAGGTGCCGGCCAAGGGCCGCGACACCATGGGAGTCGTCTTCGCGCGGTTCGCCGCCGACGACCGGATCATCGCCGTCGCCCGCAACACCGAGCGGAACCTCGAGGGGCCCGACGACGAGACAGCGATCGAAGATGCGACCGTAGACGGAGGCGCTGCCAGCGCGGAAGGTGACACTGTAGATACAGTGTCCTCCGACGCCGACAGCGTCGAGGGCACCGACACATCGCCCGACACCACGGGTGAGACCGCCGGAGAGGACACGACCGAAGCATGACTAGCGTCGCAGAAAAACTGCAGAGCAAAGCCAAGAAGCCAGTCGGAACAAAGCAGGTTCGACTGAAGCTCGTCTACATCGACTTCTGGTCGACCGTGAAGCTGTCGTTCCTGATCGCCGTGGCCCTCGGCATCATCACCGTCGTCGCCACGTTCCTCGTGTACGTCATCCTCACGCGCCTCGGCATCTTCGACACCGTCGACAAGCTGCTCCAAGAGGTGCTTGGCGACAAGGGCTTCACCCTCCAAGACACCCTCTCGATCGGGCAGGTCATGCTGTTCGCGATCGTCGTCGCGATCCTCAACATCGTGATCGGCACCGTCCTCGGTGCCATCGCTGCGCTCCTGTATAACCTGAGCGTGCGCATCACCGGCGGTCTACTCGTCGGTTTCACAAACAACTGATCCAGCCGGGGCCTCCGAGGCCCCACTCGATTTAGTGAATCGGGCCGAATAAGGTACTGTCTTATTCGGTCCAGGGGGCTATAGCTCAGGCGGTTAGAGCGCTTCGCTGATAACGAAGAGGTCATAGGTTCAAGTCCTATTAGCCCCACGGTGTCTCCTTACGACACTGAAGAAACACCCCCAAGACCAAGCACCATTCGGTGCAACACCTGGTCAGTGACCGGGGCCTTAGCTCAGTTGGTAGAGCGCCTGCTTTGCAAGCAGGATGTCGGGAGTTCGATTCTCCCAGGCTCCACAGTTTGTTCTACTCGCCCTCGCTTTGCTCGGGCTCGCAGTGGGTATCGTGCTGGTCTGGCGGCTTCGCCGCAGTGGTCAATTCTCCTCTCGTGTGTTCGGTTTGCCTTCGGCTCACCTCACACCAATCTCGTCGTGCTCGCTGGCGGCTTCGCCGCGGCACTCGCTGCGCTCGTGCGAGGCGAGAGTACGCAAGTGTGGGCCAAGGGAGCGCCGGAGGGCCCAATTGCGCACTCTCGCGGGCAGGGGCGGGGCCGGGATGGCAGGCCCGGGGTGCGCCCGGGGGCAGAAGCTGGCAGGCGGGGCCGCCGGATCCTGAGGTCGGAGACTGGCCTGGGGAACGACGAAGGCCCGCACCCCCGGAGGGATGCGGACCTTCGATGCGGTGACGCGACGATCAGGCCTTGGGGCTGTCTTCGTCGTCGGCAACCCACAGCTCGTCGTCGGCACGGAGCGTCTGAGCTGCCGCGTAGATGACGGCGCCGAGGCCGACCACGCCCAGGATGATGAGGAAGACCCCACCCTTGCCCAGGCCCTTATTCTTCTGCGTCTTCTTCTGAAGCTTCTTGGCCTTGAGAACCGTCTTCGCGATGTTCTTCGTGGCCTTGGGGTGCTTGCGAGCCTGCTGCGCGGCCTTCTTCAGTGCCTTGCGCTTGGCCTTCTTGCTGAGCTTCTTGCCGCTCTTGAGGAGCTCGTCGAGGTCGATGTGCTCGGCCAGCGGGCTCGAGGCCACGGCGGCCGACACAGCCGGCGCCACGTCGTTCTTCAGGCGGTCTTTGGCGTGCGTGGCTGCCACGGAGGCGTTGGCGACACCGGTCGACACGGCAGGCTTGACCTGGGCGTCGTAGGCGGCCTTGACTCGGGGTGCCAGGTCGTTCTTTGCGCGCTCGGCGGCTTCGGCGCCGACGGCCTTCCAGAATTCACCGGCGTGGCCGAGAAGCTCGCGCTGCTCACCCCAGATGCCGGCGGCGTCGCTCCGGAGCTTCTTCAGTTCGCGTGTGCTCTTGCGTGACGTGGCCATGTGCTCTCCCTTATGGTTCCTGCGGCGTTGCGCCTATCTTGGCACGGGCTCCCCTGATAGGTCACAGGATGATGTCTGGGGGACGACTGAATCATCATGTCGCTGTGAAAGAATCGGACACATGTCTACGCACACCGCAGTCGCCACCATCACCACCACCCTCGGCCCCATCAAGGTCGATCTGTATGGCAACCACGCCCCCAAGACCGTCGCCAACTTCACCGGCCTCGCCACCGGCACCATCGAGTGGACCCACCCGAGCACGGGCAAGGTGTCGAAAGACAACCTCTACGACGGCGTGGTCTTCCACCGCATCATCCCCGACTTCATGATCCAGGGCGGCGACCCGCTCGGCCAGGGCACCGGCGGCCCCGGCTACAACTTCGACGACGAGATCCACCCCGAGCTCACCTTCCAGGAGCCCTACATCCTCGCCATGGCCAACGCCGGCACCCGCGGCGGCAAGGGCACCAACGGCTCGCAGTTCTTCATCACCACCGTCGCGACCCCGTGGCTCCAGGGCAAGCACACCATCTTCGGCGTGGTCTCCGACCCCGAGTCGAAGAAGGTCGTCGACGCCATCCAGGCCGTCGACACCGACGCGCGCGACAAGCCGCTGAAAGACGTCGTCATCGAGAGCGTCACGATCGACGAGGTCTGACCCTTCGGTGACGAACATCCCGCGCAACTCCGATAACTTCTGCTATCGCCACCCCGACCGGCAGAGCTTCATTCTCTGCCAGCGGTGCGGCCGGACGATCTGCACGCAGTGCCAGACACCGGCCGCGGTGGGAGTGCACTGCCCGGAGTGCGTCCGCGAGGCACGCGGCAACATGCCCAAGGTGAGGCCTCAGGTCGTCACCCGCATGAACAGCCTCGCTACCTCGGGCGGCCCGACGGCCACGTATGCGCTGATGGCGTTGTCGGTGCTCGGGTTCCTGGTGAGCCTCGTTCCGTCGGCCCAGGGCGCTCTGCTCTTCTATGGAGCGGGCGCTCTCACCGAACCGTGGCGGATGGTGACGGGCATCTTCGTCTACGGCGGTCTGAGTTCGATCATCCAGCTGGCCTTCAACGTCTACATGCTGTGGGCGTTCGGCCAGATGATCGAGCAGCAACTCGGCCGGGTTCGCTACATCGGGCTTTACCTGCTCGGTGCATTGGGCGCCGAGGTTGCGGCCTCTTTGTTCTTCCCCTATCAGCCCGTGTTGATCAGCGGAGCGGCCATGTTCGGCCTCTTCGGGGCGTTCTACGTGATTCTGCGGTCGCGCGGCGAGCAGGCAGTCCAGATTCTGGTGATCATCGCCCTCAACGTCGTCATCGGAATCTTCTTCGGTACTCCGTGGCAGAACTACATCGGTGCCGCCGCGATCGGGGCCCTGACGGCCCTGATCTACATGCGCACTCAGCATAGATCGCGGGCGATGCAGCAACGCCTGCTGGCCGGTGGGCTGGCGGTCGCCCTACTCGCGATCCTGCTGGTCCGTTCGGCGTCACTGGTCGGGCTTGCCGCCTAGGTGGTCACGCGAAAACGCCCCGCTTCTCAATAAGGAGCGGGGCGTTTCTAGTTCGCCGGGTGCTTGGCAGAGTTATCCACAGGTTCATCCACATTGGGGATAGTTACACCCGTGTAAGACACCCCGTTATGAATGACAAGGATCCGGGCAAAACCGCAATCAAACCGGCCGCAGGGCCGGATTCGCGTCGGGCCAACCCGGCCGCACTGGTCAGACTTTGGGCGGTACGTCAGCGCCAGCGGGTCGTCATCAGGAAGCCGATGAACATGATGCCGAAGCCGACGAGGATGTTCCAGGTGCCGAGCGACGGCACGGGGTAGACGGTCTGGCTGACGTAGTAGACGATGATCCAGGCGAGACCGAGCAGCATGAAGCCGAACATGACGGGCTTGAACCAGACGGCATTCGGCTGGTTGGCGTTCGACTGGGAGTCGGTTGCGGTCGTGCCGCCAGGTCGCGCGGTGCTCGCGGTGGTCTTCTTCTCTCTGGCCATGGGCAGAAGTGTACCGGTAGGGGGTCTGTGGATAGCCTCTGCGTTGCAACTTCGCGCCCGTAGAATCGGGGTATGTCCGATTTCCAAGCGCCCGCCGCCAGCAGACGTGCCCGTCGCCGTTCGCAGCGGCGCCGCACGTCGGTGATCGGTGTTCTGGGCGAGGTGCTCATCACCACGGGCGTCGTCGTGCTCCTCTTCATCGTCTGGCAGCAGTGGTTCAACGACATCGTCGTCGCGCAGGGCACTCGTGATCAGGCGTCCAAGATCAGCGAGCAGCTGCACGACGCGGCACCGCCGGTCGGATCGAACACCGTCACGTTCGACAGCAGCAAGCCCAAGGTGACTCCGAAGCCAGCCGACGGTGTCGACTTCGGCGTGCTCTACGTGCCTCGCTTCGGCTCCGACTACCGCGTACCTCTCGCCGGGGGCACGGGCACGGCGCAAACCCTCGACAAGGGCGATGCCGGGCATTACGACTCCTCGCAGATGCCGGGTGCCGTGGGCAACTTCGCGATCGCCGGCCACCGGACGACGCACGGGGCGCCCTTCGCCAATATCGCCGAGCTCAAAGTGGGCGATCACTTCTACGTGCAGACGAAGACCGGCTACTACACCTACACGTTCCGCAATCTGCAATACGTGCAGCCGACCCAGATCCAGGTTCTGCAGCAGGTTCCCGACGCACCGAAGGTCGACACAACGTCGGGCGATCGACTCATCACGCTGACGAGCTGCAATCCGAAGTTCAGCGCGGCCGAGCGAATCATCGCCTACGGTGTCTTCGACTCCTGGCGGCCCTTCTCGGCCGGGGCCCCGTCTGAGATCAAGTCGCTGGTGAAGGGCTGACGTATGTACTCCGCACTCTGGCGCGTTCTCCCCGGCCCCTGGTGGGTTCGCGTTCTCATCCTCCTCGTGCTCCTCGCTGCGATTCTCTACGCCCTGGTCACCTGGGCATTCCCGTACGCCGACTCGTTCATCGATTCGCCTGAAGTGACAGTGGGTTCTTCATGACGCGCATTCTCGTCATCGACAACTACGACAGTTTCGTCTACACGCTGAACGGCTACCTGCACCAGCTCGGGGCCGAAACAGACGTCGTGCGCAACGACTCCTTCACCGCGGGGGAGGCCGCTGCGCGTATTGCCGAGTACGACGGCGTTCTGCTGTCACCCGGCCCGGGCACTCCTGCCGCCGCCGGGGTGTCCGTCGACGTCGTCCACGCCGCTCTCGCGGTCGACAAGCCTCTTCTCGGCGTTTGCCTCGGCCACCAGGCGATCGCCGAGGCCATGGGTGCGACCGTCACCCACGCCGAAGAGCTGATGCACGGCAAGACCTCGCGGGTCGAGCACGACGACAGCTCGTTCTACGACAACGTTCCCCAGCCGTTCCTGGCGACGCGATACCACTCGCTCGCCGTCGTCGACTCCACCGTGCCCCAGGTGCTCGAGGTCACCTCCCGCACCACCGGCGGCGTCATCATGGGTCTGCGGCATCGCGACGCGCCCGTGTTCGGCGTGCAGTTCCACCCCGAGTCGGTGCTCACCGAGGGTGGCTACAGCATGGTCGGCAACTGGCTGTCGGTGGCCGGGCTGCCGTCCGCTGTCGAGGCCGCGAAGGGCTTGAGCCCGCTCGTCAACCTGGGGTAGGGCCGGTGGCTCGGCTTGGCCGGGCTCGGGTGTGACCCGGGCCCGCGAGGCTGCCCCATGCTGGCGAGGCCGGCCCAGACCGTCGTCTCCGGCGCATGCCCGCTAGACCGGCTCAGACCCGTCTCTTCGGCATACACCCGCACGATCGGCTCACACTCGTGACCTAGGCGGCGGGTTCAGGCCGGCTGGGCGGGTCTGCGCCGCACAGGGGGGTTTAGGCCAAGGCGCCAGCCGAGCAGCCGAGCCTCAAACGCCCGGTACTACGAGCCGCTGCAGATCGTCAGCGTGATCGTGGAGCCCTGCGGCTGCTCGCCGACCGGGAGGTCTTGGGTCTTGACCACGTTGCCGGTGCAGGTGCCATCGGCGACGGTCTTCACCTGGAGGCCGAGCGTGTTCAGCGTCGACATGGCGTCGGCGACGGGCTTGCCCGTCACGTCGGGAACGGCGACGGTGCCGCTCGAGACGACGAGGTCGATCGTGCTGCCGACGTCGACACTCGTGCCCGACTCGGGCGTTGTCTGGATCACATTGCCGGCGGGTACAGTCGGGCTATCTTGCTGGCTGACGGAGCCCTGTTGCAAGCCGAGACCGGTGATCTCTGACCAGGCGTCGTCGGTGGACTTGCCTGAGACGTCGGGCACATTCACCGACGCGGGGCCGGACGACACATAGACACTGATGGTCTCGTCTTTGGCGACGTTGGTGCCCGCCACCGGCGAGGTCTTGATGATGTCACCTTCGTCGACAGAGTCGCTGGCGATGTCGTTGCGGTCGGGGACGAGGCCCAGCTTGGTGAGCTCGGCAGCCCCCGCGTCGTACGACTCGGAGGAGATAATCGGTACTTCGACGCCGGCGTTGGTGGGGAGCTCGACCGGCGAGAGACGGCCGACCCAGACGACGACGGCCACGACGATGATGACGACGAGCACGATGCCCGCCCAGATCCACGCAACCGGAGGCCTGGTCTGGGTGCGGGAGGGCCGATTAGCGTCGGTGCTGTCGAGCTCTTTGAGAGCCGCTTCGGAGCCGACGGCAGCGCGCGGATTGACTCCGAACAGCGTGGTGTCGGGCGAGGTGACGTCGACGTGCTGTCGGCGGGCCGGAAGGTGGCCGGCACCCGCGTCGACGACGTCGTTGCGGAACTCGGCGGCGCTCTGAAACCGGTCGAAGCGATTCTTCGCCAGGGCGTGCAGGGTGACGGCATCGAGAGCGGGCGACACGGCCGGGTTGATGACGCTCGGCGGCACGGGCGGCTCGCTGACGTGCTGGTACGCGACGGCGACGGGGGAGTCACCGCGGAACGGCGGTCGCCCCGTCAGGAGCTCGAAGAGGAGGACTCCGGTGGAGTAGAGATCGGAGCGGGCATCGACGGTCTCGCCGCGGGCCTGCTCGGGGCTGAAGTATTGGGCGGTGCCGAGAATTGCGGTGGTCTGCGCGACCGTGGCCGCCGAGTCGGAGACGGCTCGGGCGATACCGAAATCCATCACCTTGACCTGGCCGGTGTGGGTCAGCATCACGTTGCCGGGCTTGATGTCGCGGTGGACGACGCCGGCCCGGTGCGAGTATTCGAGGGCGGTCAGGATGCCCTCGGTGACGCGGACAGCCTCTTTGGGGTCGAGGGGGCCCTCGGCGACGATGTCTTTGAGGAGTCGACCCTCGACGTACTCCATGACGATGTAGGGCACGAGAACCGTGTTGCCCATGGAGTCGCGGGTCTGCTCTTCGCCGGCGTCGAAGACGCGCACGATGGTCGGGTGGGCCATGCGGGCTGCCGCCTGGGCTTCTTGCCGGAAGCGAGTGCGGAAGGAGGGATCGGAGGCGAGCTGCGACTTCATCAGCTTGATCGCCACCTGGCGGCCGAGCCTGCTGTCGGTGCCCATGTAGACGTTGGCCATACCGCCGTGACCGATCAGGTGACCGATCTGGTAACGGTTGGCGAGGAGGCTGATCCCCTCGGTCACGCCTTCAGCCACGAATTGCCCTCCCACTGCCACGGTCCCGACCATTCTACCTGGGCGGGACCGTGTGAGTCGGAGCCGGTGCGCGTCGCGGCCGATCGAGACCGGAGTGAGATCAGCCGTCTGCGGGGTCGCTGGCCGGGGTCGTGGGATCCTCGGTCGGTGTGGTGGGGGCCGCGGTGACAGTGATCGAGACGCCCGCCGACGAAGGCGAGGTCACCGACGAACCGCACTTGGCCTGATAGGTGAACGTGAGGGTGCCCACGTCAGACGACTGCACGGTCACGCTCGTCGCATTGGCGCCGACGGTGTTCTTCGTCTTGCCGGCCGAGTCGGTTCCGCCCGAGATCGAGTAGGTGAAGCCGGTGACCGAGTATCCGGCGGGGCAGCCCGTGTAGGTCGGGATCGTGACAACCGCCTGCTGCGTGGTGTCGATCGCGGTCGGCGCAGCCGTGGGAGCACCGGGATCGCCGGCGGTCGGAGCAGCCGTGTAGGCGTATAGAACGATCTCTTCGGTCTTCTTGACGAGCCCCGTCGGCGACACGCGGTACACCTGGTTCTCTTGCGCGGCCGTGGGTGCCGGCGACGAGTCGGGCGAGATCGTCGTCTCGAAGCCGAGGCGCCCGAGAGAAGCCTGCACCTCGTCGACGTTTTTACCGGTGTAGTCGGCGCCGTTGATCACTGCGCTGTCGGCGACCGGGGTCTCACTCGGCGTCGGAGAGGGTTTCGGCGTCGACGACTTGGTCGTCGCGGGCTTCGAGGTCTCGATCGTCTGCGGCTTGTCGCTGTTGGTCAGCGAGAAGGCGGCGAAAGCGATGCCACCCACGACGACGATGATGCCGAGCACGATAAGGGGCCAGAACCAGGCGCTGCGCTTCTTCTTCTCGGGCTCGTCTCCGTCGACGGTGTCGTTGAGACCGGTGGACGAGGATCCTAAGCCCAGCGTGGCTGCGGTCGGAGGTGCCTGGCGCTCGGGCGCCGGCATCATCCTGGTCGCAGCGTCTTGCGCCGCGAAGACCTGCGTCGCAGCATCGCCGTTGCCGCCGACGCCGAGCATCGGCACGGCCGCGGTGGCTGCCGCGACGTCACCCCGTCGCAGGGCGCGCGCCGCTTGGGCCAGCGCGGAGGCCGATGCGGGTCGCTCGGCGGGCTTCTTGGCTATGCACGAGTAGACGAGCTTGCGCACGGCCTCGGGGATGGTGCTCGGGAGGTCGGGCGGCGTCTCGTTGATCTGCGCCATCGCGATGGCGACCTGCGATTCGCCGGTGAAGGGTCGCCGGCCGGCAAGGGCCTCGTACGCCACGATTCCGAGCGAGTAGATGTCGGTCGAGGGGGAGGCGGGGTGGCCCGACGCCTGCTCCGGTGAAAGGTACTGCACCGTGCCCATGACCTGGCCGGTGGCGGTGAGGGGCACCTGGTCGGCGATCCGCGCGATACCGAAGTCGGTGATCTTGACGCGGCCGTCGGGGGTGACGAGCAGGTTGCCGGGCTTGATGTCGCGGTGGACGAGGCCCGCCGCGTGGGCAGCCTGAAGCGCCGACGCCGTCTGGGCGACGATGTCGAGCACCTTGTCGGTCGGAAGCACGCGGTCGCGCTCGAGCACGGTCGACATGGCTTCGCCGGGCACCAGCTCCATGACGAGGTAAGCGCTGCCCTCTTCTTCGCCGTAGTCGAAGACGTTGGCGATGCCCTCGTGGTTGACGAGAGCGGCGTGACGCGCTTCGGCGCGGAAGCGTTCGAGGAAACCGGGGTCGCCGAGATACTCGTCTTTCAAGATCTTGATCGCGACGGTACGACCGATGACGAGGTCGGTGGCTTGCCACACTTCGCCCATGCCGCCGATCGCGACACGGGACGACAGCTCGTAGCGTCCGCCGAGAGTGAGTCCGCTGTATGGCCTCATTTGTTGAGCACCGCCTCCATGACTTGCTTTGCTATCGGCGCGGCAATGCTGTTGCCGACACCGGATTGTCCCTGTCCTCCGCCGTTCCCCACGACGACCGCGACGGCCACCTTGGGGTCGTTCGCCGGAGCGAATCCTGTGAACCAGAGCGTGTACGGGTCGCCCGTGCCGTTCTCGGCAGTCCCCGTCTTGCCGGCCACGTCGACGCCGTCAATTCTTGCATTGGTTCCCGTGCCCTTGGTGACGACCTCCGTCATCAGCTCGGTCAGGGTTGATGCCGTCTCTGCGCTGATCGGCTGACCGAATTCGTCGGCCTGGAAGTCTTGCAGGGTCGAGAGGTCGGGGTTCACGATGTTGTCGATGAGCGTGGGCGTCATCTCTTGCCCGCCGTTCGCGATCGCCGCCGTGATCATGGCGACCTGGAGCGGGCTCTCACGCACGCTGCCCTGGCCGAACGACTGCAGCATCAGCGTGGCGGTGTCGCTTGTCTCGGGGAACACGCTCTTCGCCGTCGTCTGCGGAATCTCGAACGCCGTGTCGAAGCCGAATGCCTTCGCCATGTCGTTGATGCGGTCGTAGCCGAGTTTCGCTCCGAGTTCGGCGAAGGGGATGTTGCACGAGTCGATCAGTGCGGTCTCGATGGTCACCTTCGATCCGCCGCCGCAGGATCCGCCCTCGGCGTTCGTGATGCGGAAGGTCGAGCCGGGGAGCTTCAGTGATGCGGGGTTGTCGAGCTTCGAGTCTTTGGTATAGCTGCCGCTTTCGAAGGCGGCGGCCGCGACGACCAGTTTGAAGGTGGATCCGGGGAAGTACAGGTTGCCCTGGATGGCCCGGTTGATCAGGGGCTGCGTCGAGTCATTGATCAGCGAGTCGTACGCCTTGAGCACACTGGCCCGGTCGTGGCTGGCGAGAGCGTTCGGGTCGTAGGAGCCCTTCGACACCATGGCGAGGATCTTGCCGGTCGACGGCTCGATCGCCACGACCGACCCCGTGTTGTCGCCGAGCGCGTCGTAGGCGACCTTCTGCACGGTGGCATCGATCGTCGTGTTGACCGAGGCGCCCTCGGGGTCTTTGCCGGTAAGGAGCGAGTTGAGCTTGTCGAAGAACTGCGAGTTGGATGTGCCGGAGAGCTGCTTGTTGAGGGCGCTCTCGATGCCGGTCGAGCCTTCGCCGAGGGTGTAGTAGCCGGTGACGGGCGAGTAGAGGTCGCCATCGGAGTAGGTGCGGAGGAACTTGTACTGGTCATCGACGGGCTTCGACTCGGCGACGGCCTGACCATCGACGAGAATCGCGCCGCGCTGGGCCGAGTAGCTCTGCAGAATCGCCCGCGTGTTGCGCGAGTCGGACTTCAGCGAATCGGCCTGGATGCCGGTGATGTAGGTGCTCGAGGCGAGGAGGGCGATGAACATGGCCAGGACGACCACGCTCACGCGCTTGAGTTCTTTGTTCATCAGCCGACCACCATCCTCGGGCCGCTGCGGACACCGTCGGAGAGGCGCAGGAGCAGCGCGACGATGATCCAGTTCGAGAGGAGCGACGACCCGCCCGCGGCGAGGAACGGCATCGTCAGCCCGGTCAGGGGGATGACCCGGGTGACCCCGCCCATGACGACGAAGACCTGCAGGGCCATGGCGAACGCGAGCCCCACGCCGAGCAGCTTGCCGAAGTCGTCCTGGCCGACGAAGCCGATGCGGAACCCGCGCGACACGAGCAGCAGATACAGCGCGAGGATGGCGACGAGACCGGCCAGACCGAGCTCTTCGCCGAGGGAGGCGATGATGTAGTCGCTCTGAGCGAGCGGCGTCGTCTGCGGGCTGCCCTGCCCGAAACCGGTGCCGATCAGGCCGCCGTTGGCGAGCCCGAACAGCCCTGCCACCAGTTGGAAGCTGCCGCCGATGCGGTTGTAGGCCTCGGTCGAGAACGGGTCGAGCCAGGCCTCGAAGCGGCCATGCACGTAGCTCATCGTGAGGGCGGCGACGAGCGCACCGCCGACGAAGAGGATCATGCCGAGGATCACCCAGGAGCCCTTGCCGGTGGCGACGTAGATCATCACGACGAAGAGACCGAAGTAGAGCAGCGAGGTACCCAGGTCGCGCTCGAAGATCAGCACGAGCATGGCGACGGCCCAGATGATCAGGATCGGGCCGAGGTCGCGGGCCCGCGGAAAGCGCATGCCGAGGATCTTCGGGCCCATCAGGGAGATGCTGTCGCGCGCCTGAACGAGGTAGCCGGCGAAGAAGATCGCGAGCGTGATCTTGGCGATCTCACCGGGCTGGAACGACAGGGGCCCGACGTCGATCCACACACGTGCGGCGAGACCACGGCGACCGAGACCCGGCACGAGGGGGAGGAGGAGGAAGACGATCGAGATGAACATCGCGATGTAGCGGTAGCGCGCGAGCACGCGGTAGTTGCGGATCACGAGAAGCACGGCGATCGCGATGATCAGCGCGGCCGTGGTCCAGAGGATCTGCCGCTCACCCGCGTGGGTGGGATTCTGCGTCGTCCACGAGGCGATGTCGATGCGGTAGATCTCGGCGATACCGAGGCCGTTGAGGGTCAGCGCGATCGGAACGAGGAACGGATCGGCCTCCCGCGCCACGACGCGCAGGATGACGTGGAGCACCAGGGCGAGCACCAGGATGATGATTTCGGACCAGAGCACGTCGGTCCGCAGTTCGCCGAGTGCACCGAGCTGCACCAGCACGAGCGCGCCCACGGCGATTCCGCAGGCGATGAGCAGGAGACCGAGCTCGATGTTGCGGAGCCTCGCCGGCTGCCGCAGACGGATCGAGATCGCCTGCGTGAGGTTCTGGGCCTTGCCGCCCGGGTTGGTGGGCTTGCTGATGGCCTCGGTTGCGCTGTCACTCACCGGACTTCGCCAATCTCTCGACGATCATGCGGGCGTCGCTGAGGTTGTCGGCGTTGATGGTGCTGTCGACGGTCTGGCGGTTGTACGCGGAGAGCCCGGAGACCGAGACCGTCGTCGTCTCGTAGACGCTCGACAGCTTGATGGGGCCGAGGGCCTGCTGCACACCCTTGTAGATGACGACGGTGCCGTCCTGCTCGCCGACGTAGTAGTGGTCTTGGGTCCAGCGGTAGGTCGAGAACACGCCGACGGCCACGATGAGGATCGCGATCACGAGGGCGGCCAACCAGGTGATGCGTCGTCGACGGGCGCGGCGACGGTCTTCGGCGATGAGCTCGGCCAGGTACTCGTCGGACTCCGGCTCGAAGTGACTGTCTTCGGGCGTGGTCGCGACCTTGAGCGGGTGCACGAGGATCGACGAGAGGCGCAGCGGTCGTCGACCCTCCTGGCCCTCGAAGGTCAGCGGCGCCGCGGCCGAGCCGACGGTCGTGGGCTGGTCGGCGGCCGACGAGTCGTCGTCGTCGACATCGACGACCACGACGGTGACGTTGTCGGGGGCACCATGGTCGAGGGTCTCTTTGACGAGGCGACGCGACACGGCCTCGGCGTCGAGGCCGGAGGCGAGGGCCTTGCGGATGCGATCCTCGGCCAGGTAGCTCGAGAGCCCGTCGGAGCAGATGAGCCAGCGGTCGCCGGGCTGCGTGCCGAGGGTCGCGGTGTCGATCTCGGGAGCCGCGTCGACATCGCCGAGCACGCGCATCAGCACGGAGCGCCGCGGATGCACGGCGGCCTCCTCCGGGGTGATCCGGCCGGAGTCGACGAGACGCTGCACGAAGGTGTGATCGGCCGTGATCTGGCTGAGCTCCCCCTCGCGATAGAGGTAGATGCGCGAGTCGCCGATGTGCGCGATGGCGATGCTGTCGCCGACCCGCATCATCGCGCTGACCGTCGTGCCCATGCCGGTGAGCTCGGGGTGCTCGAACACGGTCTCGGCCAGAAGCTGATTCGCGGCGATCAGCGACGACTGCAGAGCGAACTCCGCATCGCCCGACGAGCTGTAGACCTTGTCGGTCTCGCGAATGCGCCGGATCGCGATCGCCGAAGCGACGTCACCGCCCGCGTGCCCACCCATGCCGTCGGCCACGACGAAGAGGTGGTTGCCCGCGTAACCGGAATCCTGGTTGTTGGCCCGGATCTTTCCAACATTGGAGAGGGCGGCGCTTTTGATCGACGACGTCACCCGGTTACCGCCGCAACTCGAAGCTCGTGGTGCCGATGGTGATCGTGGCGTTCGACGGGACGGGGGTCGGGACGGTGATGCGCTCGCCGTTCAGGAACGTGCCGTTTGTGGAGTCGAGATCCTGGATCACCCAGCGGCCGTTCCACAGCATGAGTCGGGCGTGGTGGGTCGAGGTGTAGTCGTCGCGGATGATCAGGTTGCTCTCGTTGGAGCGGCCGATCGTCAGGGGCCCGTCGCCGAGAGGCATCTCGAGGCCGTTCTTAGCGCCCTTGGTGATCACGAGGCGGGTCGCCGCTGCACCGGCCGGGGCGGACGGCGGCGGGGTGCGAGGTGCACTGGGTGCGGCCTGGGGCGTCGGGGTGGGCGGCGTCGCCGCGGATCCTGCGCCCTGGTGGCTCTGGGCCTGCTGGTCGACCGGAAGACGCTTGGCACGCTGACCGAAGAGGTCGCTGCGGAGGGCATAGACGATGAAGAAGATGAACAGCCACAGCACCACGATGAACGCGAGGCGGAGGGCGAGAAGAGTCAGCTCAGAGGTCATCGGCGGCCTCCGGACGAGCCGCTTCGACCGGGGTCGGCGGAGTCGCGAGGGGGCGTCGAGACGGGAAGCACTCGGAACACGATACGCGTACGACCGATTTGAATGACGGAATCCGGCTGGATGACCGCCTTCGTCAGGGCCTGACTGTCGAGTTTCGACCCGTTCGTCGACCCCAGATCGGTGGCCTGGGCGTGCGTGCCATCCCACACGAACTCGACGTGCTTGCGGCTCGTGCCGGTGTCTTGCACAGTGATGTCGGCCTCGCTGCCTCGGCCCACGACGGTGCGGCCCTTGGGGAGGGTGTGGCGACGGCCGTCGATCTCGAGGATCCCGGACCACGTCACGTCTTCTTCGCGCACATTGGCCGACTCGACGCGGATGATCCCCACCGTCAACTGCGAGTCTTCTTCGAGAGCGATGCGAACGGGCCCGGCGAACGAGTAGTTCTGCGTCGACGCGTGCTTCTCGACCAGGGCGTGGAGCTCGTCGATGAGGGCGGCACCCATGCCGTCCATCTTCGCGAAATCCTGGGCGGCGAGCTTCACCCGGAAGTCGTTCGGCGCGAGGATCCGCTCCCGCGACACCACGGCCGCTTTGACATCGAGTTCGCGCCGGAGGGCCGCGGTGATCTCGAGAGGCTGCACGCCGGAACGGAACGTCTTGGAGAAGGCGCCGTTGACGGCACGCTCCAGGCGTCGTTCGAAGTTGTCGAGCAGTCCCATGGGTCTCCTGGTCGGTGTGGCTCATGCGGGCGCAGGGATGCCCTGCCCTTGCAAGAGTAGGGGCCGGTGCATGCTATCGTTTTCAGGTTGGCCCAGGCGGCCAACGCTGGCGCGAGTGGCGGAATAGGCAGACGCGCACGGTTCAGGTCCGTGTGCCCGAAAGGGCGTGGGGGTTCAACTCCCCCCTCGCGCACCAGCAGCAGCAAGACACGAAGCACTGAAACACGAAGAGGACCAGCCGAGAGGCTGGTCCTTTTTTGTGCGTTTCAGCGGCTTCAGCGCATCTGGGTGCGAAGCGCGAGTCGTCGGAGGAAGCGGAGGAGAGGCAGCTCCTCCGGCCAGTGGAGCACAACCGAGTGCAGACCGCGGCGCATCCGCAGACGGCCTTTGCCATCGAAGAGCGGGCGCATCGAGATGCCCGGGCGCAGACGCACGAGAAACCGGATTCGGTGGCGTCGACCGAGGTGGTACGACAGGTCGAAATCGTCGTGGACGGCCTCAGAAGCGTGCACCTCGTCGCGGACATCCACCCAGGCCTGACGTCGCATGGCGAGGTTGGAACCGAAGACGGGCACGTGCGAGAGAGCAAGCCCGGCGAACACGAAGTAAGCCCCCAGGTAGACCAGTGCTGCCGGGCGACGGAGCCAGGTCGGGCCGTCGAGAAAGTACGCGCCTCCCGTGACCGCGTCCACGTCGGGCCGCCGGTCGAACTCCTCCATCACGGTTTCGATCCAGTCGGTCGGCACGACGGTGTCGGCATCGACCCGGGCGATGATGTCGCCTCGTGCGGCGTCGTAGCCGGTTCCGCTTGCTGCCGCGATGCCTCGCTTTAACTCCGGGATCACGATCGCTCCCGCCCGGGTCGCGACGAGAGCACTCGCGTCCGTCGAGCCGTTGTCGACGACGATGATCTCGAGCATTCGCTGCGACTGCAGCGACAGCGCGCGCAGGCAAGCAATGAGCACGGTGGCATCGTCTTTGACCGGGATGACGACGGAGACGGTCAGTGGCGGCGTTGTGGTCATGGCGGTGCTCCGTGGCAAGCGATCGTGGCGCGTTCCCGCGGGTGCGGGAGGGGGCGTCACGAAGGCACGGTAGACGCTCCGGTCGGTCTCGGCCCGGCCCCTCTCGGCCCGGCCCGTCGCGGCTCGACTCGGCTGTATTCGAGACCCCCGCCTGAGTCGGGCCGAGAGTCAACCCCCGTCGCCACATCCGGTCCGCGCGTAGGCAGAGAGCAGGACAACGGCAGGGTGCCGCCGCCCGGAGGAGATGCGAATGTACTTCCACGCTCAGACATGGATCAACGAGATCACCGACGGCGAGCCCGATCCGGCCGCCGCCAACGCGCTGCAGGAGGGCCTCGGCGGCCAGTTCGGCGAGATGCGCACGATGATGCAGTACCTGTTCCAGGCCATGAACTTCCGCGGGGCAGCCGCGAAGCCCTACCGCGACCTCATCCAGGGTGTCGGCACCGAAGAGATCAGCCACGTCGAGCTCATCGGCACGACGATCTCGCGCCTGCTCGACGGCTCGCCCGAGTACACGGGCAAGCTCACCGACCCACTGGACACCCCAGGATCCGGCGGCGCCACACCTCTAAACCTCGCCCTGGGCGCGGGCAACATCCATCATTACCTGGTCGGTGCGCAGGGCGCACTCCCGGTCGACTCGGTCGGAAACCCGTGGTCGGGAAGCTACGTCTACAACTCCGGCAACCTGCCCCTCGACCTGCTGTACAACCTGATGCTCGAGTCGACCGGTCGCCTGCAGAAGTGCCGCATCTACGAGATGACCGACAACGCCACCGCCCGCGGCACGCTCGCCTATCTGATCGTCCGCGATCAGGCGCACGAGAACGCCTACGCGAAGGCGCTCGAGACGCTCGGCGTCGACTGGAAGACCCTGCTGCCGATCCCGAAGACGAACGCCGAGAAGTTCCCGGAGGTGAAGAAGCTGGTCGATCTCGGTCTGCAGAGCAAGCAGTACTCGTTCGACCTCGACGGCAAGAGCGAGGCGTCGAAGATCTTCCGCGGTCCGTCGCCGTCGAAGGACGGCACCGATCTCACCGCCACCGAGCAGGCCCCCGTCGGCGTTCCCTCGCAGATCTCGGACGAGCGCCTCGAAGAGTTCGCGCCGGGTCTCGACAAGGATCTGCTCGCCCTGATTCAGGAGACCGCCGACCTCGAGCTGCAGGAGATCAACTCGTTCTACGGCCCCACGGCCAAATAGTCGTTCGACGGGGACTCCCTGCCTCTCGGCGTGGCGTGCGAGAGTAGAGCCCACACCGAGAGCAGGGATTTTCCGATGTCGAACGCCGAACGGCCGAGCAAGAACGCCCGCCGCGAGCACGCTCGCGAAGTAGCGAAGAAGCGCCAAGAAGAAGAACGCAAGCGCCGTCTACGCAACCGCATCTTCTTGCAGGGGGGTATCGGCCTCGCCATCGCGGCGATCGTCGTAGTGATCATCCTGGTGGTGCAGGCGTCCAACAGCGGCAGCACCACTCGCGTCTCGAGCGACGCCGGCCCGAAGAACATGGTCACCGACGGCATCCAGTTCCAGGGTGTCGACGGCAAGGTCGAGCCGGTCGCGACGGCGGGTGTCAAAGCCAGTGCCACGCCGTCGCCCGTGGCAACGTCGAACGCCGATGGGGCTGCCAAGGTCGTCACCTACATCGACTGGGCCTGCCCGGTCTGCAAGCAGTTCGAGGCCAGCTACTCGAAAGACATCCTGTCGCGCGTTGCAGCGGGCAAGGCGACCCTTGAGATCCACCCGGTGTCGATCCTCGACCGCAACTACCAGAACAGCCGCTACGCCAGCCGAGCGGCCAATGCGGCGGCGTGCGTCGCGAACTACGACCCCGACAACTTCCTCTCCGTCCAGACGGAGTTCTACGACAATCAGCCGGCCGAGGGGTCGAATGGGCTGAGTGACACGCAGATTAAGAAGCTCGTTCGTGACGGCGGGGTGACCGACGCGTCGGTCAGCTCGTGCATCGACGACGAGGAGTTCGGCAGCTGGGTCACCGCCGAGACGAACCGCGTGCTCGCTGACAAGTCGCTGGTCAACCCGGCGCAGGGCGGATTCGGCACGCCGACCGTGTTCGTTAACGGCACCCTGTGGAGCGGTTCGACCGACCTGCTGGCCGAGATCGACAAGTAGGTCGCGCGGGCCCTTTCTGACGCGGATCGGCCATAACGACGGGGTTAGCCGCGTCGGTATGGCCGATCCGCGTCGCTTTGCTCGCAGGGCACCACCGCTCGATGTCGGAGGCTCGTCGTAGCCTGCTGCCGTGCCCGAGCCGATCCTCGCCTGGTGGGCGCGACGTCAGCTGTCGCGCCGATCCGCCGTGCCCTACGCCGTCGGCACCTACCGAGACGCGTGGGCGGCGTATCCGGTGCTCGTGCGCCAGTACCACCCCGAATACAACGGCGGCATCATGCTGACCCAGGTGCCGCCCGCGGCCGACGTGTTTCTCTGCTGGCAGTGCGAGACGGGGCATGTCTTCGTCGCGACGCCGGAGGAGCAGCGGGCGCGGCCGGGGCGAGAGCGGCGCCGATCGTCGTGGTGCCCGGCGTGCCTCGAAATGGCGGCACCCCGCCGAACGTCGGCGTCAGCGGCGTGGGCGGCGGCGCTTGCGCCGGATCCTTCGGTTTCACGCCCGTCGGCGCCCGTACGACGACCTGCCGGCGCACGTCGTGCTTCTCCCGTCTCGGCGCTCTGTGCCAAGACTCCGGCCCTTGCCGTCGGCGAACCCTTCGCGAGTCTCTGCGCGCCCCCGCCGGCGTCGGCCGTCGAGGCGCAGCTGCGGGCCGATCTGGCGGCACGGCTCGAATTCACGGCCGGGGTCAACGCTGTCCGGCTCGCGCAGCCGTTCTTCGACCACCTCGAGGCGTGGCCCGACATTCTGCTGCCCGAGCTCCGCGTCGCGATCGAGTACGACTCGACGGGTCGGCACGGGCTCGAGCACGTCGGCAAGCGCGAGGTTGCCGACCGCCGCAAAGACCGGCTGCTGCGCGCCGCCGGGTGGGAGGTGATCCGGGTGCGCACCGGAAAGCTGCAACCGCTCGGTCCCTACGATCTCGTCGCGTCGGGGCTCACGAGGCAGACGGTGCCGGTCCTGCTCGACCGGCTGCGCGACATTCGCGGGCCGCTCTTCGTCGACGCCTACCTGCGCCCGGCCTCAGGTGCGTAACGCCATCGCCTCGCTCACCCACCGGGCATACAGACCCCAAGGATCCGGCCCGGCCGCCCCCACCACGGCGATGTGTTCCGCTAGGGCGTCGCTCGGCCGGAACCACTCCGTCCGGTCGAACCTGTCGGCCGCGAACTCGGCGTGCCGCTTCTGCTCGACGTCGCGCCCACCCCGCTCGAATGCCAGCACGGCGTCGTGCCAGATCCGCGTGAGCCTCTGCCGCGGATTCGACGACGTGCCGATCTTGATCCGGTCGTCGAAGCGGATGTAATAGACGACGTCGACGCGGGGCGTGGGCAGTTCACCGTCGGGAACCTCGCCGTAGCGCCACTCGCACACGGCGCAGAGCCAGCCGCTCGGGTAGCGGACGCCGAGGCGCGACCCGCACGCGAGGCAGGGAGACGGCAGTGTGTCGGTGACGCCCTCGGTGCGTGCTGACCACTCGGCGGCGATGTCGAAGTGCCGGTCGCAGAGGGGGAGGGGTGCGTCGGCGGCGGCGGGTCGCGGGCAGTCCGGTGCGACGCACGCGAGCCCGACGGTGGCCGGAGCCGCTGAGGTGTTCGACGTCATGCTCGTACGTTAGGGCCGGCCGCCGACATCGCGGTCGGTGATCGCTGGCCGGCACCTCCGATGCCCGCCGCGACGACGAAAGTGCCCAAATCGGCCTGTCTGAGCAGATCAGACGACGATTTGGGCACTTTCGGCAGCGGCTGGACCAACGACAGCGGCAGCGGCGACGGCAGCACTTACGGCCGCAGCGACGCTCCTAGCGCTACTCCTCGTAGTCGCTACCGAACAGCGCGAGCTGGCTGGTCGACAGGGCGAGGATCAGCAGCCCCAGCCCGACGCAGAAGTCGAGGGCGTAGTCGTTGAGGTTCGACGGGAAGATGTTGCCGCCAAAGTCGCTGTTACCGAAGAGGATGCCGTACAGCCAGAGGGTCAGCATGAGCATGCCCGCGCCGGCGATGTAGAGCGTCGAGTTGAGACGCTTGCCCGCGGCCCCGAGACCGGCGAGGCCGATCAGCAGGTACAGGGCGTTGCGCAGCACGGCGGTCTGGAACAGCCCGAAGATCATCGCGTCGGAGTCGGGCCCGGCGAACCTGATCGAGCCGAGGTTGGTGGTGATGCCGGGAATGAACCCGGCGATGCCGAGCAGGATGAAGAGGATCGCGACGACGAGCGCGGCGACCTGGGCCGGGCCGGCGGCGTAGCCGTAGCGGATCTTCGAGGTCGTGGTGGTGGTCATCGCGGGGAATCCTCTCGAGGGTGCAGTACGCCTCTATTCTTCACCCTCTCGGCCCCCTGCGCCGACACCCCTCACCCCAGCGGCTCGATCAACTGCGGACCGTTGTTGCGCACGCTGTTGGCGTCGCGGGAGACCTCGTAGTGCGTGAGGGCGTGCGCGACCTCGAGACTGTCGCCGTCGAGCAGGGCGAGGGCCGAGTCGGCATCGAGCGCAGGATCCAGCCACGCGTCGAACGACTCCGGCGTCAGGCAGGCCGGCATCCGGTCGTGCACCTCGCCCGGCGCCACATGCGCGTCGCGCGTGATGATCGCCGTCGACAGCACCCAGCGGTCGGGGTCGTCTTCCGCCTTCGATCGGTCGGGCCATGCGGTCACGATGCCCGCCATCGCGAGTGCCGCTCCGGGCTCGAAGATGTAGTGCGGCTGCTTGCCGGTCTCGGTGACGACCCATTCGTAGTAGCCCTGCGCCGGAATGATGCAGCGACCGCCCGCGAACGCCTTGCGGAACATGCCGCTCGTCGAGACCGTCTCGATCCGCGCGTTGATCGGCTGGGGCCGTTTCTTGAGGTCGGGGTACCACGATGGCACGAATCCCCAGCGCGGAGAGGCGAGCTCGCGCTCGCCGTGCCGCTCGCGAACGGCCGAGACCCGGTCGGTGGGCGCGACGTTGAACGACTCGGGGAGGCCGTGGTCGGCCACCTCGGCGCGGGCGTCCGCCGACGCCAGCGAGTCGAGCAGGCTCGGCAGAAGATCTGACGTGGCTCGGGCAACGACGAAGCGACCGCACATGCCGCCATTCTGCTCCCGAGCACCGACAACCGGGAGGCTCGAGTGGTTGGCTGACCCCATGACAGACCAGCCTCAGGATCCGGCCCTCCCCGCCCCCACAATCGCCGTCACCGGCGCTTCCGGCCACGTCGGCGGTGCCGTCGCCACGATGCTCTCGGAGGCGGGCGTCCGTCAGCGCCTCATCGTCCGCAACGCCGCCAAGGCGCCCCAGCTCGACGGGGCCGAGGTCGCGGTCGCCGCGTATGGTCAGCGCGAGTCGAGCATGGACGCCCTTCGCGGCATCGAGACGCTCTTCATGGTGTCGGGCGCCGAGGCCCCTGATCGGCTGCAGCAGCACGTCGATTTCATCGAGGCCGCGGTCGACTCGGGCGTACTGCACATCGTCTACACGTCGTTCATCGGCGCCGCCGAAGATGCGATCTTCACGCTGGCCCGCGACCACTGGGCTACGGAGCAGCGAATCAAAGACACCGGCAAGCGATTCACGATCCTTCGCGACAGCTTCTATCTCGACTTCGTGCCAGAACTGGTGGGCGAAGACGGGGTGATTCGCGGGCCGGCGGGCGAGGGGCGGATGGCAGCGGTCGCCCGGGCAGACGTGGCGGCGGTGGTGGCGCGGGTTCTGTCGGATCCTGAGGCTCATCGTCAGAAGACGTACGAACTGACCGGACCGAACGCGTTCTCGCTGGCCGAGGCTGCGGAGCTCCTCGCCCACACGTCCGGCAAGCCCGTCACCTTCCACAACGAGACCGTCGAGGAGGCCTACGAGTCGCGCAAGAAGTGGCAGCCGGAGCCCTGGCTCGCCGACGCGTGGGTGTCGACCTACACGTCGATCGCGTCGGGAGAGCTCGAGTCGGTGTCACCCGACGTCGAGGCGATCATCGGGCGTCGGCCGCTGTCGCTCGAGGATCTGCTGGGCTGAGCCCGCGCTGACCCGAGACGGTCGGGGTCAGCGGACGCGGCGGGCCGACAGGACGCCGCTCACTCCGAGAGTCAGCACCGAGAACAGCACGACGATCATGGGGGCCGTCCAGGTGCCGGACGAGTCGTGCACGGCGCCGACCACGATCGGTCCGAGCGCCGCGATGGCGTAGCCGCCGCCCTGTACGAGTGCCGAGAGGCGTCGTGCCTCGCGGTCGCTTGTGACCATCCTCACGATGATGATAAAGATGATCGTAATACCGCCGCCCTGAGCCATGCCGCCCGAGATCGACCACAGGAGCCAGAGCTGCGGGGCGATGAGGAGGCCGAGGGGCATGACGATCCAGAGCGCGCTGACGATCCCCACGATCACGACCGGGCGCACTCGCAAGGCGAGGAACGGCACTCCGAGCGCCCCGACGACGGCGAGGATCTGAAAGACCGACGAACTCGCACCGGCGCCGGAGCGGCTCAGACCCACCTCGTCGTGGAGGAGCGTCGGGATCCAGGCGGTGAGGCCGTAGTAGCTGAACGCCTGACCGGCGAAGGCCAGAGTGAGACCCCAGGTGGAGGCCCGCCGCAGCAGACTCCGTTCGTCGTCGACCGAGACCTGCGGGATGCTCGCGGTGATGACCTCGATCGGCCCGGTCACGACGTCCTTGTCGGTGCGGCTGCCCTCGCCCGTGACGGCGGGGCGGATTCCGACGGCGAGGATCCAGACACCTCCGGCGATCACGGCGAACGTGCCCCAGATGATCAGCGCCAGAGGCCATCCCGTCGCGTCGGCCAGCGGGGCCGTCCCGAGGGAGGTGATCATCGACCCGACGTTGAGGGCCGACGTGTAGATGCCGGTCACGAACCCGACGCGCTCCGGAGAGAAATCGCGGCGGATGACGACGGGCAGCACGACGTTGCCGATCGTGATCGAGACGCCCAAAATCACCGTGCCGACGATGAGAGTCGCCTGCGATCCGCCGGAGCGGATCAGAGTGCCGGCCACGACGCCGAGGAGGCCGATGGTGACGGCTCGTTCTGCGCCGAGTCGCCCGATGACCCCCGCTGCGAGCGGGCTCGCGAGTGCGAAGCACAGCACGGGAATGCTCGTCAGGAGTCCGGCGACGAGCGCGCCGATGCCGAGGTCGGATTTGATCGTGTCGATGACGGGTGCCGTCGCGACGATCGGCCCGCGGAGGTTCAGCGCGATGAGAACAATCGCGAGAGTCAGAAACCAGGCGGCAGGAGACCGCACGGTCGACCGGGCCAGAGTGCGGCGGCTCACCGGCGGGTCTGCGCGGGCAGCCCCAGCAGAAGGGCGAGCTCGTCGGGGTTGGAGGCGACGGCGATCGCGCCCGCTTGCTCCTCGACGCCGCCGTAGCCCCACTCCACGAAGATCGTGGGAACCTCGTGTGCCGCACCACCGTCGATGTCGTGGTGACGGTCGCCGACGAGGACGGGGCGCGACACATCGGCTCCGCGGGCGCTCAGGCGATGCAGGGCCTCCTCGACGACGTCGGCCTTGGCCCCGCGCTTCTCGTCGTCGCTGGCCCCCGTGATCACGTCGAGGTAGCGGCTCAGCCCGAAATGGTCGAGCATCAGCGTGGCCGGGGTTTCCGGTTTCGAGGTGGCCGTCGACACCGGCAGACCCGCCTCGTGGACTCGGCGGAGCAGGTCTTCCATGCCGGGAAAGATGACGCTGTCGAGCGCACCCCGGGCGAGGTACTCGCGTCGATAGAGGGCCATGGCATGGTCGAGGTCGTCACCGACGAGGCCGAGCCGACGGGTGAAGCTCTCGGGCAGCGGCGGGCCGACCCACTCGAGAAGCTGTGCCGGGGCGGGGACGGGGTGCCCGAGTTGCTGGAGCGTGCTCGCCAGGGTCGAGGTGATGCCGGGTGCAGAGTCGGCGATCGTCCCGTCGAGATCGAACAGCACGGCCGAGTAGGGGAACTTGTCGCTCATTGTTTCCAGCCTACGGGCCTGCGTGGCGCGTGCCCTACGGTCCTGCGTCGCGCGTGCCCTACTGGACGGAGTGGAAAGGCCAGCGGCGGGTGGCCTTGGTGTCGTCGTCGAGCATGCGAACGATCAGGCCGGCAACCGTGGTGCCGGCCTCGGCGGTGCGGGCCTCCGTGGTACCGGCCTTCGGGAGGATCGGCGCGAGGGGGCGGGTCGACGCGGGTATCTTCGCGGCCAGCTCGTCGAAAAGGGGGCTGTTGGAACGGGCGGTGCGGTTGCGGGCACGAGCACGAGTGGGCGCGGTCTGCACGGAGGTCATTGGAGAAGCCTTTCGGATTGGGTATATCAAATCCTACGAGCTTGTCTCACAATGTCAATATGTATTTCAGCTGGATCAACTGTTCCGGTCGGCCAAGCCCAGCTGCATTCAGCGGCGCTCAGAACAGCCGCGAGTGCCCGTCGTCGAGCCCGCGCATCGCGTCGTAGTCGAGAACGACACAGCGGATGCCACGGTCTTCCGCCAGTGTCCGCGCCTGCGGTTTGATCTCTTGCGCGGCGAACACCCCCTGAACAGGCTTGAGATGCGGGTCGCGGTTCATCAACTCGAGATAGCGGGTGAGCTGCTCGACACCGTCGATGTCGCCGCGGCGTTTGATCTCGACGGCGACCGCCGCCCCCTTCGCGTCACGAGCGAGGATGTCGACCGGGCCGATCGCGGTCATGTATTCGCGCCGCACCAATGTGTGGCCGTCGCCGAGCACCTCGATCTGCTCGGCCATGAGCTTCTGAAGGTGTGCCTCGACGCCGTCTTTGACGAGGCCCGGGTCGACGCCCAACTCGTGGGCGGAGTCGTGCAGGATCTCGTAGATCGACACGAGCAGGACGTCGTTGGTCTTGCCCTGGACGACCTTCCACACCTCGGCGATGCCGGCCTGGGCCTGCTCGTCGTCGGGCTCGCCCATGGTGATGGTGCAGGGCGGGCTCATCCAGTTCAGCGGCTTGTAGCTGCCCCCGTCGGAGTGGACGAGAAGGCTGCCGTCGCTCTTGACCATGAGGAGCCGGGTGGCGAGAGGGAGATGAGCGGAGAGGCGCCCGGCGTAGTCGACCGAGCAGCGAGCAATGACGAGACGCACCCGGGAAGCCTAGTCGCTGCGGCGGGTGGGCTCCTCACCGGCTATCCCGCCGAATTTGAAGGAGAAAACTGCGTCGGCGGGCCCGGATCCGCATGAGATCGTCGCACCAGGCCGAAATCTCCTTCAAATTCGGAGGGGCAGGTCAGCGGCGGGCGGGCTCCCTAGCGGCACCGGACGCGAGGCCGGCGGCGACGATCAGCACGAGCACCACGAACAGCGCATTCAGGAGCCCGAAGTGCTCGCCCAGGAACCCGATCACGGGAGGCAGCACTAGGAAGGCCACGTAGCCGATCGTCGCGACCGCACTCACGCGGGCGGCGGCATTGCGCGAGTCGTCGGCGGCGGCCGACAGCCCGACCGGGAACCCGAGCGCCGCACCGAACCCCCAGAATACGACACCGACGACGGCGAGCCAGACGGTCGGGGCGAGGATCACGAGCAGCAGCCCGACGACCGCCGACGCTGCTGTCACGCGCAGCATGGGCACGCGGCCGTATTTGTCGATGAGCGGCGATCCGGCGATGCGAGCGACGGTCATGGCGGTGAGGAACACGAAGAGGATCGTCGTGCCCGCCACGTTGCTCACGTCGTGCCCGTCGACCATGGCGAGGGCGAGCCAGTCATTGGCCGAGCCCTCGGCGGTCGCCATGCCGAGCACGATGAGGCCGATCAGGAGGGTGCCGGGCGTGGTCCAGATCGCGAGGCGCGACCGCCAGCCGGTCGATGCGGGGCCGTCGTCTTCGCGCACCGCGTGCCCGAGCTCTTCGGATTGGTACCAGCGCGTGACGATCACCCCGACGCCCGCGACCACCACGGCGATGACCGACACGTGCACCGAGACGGGCAGGTCGATCAGCTCGGCGCCGGCGCCGAGAGCGGCTCCGACCATCGTGCCGAGACTGAAGGAGGCGTGGAAAAGCGGCATCACGGTGCGCCCGAGCACGCGTTCGGCGGCGGCCCCCGACACGTTCATCGCCACGTCGAGCGTGCCGTTGCCGTAGCCGAAGACGGCCATGCCGACCAGGATCGCCCAGAAGCCGCCGCCGAGCGCCGTGCTGAGCCCGGCGAAGACGAGCCCGAAGGCGACCAGCATCAGGGCGTAGAGCGAGGTGCGCCGAGCCCCGAATCGAGCGATGACGTGGCTCGAGAGTGTCACGCCCGCGATCGACCCCACGCTGATGCCCCCGGCGAGAAAGCCCATCTCGAGAGTCGACGCGTGCAGCAGGTCGCGGATGCTGGGGATGCGCCCCAACCAGCTCGCGATCGAGAGGCCGGAGAGGGCGAACACGATGAAGAGGGCATTGCGCCAGCGCACCACGTCGTAGCGGGTGAGTCCACCGTCGTAGGTGCGGGTGTCTAGGGAGGGGGACGCCATTGGTTCGCTCACATATCGAGGTGAAAAGCTGGAGTCGAATCGATTCGAGGATCCGACTCCGTCACGCTAGCAACGTCTCGTCACGCCCCGCAAGTGCCGCGTCGAATCGATTCGACTAAGGTCGGTGCATGACCGAGAGAGCCCGAGCATGACCGAGCCCGTGCGAGCCACTCTGGCAGCCGTAGCCAAGCTGGCCGGCGTCTCGCCGTCCACGGCGTCGCTCGCCTTCAACGGCTCGGGGCCCGTGGCGGAGACAACGCGAGAGCGAGTGCGCCAAGCGGCTCTCGAGCTGGGCTACGACGGGCCGGATCCTCGTGCTCGATCTCTGAGGCGAGGTCGCTCGGGCATCATCGGCGTCGTGCTCGAAGAGGCGCTCCGCGAGGCGTTCCGCGACCCGATGAACCTCGCCATGCTCGACGGCATCGCCGACGTGACCGGAGCCGCGGGCAATTCGCTTCTGCTGCTGACCGAATCGGCCGGGCCCGGGTCGGCGCTGGTCGACGCGCCCATCGACGCGGCCGTGCTGTTCGGGTGCAGTCCGGTCGTCGACGACAAGGTCAGGATCGTGCAGAAACGTGGGATCCCGGTGGTCGCCATCGAAGGACGCCCGCTTCTCGGCGTGGTCGACGTCGGGCTCGACAGTCGCGAGGCGACGCGTGCGCTCGCCGCGCACCTGCACGACCTCGGCCATCGTCGCGTCGCTCTCGTGACGCTCGAGCTCGACCGCGACCGGCACCGCGGGGTCCTGAACCCCGCCCGAATCGACCGGGCGACGTCGTTCACGGCGCTGGAGCGGATCCGGGGGGCGCAAGAGGTCTACCCCTCGATCGGCGGAGTGGCGACCCTCGGCAGCACGATCGACGAAGGACGCCTGGCTGGCCACGCACTGCTCGACCCGGGTGCGGGCGAATCGGCGGAGCGCCCGACCGCGATCATCGCGCAGAGTGACCTGCTCGCGGCCGGGGTGATCCGTTCGGCGCACGAGCTCGGCCTCGACGTGCCCGGCGACCTCAGCGTCGTGGGATTCGACGGCGTGCGTGTCGACGATCCGCTGGTGCCGGAGCTGACGACGATGGTGCAGCCGGGCCTCGAGAAGGGGCGCGCGGCCGGACGGGCGCTCGTCGATCTGCTGGCGGGGCGTGAGGCACGATCGGTGGCGTTCACGAGCGCGTTCCGGCGTGGGGCGACGACGGCTCGGGCTCGCTGATCTGTTCCGCGTGAGCCGGCCGAGCTAGCGTGCCGCGCCCGTCACGATCCACCGGCCCGACGCCCTGCGCAGACCGAGCGTGACCGCCCGGGCCCCGATGTAGCCGAGACCGAACGCGATCCACAGGGCGACCGGCCGACCGTCGACCGGGGCGGTCAGCGCCCACGCCAGCAGCGGCAGGTATACGGCGACGTTGACGAGGCCCGTCCAGGCGAGGTAGCGGGCGTCACCCGCGCCCAGCAGCACGCCGTCGAGCACGAACACGAGCCCCGCGAGAGGAATTCCGATCGCCATCGCGCGCAGCACCCCCGGCAGCAGCGCGCGCACGGCCGGATCGGTCGTGAACACCGACGGCAGGATCCCGGACACCGCCATCAGCACCGCGCCGAGAGCCGCCCCTCCGATCACGCCCCAGAACTCCAGGCGTCGCGTGATGGCCTTCACCCGACCCTCGTCGCCGGCGCCGAGTGCGTGACCGACCATCGCCTGGCCCGCGATCGCGAGTGCGTCGAGGGCGAAGGCCAACGTCGAGAAGAGGGTCAGCGCGACCTGGATCGACGCCAACCCGGTCACGCCGAGAGTGCCGGCGGCCCAGACCGTTGCGAGCATGGCGAAACGCAGGGCCGCGCTGCGGATGAGGAGCCAGCCGCCCGCCGACGCGGTCCGACCCACTCCGCCGAGCCCCGGGCGCAGCGATGCGCCGACCCGACGAGCGGCTCGCACCGCGATCACGACGTAGACCGACGCCATCGCCCACTGAGCGACGACCGTGCCGGTCGCCGAGCCTGCGATGCCCCAGCCGAATCCGTAGATGAACAGGGCGTTGAGGGCCGCATTCGCGGCGAAGCCGGCGGTCGCGACGACGAGCGGCGTGCGGGTGTTCTGCAGGCCGCGCAGGAGGCCGGTCGCCGCGATCACGAGGAGCATCGCGGGGAGGCCGAGCACCGAGATGCGGAGGTACGTCGTCGCCTGCGAGGCCACGTCGGGTGCCGTGCCGAAAGCCGTGACGAGGGATCCTGCGGTCGTCAGCCCGACGAGGAGCAGGATCGCGCCGACGAGGAGGGCGAACCACATGCCGTCGATGCCGGCGCGGATCGCTCCCGCGAGATCGCCGGTGCCGAGGCGTCTGGCGACGGTCGGCGTAGTGGCATAGGCGAGGAACACGAGGAGGCCGAGCGCCGTCTGCAGCACCACGCTCGCGATGCCGAGGCCCGCGAGGGGCGCGGCGCCGAGATGGCCGACGAGGGCGGTGTCGGTGAGGAGGAAGAGCGGTTCGGCGACGAGGGCGCCGAGCGCCGGCACTGCCAGCCGAGCGATGTCGCGGTCGAGTGCACGCGTCACGTGGGTAGCCCGCCCGAATTTGAAGGAGAAACCTCGCCGCGACAACGGAAAATCAGGGATCGGAGGGGGTCGCCGGCCCGGATCTCCTTCAAATTCGGCACGGGGCCCGAGACTGCGGCGCTCACTCGGTCTGGCGAGCCCTGCCGACGGTGCTCATGAGGTGGTAGACGACGACGGCCGCCACCGTGCCGAGGATGATGCCGCCGAAGGTCGCCCCGCCGACCGTAAAGGTGAGGTTCGCGATACCCATGGCCAGCGCGATACCCGCCGTCAGCTGGTTCTTCGGCTTCGAGAAGTCGACGCGGTTCTCGACCCAGATGCGGATTCCGATGATGCCGATCAGGCCGTAGAGAGCGATGGTGACGCCGCCGAGGACGCCGGCCGGAACGGTGTTGATGATTGCTCCGACCTTCGGAGAGAGGCTGAGGAGGATGGCGATGATGCCCGCCACCCAGTAGGCCGCCGTCGAGAAGACGCGCGTGGCGCTCATGACGCCGATGTTCTCGCCGTACGTGGTCGTGGCCGAGCCGCCGCCGACACCCGCGAGCACGGTCGAGATGCCGTCGGCGAAGAGGGCGCGACCGGTGACCCGGTCGAGATCGCGGTTCGTGAGTTGCCCCACGCCCTTGACGTGCCCGACGTTCTCGGCGACAAGCGCCAGGACGACCGGGAGAAACCCGGCGTAGACGGCCAGGTTCGAGGCGTCGAAGGAGGGCGCCGTGAAGTGGGGGAGGCCGAGCCACTTGGCCGAGTCGACCTTGCTGAAGTCGACCACGCCTCCGATCACAGCTGCGACGTAGCCGATCACGAGTCCGATCACGATGGAGAGGCGGCCGAGGATCCCGCGGAACACCACCGCACTCAGCACGACGGCGGCCAGCGTGATGACCGCGACGAGCGGGGAGGCCTGAAAGTTCTTGCCCGCGGTCGGTGCCAGGTTGAAACCGATCAGGGCCACGATCGAGCCGCTCACGACGGGCGGCAGCAACGAGTCGATCCACTTCGTGCCGAGCAGGTGCACGACGACCCCGACGATCGCGAGCAGCGCCCCGACGACGATGATGCCGCTGAGCGCGAGCGGAATGCCGCCGATCTTCGTCGCGGCTCCGATCGGGGCCAGGAACGCGAACGACGACCCGAGATAGCTCGGCAGCTTGTTCTGCGTGATGAGGAGGAAGAGCAGCGTGCCGATGCCCGAGAAGAAGAGGGTCGTCGACGGCGGGAACCCGGTGATCAGCGGAACGAGGAACGTCGCACCGAACATGGCGACGACGTGCTGCCCCCCGAGCCCGATCGTGCGAGGCCAGGTGAGGCGCTCCTCGGGGAGGACGATCTCGGACTGGCCGACGTTCTTACCGTCGCCGTGCAGCTTCCAGGGGAGGGGCATGCAGAGACTGTACTGGCGGCAGAGAGGCCGCTGTCGGACGGCGCGCCTAGGCTTGAGCCATGACAGACGTTGCTGCTGCATCCGGAATCCTGACCGACGACCTCGACCCCGCGGTCCGCCCGCAAGACGACCTGTTCCGCCACGTGAACGGGCGCTGGATCGCCGAGACCGCGATTCCCGAAGACAAGGCGCGCTGGGGCTCGTTCTACCTCCTGGCCGAGGCCGCCGAGAAGGCCGTCCGCGAGATAATCGACGAGTCGCAGGGCGCCGAGCCCGGCACCGAGGCTCGCAAGGTCGGCGACCTGTTCACCAGCTTCCTCGACGAAGACACCATCGAGTCGCTCGGGGCCACGCCCATCCAGCCGTTGCTCGCCACCGTCGACGACGTCACCACCGTCGACGCCCTCCTCGAGACCGTCGGCCGCTTCGAGCTGCAGGGTGTCTCCGGCTTCGTTCAGCTCTTCGTCGACAACGACCCGGGCAACCCCGAGCGCTACATCGTCTTCGTCGAGCAGGGCGGCCTCGGTCTTCCCGACGAGTCGTACTACCGCGAAGAGAAGTTCGCCGACATCCGCACGGCGTACCGCTCGTACATCCAGACCATGTTCGAGCTCTCAGGATCCAGCGCGGCCGCAGAGCGCGCGGCGCGCGTCCTCGAGATCGAGACTTCGATCGCGTCCCACCACTGGGACAACGTGGCGACCCGCGAATCCGAGAAGACCTACAACCTGCTGCCGTGGGCAGACGCCGCGGCGCTCGCCGACGGTATCGACCTCGGCGTCTGGCGTGACGCTGTCGGTGCGCCGGCCGGCACCTTCGACGAGATCGTCGTGCGTCAGCCGTCGTTCGTCGAGGGTCTTGCCTCACTGCTCACCGAAGACAACCTCGAGGCCTGGCGCGACTGGCTGCGATTCCAGATTATCCGGTCATTCGCGGCCTACCTGTCGAGCGGCTTCGTGAAGGCGAACTTCGACTTCTATGGCAAGACCCTCACGGGCACGCCCGTGCAGCGGGTGCGCTGGAAGCGCGGGGTCTCGCTCGTCGAAGGAGCGATGGGTGAGGCCGTCGGCCGCATCTACGTCGACCGCCACTTCAATCGAGACGCGAAGACGACGATGGACGTCCTGGTGGCGAACCTCGTCGAGGCGTACCGGCAGAGCATCACGGGCCTCGACTGGATGACCGACGAGACCCGGGAGAGGGCGCTCGACAAGCTGTCGAAGTTCACTCCGAAGATCGGGTTCCCCGTCAAGTGGCGCGACTACTCGGCGCTCGAGATCGACGCGGGCGACCTCGTCGGAAACATCCGAGCCACCGCCGTGTTCGGCTTCAACCGCGAGCTCGGCAAGATCGGCAAGCCGATCGACCGCGACGAGTGGTTCATGACCCCGCAGACGATCAACGCGTACTACAACCCCGGATTCAACGAGATCGTGTTCCCGGCGGCGATCCTGCAGTTCCCCTTCTTCGACGAGACCCGCGACCCCGCAGCCAACTACGGTGCGATCGGCGCGGTCATCGGCCACGAGATCGGCCACGGCTTCGACGACCAGGGCTCGAAGTACGACGGCGACGGCCGACTCACCGACTGGTGGACGTCGGCCGACCGCGAGGCCTTCGAGAAGCTGACGACGTCTCTCATCGCTCAGTACGACGCACTCGAGCCCGCGCAGACCCCCGGCCACCACGTCAACGGCGCTCTCACCATCGGCGAGAACATCGGCGACCTCGGCGGGCTCTCGATCGCGTGGAAGGCCTACCTCATCTCGCTCGACGGTGAAGAACCGCCGGTGATCGACGGGCTCTCGGGCGCCGAACGCTTCTTCCTCAGTTGGGCGCAGGCCTGGCAGATGAAGATCCGCGACGAGGAGGCGATCCGACTGATGTCGATCGACCCGCACTCGCCCAACGAATTCCGGTGCAACCAGATCGTCCGCAACATCGACGAGTTCTACGAGGCCTTCGGCGTCACCGAAACCGACGCCCTCTGGCTGCCCGCCGACCAGCGAGTCACGATCTGGTAGAAGCAGCATGGCCGGGGAGGGTGATGCGGAGCGGAGTCGCCGCGCTCGCGACGCTGATCCGGGGCGGCACCGCACCGACCGCTCGGGTTCGTCGGCGCACGCTCGGCTGAACGGCGCCGAAGACCGCTCGGCGCCGTTCGAGCGCAGCTTTCGGGCACTCGGATCCTTGGCTTTCGCGAACGCGCGAGTATCGGCGGCGGCAGCCGACCTCGACACGGGTGAGACGCTCCTGGCAATCGACGATACCGTAGCCCTGCCGACGGCGGAAGTCGGGAGGCTGCTGCTGCTCGTGGAGGTCGCGGCCCAGTTCGGCGCGGGCCGTATCGCACCACTCGACCAAGTGGCGCGCGAGGCGGGCCGAGACGCCGGCGGAGGCATCGACGACCCACGCGTTGGTGGGCTGTGGTCGTCGCTGCTGCTGCCGAGCCTCGGGGTGATCGACGCGGCGACACTCGTGGGTGCCGTGCGCGATCCCGTGGCCACCAACGGGCTGATCCGACTCGTCGGCTTTGACGCGATCCGTGCCCGAGGCGAATCGCTCGGCCTGCGTCGAACCGCGCTACTGGACTACACGCGTGCCACCCGCGGCCCCGACGACGCCCCGCAGTCGTCCGTCGGCTCGACCGCCGAACTCCAGCAACTGTTCGGCGATCTGGTGGCCGGTCGCTGCGTCGACCGCGGCGCCAGCAATCGCGTGCTCGGATGGCTCGCGGCAGGCAGCGACCTGTCGCTGGTGGCGTCGGCATTCGGCCTCGACCCGGTCGCACACCGGGCAAGCGACCATGGGCTCCAGCTCGTCAACATCACTGGGGCCGACCGCGGCGTCCGCAGTGAGGCCGGTGCCCTGCGAGGGAGCCACCGAGGCGTCTCGTACGCCGTCACCGTCGAGTTCGACGACGTCGACCTCGAGACGCGTCTCGGGGTGCTCGACGTGTTCCGCACCGTCGGGCTCGACCTGCTGGAGCGTGTCAGTTGAGCCTGTTCGAGCCTGCCGTTACTGGTGCAATGCGCCCACGGTGAAGAGCGACACCGACGTCGACTTGCAACCGGTCACCGCGGCGTACGTCGCGAAGATGGAGGATTTGCTGCCGGGCGGGTAGACGCGGAACCCGTCGCCCTTGGCGGGCTTGCACTGCGACCGCTCGTAGTTATCGGCCTGGACGATCTGCAGCTGGGCCTGGGCGGATGCACCTGCCTTGAGGCTCACGGTGGCGTGCGCCGAGCTGCGGTCGAGCTTCGCGGCCTTGCCGATCTGGGTGCCGTTGCCCGACCCGACCAGAGAGACTCCGGGCCACCCCTGCAGGGTGCAGGTGCTCGAGCCCTTGTTCGTGAGCGAGAGGTTCACGTACGTGCTCCCGGCCGCGCCGCCCGAGCCGCTGACGATCGCTGCGGAGAGGTTCGACGAGGTACAGGTGGTGACGGCCGGAGCCGCGGTGCTGCCCGACCCGGAGGTCGCCGACGGGCTCGACGTCGTCGACGGCGTGATGGAGGGCGTCGTCGTGGCGTCGGGGGTCGCCGGTGCCGCGGTCACGGTATCGGTCACGGTAGGGGTGCTCGCGGGGTCGTCGTTCGACGACGAGCAGCCAGCCAGACCGGCGACCACGATGACTGAGGCGGCCAGCACGGAGAGGGAGGTGGGGATACGCATGGTTCTACCCTGCCACCAACCCGGTGTCAGTCGATCACTCCGAGGAATGACATTCGCCGGAGCGTCTCTACACCCGCGGGAGGGCAGCGATCGGCATCCGCCGTCGTGACCCAGGCGAGTGAACCGATCTCGCTGCTCGGACGGGGCTCCTCGTCGGTCTCGGCGGAGTAGAGCGTCATCTCGACGAGCCGCCCGTCGGGCTCACCGTGCGCCTGTTCGGAGACGGTGAAAAGCGGCTGGACACCGGCGGGGTCGAGCGTGAGCGCGACCTCCTCACGCGCCTCTCGCACCAGCGCGTCGGCCCCGCTCTCGCCCGGTTCGACTTTGCCCCCGGGCAGGTACAGGACGTCGCGGCCTCGCGCCGTCACCATCAGGAGTCGGCGATCACGGACGAGGGCGAGTGCGCTGACGACGATCGGATCCATGCGTCAATCCTCTCGCGGAAGGCGCCTCGATCAATTGCGCCCGGGCCCCTTGACAGCGCAATATAACTGTGAAATATTCAATTCCGCAGTGATCAACCCCCCCTCTTACTTCATAGATCAGGACTCAGCCCATGCCCGCAGGGAACACCACCACGACTCTCCGACCGACCCTGATCGTCGAGCCTTTCGACTACTTCCTCGTCGACATCGCCACCGGCCGTTTTCTGCCGGGCGACGGGGTCCATGCCGAGCAGCTCGCCCACGAGCACGGTCTCAGCGTCGAGGATGCTCACGAGGTGATCGAGACGGCCTGGCGCCTCGGGTTCGTCACGCGTCAGGGGATGGCGACCGGTGGGATCCTGATCTACACGCCAGAGGCGTCGCAGGTGCACCTGCACCGGCTCGCCCGTGCGCTGGTGTCGGCTGTCTCCTGCGGCCCGCGCGGGGCCGGCACCATCGGCCTCATCGACGGCGAGCAGACCCGCTTCGGTGCGGTCGAGCTCTTCGGCCTCACGACTCCCTGCGATGTCGAGCTGTTCCTCGAGCTGTGCCGCGCGCTTCTCGGCACCTGGGCACCTCACCTCCTCGAGGAGCTCGCCGTGCCCGTCGCCGTGCTGTTCTCCGAGTCGGCCCAGGCCGTTCACGGCATCGAGTTCGCCGCCCCGCCGGTTGTCCGACGCGAGCTGGTGTGCTCGATGGTCCGGTCGCTCATCGACGGGCGCCCCGACGACTTCGCCGCTCACGTCGCCGACTACGTTGTGGCGATGGCAGTCGCTTGAACCGTTTCGTTCCGCGGAGGCTCTACCTAGCGGGGGCGGAGGTCGTGGCGTTGTCGCCACTCCGACGCGAGGATCGCGTAGATGCCGGTGTCTGACCAGCGTCCTTTGTAGAAGAGGTCTTCGACGAGGTGGGCTTCCTGTCGCATCCCGAGCTTTCGGCACAGCGCTACCGAGCCGGCATTGAGCGGATCGAGCTCGGCGTGAACCCGGTGGCTGCCGAGGTCGTCGACGCACAGCTCGATCATGCGCGTGGCCGCCTCGAAGGCGTAGCCGCGACCCTGAAATGCAGGGTTCAGGATCCAGCCGACCTCGCTCTGCCGCGAATCGACGCTGGTCAGGCGCACGTTCACCTCGCCCATCACCCGGCCGGGCTCGCTCTTCGTGGTCACCGCGAGAACGAGAGAGTCGCCCTCGTGCTCGAGGTGCGTCATCGTGCTCCGCCGCGCAAGGTGCTCGGCGGCCTCGCTTCGAGAGCGAACGGGCCAGAGCATGTACCGAAGAGCTTCGGGATCGGACTGATACGCGAAGACATCGTCGAGATCAGCCGGCGTCAATGGACGCAAGAGCAGGCGATCGGTCTCGAGAGAAGAGACGGTGACGGGCACGGGTGAGCGGGTTCTGCTCAGCCCGCCGTGGCCTCGCGGCCATCGGCGTGACCCTCTTCGCGGCGGGCGGATGCCGGGCGCAGAGGCGTCGGAGCCGTCGCGGCCCGAGTGTCGGTGAGGCCGAACAGAGCCTCGAGCCCGTCGCGGAAGTCTTCGCCGCGGCCCTCGCGCGCGAGTTCGCGCGCTCGAACCGACGGCGTGTGGAGCAGCACACCGGCCAGGTGTCGGAGAGCCTGCTCCGTGCGCTCGGTCGAATCGCCGCGACCCCTCGCCCGCTCGATCTCGGCGTCGAGGATGTCGAAGACGTGCTTGCGCAGAGCGACGACGGCCGGTGAGAGCGACTGCTCGGCCGCGACCGCCTGGAATTCGGCGGCGGCCGTCGAGACAAGGGCGCGCGCATCGTCGGCGGCGGTCAGCTCTTTCAGTGGGGCATGAATGCTGATGGTCTCGAGGTCGAGCAGCTCAACGCCGACGACCTTCGAGACGAGCGGGTCGACGTTGCGGGGAAGGCCGAGGTCGATCACGAGGCGTCGGGCGCCCGCGGCGACGACGTCGGGAGTCACGAGCGGCTCGGTCGTCGTCGTGCACGTGATCAAAACGTCGCTCCAGGCGATGGCCTCGGCGAGGTCGGTGTGCGGTGCGACGTCGTGCTTCGCGCCGAACCAGCTCGCTCGGCCCGAGGCGGAGTACACGCCGATCTGCTCGGCACCGCGGTCGCGGAGGGCGGCGACGGTCGTCGCGGCGTACTGGCCGGTGCCGACGAGCAGGATCCGGGCCTGGCTCCAGTCGGTCACTCGACTCGACGCCAGCTCGAGGGCGAGGCGCACGAGCGAGCGACTCGCACCGCCCACGTTGGTGAGGTTCTTGATGCCGCGCGACGTGTGCGAGGCCTTCTGGAACAGACGCTCGAGGTCGGACGAGGTGGTGCCGTCGGTGCGGGCACGCTCGAGGGAGCGGCGCACCTGGCCCGAGATCTCGTCTTCGCCGACGACGACCGACTCGAGGCCGGAACTCACGGCGAAGAGGTGCTCGACGACGCCTTCGCCGGTGATCACCGTGATGCTGTCGCGGAGGTCGTCAGGCTCGACGCTCGAGGCCTCGCTCATGGCCTGGATGGTGGCCTCGACCGCCAGGGTGCTCGCCGCGGTCAGGGGCTCGTCGACGTCGAGGTAGGCCTCGAAACGGTTGCACGTCGCGAGCACGACGGCGCCCGAGACGAAATCACTGGAATCGACGAGGGTGGTGGCTGCCGTGGGTGCGCCGACGCTCAACTTCTCGAGGAGGTCGAAGCTGGCGTTCTGATGAGACGCCGTCAGGCAGATGAGCACGACAGATATGGTAACTCTCGCTTCTCGGCTGTGCATTGGCTGGACTCGCCGTCGAGAGAGTCGGTGCCCCGACGGCCGGTAGATTCGGGGGCGTGCTTCTATCGCGACAGGCCACAAAGAACGACATCGATCCGCTGGTGGCGCTCGTCACGTCGGCCTATCGCGGCGACGCGAGTCGTAAGGGCTGGACGACGGAGGCGCACCTTCTCGAGGGGCAGCGAATCGACGCCGACCTGCTCACCGCCGACCTCGACAACCCCCACGGCCTCGTTCTGGTCTGGGTGGATCAGGACGAGACGGGAGAGGGGGCCGCTGACGCGATCGTCGCCTGCTGCAACCTCGTGCGGAAGCCCGACGGCGTCGCCTACTTCGGCATGTTCGCGGTCTCGCCCGGGCGGCAGGGTGCGGGGCTCGGTAAGGAGATCCTGGCCGAGGCCGAGCGGGTGGCCCGCGAGGAGTGGGCGGCGTCGGCCCTCGAGATCACGGTGCTGGAGCCGCGGAGCGAGCTCCTGGCGTTCTACGACCGCCGCGGCTTCACGGCCACGGGATCTTTCGTGCCGTTCCCCTACGGCGACCCGCGGTTCGGCAAACCCCTTCGCGACGACCTGCGCATGGTCGTGATGCGCAAGGCCCTTTAGCGGTCATTCGGCGTTCGCGCCCGGGCAAGGGCGGGTCGCGCCAATCCGAACCCGAAGGCGAGAGCCAGCACGTTCATGACGAGCACGTAGACGGCCGCCGGAACCGCCGCCTCGGGCAGGCCGAGGGCACTGGTGGCGACGAAGATCGCGACTCCGGCATTGTGGATCCCGATCTCGAACGCCGCGGTGATCGCTCGTCGCACGTCGATGCCGGCCAGTCGGGGCGCGAGGTATCCGATGGTGAAACTCCCCGCCCCGAGAAGGGCGGCCGCGGCGACCAGCCCGCCCAGGTTCGCCACGACCGTCGGCCAGGCGGGGACGACCGCCGTGATCACCAGGAGCGCGAGGACGACCATCGAGGCGATCCGAACAGGGCGTTCGGCTCGCGCGGCCGTCGCGGGTCGGAAGTGGCGTAAGAGCATGCCGAGCGCGACCGGAAGCAGCACGGTGGCGGCCATCTCGATGACCTTGCCCGGTTGGAGGCCGACTCCCTCGCCGTTCGGCAGGTGGAGGGAGGTCGCCAGGTGGACGAGCACGGGAATCGTGAGCAGTGAGATGACGCTGTTGATCGCCGTGAGGCTGATGTTCACCGCTACTTCTCCGCCGAAGAGGTGACTGAAGAGGTTCGCTGTCGCGCCGCCGGGAGAGGCGGCCAGGATCACCAGCCCGACCGCGAAGAGGGGCGGCAGCTGCAGGGCCGCGACCAGGCCGAAGCAGAAGGCGGGCAGCACGACGAGCTGGCAGGCGAGCGCGACGATCAGCAGCCCCGGGCGACGCAGGGCACGCGCGAAGTCGGACGGCGTCAGCGTCACCCCGAGCCCGAACATGATGATAGCCAGGGCGACAGGAACGAGCATCAGTCTGAGCTCCGCCCGAGTCGAGGGGGCCGGGAGAGGGTCGGCGGATGGTCGCCGTGGCGATGCAGGATCCGCCAGCCCTCGCTCGTCTTTCTGTAGATGTGCGTGACCCGGATGGTCACCTCCGTCGCCGGAGCACCGTCGACCGAGACGACTCCGCGTTCACTACCCACGGTCCACGCCGTGTCTCCCGTCTCGACGATGACGTCATAACGGGGAACGAGCGGCCCGCCGGAGAAGCGCGAGGCGACCCAGTCGAGCGTTGCATCGATGTCGGCCCGGCCGCGTTCCATCGTTCCCCAGGCGCCGAACAGCGTCGAGTCGGTCGTATCGGCCCAGCAGGCCTTGTACGCATGGGCGTCGCCCCTTCCCATGTCGGCGAGGCCCTCTTCGACCTGCCGAAGGGCCCGGCTGAATTCGTCGTCCACTTCCCACTCCCTTGCGCGATATGAAGAAGAATACACTCTACATACGATTGACAAGGCGTGGCCGGGTTTCCAGGGCGAAGTGCGACAATTCAGCACGTGAACACGACCGCCAGCCCGACGCTCCCCGACTCGCACCCGCTCGCCTCCGGCTTGACCGCCGGATCGCCTCTGGTGCGCGCCCTCCGCGGCGATCGACCCGACACTCTGCCGGTGTGGTTCATGCGACAGGCGGGGCGGTCTCTGCCCGAGTATCGCGAGCTGCGCGTCGGCACGAAGATGCTCGACGCCTGCCTGGATCCTGCGCTGTCCAGCGAGATCACCCTGCAGCCGGTACGACGGCACAAAGTCGACGCGGGCATCTTCTTCAGCGACATCGTGGTGCCGATCAAGCTGGCGGGGGTGGGCGTCGAGATCGTTCCCGGACGCGGTCCCGTGCTCGACGAGCCGATCCGGAGCGCGAGCGATGTCGCCAAGCTGCGCCCGCTGGATCCTGACGCTCTTGCTCCGATCGCCGAGGGTGTCGCCCGCACGGTGGCCGAGCTGGCCGAAACCCCCCTGATCGGTTTCGCCGGTGCCCCGTTCACGCTGGCGGCCTATCTCGTCGAGGGCGGCCCGTCGAAAGACCACATCCGTGCCCGCACGCTCATGCACTCCGACCCCGAGACCTGGGACGCCCTGCTGACCTGGGCGGCCGACGTAACGGGTGCGTTCCTGCGGGCGCAGATCCTCGCGGGGGCGAGCGCCGGCCAGCTGTTCGACTCGTGGGTCGGATCGCTGTCGCTTCGCGACTACGTCGATCGCGTCGCCCCCTATTCGGCTCGGGCGATGTCGCACATCGACGGGCTCGAGGTGCCGCGCATCCACTTCGGTGTCGGCTCGGGCGAGGTGCTGGCGGCCATGCGCGATGTCGGCACCGACGCGGTGGGGGTCGACTGGAGGATCCCCCTCGACGAGGCATCCCGACGTCTCGGAGGCGACACGGTCGTGCAGGGCAACATCGATCCGGCGCTGCTGCAGGCGCCGTGGCCGGTGCTCGAGGCGCACGTCCGTGACATCGTCCAGCGCGGAAAATCGGCTCCGGCTCACGTGCTCAACCTCGGCCACGGTGTGAACCCCGACACCGACCCGAGCGTGCTCACCCGCATCGTCGAGCTGGCCCACACGCTGTGACCGCCGGCTCCCCCTTCAGGCCCGACGTCGGCGAACACGCGACGGCGGTCGTCGTTGGCGGCGGAGTCGCCGGGCTCGTCATCGCACGCGACCTCGGCAAGGCCGGTCGGCGCGTCACGCTGCTCGAAGCCTCCGCGCGCCTCGGCGGCGAGGTGCAGCGGCACTCGGTGGCGGGCATCGACCTCGACTCGGGCGCCGAGAGCTTCGCCACGAAGACCGACGCAATCCAGACCCTCGCCACGCAGCTCGGGCTGGGCAACGAGATCGTGAACCCCGACCTGCGCGGAGCCTGGGTCATCCAGCCCGACGGCACGGCGTTCGAGCTGCCGAAGACCGGGCTGCTCGGCATTCCGGGCACGCCGATGGCCAAAGACGTGATCGACGTGATCGGCACCGGCGCCGCCCTGCGCGCTGAGATGGACTCCCTTCTGCCCGGCCCGGTGGGGGCGAAAGAGCAGAAGCTCGGCCCGCTCGTGCGGCGCCGCATGGGTCGCGCGGTGCTCGACAAGCTGGTCACGCCCGTGGTTCAGGGCGTCCACTCGGCGCACCCCGACGACCTCGACGTCGACCGGGTCGCACCGGGGCTCCGCCAGGCGCTCCTCCACGAGAACTCCCTGGCCCGCGCGGTCCGGGCCCTCCGCGACGCGTCACCCGCGGGCTCGGCCGTCGGCGGGATCCGCGGCGGCATCGTGCGACTGGTCGACGAGCTCGCCGCCGACCTCGAGATGTACGGTGTCGAGGTCCGGCTCGGCGCTCGCGTCACGGCCTACGAAGCCCACTCGGTGACTCTCGACACCGGTGAACAGCTTGCTGCCGACACGGTCGTCGTCGCACTCGGCGGCCGCGACGCAGCGCGTCTCGACGGCGCCCTCGACGACGGCACCAGCCAAGGATCCACCGGCTCGGCCAGCGAGACCGGCCTCATCACGCTCGCGACCCTCGTCGTGAGAGACCCCGCGCTCGATGCGGCTCCGCGTGGCACGGGCGTGCTGGTGGCACCGGGGGCGCCCGGAATCCGCGCCAAAGCCCTCACCCACGCCACCGTCAAGTGGGACTGGGTGGCCGAGCGGGCGGAGGGGCGCCACGTGCTCCGGCTCAGCTACAGCGCGCCGGCGGTGGGGAGAGCGACGGCGGACGACGAACTGCGGTCGCTCGCGATCGACGATGCGTCGCGGATCCTCGGCCTGTCGGTCGACCCGGCGTCTGTCGAGGGGTTCGCGCGAGTGGAATGGGACGGCCCCTACCGCGGGGCCGGATCGGCGGGGCGCGAGGTTCCCGGTGTGGTGCGCGTCGGCGGTGCCGTCGCCGGTCGCGGTCTCGCGGGCGTTGTCGCCGACGCACGACTCAAGGTCGCCGAGATCCTGTCGCCAGAGGTGTAGCGGAGGGCTTCCGGCCCTGTTGCGAACTCGTGCGGCGAACGGCCCCCGGGTCGGACTAGCCTAGAAGCACTGCGCCGGTGTTCTCCGTGCAGTCCTGACTTTTGGAGGCTTCATGCGAGGCAAGCTGATTTTCGTCGCGGGAGCGGCCGCCGGGTACGTTCTGGGTTCGAGGGCGGGCCACCAGCGCTACGAGCAGATCGCCAGCGGCGCCTCGAAGTTCTGGAACAGCCGTGGCGTGCAGAAGCAGGTCGTCAAGGTCGAAGACGCGGCCGGTCAGATCCTGCCCCGCGTCGTCACCGGTCTGTTCCACCTCGTCGTGTGGGGCGTCAAGAAGATCCTGGGCATCCAGTCGAAGCCCAAGACGACCAGTACCGCCGCACGCCGCTGACGCCGGTCCGCCCCGGCGGAACCAATTTTCTGAAGTACCGCACCATGACGCACCGCACTTCCTGAGAGGGAGCACATGACCGAGTCGACACGCGCCGACACCATCAAGCACGCCAAGAAGAACCGCTCCCTGCTCGGCCTGCTCTCCGACATCCCGACGCTGGTCACCGACCTGGTCAAGGGAGAGATCGCGCTCCTGAAGAGGGAGCTGATCGACAAGGCGAAGGTGTTCGGTATCGGAGCCGGTCTCGCTGTGGGCGCGCTGCTGTTCCTGTTCCTGATGCTCCTCTGCCTCATCGGCGCGGGCATCGCGGCGCTGTCGCTGGTGATGCCGCTCTGGCTGGCGGCGCTGCTGGTCGCCGCGCTGTTCCTGGTGATCGCCGGGATCCTCGGCTTCTTGGCGTACAAGCAGATCAAGAAGGGCCTGCCGCCGCTGCCCAAGCAGACGATCGACAGCGTCAAGAGCGACATCAAGGCAGTGAAGGGCGTCGGTCGAATTCCGCGCTCCGACGTGGGAGGACGATCCTGATGAGCAGCACCGAAGAGATCCGGGCCAGCATCGACCGCACCCGTGCCGACCTCGCGGCGACACTGAACGAGCTCGAAGAGAAGCTCAACATCCCCAAGCAGCTGGGCATCAAGGCACACGAGGCGAAAATCTCGTTCGGCAAAGACCCGAAGCCGTGGCTCGCCGGTGCGGCTACCGTCGCAGCGGTCGTGGGCGGTATTGCGCTCATCGCGCTGAAGCGTCGCTAACCTCTTCTCCGGGCCGGTTTCGCGGTCACTCGACGGCGAGCGTCGCGGTTCGCGGCTCCCAGCCGAACGGAGGAAGATAAACGCATGAATTCCAGCGCCGACGCGCCAGCGAGCACGCAGCACTCCACCCCACCCGCACCCGCCGAAGCCCCCGCCGAGCGTCTCGGCTATACGCTGTGGGCGGTTCTCCAGCGTGATCCCGCCCGGCCTCTCGTGCCCGGCGTCGACGACGCCGCCGAGCTCGACGAGGCCGTCTCGCGTCTCGCCGCGAAGGGCGTCGTCGTTCGAGGGTTCTACGACGTCAGCGCGGTCAAGGCCGATAGCGACCTCATGATCTGGTTGCACGGCGAGGTGCCCGAAGACATCCAGGCCGGTTACCGCGAGCTGGTGCGCACGAACCTCCTGAAGAATTTGCTGCCGACGTGGAACGCCCTCGGAATGCACCGCGAGGCCGAGTTCGCGAAAGACCACAGTCCCGCCTTCATGCGCGGCAAAGAGCCCGAGACCTGGCTCACTGTCTACCCCTTCGTCCGCAGCTACGAGTGGTACCTGCTGCCCGATGCGGAGCGCAACCAGATGCTCCGCGACCATGGCATGAAGGGCGGCGCCCACCGCGCTGTCCTGACCAACACCGTCGCCAGCTTCAGCCTGGGCGACTACGAGTGGATCCTCGCGCTCGAGGCCCCCGAGCTGGTTCAGCTCGTCGACCTCATGCGCGATCTCCGCTACACCGAGGCGCGCATGCACGTGCGCGAAGAGGTTCCCTTCTATACGGGGCGTCGAATCCCCACCACCGCTATCGCAGAGGTCCTGAGTTGAGCAACATAACGAACAACGAGATCGGGACGCCCGGCGGGTTGGTCCCGTCGGCCACGAAGGCTGCCGAGAGCGGCCCCGAGTGGGTCACCGAGGGCACCGACTACGACGCCATCCTCCTGGCCGGCTTCGGCGGACCGGAGGGGCAGGACGACGTCATCCCCTTTCTCCGCAACGTCACCCGAGGTCGCGGAATCCCGGAGGAGCGCCTCGAGGAGGTCGCCCACCACTACCGGCACTTCGGCGGGGTCAGCCCGATCAACGAGCACAACCGTGAGTTGAAGGCGGCCCTCGAGGCCGAGCTCGCCCGTCGCGAGATCGACCTTCCCGTGATCTGGGGAAACCGCAACTGGGATCCCTACATGGCCGACGCGGTTCGTGAGGCGGCGGATCGCGGCTTCACGAAGCTGATCGCTGTGGCAACCAGCGCGTACAGCTCGTATTCGTCGTGCCGGCAGTACCGCGAAGACTTCGCGATGGCGCTCGACGACACCGACCTGCGCGACCGCGTGCAGATCGACAAGGTCCGTCAGTTCTTCGACCACCCCGGGTTCGTGCAGCCCTTCATCGACGGCGTCCGCGATGCCCTGGTAAAGGCGCAGACCGAGATCGAGGGGATCGACCTCGGCACCGAGATCCAGGTGCTGTTCTCAACCCACTCGATTCCCTCCACCGACGCTGCGAGATCCGGCCCCGAGGCGCGCGGATTCGACGGCGACGGCGCGTACGCCGCTCAGCACCGGGCCGTCGCCGAAGTGGTCATGGCAGCAGCCGAGGCCGCTCTCGAGCTTCCGTCAGACACGACTGTCCCGTGGCAGCTCGTCTTCCAGTCGCGCTCCGGCCCGCCCTCCATGCCGTGGCTCGAGCCCGACATCAACGACGCGATCCACGCCCTGAACGGCGGCCCGACGAAGGCCGTCGTCATCGTGCCCCTCGGGTTCGTGAGTGACCACATGGAGGTCATGTGGGATCTCGACAACGAGGCGCTCGAGTCGTGCGAAGAAGAGGGCTTCTGGGCCGTTCGAACGCCGACCCCCGGCATCGACCCGAACTACGTCACCGGTCTCGTCGACCTCGTCCTCGAGCGTCGTGACGGTGTGCCCGCCGCCGACCGCCCGCACCTCACCGACCTCGGCCCCTGGTACGACGTCTGCCGTCCCGGCTGCTGCGAGAACGTCCGCCTCGGTTTCAAGCCGGCCGTCTCCGGCCTGGTTCCGTAGGGCAGCCGTGACAGCACTCCGAATCGGCACGAGAGGGTCGGCACTGGCCCTCGCTCAGTCGACCCTGATCAAAGACCGACTGGCCCAGGTCACGGGCCGCGATGTCGAACTGGTCACCGTCACGAGCGAGGGCGACACCTCGAAGGCCTCCCTGGCGACCCTTGGCGGCACCGGCGTGTTCGCCAGCGCCCTTCGAGAGGCGCTCCTCGCCGACGAGTGCGACCTGCTCGTGCACTCGCTGAAAGACCTTCCCACCGCGCTGTACCCGGGGCTGACTCTCGGCGCCATCCCAAAACGCGTGGATGCGCGAGACGCCCTCTGCGCGCGCGATGGGCTCACCTTCGACGCCCTCCCTGCCGGCGCCCGCGTCGGCACCGGGTCGCCACGCCGAGTCGCCCAGATCCGCTCCCGGCGCTCCGATCTCGATGTTGTCGACATCCGCGGCAACGTCGACTCGCGGCTCTCCCGAGTCGGCGACGACCTCGACGCCGTGCTCCTGTCGGCCGCCGGTCTCTCGCGCCTGGGGCGGCTCGACGTCGCCACCGAACTGATGCCTCTCGGCTTCTGGCCGAGCGCGCCGGGCCAGGGCGCGCTGGCGCTCGAAGTCCGCGAGGGCGAGAAGGCCGCCGATCTCGCCGCCGGGCTCCGCGCCATCGACCACCGCGAGACGCGTCTGATCGTCACCGCCGAACGCGAAGTGCTCGCCGGCCTCGAAGCGGGGTGCGCGGCGCCGATCGGCGCTTCGGCCGTGATCGACGCGGGCCTCCTGCTGCTGAGCGCGAGCGTCTATCGGCCCGACGGCACGGAGCGTCTCACTGCTTCGCACGGAGTCACGCTCGAGCCAGGCACCCTCGCGGCGCAGCTCGCCGAGGTGCACGACGTCTCGTCGCGGGTCGTCGACGAACTGCTCGAGAACGGCGCCGCCGACCTCGTGCCGCGCGGAAGCGTCACCGACCAGGGCGGCTCGGCATGACCGACACCCGCGCCAGCGACAAGCCGCTTCGCGGCGTCCGGGTGCTGGTGCCCCGCGGAGGCAAGTGGGGTGACAACGTCTCGGCCATCCTGCGCTCGTACGGCGCGAGTCCCGTGATCGCACCACTCATCAACTTCGCCCCGACAGCCGACCAGCACGAACTCATGATCGCGCTGCTCCGGCTGGAGGCCGGCGAATACGACTGGCTGGTGGTGACGAGCGCCACGACGGTCGACGTCCTGATCGGCAACAGCATCCGCCCGGCGCCCACGACCAAGGTGGCGGCGGTCGGCGAGACCACGGCGGCCGCGCTGACGCTGGCCGGGATCCGGGTCGACTTCGTGCCCGAGAACGACAACTCCGCGCGGGGGCTCGTCAAGGAGTGGCCGACCGACCAGATCGTCGGCCGGGTGCTGGTGCCGCAGTCCGAGATCGCCGAGCCCCGTCTCGTCGAAGGTCTCGCCGCGCGGGGCCTCGACGCAGAGTTCGTCGCCGCCTACCGCACGGTCGGGGTCTCGATCGACGCGAGCGTCAAGGCCGAGGTCGCCGACGGTTCCATCCGGGTCATCCTCGTGACGTCGGGCAGCGTCGCCCGCCAGATCGCCGAGCAGCTCGCCCCCCTCCCGCGCGACGTGCTCGTCGCGTGCATCGGCCCGCGCACCGCATTCGATGCGCGCGCCGCCGGGCTCCCCGTCCACGTCATCGCCGAGACCCGCTCCGCACCGGCGCTCGTCGAGGCCGTCGTCGACAACGCTCTGGCCGGCTGGCCCGAGCACACCGATCAGGTGACCCCCGGGTCGCCGAATTCCGAAAGCATCTGATGTCGCAGTTCCCACTGGTCCGAGGCCGCCGCCTCCGGGCCACCCCCGCCCTTCGCCGCCTGGTCGCCGAGACCCGCCTGCACCCCGCCGACCTGATCCTGCCGATGTTCGTCCGCGAGGGCATCACCGAAGACGCGCCGATCGCCTCCATGCCGGGCGTCGCGCACCATTCGCTCGACACGCTCAAGCCGGCCCTGCAGCGAGCCGCTGAGGCGGGCATCGGCGGCGTCATGCTGTTCGGGGTGCCTCTCGACGAGAAGAAAGACGCCCAGGGCTCGGGTGCCACCGACTCCGACGGGATCCTGAATGTGGCCACCCGAATCGCCGCGGCCGAGGTGGGCGACTCGCTCGTCGTCCAGACCGACCTGTGCCTCGACGAGTTCACCGACCACGGCCACTGCGGAGTGCTCGACGCCCACGGCTACGTCGACAACGACGCAACCCTCGAGCGGTACCGCGAGATGGCTGTGGTGCAGGCGGAGTCAGGATCCGAGCTGGTCGCCCCGAGCGGGATGATGGACGGCCAGGTCGCGGCGATCCGCGATGCGCTCGACGCACATGGCTTCGGCAACACGGCGGTACTCGCCTACGCGGCGAAGTACGCCAGCGCGTTCTACGGCCCGTTCCGCGAGGCTGTCCAGTCGTCGCTCGTCGGCGACCGACGCACCTATCAGATGGACAACGGCAACCGCCGCGAGGGCCTCCGCGAGGTCGCCCTCGACCTCGACGAGGGCGCCGACATCGTCATGGTGAAGCCCGCGATGAGCTACCTCGATGTGCTGGCAGACGTCGCCGCGACCAGCGACGTCCCGGTCTGGGCGTACCAGATCTCGGGCGAGTACTCGATGATCCAGGCCGCCGCCGCGAACGGCTGGATCGACCTCGACGCAGCCAGCTACGAGAGCGTCCTCGGCATCAAGCGGGCCGGGGCCGACGCGATCCTCACCTACTGGGCGGTCGACCTCGCCGAGCGCCTCACCGGCCGAAGCGATGCGAGCAGGAACCTCCGATGAGCCAGCAGAACACCAACGAGCGATCGTTCGCCCGGGCTCGTGCGTCGATTCCCGGCGGGGTCAACTCACCCGTCCGGGCCTACGGGTCGGTCGGAGGCACCCCGCGGTTCCTCGTGGGCGCCGAGGGTGCCTACGTGACCGACACCGAGGGCACGAAGTACGTCGACCTGGTCGCGTCGTGGGGCCCCGCCATCCTCGGTCACGCTCATCCCGCGGTTGTCCAGGCCGTGCAGGAGGCCGCCGCGCGCGGGCTCAGCTTCGGCGCTTCGACGCCGGGTGAGACCGAGCTCGCCGAGATCGTCCGCGAGCGGGTGAGCCACGGCGACCAGCGCCCCATCGGCAAGATCCGCATGGTGTCGACCGGCACCGAGGCGACGATGACCGCCATCCGCCTGGCTCGCGGCTACACCGGCCGCGACCTGCTCGTGAAGTTCGCCGGGCATTATCACGGGCACTCCGACTCGCTGCTGGCCGAGGCGGGCTCCGGTGTTGCCACTCTCGCCCTGCCCGGGTCAGCGGGAATCACCGAGGCGACCGCGGCGCAGACCCTCGTGCTGCCCTACAACGACCTCGACGCCGTCCGTCAGGTGTTCGACGAGCACTCCGAGCGCATCGCCGCCGTGATCGTCGAGTCCGCCGCGGCCAACATGGGCGTTCTCGCACCCGAGCGCGGCTTCAACCGGGCTCTGTCTGAGATCACGCGTCGAAACGGCGCACTGCTCATCGTCGACGAGGTCCTCACCGGGTTCCGGGTCGGGCCCGCCGGCTGGTGGGGCCTCGAGGCCTCGCAGGTCGTGCCCGACGGCGCCGGCTGGGAGCCCGACCTCATCACGTTCGGCAAGGTGATCGGAGGCGGCATGCCTCTCGCGGCTCTCGGCGGTCGCGCCGAGGTCATGGACTTCTTGGCCCCCCTCGGGCCGGTGTACCAGGCCGGAACTCTCAGCGGCAACCCGGTGGCCGTCGCCGCGGGCATCGCGACGCTGCGGCTCGCCGACGCCTCCGTCTACGAGCGGTTGAACGCCGCGGCCGAGATCGTCTCGCGGGAGACGAGCGCGGCGCTCTCGCGCGAGGGCGTAGCCCACACGGTGCAGCACGCCGGCAACCTGTTCTCGTTTGCCTTCAGCGACTCGGCCCCGAAGAACTACGACGACGTCCGGGCGCAGGAGGCCTTCCGGTACCCGCCGTTCTTCCACGCCATGCTCGATGCCGGCGTGAACCTCCCGCCGTCGGTGTTCGAGGCGTGGTTCCTGACAGCGGCGCACGATGATGCGGCGATCGGCCGGATCCTCGAGGCTCTTCCGGGTGCGGCGAAGGCTGCCGCCGCCGCCACGTCACCCCGCTGAGCCGGGTCGCCCGGGCAGGTTAGGCGCGTCGAGCGACCCAGCGGCCGGCACGGCGCTCGATCGAGAGCGGAAAGTCGAACGCACCCGACACGAGCTCGCTGGTGAGCACGTCGTCGGCCGTTCCCGATGCGAAGACCCGTCCGTCGCGCAGTAGCATCGCGTGCGTGGTCGACGCCGGAAGGTCTTCGAGGTGGTGGGTGACGGTCACCGATGCCATCGACGGGTGCCGATGGCGGAGGGTGTCGACCGTGTCGAGAAGGTGCTCGCGAGCCGCGACGTCGAGCCCGGTCGCCGGCTCGTCGAGGAGCAGGAGCGCAGGATCCGACACGAGCGCGCGGGCGATCAGGGCTCGACCCCGCTCGCCCTGCGACAGCGTGCTCCACCGGGCGTCCACCCTCGCGCCCAGCCCGACCGACGCCGCGAGATCGACGGCGTGCTGGCGCTCGGCCGCGGAGGCCTGCCATCGGGGCACGGGATCGCTCGATCCCGTCAGGCCGGTCAGGATGACTTCGCCGACGCTGTTGTCTCCGAGCATGCGATGCCTCGGGTCGACATGGCCGATGCGCGTACGGAGGGCTGCGAGCTCGACGCGGCCGAGTTGTCGCCCGAGGACGGCGACGGTGCCGCCGGACGGGTGCCCGAGCGCGCCGCACAGCGTCAGGAGCGTGGTCTTGCCGGCCCCGTTCGGGCCGATCAAAGCCCAGTGCTCGCCGACCCCGACTCGCAGGTCGACGTGCTCGAGCAGGTCTCGCCCGGCTCGGGTGACCCGGACGTCGTCCAGCTGTAGGACGACGCCCGGGTCGACGGTGGAGGTCAGCGGCTCGAGGTCGCTGCCGGGAACACGCCGGCGGCCGCTACCGAGGAGACGTAGTCGCCCATGCCGTCGATGGTGTCGAGGAACGCCTTGGCGCCGGCCTTGCCATCGCGGTCGTCAACGGCCTTGCCGAGCGCCTTCATCAGCACGCCGGAGATGTTGAAGGCGACGTCGCGCGAGGCGATTCCGAAGAGCAGGGTGGCGCGGTCGCCCACCGTCTCGAGCACGCGCTCGAGGCTGGGGCTCTTCGAGGCGGCCGCGAAGATAGACATCGCCCGCGAGAAGTTGACCAGGGCATCGGGCTTGAGGGCACCCGACTTGTCGCGTTCGACAGTGCTGAGCAGCGTCTTGACCTCTTTGGCCTGGGCCGAGGTCAGTGCTGGGATGCCGCGTCGGGCGACGATGCCCCAGACGTCGAAGGCCGTCGTCGTCGTGTCAGCGAAGTCATCCATCGTGGGCGAGATGATGCGCGTGTATCGGTTGGCTTCGATGTCGACGAGACCGTAGTCGGCGAGCTTGGCGATGGCTTCGCGCACGGGGGTGCGGGAGACGCCGAGCCAGCGGACGAGCTCGTCGTCGTTGAGGCGTTCGCCGAGTTCGAGGGTGCCGTCGCCGATGGCGGCCAGCATCTTGTCAAAGACGACGTCGCGGAGGAGGCGGCGAGGTGCGGGGGCCTCGGCAGTGGGTACGGGAACAGGCATGAGTGTCTTTCTGGCTGGCGGGCCGATTGTCGGGGGGAGAGGGTAGAGGTCGCGGTCAGGCGGGGTAGATTCCGCTTTCGCGGACGGCCTCGTAGAACTCGTGGAAGTTGTCCGGCTGGTTCGAGACGAGCTCGGCGGCGCGGTCGGCGTCGTTCGCCTTGATCGCCTTCGCGAGCTCTTTGCTGAAGGTCGCGCCCGGTTCGAACGGGAAGATGTCTTTCGCGCCTGCCCGCTGAAACAACAGCGCGGTCAGCGGCCCGGTCGCCGCCCAGAGGCGCGAGAGCATGGGGCTGTTCGCCGCGGTCACGACTCGAAGGTTGAAGGCGTCGAGCGTCGCGAGGTCTTCGCGCTTGTGGGCGGCGAGGTCTTTGGCGCGCTGGCCGAGGGCGTTGACGACGAAGGTGCGGTCGGCGTCGGTGAGGTTCGGCACGCCGCGCTTCATCACGATCGACCAGAGGTCGTAGCCCGTCCGGATCGTGTCGGTGAACTGCTCGAAGCTCGGGGCGACGACGCGGGTGTAGCGGTTGGCCTCGATGTCGACGAGGCCCTGTTCAGCCAGTTTGGCGATGGCTTCGCGCACGGGGGTGCGGGAGACGCCGAGCCAGCGGACGAGCTCGTCGTCGTTCAAGCGTTCGCCGAGTTCGAGGGTGCCGTCGAGGATGGCGAGGAACATCTTGTCGTAGACGACGTCGCGGAGGAGGCGGCGGGGTTCCTGGTTTTCCGGGGTGGGGCGGGGGACTGGCATCGGGGCTCCCTAGTACATCGAATCGGTGGTCGCCGGGGGACGACCAACGGTCAATCGGGCTTGACTGCTGCTGCACGGGAGCGGGTGCGGGCGGGCATGCCTCACCTTCCATGCAGTTGAATGTATCGAGTATCTCAGACTCTAGGATAATTGCGACCGGTTGTCGAGCCACCGCGCTCGTACTCCGGGCGGAGTCAGCGACGAACGTCGATAACCGTCCGGCCACGAATGCGTCCGCTGAGAATCTCGGGTCCGAGATCGATGGCCTCGGCCAGCGAGGCCTCCTCCGTCACGGAGTCGAGCAGGGCTGGGTCGAGGTCGCGGGCCAGTCGTTGCCATGCGGTTCGGCGAAGCGACAGTGGAGCCTCCACCGAGTTGATGCCGACCAGCGAGACGGCTCGGAGGATGAACGGGAGCACGGTGGTCGGTAGGTCGCTGCCCTGAGCGAGGCCGCAGGCGGTGACCGTTCCGCCCCATCTCGTCTGTGCGAGGACGTTCGCGAGGGTCGTGCTGCCGACGCAGTCCACCGCCCCGGCATACAGAGCGCGCTGCAGCGGTTTTCCGGGCTCGCCAAGCGACTCCCGCGGGATCACCGAGGCCGCTCCGAGACCCCGGAGGTAGTCCGTCAGCTCGGCTCGACCGGTGCACGCCACCACGCGGTAGCCGAGGCGGGCCAGGAGGGCGACCGCGATCGAGCCGACACCTCCCGTCGCCCCGGTCACCAGGATGTCGCCCGCGTCAGGCTCGACGTCTCGTTCGAGCTTCAGCACGCTGAGCATCGCGGTGAAACCGGCCGTGCCGATCGCCGCCGCACGCCGAGGAGTGAGTGCCTCGGGCAGCTCGACCAGCGACGCGGCATCGACTATTGCCCGCTCGGCGAAACCTCCGTGGCGCGTCTCGCCGATTCCCGCTCCGGTGAGGACCACCTGCTGTCCCGCGACGAAGCGCCCGGCTGCATCGCCCGCAGCGACGGTGCCGACCAGGTCGATACCGGGAATGAGCGGAAGGATCCTGGCGACCCCGCGGTCACCCCCGAGCGCCATCCCGTCTTTGTAGTTGAGGCTCGACCACGACAAGTCGATCGTGACCTCACCCGGGGCCGGTTCGCCGCCGCCCCGGAGGAAGCTGTCGTCGACCTCCCGGAGGGTCGCTGGTTCGGACTCGGAGACGACTACGGCGCGGGTCATGCCCCGACGCTACGCCAGGTGCGTCGAATAACGACGGGCACACCGCCTCTCGGCAGCCCCGACCTAGCCGAAGAGGATGGCGGCCTCGTCGTACCGGTTCTGCGGCACCACCTTGAGCGTGCCGAGGGCCTCCTCGAACGAGACGTGCTCGATCTCGGTTCCGCGGAGGGCGACCATACGGCCCCAGCGCCCCTCGGCGACCGAGTCGCTGGCGGCCATTCCGAGGCGTGTCGCGAGAACCCGGTCGTACGCCGAGGGCGTGCCGCCGCGCTGGATGTGCCCCAGGGTCGTGGCTCGCGTCTCGATGCCGGTCAGCTCTTCGATCAGCGGGGCGAGGCGCTCGCCGATGCCACCGAGCCGCGGACGGCCGAAAGCATCGAGGCCGCGCTCGGAGTGAGCGTCGTCTTCTTCGTCGGGAACGAAACCCTCGGCGACGACGACGAGCGGCGCCCGTCCGCGGTCGTACGCCGATCGGACCCACTCGGCGAGCTGCTCGACGCTGGTCTTCTGCTCCGGAATCAGGATCGCGTGCGCGCCAGCGGCCATGCCCGAGTGCAGGGCGATCCAGCCGACGTGACGGCCCATGACCTCGGCGACCATGCAGCGGCTGTGCGACTCCCCGGTCGTCCGGAGGCGATCCATCGCGTCGACGGCGATCTGGACGGCCGTGTCGAAGCCGAACGTGTAGTCGGTGGCGCCCAGATCGTTGTCGACCGTCTTGGGAACGCCGACGATCTTCAGACCCGCGTCGGTCAGTCTTTTGGCTGCCGCGAGAGTGCCCTCGCCGCCGATGGCGATCAGGGCGTCGATGCCCCGCCGCTCGAGGTTCTCGGTGATCCGCTCGACCCCACCGTTGCCCTCGAAGGGATTCGTGCGGCTCGTGCCGAGGATCGTGCCGCCCTGCTTGGCGATGCCCTGGATCTCTTTGCGGCCGAGAGGCACGATGTCCGACTCGACGACCCCCCGCCAGCCATCGCGGAACCCCACGAACTCCTGCCCGTGGATCTGGATCCCCTTGAGCACTGCGCCACGGATGACCGCGTTCAATCCGGGGCAGTCGCCGCCACTGGTCAGGATTCCGATTCGCATCATTGCTCTCCGTGGGTCGTCGCGGCCACCGGGTTCCGGCCGCACTCGCTCCATCATGGCCCACCGGCGTAATAGGGTCGAGGCAATGGCTCCTCCGGCAGAGAACGATCCGCGCCTCACGCGCTTCCGACGCGGTGCGCCCGGCGACGAGGCGCAGCACGTCGGCGCCCCGGGCCCGCCGCCCGTGCTGCCGGAGTTCGCCGGTCAGCTGGAGCCGGCCGCGACGGATCCTGCGCTCTCGCCGGTCGCGCAGGCGACCCCCCAGCCGCTGCCGTTCGCGCCGCCGGTGGCGCCGCCCGTCGACTGGGCTGCACCGCCAGCCCCTGACTCGTCGGTGCCCTCGCGCGAGGCGCCGTCGAGCGAGCACCTCTTCGCCGAGTTCGAGAGCGAGAAGGGTGCCGAACCGCTCTACGAGACTCCCGCGTACGACTGGATGCCGGTCGAGGTCGACCCCGGCCGGTCGACCGGAATCGCCTCGATCGCCGTCGGGATCTTCTTCGGCATCGTCGGGCTCTTCATCGGGGTCCACTCGATCCGCAAATCCCGAGCCGTGGGGCTCACGGGCGGCATCGGCATCGCCGGCGTGATCGTGTCCAGCCTCAGCGTGCTGCTGTTCGGCTCGGTCGTCCTGTCGTGGGTGCGCTACGAGGTCGAGCTGGCACAGCAGTGCTCACTCGTCGGCCCGGGGCAGTACTACACGTCGTCGGGCGACCTCGTGACCTGCAGCTAGCCCTCAGGGCGACCAGAGGGCAACGCATCTAGAGCGAGATCGTCTCGTTCTCACCGACGTTCTTGGGGTGGCCGCCGGTCGCGGCCGCCTTGGCGTACTTAAAGAGGGTGATCGCCTTCGGCTCGGTGCTCGTCCACGACTCGATGGTGTACGCCTCGACACGGAGCAGCGAGACCTGCGGGTCGTCGCGGCCCTGATCGAACCAGGCCTCGGCACCGGTGTTCCAGAGCTCGTCGATCTTCGCGGAGTCCTGTGTCAGCGACGCCGTGCCCGAGATCGACAGCCAGCCCTTCGACGTGTCGACGGCGACGTTCACCTCGGGGGTGGTCTCGATGTCGTGCACCTTGTGGCTGTCTTTCGCGACGAAGAACCAGACGTCGCCGTCGAACGGACGGTCGATCAGGGCCAGCGGGCGGCTGACGAGGTGCTTCTCGGCGTCGACGGTGGTGAGCAAGCCGATGCGCGCCTTGTCGAGCACATCGGAGACGGTCTGGAGTTCTTCAGCGGTGGCAGTCATGGCTCGGACGCTACGCCCGGGGTGCGTGAACCTCGCACAGCGGAGCCTCAGGCAAGTGCTCGTCGCAAACGACGAGCCGCACCCGGCACGACGGGTCGGAGCAGTTCTGGAGGTGCGAGGAGGGGGTGCCACAGAGGACGCAGGATCCGAGGACCTTCGCGTGGTCGCTGAACTCGACCTTCTCCCGTCCGTCGAACACGGTGAGCGCGCCCTCCCAGAGGCCGTCGTCGCCGAAGCGCTCGCCGTAGCGGACGATGCCGCCGTCGAGCTGATACACCTCGCGGAACCCGCGATCGATCAGGAGCGAGGAAAGGACTTCGCAGCGCACGCCACCGGTGCAGTAGGTGACGATCGGCTCGTCTTTGAGATGGTCGTAGCGGCCCGAGTCGATTTCGGTCACGAACTCGCGCGTGTTCTGGACGTCGGGCACGACGGCACCCCGGAATCGACCGATCCTCGCCTCGAATTCGTTGCGTCCGTCGAAGAAGGTCACGTCTTTCTCGGCGACGAGGGCGTGCAGCTCCTCCGGGCTCAGCCGCACCCCGCCTCCGACCACCCCGCCGCTGTCGACCTCGAGCTCGCCTGGAGCGCCGAAGCTGACGATCTCGTCACGGACCTTCACGCTGAGTCGAGGAAAGTCGTCGCCCTGACCCTCGCTCCACTTGACGTCGGCGTCGCGGAACGGTGCGTACTCACGCGTCTTGCGGAGGTAGCGCTTGACGTTCGGCAGATCGCCGCCCACCGTGCCGTTGATGCCCTGCCGAGAGATGACGATGCGCCCGGTCAGCCCGAGGAGCTCGCACAGATCGCGCTGCCAGAGCCGAATCGCCGCCGGGTCGGGGAGGGGGGTGAACACATAGAACAACAGGATCTTCGGGGTTGCCACTGCAGGAGTCTAGCCATGCCGCTCTCCCCGCCTGCAGTAGTGTGTGACATGTGTATTCTCCACCATTCGAGCAGTTAGGGAGCCCGATGCCGATACCATCACGCCCGACAGTCGATTTCCATCGGAGACTCCGAAAAGACGAGGTCTTCGACCGTCTGTTCCAGGCGATCCTCGACGGAACACTCCAGCCGGGTGAGCGAATTCGCGACGTCGAACTGCAGGAGTGGCTGGGAGTCTCGCGCACCCCGATCCGTCTGGCCATCGACCGTCTCGTCGAGATGAACCTGATCGAGAGCCGACCCAACCGCTTCACCCGGGTGAGCCCCGCGGCGCCCGGCCGGATCCCCGAGCTCCTCCAGGTGATGTGCGCCTTCTGGGAGCTCGCGACCCGCCTCACCATCGAGACCCTCGACGAGACGAGCGCTCTCGCGTGCCGCGAGCTGCTGGCCGAAGCGGCCCGGGCCTGTCGAGAGCACGACGGCTCCCGCGCCGAAGAGGCGGTCGAACACATGCGCCGCGCGATGTTCTTCTTCAGCGAGCACTCCGACAACGAGCTCCTCCGCGTTCTGGTCGTGCGGATCGGGGCCGCGCTCCGGTTCCAGATGTCACTGCAGGGCGATTCCATGGACAAGCTCCTGCTCGAGAGCGTCTTCGAACGGCTCGACGAGGCGGTCGAGGCGCGCGACTCCGCGGCGGCCCGGGAGGCGATCCGTCACGTGCAATCCACGGGTCGACGGCTCTGTGGAGTGACCGCGTGAGCCCCGTCCCCGGGGCTGCGCACTCGGCACGTACCCGTGAACTGCTCAGCGACGGCGCGCGGCGGAGCCTTCTCGTGGCGATCCTGAACGGCACCCTCGTGGCCGGGGAGCGCCTGCACGACGATGAGCTGATCCAGTGGCTCGGGGTCTCGCGCACGCCGATCCGCACCGCCCTCGAGCGCCTCGCCGAGGTAGGGCTGGTCGAGATGGCCCCGAACCGGTTCACGCGGGTCGCTGTTCCGACGCGGTCGTCGCTGCTCGAAACGCTGCAGCTGTATGCCGCCCTACACGCGTGGGTCGCAGAGGCGGTCGTTCCCGGTCTCGGCGACGACGATCTCGCCGAACTCCACCGGTGCTTCGGCCGGGTAACCGAGCTCGCGGCGCAACAGGGCGAGCACGCGTGGTCGCGCGCCGATCTCGCCCTCGTCGACGAGGCGGTCTCGTTCTTCGCCCACCGGACGGGCAACCCCCTGTTGCTCGACCTGCTCTTCGAAATTCGCGTCCGGTTGGCGTTCTCGTTCTCGAGCCTGCGCGCCTTCGGCGACGGGGCCGAGCTGACGGCCTTGGCCGAGGCTCTGCTCGCCGCAGCCGATCGGCGCGACGGCCGCGTCGTGGCCGACGTGCTTCGCGAACGGCTTTCCTGGCGGATCGTGCGCGTCGGTGGCAGCGGTTAACCTTCTGCCATGTCGACAATTACCGCTCCGGGGTCCGCCCCGGGCGGTGAGCCGGTTCGCGAAGTCCGCACCGTGTACGCGCCCCGCGATCCGGTTCATCTCGGCCAGACCGTGCGTTCACTCTCTCGGGGCGCCGGCGACCCGACCTTCCGCGTGGTCGACGGCTCGGTCTGGCGCGGTGTCCGAACCCCGCTGGGCGCCGCCACGCTCCGGCTGACGGCACGCTCATCCAGCGTCGAGGCGGTTGCCTGGGGCGCGGGTGCCGACTGGGTGATCGGCGCGGTCCCCGATCTCCTCGGCCACGGCGACGACTGGTCGTCGCTCGACGTCGCGGCCAACTCGTTCCTCGCCGACGCCTGGCGACGAAACCCGGGCCTTCGACTCACTCGCACCAATCAGGTGCTGCAGATGCTCGTTCCGGCGATCCTTGAGCAGAAGGTGACGAGCCGGGAGGCCTGGGGTGCCTGGCGCTATCTCGTCCGCCGCTTCGGCGAAGCTGCGCCGGGGCCGGTCGCCACCGTGCCGGGCCTGTCGGAGCTGATGGTGCCGCCCGACGCCTCGACCTTCAAGTCGATCCCGAGCTGGGAGTGGCACCGTGCCGGCGTAGGCCCGCAACGATCGGCGACGATCATGCGGGTGTGCGCGGTCGCGCCGGGCCTCGAGCGCACTCTCGCGCTCGGCCGAGGCGGCGACGAGGTGCAGCGAAGGCTGCGGAGCGTCGTCGGCGTCGGCATCTGGACCGCCGCCGAGACGAGCCAGCGGGCTCACGGCGACCCCGATTCACCGAGTGTCGGCGACTATCACCTCCCGGCCCTGGTCGGTTGGGCGCTGATCGGAAAGCCGGTCGACGACGACGGTATGCTCGAGCTCCTCGAGCCGTGGCGGGGCAATCGCGAGAGGGTGATGCGACTGATCGGGGTGAGCGGATTCCGCAAGCCGAGGTTCGGACCGCGCATGACGATCCAGGATCACCGCGGCCACTGAGTTCGAGCCAGCGCTCGGGGCACGGGGCGGCGTGAGCCTATGGCCGGGGGTCAGACTCCGCCCGGAGAGCTCCGAGCACCCGCTCCGAGAACGCAGACAACCGGTCGGCGTCGTCGCCCAGCAGGTCGACGAAGTAGCGCTTGATCGCCTCGTTGTGGCCGCGGCTCGCCTCCAGCATCGCGCGTCTGCCATCGGCGGTCAGCTCCACCCAGGTGCCGCGGCCGTCCGAATCGCAGTCGCTTCGGCGGACGAACCCACGCCTCTCCATCCGGGTGACCTGGTGGCTGACGCGACTCTTCTCCCAGCCGATCTGCTCGGCGATGTCGCGCACTCGGAGCCGCCGGTCACGGGAGCGGCCCAGGCCGACGAGCATCTCGTATTCGGGAGCCGAGACCCCGCTCTCTTCGTGCAGCTGCACTTCGAGGGCTCGATCGAGGCGTCGGCGCATCGAGTAGAAGGCGTCCCAGACGGCCCAGTCGTCTTCCGTCAATCCCTCGGCCATTCGCCCAGTGTAGGGACGGGGGTGCGGCATATCCTCGAATCATGTCCGACGTGCGCACCACTGACCTCGCCTCCGAGACCGTCGAGACCGTTCGGCGCTGGCTCGAGGCGTCGTCCGAGGTCAAGATCGACCCGTCGGCGGCTCGGCTCGCCGGCGTGCTGCGCAATCGCGAGGGCCTCGATTTCACCCTCGATTTCGTCGACCGAGTTGTCCGCCCCGAAGACCTCACCGTGGCTGCCCGCAGTCTCGAAGAGCTGAGCCACTCGATCCCGAAGTTCCTGCCCTGGCACCTCCGCGCGGCGTTCTCGGCGGGTGGCGGTCTCGCATCCGGCGCCGCGTGGCCGACCGTGCCGTTGGCCCGGCGGGCCCTCCGCAAGATGGTCGAGCACCTGATCGTCGACGCGACACCGTCGAGGCTCGGCTCCGCGCTCACGAAGTTGCGGGCCGACGGGTCGCGGCTGAACCTCAACCTCCTCGGCGAGGCCGTGCTCGGCGAGGCCGAGGCGGATCGCCGCCTCCAGGGCACCCGCGATCTTCTCGAACGCGACGACGTCGACTACGTGTCGATCAAGGTCAGTGCCGTCGCCAGCCAGCTCTCGCTCTGGGCGTTCGAAGAGACGAGTGACCGCCTCGTCGATCGCCTTCGTCCGCTCTACGAGCTCGCCGTGGCCTCACCCACTCCGAAGTTCATCAACCTCGACATGGAGGAGTACCACGACCTCGATCTCACCATCGATGTCTTCACCAGGATCCTCGACAGCCCCGAGATGCTCGGTCTCGAGGCCGGTATCGTGCTCCAGGCCTACCTGCCCGATGCCCTCGCCTCTCTTCAGCTGCTGACGGACTGGTCGCGCAGTCGGGTCTCGCGCGGCGGCGCCCCGATCAAAGTCAGGATCGTCAAGGGGGCGAACCTCGCGATGGAGCGGGTCGACGCCGCGGTGCACGGCTGGCCGCTCGCGACCTGGTCGTCAAAGGTCGAGACCGACACCAACTACAAGCGCCTGCTCAACTGGGCGCTGACGTTCGACAATGCGGCCGTCGTCAAGATCGGCGTCGCGGGGCACAACCTCTTCGACGTCGCCTACGCCTGGAACCTCGCCAAAGCGCGCATGGTGACGAACCGCGTCGACTTCGAGATGCTGCTCGGCATGACGACGGCTCAGGCCGCGGCCGTCCGGGCCGACGTGGGGGAGCTCCTGCTCTACACGCCCGTCGTCCACCCGCGCGAGTTCGACTCCGCCATCAGCTACCTGGTGCGGCGCCTCGAAGAAAGCGCGTCACCCGACAACTTCCTCTCGGGAGCCTTCGACCTGGCAACCGACCCAGAGGTCTTCGACCGGGAGAAATCGCGCTTCCTCGCCTCGCTCGAGGCGCTCGACGACCGGGTGCCCCGGCCGAACCGTCGTCAAGACCGCTCGCGGCGTCTCGCTTCCGAGACGGCTCCGGCGGCGTTGACGACCGGCGGATTCTCGAACAGCAGCGACACCGACGCCTCGCTCGAGGCCAATCGCACCTGGGCCCGTCGCCTCCTCCGTCGCGCCGGCACCTCCGAGCTCGGAGTCGAGACGATAGACGAATCCTGGATCGACGACGCCAGCGCCCTCGAAGAGGTCATTGCGCGCGTGGCTGAGGCCGGGGTGAAGTGGGGCCGTGAAGACGGGTCGACGCGCGCCGAGTTGCTCGACCTGGCCGGAATGGCCCTGGCGGCCCACCGTGCCGAGTTGATCGAGGTCATGGCGAGCGAGACCGGCAAGACGATGGCGGAGGGCGACCCCGAAGTCACCGAGGCGATCGACTTCGCCCACTACTACGCCGAGCTGGCTCGCGAACTCGACCTCGTCGACGGCGCGATCGCCGTCCCGCCGCGGGTCACCGTGGTCGCCCCGCCCTGGAACTTCCCGGTCTCGATTCCGGTGGGCGGGATCCTCGCCGCCCTCGCGGCCGGCAGCGGGGTGATCCTGAAGCCAGCACCCCAGGCTCATCGCTCCGCGGCCGTCGTGGCCGAGATCCTCTGGAAGGCGGGCGTGCCCCGTTCTCTGCTCGCCCTCGTCGACCTCGACGAGGAGGCCCTCGGTCGCGATCTCATCGCCCACCCCGCCGTCGACCGAGTTCTCCTCACCGGCTCTTTCGAGACCGCCGCCACCTTCCGCTCCTGGCGGGCCGATCTGCCGGTCAACGCCGAGACCAGCGGAAAGAACGCGATCGTGGTCACGCCGACGGCAGACCTCGACCTCGCCGTGGCCGACATCGTCTCGAGCGCCTTCGGGCATGCGGGCCAGAAGTGCTCCGCGGCCTCCCTGGTGATCCTCGTCGGCTCCGTGGGCGAGAGCGCCCGCTTCCGGCGTCAGCTGATCGACGCCGTCGAGAGCATCCGGGTCGGCTACCCCGACGTGGCGACGACGAGGATGGGCCCGCTGATCGACCCGCCGGAGGGCAAGCTCGCACGAGGCCTCGGCGTGCTGTCGGCAGGCGAGTCCTGGATCCTTGCCCCGAAATCCCTCGACGAGACCGGCGTGCTCTGGAGCCCCGGCATCCGCGAGGGTGTCCGGCCGGGCAGCGAGTTCCACCTCACCGAGTACTTCGGCCCCGTGATCGGCATCATGCGCGCCGAGACGCTCGAGCAGGCCATCGAGTGGCAGAACGCGGTCGAGTACGGCCTCACCGCCGGTCTGCAGTCGCTCGACCCCGACGAGATCGCCATCTGGTCGAGCCGCGTGCAGGCCGGCAACCTGTACGTCAATCGCGGCACGACCGGGGCCGTCGTTCGCCGACAGCCCTTCGGCGGCTGGAAGCGCTCGTCGGTCGGCACCGGGGCGAAAGCCGGGGGCCCGAACCACGTGGCCGCCCTCACCGACTGGAAGCGCGTCGCACGCGAGCCGGCCGCGTCGATCAGCCTCGACGGGGTTCCGGGCGTCGGAGTCGAGATCATCGAGGCCACCCGCTCGGTGCTCTCGTTCGAAGAGTTCGACTTCGTTCGCTCCGCCGCGGCCTCCGACCTCCGGGCCTGGCGTGAGCGCTTCGCCGTCCCGAGCGACGTCTCCGCCCTCGGCGTCGAGCGCAACGTGCTGAGGTACCTGCCGGTGCCGGTCATCGTGCGGCTGTCGACGGGTGCTCGAATGGCCGACCTCGTCCGCGTCGTCATCGCCGCGGCGGTCTCGGGTTCGGCCCTCACCATCAGCACGGCCCAGCCCCTGCCGTCGACGCTCGTGCAGCTGCTGCGATCCAACTCGACGCCGGTGCGGGTCGACGACATCACCGTCGAGAACGAGGGGCTCTGGCTCGCGCGAGCCGCGGCGGGCCTCCTCCAGGGCGCACCCGACGAACCCGTCGACGACGACCTCGCCCTGATCGAGCGGGCCACCCAAGACTCCGGTCTGATCCAGCTCGGCATGCAGAACACCGTCTCGCTCGACCGAGCGGCACTTCTGGCCCGAGACCCGTCGTCGAGGCTCGACGGCCCGGGCCCGTCGACGTACCGCGGAGTCCGCATCCGCCTCATCGGGGGCGACGCGTCGGCGCTGGCGCGAGCGGTCGAGGGCAGCCTCGATGTCGCGATCTACGCCGGCGAGGTGACCGAAGCGGGGCGGGTCGAGCTGCTGCCGTTCCTCCGGGAGCAGGCGATCTCGCTGACTGCGCACCGGTTCGGCAATCCGGTGCCGGCGTTGGAGCGACTGCGCTTCTAGGCAGTGCCGACTAGGCGGGCTGCCGGTTGATCAGTTTCGACAGCACGATGGCGCTTCGCGTGTGATCGACGTTCGGCGCGTTCCGCACCCGCTCGAGCGCGCCCTCCAGTGACGGAATGTCGCGCGACCGCATGTGCACGATCGCGTCGGCGCTGCCCGTCACCGTTCCAGCATCGACGACTTCGGGAACAGTGCTCAGGATCCGCTGCAACTCTGCAGGAGACACCGTTCCCCGGCAGAACAACTCGACATAGGCCTCCGTCGCCAACCCGTCGACGGCCGGGTCGACCTGAACGGTGAACCCGCGAATGACCCCGTCGCCGACCATGCGATCCACCCGCCGCTTGACAGCTGAGGCACTGAGACCGACCACCGCGCCGATGTCGCCGTAGCCGGCGCGGGCGTTCTGACGGAGCAGGTCGATGATGCTGAAGTCGAGATTGTCCACGTCGCGACTGTACCGGTCTTTTATTGCGCGAGCCGGGGGATCCTGCAGGAAAGTTGCGTGTAACGCTTCCAGCATGCGCGATTGACGTGTGACACTGGCAAGCGTGAGCATCGACACCGATTCCCAGCAGACCACCGTCCCGACGCGCGTCGCGTCCCACCGAACCATCCTGATGTGCCGACCGGACTTCTTCACCGTGAGCTACCGCATCAACCCGTGGATGCACCCGGAAGACCCCACCGACACCTCGAAGGCCGTCGCCCAGTGGCAGACGCTCTACGACACCTACGTCGGCCTCGGCTTCGACGTCGAGCTGATCGACCCGATCGACGGCCTGCCCGACATGGTCTACTCGGCCAACGGCGGCTTCGTGCTCGACGGCAAGGCCTACGGGGCCAGCTTCACCTACCCCGAGCGCCAGCCCGAGGGCCCCGCCTACATGGAGTGGTTCGGCTCCAACGGCTACGACGTCAAAGCGCCCGAGCAGATCAACGAGGGCGAGGGCGACTTCCTCCTCGTCGGCGACGTGATCCTCGCCGGCACCGGCTTCCGCAGCGACTCGACGTCGCACGAAGAACTGGCGGCCATCTTCGGTCGGCCCGTCATCACGCTGAAACTCATCAACCCCAGCTTCTACCACCTCGACACGGCGATCGCCGTGCTCGACCCCGAGCCCGTCGACGGCCACAACAACATCGCCTACCTCGAGAGCGCCTTCGACGAGCCCTCGCTGGCCATTCTGCGCGAGCGCTACCCCGACGCGATCCTCGTCAGCGAAGAAGACGCCGCAATCCTCGGTCTTAACTCGTACAGCGACGGCTACAACGTCGTGATCGCCGCCCGCGCCAAGGGCTTCGAGAAGCAGCTGCGCGAGCGCGGCTACAACCCCATCGGCGTCGACCTCTCCGAGCTGCTGCTCGGCGGCGGCGGCGTGAAGTGCTGCACGCTCGAGCTGCGGCGATGACGACGTCAACCGGAGCGGCTTCGGCCGGATCCTCTGCTCTCCCGTCGTCGGGCTCGTCGTCAGCCGCCATCGAGGTCGAGGAGCGCACGCTCGCCCACAACTATCACCCGCTGCCCGTCGTGGTCGCTTCGGGTGACGGCGCCTGGGTGACCGATATTGAGGGCAATCGCTACCTCGACTGCCTGGCGGCGTATTCGGCCGTCAACTTCGGGCACGGCAACCCGCGGCTGATCGAGGCCGCCCGGGCGCAGCTCGACCGGGTGACGCTCACGAGCCGGGCGTTCCACAACGACCAGCTGGGGCCGTTCGCCGCCGAGCTCGGCACCCTTCTCGGCAAAGAGATGGTCTTGCCGATGAACACCGGCGCCGAGGCCGTCGAGTCGGCGATCAAGATCGCGCGGGCCTGGGGCTACCGTGTCAAGGGAGTGGCAGACGGTCGCGCGAAGATCATCGTGATGGACGGCAACTTCCACGGCCGCACGACGACGATCATCAGCTTCTCGGGCGACCCGGAGGCCCGCGCCGACTTTGGCCCGTACACCCCCGGGTTCGTCTCGGTGCCGTACGGCGACGTCGACGCGCTCGCCGCAGCCATCGACGACGACACAGTCGCCGTGCTGCTGGAGCCGATCCAGGGCGAGGCCGGAGTCGTCATCCCGCCGGCAGAGTACCTGCCGGCGGTGCGCGAGCTCACCTCGGCTCGCAACGTGCTCATGATCGCCGACGAGATCCAGTCGGGGCTCGGCCGCACCGGCACCACTGTCAGCTCCGACCTGAGCGGCGTCGTGCCCGACCTGTACCTGCTCGGCAAGGCGCTCGGCGGCGGGATCGTTCCGGTCAGCGCCGTCGTCGGCGACGCTGCGGTGGTCGGCGTGATCCGGCCCGGCGAACACGGGTCGACGTTCGGAGGCAACCCGTTGGCCGCTGCGGTGGGCCGCGAGGTCGTCTCGATGCTGTCGACGGGGGAGTTCCAGGAGCGTGCGTCGGTGCTCGGTGCGCGGCTGCGAGAGTCGCTCGACGGCCTCCTCGGTCGCGGCGTGGTCGCCATTCGCACGGCGGGGCTCTGGGCGGGTATCGACATCGACCCCGCAATCGGCACGGGGCGCGAGGTCTGCGAAGGGCTCATGCGTCGCGGCGTCCTGGCCAAGGACACGCACGGGTCGACGATTCGCCTCGCGCCGCCGCTGGTGGTGACGGGCGAGGAGCTCGACTGGGCAGTGGAGCAGCTCGCGGCCGTCTTGGACGAGCTGCGCTGACGCTTGCGGTGCCGCGTGCTGCGCTGCCGCGTGCCGCCAAATGCCTCGTCGCCGCGGGCGTGGGCGGCACTCGGGAGGCAACCCGGGCTGGCCGGCGCCGGTTGGTGCCGGCAGGTAGGCGGGGGCGGGAGGCCGGCCGTACCCAGCCTCCCGCCTGCTCAGCGACCCTCACACCGGCATCTGAAGTATACATGCCTGAGGCATAAATGCCCTGCGGCGCTTGTGGCACCACGTTTCGGCGAAAACACCGTCGAAAGGCGGTGCCATTGCCGGAAACTGGCGGGCGGGGCAGGGGTTAACCGAAAAACCGCCCTCAGGGGGCGGCTTTTCTGTGCTTCTGCGAGTCGTGATGACTAGCACGTGGCTGGACGCGGCATCGATCCGCGGACCTTTCGATTTTCAGTCGAACGCTCTACCAACTGAGCTACCCAGCCTTGGCGACCCTGACCGGACTTGAACCGGCGACCTCCGCCGTGACAGGGCGGCGCGCTAACCAACTGCGCTACAGGGCCAAACGATGTTGCTGATGAATCTGTGTTTGTTGCGGTGCTGCGACTTGCTTCAGCGTTGTCTTCGATACTACTGCCTTGTGACCCCAACGGGATTCGAACCCGTGCTGCCGCCGTGAAAGGGCGGTGTCCTAGGCCACTAAACGATGGGGCCGTGAAGGCTTGAAGGCATTCCAGCAACCGAGGGACAAGCATACGGATCGAGACCGGAAATGCAAAATCGTGAGGATCCGGGTCTGACGCACCGTCGGATCCTGGGCCCCTCGTCTCCCCAGTTGGGGGGACGTCCGATTTGTCCACAGATGCGCCACTCCGACCGGGTGCACCCCCGGCAACCCGTGCCAGCATTAGCTTCATGCAGTAATCGAGGCTTTCCGACGGGGAGCCCGGTCGGTTGCTGTGCCGCTCTGAGGGTCGTTTCGACCCTTGGGCGGCAGACCCTGCGTTGCTACTGTTGCTCGTGTTGACGGTGTGACTCGCGGGTTCCGACCTCACCGTGACGACGATTCGGGAACAATGACTCTCTTCTTCCGCTCCTCTCGCACCGCTCGCCCCACAGGGCCGCGTCGGAGTCGATCGCGCGCGCGAGGCCCCGTGGCCATGCTCGCGGTGGGCGCCCTTCTCGCCGCCGGTGCCGTGCTGGGCACTCCCCTCGAGGCGAGTGCGGCGACGAAGTACCCCTCGTGGCACGACGTGCAGGTGGCCGTGCAGAACCAGGCGGTGAAGAACCGCGAGGTGAAGTCGATCCGGGCGCTTCTCGTCTCGCTCGACGCCGATGTGAAGGCCAAGCAGGCCGTCCAGGCCGAGAAGGGCGACGAGCTGCAAAAGGCTCAGCTCGCCTACGACAACCAGGAAGACATCCGATCCAAGCTTCAGGCGAAGGCCGACTCGGCCGATCGGGTCGCGAAGTCGAGTGAGACGCGAGCTGGTCAGCTGGCGGCGCAGCTCGGGCGATCCGGCTCGAACGACATCTCGTCCGACCTCATCGCGAACCCCGGCAAAGCCAGCAACCTGCTCTACAAGCTCGGGGCCATGAGCAAGCTCACCGAGCAGGCCAACGGCATCTACTCGCAGGCCGTCCAAGACCGCAACACCGCGCAGGGCCTCACCGATCAGGCGACAGTCGCGACCAAAGCCCTCGGCGATCTCAAGGCGAAGGCCGACGCCGCCCTCGAGACGGCCCAGGCGGCCACCGAAGAGGCGCAGGCGGCTGTCGACGAGCAATCGGCCAACGCCTCTCGCCTCGAGGCGCAGCTTGCGTCGATCAAGGCCGATCGTGTGCTCACGCAGACTAAGTACAACAAGGGTGAGAAGATCCGCAAGGCGAAGATCGCTGCGGCTCAGGCGAGGACCGCGGCCGCGGCAGCCAAGGCCAGCGGTGCCACCGGCGTCGCCAACGCACAGGGCTGGACTCGCCCCGCCGGCGGCTACATCACCAGCGGCTTCGGCTACCGCCTCGACCCGGCGATCGGCATCTACCAGCTGCACGCCGGCACCGACCTCGGCGCCTCGTGCGGGTCGAACATCTACGCCGCCCACGCCGGCACGGTCATCTACGCGGGCCCCTACGGCGGCTACGGCAACTTCGTGCTGCTCGACAACGGTGACGGCATCAACACCGGCTACGGCCACATCGTCGACGGAGGCATCCACGTCTCGGTCGGTCAGACCGTGACGGCCGGGCAGATCATCGCGCAGGTCGGTTCGACCGGCTGGTCGACCGGATGCCACCTCCACTTCGAGACCCGCGTCAACACGGTGGCGCAAGACGCCGTCCCCTTCATGGCCGCACGAGGAGTGACTCTGTAATGAGACCCCGCACACCCAGATCGATCGCTCTGTGACGCCCCCGCGTCGCACACTGGGTGTGCTCCTCGTTCTCGCCGTCTGCACCGGCGTCGTCACCTCCTCCGCCCTCGGAGTGGCCACTCCGGCACAAGCTTCGCCGTACCCGTCGTGGTCAGAGGTGCAGGCCGCCAAGGGCCACGAGGCTAAGGCTGCCAAAGCGGTCGCTGAGCTCGACGGTGCCATCACCACGCTGCAGCAGCGATCGTCCTCGGCGAACGACAGCGCTCTCGGAGCGGGTGAGCGGTACCAGATCGCCTCGCTGGCCGAGCAGAAGGCCGCGCAGACCCTGGCCGGGCTGAAAAAACAGCAGAAGGCCGCTGCCTCCACCGCGACGAAGTCGCAGCAGCAGGTCGGGCAGCTCGTCGCCGAGCTCTCGCACGCGGGCGGTGGCCAGCTCACCGTCACCATGCTCACCGAGTCCGACAGGGCCGGCGACCTGCTTTACCAGCTCGGCGCGATGACCAGCCTCACCTCGCGCACGAGCGGCCTCCTCAAGCAGGCGAAACAAGACGAAAACGTCGCGGCGTCGCTCAGCGATCAGGCCGGCGCCGCCGAGAAGGCTCTGGCCGACCGGAAGGCCGCGGCTTCGGCAGCTCTCGAGCGGGCCAATTCCCTGGCCTCGACGGCGGCTGCGGCTGTCGCCACGCAAGAGAAGAATCAAGACCAGCTGATCGAGCAGGTGGCCTTCCTCAAGGGCACCACCGCGGCCGTTCAGAAGAAGTACTACGCGGGCAAGGCCGCGGGCACCATCGCGGATGCGAGCCCGGCCGGGTCCGCCACGGGCAGTAGCACGGGGTCGGGGTCGGGGTCGGGGTCGGGGTCGGGATCGGGCTCAGCGGGGTCGAGCGCGGGCGGCAGCGGGTCGGCGGTGTCGGGCGCCGGATCCTCGGGTTCTGGTTCTGGTTCTGGTTCGGGGTCTGGGTCGGGCTCTGGCTCTTCGGGCTCTGGCTCTTCAGGCTCGGGTTCGTCGTCGGGCAGCACCGGCGGGAGCACCACGCCGACGAAGAAGCCCGCGCCTGCGTCGGGCAAACCGGCGCCCGCGCCCGCCCCTGCACCGGCCCCGGCACCCAAGCCCACCCCGCCGGCGTCGAGCGGAACGCCCGCGGCCGTGACGACAGCGATGGCGTTCGCCAAGGCCCAGCTCGGTAAGACGTACGTGTGGGGCGGCGCCGGCCCCGACGTCTGGGACTGCTCCGGCCTGATGATGGGCTCGTACAACGCCGCCGGCGTCTACATCGGCGGGCACTCCGTGCGCTGGCAGTACGACTACCTCAACGGTCAGGGCCGACTCGTGTCGATCGGGTCGATGAAGGCCGGCGACATCCTCTTCTACTACAACGGCACCGACGGCATGTACCACGACGCCATGTACATCGGCGGCGGTCAGATGCTCGAGGCACCGAACCCCAGCGCGAAGGTGCGGATCGTGGCGGTGCGCTACTTCCAGCTCTCGTACGTGGGTCGCCCCGTCGGCTGAGCCGCACCCCCCTCGCCGCGCCCAGCATGACAAAACCCGCACGCCCGGCATAAACACCAGCCCTAGGGCAGGTGTCTACGCCGAACGTGCGGGTTCAGGCCGATCTGAGGGGTCTAGTGACCCGAGCCGGCGCCCTCTTCTTCGTACTTCTTGAAACCGGCCTCGACGATGGCCTCGGCCTCAGCGGCATCGCCCCAGCCGTCGGCCTTGACCCACTTGTTGGGCTCGAGGTCTTTGTAGCGCTCGAAGAAGTGCGCGATCTCGGCGCGGGTCTGCTCGGGCACGTCGTCGATGTCTTGGATGTGCGCCCAGCGCGGATCTTTCGCGGGCACGACGAGCACCTTCGCGTCAGAGCCGGCCTCGTCGCTCATGTTGAACACGCCGACGGGACGCACCGAGACGCCGACGCCCGGGAACACGGGGTACTCGAGCAGCACGAGCGCGTCGACGGGGTCGCCGTCGAGGCCGAGCGTGTTCTCGAAGTAGCCGTAGTCGGTCGGGTAGACGAACGCGGTGAAGAGCACGCGGTCGAGGTAGACGCGACCGGTCTCGTGGTCTACCTCGTACTTGTTGCGGGATCCTTTGGGGATTTCGACGACGACGTCATACGCGGTCATGGCTACTCCTAGATAAGTGGGGAAGGCGATGGCACGCCTGCAATAACGTTACAAGGTGCCGTCCCGACCTCGCCTGACTCCCGCCATTGCCGATGTCCGCCGTGCCGTCCGTGAGGCGCTCGCCGAGATCGCCGCCGGCCCCAGATCCGAAGCGAAGGATCCGTCGGCCGCGCCGGCAACAACCGGCGCCTCGGCCGATGTGCTCGTCGCTCTCAGCGGCGGCCCCGATTCGCTTGCCCTCGCGGCCGCTACGGCGTTCGAGGCGCCGCGCGTCGGCTCCACGTCGAAGGAGCGCGGCGCGGGCGGCGGCCTTTCGACCCTCGACGGAGGTCTGCGCGCGGGTGCGGTCGTGATCGACCACGGCCTCCAGCCCGGTTCCGCCGAGGTGGCCGCCGCGGCCGCAGCCCAGGCGGAAGCGCTCGGGCTGTCACCCGTGATCGTGCGGCGCGTGGTCGTCGGTACCGAGGGTGGGCCCGAGGCCGCGGCGCGCACGGCGCGGTACGCGGCGCTCGCCGAGGTCGCGCGGGAGACGGGTTCGCGTGCAGTGCTGCTCGGCCACACGCTCGACGATCAGGCCGAGACGGTACTGCTCGGGCTGGCTCGGGGATCGGGGCCTTTGAGTCTCCAGGGCATGGAGCCTCGCGCCGGACTGTATGCGCGCCCGCTGCTCGGTCTGCGACGCGAGTCGACCGAGGCCTTCTGCGCGGATTCGGGGCTGACCCCGTGGATCGACCCGCACAACTCGGATCCTGCGTTCTCTCGCGTGCGCATTCGCACCACCGTGCTGCCGCTGCTGGAGCGGGAGCTGGGGCCGGGTGTCGCCGAGGCCCTCGCCCGGACGGCCGATCAGCTCCGCGAAGACAGTGCGGCCCTCGACCACATGGCCGAGGAGCAGGCGGAAGATCTGGCCGACCATGCCGAGGCGGGTATCTCGCTGAGCGTCTCGGGGCTGCGGGCGAACCCGGCGGCGCTGCGGCAGCGACTGATCCGGCTCGCCGTCTCGAGCGAGTTCGACGTGACCCTGAGTCGGGCCCAGACCCTCGAGGTGGCACGCCTGGTCACCGACTGGCACGGCCAGGGTCCCGTCTCGCTGCCGGGCATTACAGTGGTGAGGAGCGGTGGAGTCCTGCATTTCGAGGCCGCCGCGGACCGCCAGAACCACCCCTGACACGAAAGCACCGTTCCTCATGGAGACCAGCGACATCGAGGGCGACCTCACCTCGATCCTCTACACGGAGGAGCAGATCCTCGCGAAGATCGCCGAGGTGGCGCGCCAGGTCGAGCACGACTACCAGGGGCGCGACCCGCTGCTCGTCGGCGTGCTGAAGGGCGCGGTCATGGTCATGGCCGACTTCGCTCGCGAACTGCGCATCCCGGCGACGATGGACTGGATGGCCGTCTCGTCGTACGGGTCGGGCACGAAGTCGTCGGGCGTGGTGCGCATCCTGAAAGACCTCGACGCCGACCTGCACGGGCGCGACGTCATCATCGTCGAAGACATCATCGACTCCGGGCTCACGCTGTCGTGGCTGCTCGCCAACCTCCGCGGTCGCGGGGCGGCGAGCGTCGAGATCTTCGCGCTTCTGCGCAAGCCGGAAGCGGCCAAGGTCGAGGTCGACGTGAAGTACGCGGGCTTCGAGATTCCGAACGAGTTCGTGGTCGGCTACGGCCTCGACTTCGACGAGCGGTACCGGAACCTTCGGGCGATCGGCATCCTCGCCCCGCACGTCTACAGCTGATTCTTTCTGGCGCGACGCGGGTCGCGGCAGCGGACCTCGTGCGAGCCTCGGTCGTCCGCTGCTGCGACCCGCGATGCGCGGACCGCTCCCTGGCGCCGCGCATTAGGCCTACGGCGAACACCCATCCGATGGCAAGGAACGGCGAGGTAGCCTACAACTCACGTTCTTTCCTGCAGAAAGGTGTCGGGCGCCCCCCGGATCTCTATGGACTTCAAGCGCTTACTTCGCGGCCCCTGGCTGTATGTCATCATCGCCCTGGTTGGCATCGGCATCGGCTGGAGCGTCATCAACGCCGGCGGCACCACCAAGATCACCACCCAGGAGGGTCTCGCCGACCTGTCCGGTGGCAAGGTCGCCTCGGCCCAGATCTACAGCAACGAGCAACGCGTCGACCTGACGCTCAACGACAAGTCGACGGCGCAGTTCTACTACGCGACCGATCGCGGTTCCGAAGTGGTCCAGGCCGTCTCCGACGCCAAGTACTCCGGCTCGAGCGACAACAAGGGCTACGACGACGTCGTCTCCCAGTCGAACCCGCTCCTTTCTCTGCTCGGCATCCTCCTGCCGTTCCTGCTGATCGGCGTGATCTTCTGGTTCCTCCTGTCGAGCATGCAGGGCGGCGGAAGCAAGGTCATGCAGTTCGGCAAGTCGCGCGCGAAGCTCAACAACAAGGAGACCCCGCAGGTCACCTTCGGTGACGTGGCGGGCGCCGACGAGGCGATCGAGGAGCTCGAAGAGATTAAAGACTTCCTCAAGGAGCCCGCGAAGTTCCAGGCCGTTGGTGCGCGGATCCCGAAGGGCGTCCTGCTCTACGGCCCTCCCGGCACCGGCAAGACCCTTCTCGCTCGCGCTGTCGCAGGCGAGGCCGGCGTGCCGTTCTTCTCGATCTCCGGTTCGGACTTCGTCGAGATGTTCGTCGGTGTCGGCGCCAGCCGCGTCCGCGACCTGTTCGAGCAGGCGAAGCAGAACAGCCCGGCCATCATTTTCATCGACGAGATCGACGCCGTCGGTCGCCACCGCGGCGCCGGCATCGGCGGCGGTAACGACGAGCGCGAGCAGACCCTCAACCAGCTCCTGGTCGAGATGGACGGCTTCGACGTCAAGACCAACGTGATCCTGATCGCCGCGACGAACCGCCCCGACGTGCTCGACCCCGCGCTCCTCCGCCCGGGCCGCTTCGACCGTCAGATCGGTGTCGACGCACCCGGACTCCAGGGCCGCAAGCAGATCCTCGAGGTGCACGGCAAGGGCAAGCCGCTCTCGGCCAGCGTCAACCTCGAGGTGCTCGCTCGCAAGACGCCGGGCTTCACCGGTGCCGATCTCGCGAACGTGCTGAACGAGGCCGCGCTGCTCACGGCTCGCAGCAACGCGCAGCTGATCGACAACCGCGCCCTCGACGAGGCCGTCGACCGAGTCATGGCGGGCCCTCAGCGACGGAGCCGCGTCATGAAAGACAGCGAGAAGCTCATCACGGCGTACCACGAGGGTGGTCACGCTCTGGCAGCCGCCGCGATGCGCCACACCGACCCGGTGACGAAGATCACGATCCTTCCCCGCGGCCGTGCCCTCGGTTACACGATGGTGCTCCCGCTCGAAGACAAGTACAGCGTCACGCGCAACGAGCTGCTCGACCAGCTCGCCTACGCCATGGGCGGTCGCGTCGCCGAAGAGATCGTCTTCCACGACCCGACCACCGGTGCGTCGAACGACATCGAGAAGGCCACCTCGACGGCTCGCAAGATGGTCACCGAGTACGGCATGAGCGCGAAGGTCGGCTCGGTGAAGCTGGGCAACGGCTCCGGCGAGATGATGATGGGCCGCGACGGTAGTGACCGCGACTACTCGGAGAAGATCGCCGAGACGGTCGACACCGAGGTGCGACTCCTGCTCGAGCAGGCGCACGACGAGGCCTGGGCCGTCATCAACGACAACCGCGACATCCTCGACCGCCTCGCTGCGCTGCTTCTCGAGAAAGAGACGCTCGACCACGACGAGCTCGCCGACATCTTCAAAGACGTCAAGAAGCTCCCGGAGCGCCCCGAGTGGCTCTCGAGCTCGAAGCGTCCGTCCTCGAACCTGCCGGCGATCCAGATCCCGTCGCGCATCCCGGTCGATGCCGGAGCCGTTGATGGCGGCGTCGACTCCGAGCCGGAGTCCAAGCCCTCGCTTCGTAAGCGCCCGCCCCGCACGACCCCCGGCATCGCTCCCGCCTAGGCCGTGACCGAGCCCACCCCCGACGAGACGATTCGGGGAGCGCATCGCGCTCCCACGAGTGACCTCGACTCCACCGCAGCCACGTCGCCCGGTCTCCACCCCGAGATCGAGCAGACGTGGCTGCGGCCGCGTGGTGCGAAGCGGTACCCCGGCGCGACCCGGCCTCAGAGCGACGCTCGTCGATCGGACCGCCCCGCAAGCCCGGCGCCCGAGGCATCACCGCCCCCGGCGCCCCGCCCAAGCGGCCGGCGGGCCAACCCCGTGGTCGCCCCCGAGGCGGTGGCCGCCGAAAAGCTGGCCGCCGACCGGGCGACGGTCGCCGCTCAGGGCGAAGCCCTGCGCCGCGTGGCCCGCGGCCGCCGCGAGGCCGACGCCGTCAAGCCCCCGGCGACGATCGAGGGGGCGGTTCAGCAGAGCGTTCCCGACGATCGGGCGGCGACCCCGAGCCGCCGACTGATCGCGGGCGGGCTGTTCGTCGAGCCCCTCGCTCTGCCGGGCGCCGAGCCGAGTCGCGCCCCGCAGGTCTCGTCGGTGGGCGACCACCAGGATCCTGCGCTCCCGCCTGCCACCCCTTCGCCGACGGCTGCGGCTGATGACGTCGCGACCCGCGCCATCGCCGTCGTCCGTCGTGCCGGCCCCGTGGCCGCGCCCGCCGTCGCCGATGCCCCGCCGGCACGCACGCTCGTGATGGGCATCCTCAACGTGACGCTCGACTCGTTCAGCGACGGCGGCCGGTACGCCCGATACGACGACGCGATCGCGCACGCCCGCTCGCTGGTGGCCGACGGCGCCGACATCATCGATGTGGGCGGCGAGTCGACCAGGCCCGGGGCAGCTCGCGTCGAGGTGCACGAAGAACAACGGCGCGTGATCCCCGTCATCCGTGAGCTGGCCGCGCTCGGGTTCCGCATCAGCATCGACACCATGAACGCCGCGACCGCCTTCGCCGCCGTCGAGGCCGGTGCCGACATCGTCAACGACGTCTCGGGCGGCCTCGCCGACCCGAACATGGCCCAGGTCGTGGTCGACACCGACGCGACGTACATCGCCATGCACTGGCGCGGCCACAGCGACACCATGAACTCCCGCGCGGTCTACGGCGACGCGGTCGCCGAGGTCAAGGCGGAGCTGTTCCAGCGGGTCGCTGAGCTCGTCGTGCAGGGCGTTGACCCGGATCGCCTCGTGATCGACCCGGGGCTCGGCTTCGCGAAGCGCGCCGAGCACAACTGGCAGCTCCTCGGGCATCTCGCCGAGCTCTCCGAGATCGGACTGCCGGTCCTGGTCGCGGCCTCGCGCAAACGATTCCTGGGGGCACTCCTGCCCGAAGAGGCGGGCGTCGGCGAACGCGACCCCGCCACCGCAGTCATCTCGGCACTCAGCGCTCAGGCCGGTGCCTGGGGCGTGCGAGTGCACGATGTCGCATCCACCCGCGCCGCACTCGACGTGTGGGACGCCTGGCAGAAAGGCTCTCGTGCCTGACCGACTCACCCTCACCGGTGTCCGCGCCACCGGGCACCACGGCGTCTTCGACTTCGAGCGGGTCGACGGCCAAGAGTTCGTCGTCGACGTCGTCGTCGAGATCGATGCGACGGCCGCCTCGTCGGGCGACGCTCTCGACCAGACCGTGCACTACGGAGTCCTTGCCGAGCAGATCGTGCACGACATCGAGCACGAGCCGGTCGACCTGATCGAGACGCTCGCCGAGCGCATTGCCGCGACCGTCCTGTCTCACCGAGCCGCCCTGCGCACCACGGTGACCGTGCACAAGCCGGGAGCACCTATCACCGTGCCGTTCGCCGACGTCTCGATCACGATCGAGCGGAGCCGCGCGTGAGGCCCCCGTCGAAGGCGGTGGTCGCTCTCGGGTCGAACCTCGGAGACCGCGACGCCACGCTGCGCCGTGCCGTGAGCGCGTTACGAGCCACCCCCGAAGTCGAGGTCGTAGCCGCCTCCGTTCCCATCGAGAGCGTCGCCCTCACCGTCGACGGACTCGACGAGAGCAAGCCGGCCTACCTCAACGGCGCCGTGCTGCTCGCGACGACGCTCGAGCCCGAGGCGCTCCTCGACCAGCTGAACCGCATCGAGAACGACGAGGGCCGGCTCCGCGTCGAACGCTGGGGAGACCGCACCCTCGACCTCGACCTCCTCGCCTACGACGACGTCGTGCTCGACACCGAGCGGCTCACACTGCCGCACCCCCGAGCCGCCGAACGCTCGTTCGTGCTCGAGCCCTGGCTGCAGGTCGACCCCGAAGCGGCGATCCCAGGATCCGGCCCGATCGCCCCCCTCCTCGCGCAGCTCTCCGAACCGGTGTCTCGCGTTGCCGGGGCCGCTCGCCTCGACGCCGACATCGCCGACCACCACACCGGAGCCACCCCATGAAGCGCACGAGCCCCTCCACCGTCGTCGCTTTCCTCGTGGTCGCCCTCGCGGCAGGCTTCGTCTTCAATGCCGTTCTCGCCTCGACGCAGCGCCCGGTGGCGGTTCCGTCGATCACGCTCGGCCTCGTGCTGCTGGCGATCGCGGCAATCGTCATCTCGCTGGCCGTGCCGGTCTTCCGCGTGGCTCGAGGCCGCACGAAAGAGCGCATCGACGCCTACTACGCGACGCGGGTCGTGCTCATCGCCAAGGCGTCGAGCCTCTCGGGCGCGCTGTTCGGCGGTTTCGTCGGCGGCATGCTGATCTACATGCTGACCCGCGGCGTCAGTGTTCCCGCCAGTTCGCTCGTGCCGACCGTCGTCGGCGTCGTCGGGGGAGTCGTGCTGCTCGTGGCCGGACTCGTCGCCGAGCACATGTGCTCGATCCCGCCCGAGGACGGCGACTCCGACAAGGGGCAGCCGCAGCAGGCGCGGCTCTAGGCAGTAGCTCGCCTGGCCACAAACGGTCACTTTCAAAACGAGATACGTGACATTCTGATATGTTGCTTGCGGGTTGAGAAGGGGGCTGCGAGAGGCCCCGCCCGCTGAAGGGGATCTACATGCGAAACCGATAACAGGCGCGTCAAGACCTTTGCTGATCTCCGAAAGAGAATCAAGAGCGGATACCGCTCCCTGCAGAGGTGGTGCTCAGCGAATAGCTTCACTTGTGCGGTGGTGACCTCAGCCGGGGTCATTGCGCTTCAGGGTGTTTGGGCGACAGTAAAGGGCTAGTGAGTTCATGAAGAAATCGACGCAGACCTCTCGGCGTGCTTACGGTGTTCTCGTCGTGGCGATAGCTGTCGGGATCGGACTCTTCTTCGTGGGTCGGCAAACGGACGCGGCGTTTACCTGGACCTTTGGCTACATGCTCGCGGTGCTCTCTGCTGCCACAGGGGTTTTCACGTACCTTCGCGAGCGACGACACCGCTAATAGCGCCGAGGCCCCAGGGTGAGAAGGCCGGAGGGTCAGGTAGCCTGCCAGACTGGGCGGCAGTCCGACGACGACCGCCGATCATAGGCAGAGCAGCCACGACCTCAGGAGCCCCAGTGACCGACCGACTCGACCTCGACGGTGCCAGCTGGACCCGCATCTCGCCGAAATACAAGTGGCCCGAGATGGCGAGCTACGCGCTGAGCGGCCTCGTGCTGGCGGGGGTGTCGGCATTCACGTGGTTCACGGGCCAGTGGTGGGGCTATGCGCTGACGGCCGGGATCCTTATGGTCACGATCCTCCTGGTCGCCTTCACGCCGCGCCGAGTCCGATCGATCGGCTACCAGTTGCGCGATGACGACCTGCTCGTGCGCCGCGGCATCTTCTTCTTGCGCTTCGTCGCCGTGCCCTACGGCCGCATGCAGCTGATCGACGTCAACCGCGGCCCGGTCGTGCGCGCTCTCGGCCTGAGCGACCTCAAGTTCGTCACCGCCGCCGCGGCGTCGGCTGTGACGATCCCGGGGGTTCCCGCCGCCGAGGCCGATCGGCTGCGCGACAAGCTCGTGCAGTTGGCCGAGACGCGGCGGGCCGGTCTGTGAGCGGCTGGACGCCCGGGCCCGAATACCCGCCGGAGCCCCCGCGGCCGCCGGCCAAGCCCGGGGCGTCGGCCAAGACCGCCGCGCCCGCCATTGACTTCACCGACGGCGAGTGGCACCGGCTGCACCCGGCGACCCCGTTGCTCAAGGGCGGCTTCGTGCTCATCGTGGTCTTGGGCATCTTCGTCAACAGCTTGCGGGAGCAGCTCGTCGAGTTCTTCCTGCCCGGGCCCGACGGGCGCCGCGGTGGCCAGAGCGACGATCCGGTCGGGTATGCCGTCGACCACGGGCTCCTCCTCTTCATCGTGCTGGGCATCGTCGCCCTGCTCGTCGTGATCGTCGCGATCTTCTACGTCTCGTGGCGGATGAACACCTTCCGGGTCACCGCCGACACCGTCGAAGTCCGCAGCGGAGTCTTCTTCCGCACCAACCGTCGGGCTCGCCTCGACCGCATCCAGGGCATCAACGTGCAACGGCAGCTGTTCGCCCGGATCTTCGGGGCGGCGAAGCTCGAGATCAACCAGGCGGGCAACGACGCGAACGTGCCGCTCGCCTACCTCCGCTCGGCGTCGGCCGAAGAGGTGCGGTCCGAGATCCTGCGCAGGGCCAGCGGTCGTGCGGAGTCGGAGCGCGAAGCAGCCGGGAGAGCGCAGCCGGGCATCGCGCAGCAGGTCGGCGCGAGCGGGGTGCTCGAGAAGCGCCTCAACGAGTTCCTCGCCGAGCCGCTCGGCGAAGGAGAGACCGAACCGCGCTCGGTCGTGCGGATGCACCTCGGGCGCCTGATCGGCTCGGCCGTGCTCAGCGGCTTCACGCTCTTTCTGGTGGCCATCATCGTGGCCGTGGTTGTCAGCATCGTCACGACGGGCGAGTACTTCCTGCTCTTCGTGTTCTTCCCGACGCTCCTCGGGTCGTTCAGCTACTACTCGCGTCGTGTGGTGAAGTCACTCCGCTACTCGATCGCCTCCACACCCGACGGGATCCGGATCGGCTGGGGTCTGCTCTCGACGAGCAACGAGACGCTGCCGCCCGGCCGGGTGCACTCCATCCGCCTGAGCCAGCCCCTCGCCTGGCGGCCGTTCGGCTGGTGGGAGGTCAAGATCAACCGTGCCTCGCACTCGTCGACCAAGGGCGCAGACAACCAGGCCAACACGACGATCCTGCCCGTGGGCAGCAAAGAAGACGTCACGCGCGTGCTCGAGTTGATCCTGCCGCAGCTCGTCGGGCTCTCGGCCGCCGAGGCGGACGCGGCCGAGGCGCTCGCCGCTGGGCACACGACCGCCGAAGACGTCGTCGCGGCGCAGCCCGGGCTGGCGGTCGAGAAGTCGTCCGAGACGCTGTCGCTCATCGAGGCGGGCATGACGTCGAGCGGCGACGAGGGGGGCTTCGCCAATTCGCCCCGCCGTGCCGCCGTGCTCCGCTGGTTCTCGTGGCGCCGCAACGGCTTCCGTGAAGCCCCGGGCGCTGTGCTGCTGCGCAAGGGGGCGATCTGGCGTCAACTGATCGTCGTTCCACTGCCGCGCGTGCAGAGCGTCGGAATCACGCAGGGGCCCCTTCTGCGCCGACTCGGGTTGGCCGCCCTGCAGTTCCACACCGTGCAGGGCCCGATCACCGCGAGCATCGGCGCGCTCGACCAGGCGCAGGCGGCCGAGTTCTTCGAGACGTCGGCGGCACACGCCGTGGGCGCGGCTCGAGCCGACCAGACGCACCGGTGGCTGGAGGGGGTCGGGGATGCGCCCAGTACCTCGGGTCAGCAGTGGCCGGCGCCGGATCCTTCGTTTCGCCGTGTCGACGGAGAGACCTCGTGAGCCCGGCCGGCCGGCCCTCGGGGCGACTGGGTGTCGGAATCGTCGGCGCCGGCCACGTCGGGCCGATCCTCGGAGCCGCGCTCGCCGCAGCCGGGCACGCCATCGTCGGCATCTCGGCCGTGTCGGAGGTGAGCCGCGACCGGGCCGACGCGATCCTGCCCGGCGTACCGATCCTGTCGGTGCAAGACATCGTCGAACGGAGCGAGCTCGTGCTTCTCGCCGTGCCCGACGACCAGCTCGACGACCTCGTCTCGGGGCTCGCCGCGACCAAGGCCTGGCAGGCCGGGCAGCTCGTGGTGCACACGTCGCCCGGGCACGGTCTCTCGGTGCTCGACCCGGCGAGGGCCGCGGGCGCGATCCCGATCGCCATCCACCCCGCACTCCTGTTCACCGGCACCACCATCGACCTCGTCCGGTTGCGCGAGGCCTACTGCGCCGTCACGGCTCCGGGCCCGGTGCTGCCGATCGGGCAGGCGCTCGTGGTCGAGATGGGCGCCGAGCCCGTCGTCGTCGCCGACGCCGACCGGGCGAAGTACGCCGAGGCGGTCGAGACGGCGACGACCTTCTCGGCCGCGATCGTGTCGCAGTCGGTCGGCATCCTCCGCGAACTCGGACTCGACGAACCCGGTCGGGTGATCGCGCCGCTCGTGCGATCCGCGATGGACCGCGCGCTGGGCACAGCCGACGGGTCGCTCGGCCCCGGTACCATCGAGATGCCGTCTTTCGACGACGACGGCCCCCTCACCTGATCTTTGGAGTTCGAGCGATGACCGACGCGCCTGCCGACCTGACAGAAGACGAGGTCTTCGAGCAGAAGGCCGTCCGCCTCGAGAAGCGCCTGCGCCTGATCGAGTCCGGCGAGGGCGCCTACCCGGTCGCCGTGCCGATCACCACCACGATCCCGGCCGTCCGCGCGCAGTACTCCGAGATCGAGACCGACACCGCCACCGGCGACATCGTGGGTCTCGCTGGGCGCATCGTGCACTTCCGCATCGGCGGCAAGCTCTGCTTCGCGGCTCTGCAGTCGGGCGACGGCGAACGCATTCAGGTGATGGTGTCGCTGGCCGAGGTCGGCGACGAGTCGCTCGCGCGGTGGAAGGCCATGGTCGACCTGGGCGACCACGTCTTCGTGTCGGGCGAGGTCATCTCGTCGCGGCGGGGCGAGCTCTCCGTGTTGGTCAAAGAGTGGCAGATCGCCTCGAAGTCGATCCTGCCGCTGCCGAACCTCCACTCCGAGCTGAGCGAAGAGACGCGCGTCCGTAGCCGCTACCTCGACCTCATCGTCCGCGAGCAGGCGCGCGCCACGGTTCGCACTCGCGCGGCCGTGATGAAGTCGCTCCGCGCCACGTTCGACGAGCACGAGTTCCTCGAGGTCGAGACCCCGATGCTGCAGACGATGCACGGCGGCGCCTCGGCTCGGCCCTTCGCCACGCACTCGAACGCCTTCGACACCGAGCTGTACCTGCGCATCGCGCCCGAGCTCTACCTCAAGCGCGCGGCCGTCGGTGGCATCGAGCGCGTCTTCGAGATCAACCGCAACTTCCGCAACGAGGGCGCCGACTCGACGCACTCGCCCGAGTTCGCGATGGTCGAGGCGTACCAGGCGTACGGCGACTACAACCAGATCGCCGACCTCACGCAAGAGATGATCCAGAAGGCCGCTTTCGCGGTCGCAGGATCCCACGTGGTCACCTGGGCAGACGGCACCGAGTTCGACCTCGGCGGCAACTGGGATCGCATCTCGATGTACGAATCGCTCAGCGAGGCCGCCGGCACCCGCATCACCGTCGACACCCCGTTGCCCGAGCTGCAGGCCATGGCCTCCGACCTCGGCATCAGCGTCGCCCAAGAGACCCACGGCAAGCTCGTCGAGGAGCTTTGGGAGCACTTCGTCAAGGGTTCGCTCGAGCGCCCCACCTTCGTGATGGACTTCCCGCTCGACACGTCGCCGCTCGTGCGCGCGCACCGCAGCAAGCCGGGCGTCGTCGAGAAATGGGACCTCTACGTCCGCGGCTTCGAGCTCGCCACCGGCTACTCCGAGCTGGTCGACCCCGTCGTGCAGCGCGAGCGCTTCGTCGAGCAGGCGCAGCTCGCGGCTCGCGGGGACGTCGAGGCCATGCGCCTCGACGAGGACTTCCTGAAGGCGCTCGAGCACGGAATGCCGCCGACGGGCGGCATGGGCATGGGCGTCGACCGGCTGCTCATGGCCATCACCGGCCTCGGAATCCGCGAGACGATCCTCTTCCCGCTCGTCAAGTGATCCCGGTGTGCGTCCGGGCTTCGTGACGTACCCTGAGGGCATGCCTGATTCGCTCCTCGGCGGGATCGTCTTCTCGATCGCCCCGACAATCCTCGTCGGCCTGATCTTCTGGTTCGCCATGCGCGCGATCTTCCGCGCCGACAAGAACGAGCGAACGGCCTACGCCACTATCGAGGCCGAAGAGCGCGCGAAGGCCGAAGCTGAAGAGGCCCGGCCGGCGGCGTAAGCGGGCTTCCGCGACGACACCCTCGCAGCAACCGACACCCCCGCACCTCGAGTGCGGGGGTGTCGTCGTCGTGCGGGGCGGACGGTGGGTCGAGCGGCGGTGGCGCGGATCCTGGTGTCCCCCTTCTGCGCGGGGCTCTGGACATCGGAACGAAATGCGCCGGACACCTTCGTGACCCCCGGCGTCCCCCAATCGGCGAGAGCGGGGGTACGGAACCTTGGGAATTCAGCGCTATTGCCTGGGCCTGGCGTACCCCGTAGAGAGAGAACGGGCAGTACACCCGAAGGGCACTGCATGTCAAAGAATGTGCAGTGGCGTACCCCGATACGCCGTCTTTTCTGGGAGCGTCCCCAAAGATTACTTGGGAACGCCCTGAACGGTTTTGGGAGGGCTGTACCCGCTCGGAAGACTCGTAGTGCGGCGAAAACATCCGAGCATCGGAGCTTCACCGTCGAATCGGGGTCTCAGCAGGGGCCTGATTTCGCTAGGGATGGAGAAGAAAACATGTCGACAACTATCGATAGCAACGTCCGCGCGAACACCAAGGGCGCCACCACCGCCGCACAGACCAGCACCTCCACTGACGACGATGTCGAAGTGGAAGTCCTCGGGCAGGTGCGGGGCGCCTCGACCGACCAGGTCGGCGACTACCTCCGCCACATCGGCCGCATGCCCCTCCTCGACGCCCAGGAGGAGACCGAGATCGCCCGCCGCATCGAGGTCGGACTTTTCGCCGAAGAGAAGCTCGCCGAGCTCGACGCCGCCGGCAAGGTGTCGGCCTCCGACCGCAGCGACTACCGCTGGCTCATCCACGACGGCGAGCGTGCCAAAGACCGCATGATCACGGCGAACCTCCGCCTGGTCGTCTCGATCGCCAAGCGTTACACGCAGCGTGGCCTCCCCTTCATGGATGTCATCCAGGAGGGCAACCTCGGCCTCGTTCGTGCCGTCGAGAAGTTCGACTACACGCAGGGCTACAAGTTCTCGACCTACGCTACCTGGTGGATCCGCCAGGCCATCGCCCGCGGCCTCGCCGACAAGGCGCGTGCCATCCGCATCCCGGTTCACACCGTCGAGCGCATCAACCGCATCTCGCGCGCCGAGCGCGACCTCACCGTCGACCTGGGCCGTGCGCCCACTGTCGACGAGGTGGCCGCCGAGGTAGCGATGGAGGTCGCCGACCTGGTCGACCTCAAGTCGCGCTCGCACGAGCCCGTCTCGATCCACACCGTCGTCGGCGACGCGGAAGACTCCGAGCTCGGCGACTTCATCGAAGACGAAGAGACCCCCTCGCCCGGCGAAGCGACCGAGACGTCGTTGCTGAACCGCGACATCCACTCGCTCGTCGAAGGCCTGCCCGACGACGAGGCCCGCGTGATCCGCATGCGCTTCGGCCTCGACGACGACCAGCCAATGACCCTCGACGAGATCTCCAAGCGCGTCCACTCGTCGCGCCAGGCCGTCTCGCGCGTCGAGTCGCGAGCTCGCCTGCGCATGTTCGCAAAGGCTGTGTCGCAAGACCTGCAGCTATACCTGCAGTAGAGCGTTTTCCGGGGCCGCCCCGTCCCGTTTGTCGGCGTTGTTAGGCCCGTCCGTGCTGAATACGGGCGGGCCTTTGCCGTGGGCGGTGGGTGGCGGTCGGCCGGCCCGCCGAGTGTCGCCGAATGTCGTCTCCCGGCCTTGCCCGGTGGCATTTGCCGTCACTCGGGGTGCCCGGGTTCGACGGCTGGTATGCGAGTGCCGCCTAATGCCGCCGCCGGAGGCAGGGCGGCTGCAATTGGCGGCACTCGAGAACGCGGCCTAGTCCCCACAGGGAATTACGCGCCCGCATCTCTCCACAGAATTGGGTGCTCGCCGTCCGGGGGTAGCCCCGCTCGCCAGGCTTGATGCATGAGATCTCCCCTCCCTCCCCTCCTGCTTGGCGCTCCCTTCGCCGTGGCAGAGGCACGCGCTCTGGGCCTTCGCCGGGCACGGATCGACGCCACCGATCTTCTAGTGCCGCACCACGGCATTCGCGTCGCCGGGACGGTCTCCACCATCGAAGAACGATGTGCGGCCCTCATGCCTGCTCTGCGGCCGGATCACCTGTTCAGCCACCTCACGGCCGCCGCGTTGTGGGGTCTCCCTCTTCCCGGGGGCGCAGGATCCGGCCCGCTGCACGTCGTCAGCCCGAGTGGGGCGCATCCGAGCCGCCCGGGTGTCGTCGCCCATCGCTCCCTGGGTGTATGCGGTCGGTTCGTCGACATCCTCCCCGTGGTCGACCCCGTCACGTGCTGGCTGCAGTGCGCCGCGCTCCTGCCGCTCGACGACATCGTCATCATGGGCGACGCGCTCGCCGGGCGGTGGTCGCCGTTCGAAGCCGCGAGGGAGCTCCCGGTCGAGCGGTTGCAGGTGGCGGCTCGGCGCTGGGGTAGCCGGCGGGGGGCTCGGCGGCTGCGGGAGGCCCTGGGGTGGATCCGACCGAACGTCTGGTCGCCGAAAGAGACCGAGCTCAGGCTTTTGATCGTGCGGGGCGGATTGCCCGAGCCACCCGAGCTCAACGGAGAGGTCACCGACGACGGCGGGCGGGTGCTGGGGCACGGCGATCTCGTGTACCGACGGCAGAAGAAGGTGATCGAGTATGAGGGTGATCAGCATCGCAGCGACCGGGGCCAGTGGCGTCGAGACGTGCTGCGCTACGAGAACTTCCACGACGCGGGCTGGCGAGTGCTGCGAGTGACCGACGACGACTTCGGTGCGCCCAGGGCGCTGATCGACCGTCTCTCTCGACACATCGGGGCGGAGGCGCTAGCGTGACGAGCACCGGCGGAGAACGCCCACGAGCGACCGAAAGAGGGCGCGGCGAGCGGGTCAGTGCTGTCGCAGGAAGCGGGCCCGGACCGCCGGGGGGACCAACTCGAGCAGTTGGTCTTCTCGGAGCGGAAGGTCCATCAGGCTCAGCTTCAGTCGCCCCTTGCGGCCGTGGCGACCCGCGTCGAGGCGGGCCACGATCCCCGCGTCTTCGCGGAGGCGCACCTTGATGACGGCGCCCTCGCCGACGTCCGACACCACGCGTCCGTCGAGCTCGAGAGCTGCCGAGCGCGTGCCCGCGCCGACCACGAACTTGAGGAGCTCCTTCGGCCCGAGCACGATGGTCCGGTCGATCCCCGCCATCGGAGCGACCGGGGTCACGATGGTCGCGGCGACGGCGGGGCTGACGACCGGGCCGCCCGCGGCGTAGTTGTAGGCCGTCGAGCCCGCGGGCGTCGACACGACCACGGAGTCGGCTTTGAAGTAGCCGTAGGGGGTGCCGTCGACGAGCAGATCGGCGGTGACGACGCCCTGGCCGGGGCGGCGCGTCACGGAGAGGTCGTTGAAGGCCAGGAAGGAGGATTCGAATCCGGTCGACGAGACGACGACCTCGATGGCGTGGTGCGACTCGAGCGAGAACTCGTTCGACGCGAGCGTGTCGAGCACGCCCGGCAGTTCGGCGGGCTCGATCTCGACCAAGAACCCGACGTTGCCGTAGTTCACTCCGAGCACCGGCACAGGGCGCTGCGAGACGAGGCGCATGGCCCCCAGCATCGTGCCGTCACCACCGAGCGACACGACGACGTCGACCCGCTCGACGAACGTGGCCTCGTCGACCAGTTCGATGCCCTCGCCGACCCGTGCCGCATCGTCGGTCAGCGCGATCAGGTGGGCGCCGGCCGGCCCCTGCCATTCGCGCAGCACGTCGATCGACGGCGTGACCGGCTTCGTGGGGTGGGGGATCAGACCGACCGTGTAGTTGCCCATGACCCGAGGCTAGTGAGCGACGCTTGGAAGACCGTCACGCCGCCAGCGAACAGGGGCAGACTCCCGCCCGTGCCGTGGTTACTCTCGACATACGCGACGCCCACCCCCTCGGGGCGTCGACCGTCATATCGGTGACGTTCCAGCCCGTCACCAAGGGAGTTTGAAGATGTTCGAGAGATTCACCGACCGTGCCCGTCGCGTTGTCGTCCTCGCTCAAGAAGAAGCGAAGCTGCTCAACCACAACTACATCGGCACCGAGCACATCCTGCTCGGCCTCATTCACGAGGGCGAAGGCGTCGCCGCCAAGGCGCTCGAGTCGCTGGGCATCTCGCTCGACGCCGTGCGCGAGCAGGTCCAAGACATCATCGGTCAGGGCCAGCAGCAGCCGACCGGCCACATCCCCTTCACGCCCCGTGCGAAGAAGGTCCTTGAGCTGAGCCTGCGCGAAGCGCTGCAGCTCGGCCACAACTACATCGGCACCGAGCACATCCTGCTCGGCCTCATCCGCGAGGGTGAAGGAGTTGCCGCACAGGTCCTCGTCAAGCTGGGCGCCGACCTGAACCGGGTGCGCCAGCAGGTCATCCAGCTTCTCTCGGGGTACCAGGGCAAGGAGGCGGTTGCAGTGGGCGGAGAAACGCAGGCTGGCCCGCAGGGTGGGTCGCAGGTGCTCGACCAGTTCGGTCGCAACCTGACCCAGGCTGCGCGCGATAACAAACTCGACCCGGTCATCGGGCGCGAGAAGGAGATGGAGCGCGTCATGCAGATCCTCTCCCGCCGCTCTAAGAACAACCCCGTGCTGATCGGTGAGCCCGGCGTCGGCAAGACCGCCGTCGTCGAGGGCCTCGCCCAGGCGATCGTCAAGGGCGACGTGCCCGAGACGCTGAAAGACAAGCAGCTCTACTCGCTCGACCTCGGGTCGCTCATCGCAGGAAGCCGCTACCGCGGTGACTTCGAAGAGCGCCTGAAGAAGGTCACCAAAGAGATCCGCACCCGCGGCGACATCATCGTCTTCATCGACGAGATCCACACCCTCGTGGGTGCGGGTGCCGCCGAGGGCGCCATCGACGCGGCCTCGATCCTCAAGCCGCTCCTGGCCCGAGGCGAGCTGCAGACCATCGGCGCGACCACGCTCGACGAGTACCGCAAGCACTTCGAGAAAGACGCCGCCCTCGAGCGTCGCTTCCAGCCCGTCCAGGTGCACGAGCCCTCGCTGCCTCACGCGATCAACATCCTCAAGGGGCTGCGCGACAAGTACGAGGCGTTCCACAAGGTCTCGATCACCGACGGCGCGATCGTCGCCGCGGCGAACCTCGCCGACCGCTACGTCGCCGACCGCTTCCTGCCCGACAAGGCCATCGACCTGATCGACGAGGCCGGCGCCCGCCTGCGCCTCTCGATCCTCTCGGCCCCGCCGGAGCTGCGAGAGTTCGACGAGAAGATCGCCGTCGTCCGTGGCCAGAAGGAGGCCGCGATCGAAGATCAGGACTTCGAGAAGGCCGCCTCGCTCCGCGACGAGGAGAAGAAGCTCCTCGGTGAGCGTCTCCGCCTCGAGAAGCAGTGGCGTTCGGGCGATGTCGGAGCATCCGGCACCGTCGACGAGGGCGTCATCGCCGAGGTCCTGGCTCAGGCCACGGGCATCCCGGTCTTCAAGCTCACCGAAGAAGAGACCTCGCGTCTCGTCTTCATGGAGAAGGCGCTGCACCAGCGGGTCATCGGCCAGGAGCAGGCGATCGCCGCGCTCTCGAAGACGATCCGACGCACCCGCGCCGGTCTGAAAGACCCGAAGCGCCCCTCGGGCTCGTTCATCTTCGCCGGCCCGACCGGTGTCGGAAAGACCGAGCTGGCCAAGGCGCTCGCCGAGTTCCTCTTCGACGACGAGAACGCTCTCATCAGCCTCGACATGTCGGAGTACGGCGAGAAGCACACCGTCTCGCGTCTGTTCGGTGCCCCTCCCGGATTCGTCGGATTCGAAGAGGGCGGCCAGCTGACCGAGAAGGTCCGCCGCAAGCCGTTCTCCGTGGTGCTGTTCGACGAGATCGAGAAGGCCCACCCCGACATCTTCAACTCGCTGCTCCAGGTTCTGGAGGAGGGACGTCTGACAGACGGCCAGGGTCGAGTCGTCGACTTCAAGAACACGGTCATCATCATGACGACCAACCTCGGCACGAAAGACATCACCGGTGGCCCCGTCGGCTTCCAGATCGAGGGCGACACGGCGACCTCCTACGAGCGCATGCGCTCGAAGGTGACCGAGGAGCTCAAGAAGCACTTCAAGCCCGAGTTCCTGAACCGCGTCGACGAGACGATCGTGTTCCCGCAGCTCACGCAGCCGGAGCTTCTCCAGATCGTCGACCTGTTCGTCAAGCGTCTTTCTGACCGCCTGCTCGACCGCGACATGACCGCCGAGCTGTCGCTCGCGGCCAAGGAGCAGCTCATCAAGGTCGGGTTCGACCCGTCGCTCGGTGCTCGGCCCCTCCGTCGTGCGATCCAGCACGAGGTCGAAGACCAGCTGTCGGAGCACATCCTCCAGGGTGAGCTCAACGCCGGCGACCACGTGAAGGTCGACTACGTCGACGGCAAGTTCACCTTCGAGACCGGGCGTCAACCGGGCCGCGAAGAGGTCTTGGTGCTCGACAAGGGCGCTGAAGAGGCGTAAGTCTGGACCGCACCACTTCGAGGGCGGCTCTCCCACTGGGAGGGCCGCCTTCGGCGTTCCCGTAGGCTTGCGACTATGACGTCTGCCGCTATCACCACCCGCAAGGCGCTGGCGAGCGACGTGCCCCACATCCAACGGTTGATTGCGCCGTACGTGAGCCGTCGGATCCTTCTGGGCAAAGACAACGTCACGCTGTACGGCAGCATCCAGCAGTTCCAGATTGCGCTCGACCCCGACGGGGTGCCGATCGGCTGCGGTGCCCTCAACGTCTTCTGGGACGACCTCGCCGAGGTGCGCACCCTCGCGCTCGACCCCGAGTGGATCCACCACGGCGTCGGCCACAAGCTTCTCGAGGGGCTCGAGAACGACGCCCGCTCGCTCGGCGTCGGCCGCATCTTCTGCCTCACCTTCGAGGTCGACTTCTTCGTCAAGCACGACTACCTCGAGATCGGCGAATCGGTCGTCTCGCCCGAGGTCTACGCCGAGCTCGTGCGGTCGTCCGATGAGGGCGTCGCGGAGTTCCTCGACCTCGCCCGCGTCAAGCCGAACACCCTCGGCAACACGCGCATGCTCAAGGTGCTGCCCCCGGTCTGAGTCGCGGTCGACCCGCCTGACCGGGGCTCCGCCTGACGATCCGCCGCACGCCCGCGTGACTCGCCGGGCACATCCGGGTCGCGGTACCGGCGGGCGCTTACCCTGTGCGCATGTCGTCGATCAAGCATCCCGTCGGCTCGGAACCGAGCTCGGTGTACTGGCGTCGCCGCGCGATCGTCATCGGGGTGCTGGTGCTCGTGGTGATCATCGTCGTGTTGATCGTGGCAAAGCCGGGTTCAGGATCCGACGCGACGCCCGCTTCGACCCCGACCACGTCGGATCCTGCGGTTTCGCGCACTGCCACGCCCAAGCCCGCCCCCACGGCCGCCGCCACGTCGAAAGCCACCGACGCCCCTACGGTCTCGGCCTCGAATGCCACCTGCGACGCGGATGCGATCACGCTCAAGCCCGTCGCCGACCAGGCCTCGTACACCTCGCTGGAGCAGCCGCAGATCTCGATGTCGATCACCAACACGTCGACGTCGGCGTGCTCGCTCGACCTCGGATCGGCCGAGCAGGTGCTGTCGATCACCTCCGGCGCCGAGACGTACTGGTCGTCGAAAGACTGCCAGGTCAACGGCACGCACCAGAAGATCACGGTGAAAGCCGGCCAGACGCTGACCACCCCGGCCATCGCCTGGGATCGCACGCGATCGTCGTCGTCGACCTGCAACAGCTCGCGGGCATCGGTGCCGGCCAGCGGAGCCAGCTACCACCTGTCCGTCGCCGTCGGGTCGATCAAATCGGCCACGTCGGCGCTCATGATTCTGAACTGAAACGGCACCATCGAATGGCATCCCCGAAACCCGAATTCCGCTCGGAGCAGCTCGAGCAGGCGCTCGCCGCTCAAGACGTCGCCGCGGTCGCGTTCGCGCTCCGCAACGACGTGGTGGTCGTGCCGCGCCTGGTGCTCGCCGACCGCAAAGACGAGCAGGTGCGGGTCTTCGGGCGGGAGAACACCGACAAGCGGATCCTGCTGCTGTTCTCGTCGGCCGAGACGTACAAGGCCATGGTGCCGAATGAGAAGGTGCGACTCGTGATGCTCTACGACGGGGCGAAGCTGCGCGACTTCATCGAAGCGCACCTGGACGTGCTCGAGCAGGTGTTCTTCGACATCGCCGGGCCGCACACGATGGCCGCGAACCCGGAAGATCTGCTGCGGGCGTTGCGGGCGTAGGCGCGCGGGCTGGCGGGCCTTCGGCCTACCTAATCGGGCGGTTGAGGCGGGTCGCAGGCCTGAAAACGCCGAAATCGTAGGGTGACGGTTCAGAACTCTGGCAGAAGTGGCCCGAGGGGACTGTTTGGGGGCATGGATCGGCCGGTTTTGCCAGACTTCTGAACGGTCGGGGCTCAGAACGCGGCGTCGAGCTCGCGGTCGCGGTCGCTGGACGCGCTGGAGAACGCCTGCCGGAGCGCCTCGCGCAGGTGCTCGGACGACGAGTCGATGATCTGCGTGAAGCCGAGCCGCGCGGCCTCGGAGGCGCGCTGCTTGCCGGAGGAGACGGGTCGGATCTCGCCCGCGAGGCTGATCTCGCCGACGGCCGCCAGGGTGTGGGGGTAGGCGCGTTCGCGGCTGGCCGAGGCGAGTGCAAGTGCGATGGCGAGATCGGCGCCGGGCTCGGTCAGCTTGATGCCGCCGACCGTCGAGACGTAGACGTCGGCGTCGCCGAGGCGGATGCCCGCGCGACGTTCGAGCACGGCGAGGAGCATGGCCACGCGGGAGGCGTCGACGCCGTTGACAACGCGGCGCGGCTGCGGCGCAGTGCTGGAGACGATGAGCGCCTGGATCTCAACGGGCAGGGCGCGGCGGCCCTCCATCGAGATGGTGATGCAGGTGCCAGAGACCGGGGCGCCGCCCCGCGACATGAACAGGCCCGACGGGTCTTTGACCTCGGCGATGCCATCGCCCGTCATCTCGAAGCAGCCCACCTCGTCGGTCGGGCCGAAGCGGTTTTTGTGGGCGCGGATGAAGCGCAGGGATGTCTGACGGTCGCCCTCGAACTGGCAGACGACGTCGACGAGGTGCTCGAGCAGGCGCGGACCGGCGATGCTGCCGTCTTTGGTGACGTGACCGACGAGCAGGATCGGCAGGTTGCGGTCTTTCGAGACGCGCACCAGCGTCGAGGCCACCTCGCGCACCTGCGACGGACCGCCCGCCATGCCCTCGCTGGCCGACGACGACACGGTCTGCACCGAGTCGACGATCACGAGCGACGGCTTGGTCTGCTCGATCTGGCCGAGGATCACGGCGAGATCGACCTCGGCGGCGAGGAAGAGGTTGGGGTGCATGGCGCCGGTGCGCTGGGCGCGGAGCCGCACCTGCGAGGCCGACTCTTCGGCGGTGACGTACAGCACACGAGCACCCTGCGCGGCGGCACGCGACGCGACCTCGAGCAACAGGGTCGACTTGCCGACGCCCGGCTCGCCCGAGAGCAGGATCGCGGCCCCGGGAACGATACCGCCGCCGAGCACCCGGTCGAACTCGGCGATGCCGCTCGGCCAGTGCGAGACGCTCTCGGCCGGGATCTCAGTGATCGGTCGCGCGGCACGATCGGCCGGCACCGCGATCGCGCTCACACCGCGGCTGGAGGCGACAGCGGCCGACGCGTCGACGACGGTGCCCCACGACTGGCACTCGGCGCATTTGCCGACCCATTTGATCGACGACCAGCCGCACTCGGTGCAGCGGAAAGTGGAGGTAGGGCGAGCCATGGGGCAACTCTAGGTGGTGCCACCGACACCGGCGGGTGTTGCTCACAGGGGCCCGGCTGGTGCGGGTGGAGCAAGCGGGGGTGGCCGCGGATCCTTGGTGTGTCGGGTTTGGGGTTCGGCTCAGGAAGTCGCGGTGACGTCGTCGTCGGACCGCGCGATCGCAGCCCCGTGAGCTCGGTCGGCGACGGCCGAGGCAACACTCGTGACCCGGCGCGACGCGGTCACATCGGCTGCTGCCCGTTCGGCGGCGATCCGGGCCAGGCGCGCGTCGATGGCGGGGAAGAACGCCGACGCCCACACCGTGTAGCCCTTATCGTTCGGGTGGAACAGGTCTTTCGCAGTGTTGCGGTAGGTGCCGATGTAGCCCTGCCGGCGGGTGGTCGCATAGAGCGGGGCGACGGTCAGGCCGAGCTCCCCGGCGACACGGCGCACGATCTCGTTCGCGACGGCGACCTTCTTCTCGAGGTCGGGCAGCAGCATGAACGGCAGGTCGGCGACGATCGCGTGCGAGGGGAGGGCTCCGTAAATGGCACGGATGTTCTTCTCGAACTTCGCGGCGTTGAACTCGCCGACATCGTTCGAACCGATCGCGACCGTGACGATGTCAGGAGTCAGATCGGCTAGGCGCGGCACCTGATTGATCTTGCACAGGCGCGTCGTGGAGCCGCTCACCGCGAGGTTCTTGACGCCCACCGTCGAGCGGGTGGTGCGCTTGATGTGCTGACCGATGCGGCCGACGTAGCTGCGCGACGGAGCCGACGCGCCGATGCCCTGCGCGGCCGAATCGCCGAGAGCCACGTAGCTGAGCGCTCCCTGCTGGGTAAAGCGCTCGCGCCACCACTTCGAATGCACGGGCAGCGTGCTGTTGAGCACGTCGGCCGCGACCTGGCGGCGGGCCATGAAGCGGCGGTAGTAGGCCGTGCCCGCGACGGCTGCTGCGGCTGCTCCGCCGACCGCTCCGGCGATCGCCTTCGTGTTGGTCATTCCGGCACGATACGCCCTCGCGGGTGTGCGGCCGCTCGGCCGTCTGCGCCTGGCCGAAGCGCAGGATCCGTCGGCTCATCCGGGCGATTCGGCAAGCTCCCGAATCTGTACTAAACTCGATCTCGGTACCGTGTCCGAGCGGCCGAAGGATCATGTCTCGAAAACATGTGTGGGGGTTAACTCCACCGTGGGTTCAAATCCCACCGGTACCGCCACAGAAAACCCCCGCAAATCTTTGGAAACACAAGGATCGGCGGGGGTTTTCTAGTTCCCGGAAACAGTTTCCGCCCACACATCGCCCACAACTGCCCGTGATCGAGCGTTATCCAGGGCGGTCGCCACTGCGTCGAGATCGTCGTCGAAGAGGCTCCCGTACACGTCCAGCGTCATCGCCGCGCTCGCGTGACCCATGAGCCTCTGAACAGCTTTCACGTTTGCTCCCGAGCTGATGGCCAACGATGCGGCCGTGTGCCGTAGGTCATGAATGGTGAGCTTGGGGAAGGTCGAGTCAGTTGCAATGCACCGCGTGCGAGCGCCGACATACCACCCGCGCCGGTTGTCCGGAGATCGCAGGTGCGTGGATCCAGTACCGAAAACAAGATCATCACGACCCTTACCTTCGCAGGTTCGGGCCAGATCCTCAGCGAGGAACGAGGGGAATGGGACGCTCCGGGTCTTATGCGACTTCGGAGTACCAACGATGATGTGACCGCCCACGTTGACGGCGTTCTGCTCGACCATCGCACGTCGGCGCAGCATGTCGAGATCCCGCAGACGTAAAGCCGTAGCTTCACCCCACCGCAGACCGGTGTAGGCGAGGAACCGCACCAGCGTTCCATGCCGGCCGGATTCCGAAGCGAGGCGCTCCACCTGGACGTGCGTCAGAAAGCGCTGCGGCTTGGGAGTCTTGCGGGGCAAATTTAAGTCGCGGGCTGGGTTCATTAGGATGCGGCGATCGCGGACAGCAGCATCGAGGATCGACGACAGGACGCCATGGACTCGCAGAACCGTTGTGGCCCCACGAGCCTTCTCACCCTGCGTGAGGCTCGTGACCCACGCCTGCACTTCGCTGTGCCGCACCTCGCCCACACGCACACCACCCCAGCGAGGTTCGACGTAAAGCCTCCAGGCAATCTCCAGGGGACGTAAGGACGACGGTTTCAGTTGCGTCTGCGTATCAAGCCACCCTGCCCCGAGCTCACCCACAGTGACACGCGAGGCGCTCGCGTCAATGAAATCGCCGCGAGCCTTCGATACCTCCACCGAGGCGAGGAACAGTCTGGCCTCCTCCTTTGTGCGAAACCCTTTCTTGTCCGTCTGCCGCCGGTCAGGGGTTCTGTATCTGACTCGGTACCGAAGACCCGCCTTGGTTGAGTAACTTTCGACAGACGCCATCAGTAGACGTTCGGCCCGGGATCGTCCGCGTACCCGGGCGTTACGCGCATGCGAAAGAGATCATTCGAGACCTCCCGCGACTGCCGGAATGCCTCTCTACCGACCGCCACGCTATTTCCGGGCCTTAGGGCGTTCTGAAAGTCGTAATGCAGCGGCCTTAGCCCACGGGCCCAGTCCCAAATCACATGCGCGTCGTTTTCATCGCCGGTGATGGTCAACGTTGCTCCAAAAGCGTCAACCGGTGGAAAGAGAAGTGCGTTCGGATTCACGTTCAACGCAACCGCTAAAGCAACCAGGTCATCTGCATCCACCTTTCGGTCGCCGTTTTCAAGCTTGCTCAAGGCTGATGGCGATATGGGTCGCCCGATCTCCCGAAGCCGGCTACTGAGTCCTCGAAGGTCAATTCCCATTCCTGTTCGCAACCGCCGAATGTTGAAGGCAAGCGTCTGGCCAGTGGGGCCAATGCCATTTCCTCGAACCCGATCATTCTCCATTCAAGAAACACTAACCGCGATAGTTGACACAACCTAGCGACCCTGCCTATGGTTCACTAACCGGAGTCAACCACGCGTTACAAGAAACCAGAGGAGGCAAAAGTGAAACAATCGCTCGTCCTAGCCGAAACGCCTACGGAGGCAGAGTTCGGCGATTTGCCGGAAAACAGCACGACGAAAGAGTTGGCGGCTTACTTGAATATGCGGGTGCCGGCTCTCGCTCAGATGCGATATCGAGGCACGGGTCCCGCTTACCGAAAGATCTCCGCGCGGACGGTTCGGTACCGCAAAGCCGATGTCCTGGCCTGGCTTGAAGGCGCGTCGCGGACACAAACCAAGGACCACGTCGCATGATCACGCCGATCAAGCAGAGCCGTGTGAGTCACAGTCTCAGTCGAAACGAGGTTGCCGCGCGGGCCTCGATGGGCGCTCGCACGCTTTCTCGCGTCGAAGACGGCGAGATGGTCGTGTCCCCGCAGGTAATTTCCCGTATCTCTCTGGCAATCGAGAGTTTGGTCCGAGAACAGCTTCGGGAGGCGGGATGACGTCACCGAATATTCACAATGCCTCACCCGGGCTTGACTACGGTCGCTCGGTTCTCCCTCACAGAGACCCCACGTTCGATGCCGTCGTTCGTCTCCTCCGTGCAGACGCAGCGCTCGCCGACTGGAAACTCGTCGGCCCCGCCCCGGACGTGACCAACGAGCGCTCCGCACCACTTGAAGTACACCTCGCGCCCGACGTCGCGGAGGAGGTACTTCGCCACCTTACGTCGATCGCTTTCCCCCGCTCGAGCCGCACCGGCCGACGAGCGGTTTTCCACCTCCGCACGAAAAAGACCCCGGCGCTCCCACAAGAGGAGCAGCGCCTGCCAGCGCAACCGGGGCCCGTGCTCCTCAACCAAGCAAAAGGATCGGAACAAGATGACTACCACTAGTGTACCCGCCACTACCGTCGGCAACAGTCCCCTTGAGGGGGCCACCCGCAAACCCGCAACTGTCGTGGAAGTGCTTTGCGACGAAGCCTGGTGCGTCGACTACGCCCGCACTCACGAAATGTTCAACGGCGAACCGCCGATGCACCAAACCGCGACCATCCGGGGTCCTATTCAGTCGTGGAACGGCGATCCGTCTTTCGAGCTGTGGGCCGATCACACGGAGGGACAGCCGTGGCAGCCGTTCTTGCGCGTCGACGAGGGGGCATTTGACGACGAGATGACGACTGCCCTCATCACAGCGCTCACATACACGCGCGAGCTGTGCCTGGCCCTGAACACCGGGGAGGCCTCCGCATGAGCGTCGCCGTGAAATACCGCCGCGGCCCGAACCCGGCCCCTGTCGCCCCGCCCCGAACGATGACCACTCGAGAGCGGCTTGCAAGAGCCTGGTATGCCCTCCGCCCTGCCGAGGTCGACGGCCGTGAAGTGCCGTTTGACGATGCCCCTCCGGTCCGGCTCGCCTGGTGTTGGAATCGAGCCGACGATGCTCTTGCGGCGCTCGCCGTTGGTCGGGCGGAGGCAGCATGAGCACCGTGAAGGCGCGATCACACATGACAGCCTGGAACGTCGACTGGGATCTGGAAACCGAAGCCTGCCACACCGCGGCACGACCGCACCCGTGCCTAGTTCCTGGTTGCGCCGGTGAGGTCCACGACAGTTGGCACAACCCTTGGGGCGGATCTGCAGACGACGAGCTGGTGGTCTTTCATGTCGCCTCGGCCCGTTATGCGCTGGGTGCCGTCGAGGTTCAGCTGTGGCGCAAGAACGATGACCCGTGGCGCGTCGTCGGCGGGCTGGACGACGCCGACGAGCGAACACCAGCCGAGGCACGCAGCTATGGAGCCGCGCTCGCGCGGGTCTTCACAGATGCTGCGGCCGAGGCCGACCGACTCAATCGAAGGGAGCCATAGTGGCCCGCGTGCTCGCCGCTCAAATCGGGCTGGTGGCTGGAATGGTGGCGATCGTTACCGACGCCGCAGAGCTCGACCAACCTGAGCTCCTAACACCTGTCGAAGCCCGGGCGCTCGCTGATGCGCTCAATCGCCGAGCCGACGAGATCGACACCTGGTTGCCACACATTCGACGCCCTGGGGCAGAAGGGGGAACACCCATTGCGGCACCATGATCGGCCCCTGCCACCAGGAGAAATCACGTGAGCATGTCGGCTCGGAACTGGGCGTGGGATCAGCCACCTGAGCTGATCGGGCCCACCGAGCAGCACGTATTGAATTGCCTCGCCGAGCACGAGAACCCGGAGTACGGCTACGCCTTCCCCTCTGAGGCTGTCATCGCCCTAAAAACCAAATTGTCCAGGGCCGCCATCAATCGGAACACGGAAAAGCTGGAGGAAAAGGGGCTGATTCGGAAGGTCAAGCACGGCCGCACCAGTCACGGCTCTTTCGCGAGCTTGCGTTATTACCTCAACGTTCCGGAGTCGTACCGAGCGAAGGACGTCGACTGGCAGAAGCGGTCGACAAAAACGCTCCGCGCAGTTGTCTGACCACCGTGCCGCACAGAGACGCACGGTTGCTCGCCCGTGCGTCTTTGTGCGGCATGGCGTGCATCTCTCTGCGGCACGGCCGTGCATCTCTGTGCGGCATCACCGTGCATCTCTCTGCGGCACTAATAGGTACAGGTACCAGGGACAGGTATCAGGGACAAATATCAGCTACACCGAAAAGCGACCATTGCTGTGGATAACTCTGTGGAAAACAGGACACCCGAAAAGTGCCCCACGCACGCGAGCGCCCACCACCGAAAGGAAACGAAGAATGCTCCTCCGTCCATCCCGCGGCGCAACATGGCCCACCCACAAAGCCCGAGCCCGGAAGCGTCGACGAGGTCTGGGCAAAGACTCACGACCAACCGCGTCACTCGACCGCGAAGTACTCGCCCCACCCTCACGTAGCAACGACCTCGACCCCAACGCGCTCGCGGAGGATTCACGAACGGAGGCTCGCTCGTGGACGTGAGACGCAAGCGCATACCCGGCGAGGAGGCTCCATCCCTTGCTGTGCTCGCCGACGACGGTGCGACGGTTGCCGTGATCACCCTCGAGGCCGCCGAAGACTTGGCACAGCGCATCGACGAGCTCGCCGAGACGCTCCGAAGGGAGGGATGGTGACAGATAAGAACGAGACTTCCGACGACGACGAGCCCCTGTACCTCCTCGACGCCGACGGGCTACCCGAAGCGATCCTGGACATAAGCATCTTGGGTCCGCATATCGACGAGATCGTTCGCCTCGCTTATGACCTGCGCGGATTCCCAGGCGTGATGTTCGACGCCATTCGGCAGGTCCTCGGCGAGGTCGACGCTGACCAGCGGGCCGTGATTGCCACATTCGCCATCTGCCAGGTGATGCAGCAACCAGATGCACCGGGCTCGGCGGTGCAACCCGACCCGGACCCACCCACCACCACCTGACACCACCACCCCTGACGAGAGCCGCCCACACGAGGGCGGCTCTCGTCGTATCCCGAAAGGAACACACCTTGACCGAGAACACAACGGGCCTGGACGCCGGCGCTGCCGCCTACCGTGACCGCCACCCATCGCGAGCGCTGCAAGCTACACAGCCGGAGGATCAGCAAGCCCCGGCCGAAGCTGACAAGACCGACATCGCGGCCACCCAGCAGACTGGGCGGGACGCCTACCGTGCCCGACACCCGCACCCACCCCGTGATGCCGCGTGAGCGCACCGCTGACGCCCTACGGCGAGCTCCTCGACATCTTCGCGGCACTTCCGGTTCTGATTCGCGATAAGCGCCGCCGCGAGGCGCTGACCCTCCGAGACGCCGCGGGTGCCGCCGGAATCAGCGAGTCGGCATTCGCTCGAGCGGAGGCGGGAGACGACGTCATCTCATCAACTCTTGTCGCAGTCCTCAAGTGGCTCAGCGCCACCCCCACTCCTAAGAGAAAGACAAAACAGTGACTGAAACTATTACCTCTCGCGCAAACGCCCTGCTGCCCGGCTACGGCCTGGAAGCAAACGCTTTACGGTCGCTGGGCCTCACCGAAAGGCCACTGATCGCCTACGCCGAGGCCTTCGACAAGCCGCTGACCTCTATGGGTTTCGTCCCTACAGAGATCGCTGTCACCGAAAGAATCACGGCTCAGGTGCAGGCAATGATGGCCGCGGGTGAACCCATCCCCGAGGACTTTGCCGAACCCATCCTCGTTGCCCGTCGCCACGACGAAGCACGAGAACTTCTCCGTGAAATCGAAGTGAGGATCCTGTCCGGCATCATCGAGCGCACAGACATCGTCACCCCCCAAGACGTCGAAGCCCCGCTGGCCTACCTCAGTGAAGAGCTCCGCAAGCTCGTCGCCGAAGCGCAGGAGCTCGCGTTGCAGCTAGACGGGGCCCAGACCGCGAGCGAAGTGATTCGGGTAGGCGGCGCACCCCTGAAAGCGTGGAAGCGTCTTGGCGAGCTAGAGGTGGCCTACGAAGAAATTCGGCTAGCCCAGTTCCAGTACACGAAGGCGGCCTGGAACGAGAACGTCACCCCCTTCAACCAGGTGGAATACGAACGCATCGCCCTGTTCTCCGACGCTATGGAAGTGGTGCCCTACTTCACCACCACCTTCGAGAACATGCACAACCCCGCCGGCCGGCCAACGTCGGACGACCTTCGCTCCTACTTCGACTGGATTCGAGGCAGAGTCGAACTGGCCCACCCCTTGGACTACCAAGCTGAACCGGAATACTTCTTGGTCCAGATAGCCACGAAGTCAACGCCCTGGCTCCCCTCCATTCGGGAACTCGAAGACGCAACCAACGCAAGCCGGATCCTCGTGCAGAACCCAAGCATCGAGAATCTCCATGCCCTCGAGGAAGCCAGAGCTGACTACTACGCGGCCATAGGCGTCGAGCACGAATACGTCAAGCACGGGGACACTCGCCACATCGACCTTGCCTCCGCCACGTCCTCGTTCCACCAGTAGGAACACGACCCGCAACACACCAACCATCGGGCGCAGCGGGCGATCTGCCGCGCTCGGGGCCGCAGCGAGGGCGTGACCATCACGGCTCATGCCCTCGCCTGCTAGCCATCGAGAGGAGACCCATGGCATGTAGGACCCGAAGGCGATACCCGACCGAACTCGACGCGAAGCTGGCCCTCGCGTCGACCCAATATCCAAGCCGTCGCGCGCGATCGCGTGATGAGATCCGCTACTACCTGTGCCCGTACTGCCGCAACTACCACCTGACGAGTGCGCCACTGCATCGCCAGGATGGCGGCGACGACTCAGCCACGAGCCCGACGTCCGGACCCTCGAAATAGTACCAGGGGTGGGGGGTCAGCCCCTCCCCACCCCCGGTGTGCAGTACCGCCGGGGAGGTCCCTCGCTGTTCGCAGACCTGAAAAGTTCCGGAACAGGGGATTTAGCAGCCTCAGCCGATCGTTGCAAAATCAACGATCGACGGGGCTCCCACCCCCGAAAAAGCGTCCGCGAAACACGTTGCAAAGTGCGTGATTTGTAGACCTAAACGCCCTCGAATCGCGGCACATTTGCACATCCGTCGGGATGTCGGTGGTCGCCGGTAGAATTTGAGTACGCCCGTTGGGCGGTCATGGCGGGCGTCACACCCCATCGAGGAAATGTTCCGGTGTCCCTCGGCCGGTTGGATTGATTGAGCCCTGCCATGGCCGACCGCACTACACGCGTCTCTCTCGTCGCGAACGTCACGAACTACATCAACGGGATGCAGCGGGCGTCCGAGGCTACCCAGCGCACCGGTTCCGCAGCTGCCCGTCTCTCGGCGCAGCGCGAGGGCTTCGAGCGGCTCGGTAAAGCTTCACTGGCTTTTGGAGCGGTGGCGGCCGCGGGTGTCGTGCTGGCGGTCAAGAAGTACGCTGACTTCGAGCAAGCCATCTCGGGCATCCAGGCTGCTACGCACGCGGGTGCCGCCGAGATGGCGCAGTTGCAGGCTGCGGCTGTTCAGGCTGGTGCGAGCACCGTCTATTCGGCGACCGAGGCTGCAAACGCCATCACGGAGCTGTCGAAAGCTGGCGTCGCCACAAAAGACATCCTCGGCGGCGGCCTGGATGGTGCACTGTCGCTGGCTTCGGCTGGCGAGCTCGACGTCGCAGAGGCGGCGCAGATCGCCGCCACCGAGCTTACGCAGTTCAAGCTCACCGGTTCCGACGTCCCCCACGTCGCTGACCTCCTCGCCGCTGGTGCGGGCAAGGCGCAGGGATCTGTCGAAGACCTCTCCCAGGCCCTGAACCAGGGCGGACTCGTCGCCTCTCAAGCGGGATTCTCGATCGAGGAGACCACTGGGACCCTGGCCGCTTTCGCATCAGCTGGCCTCGAAGGATCCGATGCCGGAACCTCGCTCAAAACCGCAATCCTGGCCCTCCAAAACCCGTCATCGCAGGCCGCCGGCGTGATGGAGCAATACGGGATCAAGGTCTACGACGCCCAGGGCAACATGAAGTCGTTCCAGGAAATCGCTGGCGTGCTCCAGGGTCGCCTCGGTGGCCTGAAAGACGAGCAACGGAATGCCGCCCTGGCGACAATCTTCGGCAACGACGCCGTGCGTGCCGCGAACGTCCTGTACTCCCAAGGCTCGGACGGTATTGGTAACTGGACGAAGAAGGTCGACGACAACGGGTACGCCGCCGAAACCGCCGCCCTGAAACTTGACAACCTAAAAGGCGACATCGAGCGCCTCGGGGGAGCATTCGACACCGTTCTCATCCAGACCGGATCCAACGCCAACTCGTCCCTTCGCACCCTGACGCAGACCCTCACCGGGCTTGTGGACATGGCCGGCGAGGTGCCGAAACCGCTGCAGGCCGCTGGCCTCGCGGGTGGGGTTTTGACCGCGAGTGTTGCGCTCACCGGAGGGGCGGTCCTCACCGCAATTCCGCGCCTGGCCGCTCTCCGCCACGAGCTCGGAAACATGCAAATCAGCCTGCGCTCCGCTGCGCTCCGAACAGCGGCCGCCGGCGTTGCCATCGGTGGCCTCAGCCTCGCAGTCGGCTATTTCGTCGCCCAGCGGGCCCAGGTCAACGCGGCAGCCGACGAGCTCGCCAGCACCCTCGACAAGGTCACGGGGGCGACGACGAAGCTCACGAAAGCGACCCTGACGCGGAAGCTTGCCGAGGATGGCACGTTCGCGCAGGCAAAGAAGGCCGGTCTTTCCCAGGCGGAAGTCACGGCGGCCGTCCTCAAAGGCGGCGACGCGGCTGAGAAGGTGGCCAACCAGATCCGCAGCTACCAGAACGACGGCATCGGCGATCTCTTCAACGGCAACGCGTTCGCCGCAGATAAGGCGGGCACGGCCGTACAGAACGCCGCGAACTCGTTCGAGAAGAGCAAGACGAAGTTCAAGGACCTGAAAGACGCCGGCGTCGACGTCGCCGACTCTCAGGATCAGATCGCAGGCAAGTCCGACGAGGTCGCCTCAGGCCTTGACCAGATCCAGGAGTCCGCGGACAACAGCGCGGATGCACTCTCGGGGCTGAAAGACCAGATCAACGGGCTTGGGTCGACCACCCTCGACCTCCGCTCGGCCCAGCGCGACATGCAAGCGGCCATCGATGCCGTCACCGACTCCGTCAAGGACAACGGGACGACCCTCGACATCAATTCGGAGCAGGGCCGCAACAACCAGGCGGCCCTCGACGGGATTGCCGAGAAAGCCAAGGCCGTCGCGGCAGCCACGCTCGAGCAGAGTTCCAAAACCAAGTCGGCCACGGCAGCGCAAAAGGACTCTTCCGCAGCGATCGCCGCCGGCCGCAAACGCCTCATCGAAGCCCTTTCGCAGTTCGGTATCACCGGCGCTGCAGCTCAGCGCTACGCCGACAAGCTCGGACTCATCCCGAGGAACGTCACCACCCAGGCCTTCCTCGAAGACGCTGCAGCACGATCGAGTGCCGCGTCGCTACTTGCCGAGCTCGAAAAGCTGAACGGCACAACGGTCAGGTCGATCATCGTCCGCACCACCCGGCAAGACACCAACGGCAAAGCGTCCGGCAACGGACAGATGGGCACCTACGCCACCGGTGGTCCTATCGTCGGCCCGGGCACCGGCACGTCAGACGACATCCTCGCCCGTCTCTCCAATGGTGAGCACGTGTGGACGGCCGACGAGGTGTCCAAGATCGGCGGACAGCGCGCCATGCTCCACATGCGCGCCCTGGTGCGAGCCGGCAAGCTCCCGAAGTACGCCAATGGTGGTGCCGTCGGCCGGGCTCAGAATGAGCTCGACGCGGACATCGCCCGGCAGAAGGCCGCGCAGCGCGCGTACCAGGACGCGAAGGGCCCGGAGAAGGCGGCCCTACGTCAGAAGGTGCGCCAGCTGCAAGACGAAGTAGCGGCTGACCGGAAGAAGCTGGAGGCGGCGAAGAAGCTCCCGACCGGGTCGACATCATCGGACCGGGTCGCGTTCCGTTCTGGTGTGCGGTCGAACTCCTACGACGCTAAAGAGGCGGTCTCGGACCTGTACTCGATGGCCCAGGAAGCCGACAAGTACACCCGGGGTGCCCGTGCCCGCTTTGCCGCGCAGGCGAACCGCTCCGAGGTGCGCATGCTTGCCCTTGAGAAAGCCTCCGAGCGCGCCGGCAAAGCCGTCGAGAGGGCCACGGACAGGCTCGACAGCCTCAAGGATGCAGCGAAGGGCCTCCGAGATGACTCGGCGGCTCTGGCATCGTCGACAGCGGGTGCTGTGTCGAAGTTCGACGTCGGCGGGTTCCGTTCGACGTCATCGCTTCGGTCTGGCCTGACGCGCAGTGTGGGGTCGGCGAAGGAGTTTGCGGGCCTCCTGGTGAAGCTCCGGGACCGGGGTATCGCGCCGGCCATGCTGTCGGAGATTGCCGCTCTGGGGACGGCTGACGGGCTGCCGCTGGCGCGCTCCCTAGCGAAGGCGTCCGGTGGCGACATCGCATCGATCAACTCCTCCTACAAGCAGCTGGGCACGATCGGCGCTGCTGCCGGAAAGACGGTTGCCGACGCAAGCTTCAAGACGCTGATCGCTCGGGCGGACGCTCAAGTCGCAACCGCGAAGCGTGCCCTTGCCGCGGCTGACAAGAACGCGGACAAGATCACGAAGGCGATCAACACTCAGGCTGGCTACCTCCGCAGAGTCGTCGGTAAAGCCCTTGGGGTTAAGGGGTACTCGGCTGGCGGATACACGGGTGCAGGTGGAGTCGAGGACGTCGCCGGCGTAGTTCACGGCCGCGAGTTCGTCGTAAACGCCCGCGGCACCCAGCGGAACCGGGCACTGCTCGAAGCAATGAACCGTGGTCAGACCACCGTCATGCGACCCACTTACGCCCGTGCCAGCGTCGAGAGCCTCAACTACGAGCGACTGGCATCCGCAATGGCTGCGGAGATGCGTCCGTCAGTCACCAACGAGCAGAACGTAACGATGCGTCCAATGGAATCCCTTGACCCCCAGACAGCTCTCACCATTCTGTCTCGCGAGTTCACGCGCGGCATGGCGGGCATGGGCTCCTAAAACCCGCAGGGGGTCCTTGGCTGGTGAAGATCCTTGCCGGGTCGCGTTTTCGATTCCACCCTTTCGGATCTCGAATCCGAGAGCGTGGGGTGTTTAGGATTTCGTCATGTCCTATATTTCCGCGGCGAAGCACGCAGACGAAGCAGCAAACCAGGCAGACGCTGCTGCCATGATGAGAAACAACGGCGAGCCGGATCGCGCTTTCGAGTGCTTGAGCTTTGCTGTTGTCGAGCTCGCGAAGGCGGTGGCCGACCTTGCCCGGGCAGAACATCAGAGCAACGACTGACCTACCGAGGGTCAAGTCTTAGGCTGGCCATATGGACAAAGAGAAGGCCATGTCTGTCGCGGAACTTGGCGAGTGGCTAAATATCTCGAGAAGCACCGTCTACACCCTTACGAGCGATCCGCTCTTTCCTTCGTTCAAGGTGGGACGGGAGTGGCGTTTCTGGCCATCAGACGTTAAGGCCTACTTGGACAAGCCACTAGCGGATCTTTGGGCCCGTCCAAGTCGCCGTAAGGTCGATCAAACGCGTCGCACGGGGAAGCGGTTTCCTCCGCCACCAAATCGATGACGTCCGCAGTGCTGAATGCGCCCCGTGGCTTTCGGCCGCACGCAGGACACGTGCAGGCCGACGCGAGTCCAGGATCCGTGCGCACCCCCTGTATCCGGGGTACCGTCGCACTAGATCGATGACGTACCATTGTCGAACTGCGTGACTGCCGGAGTCCGACACCGAAATCCTCCGACAGTCTGCCCACCCCATGTAGAAGGAACAAACCCCATGGCATCTACTGCTCTCGGCAGCGCCTATGTTCTCTCCAACGAAGGCGTTAACCAGTTGATTGACCTCGAGTCTCGAGGCAGCGCACCTGTGGCTACGCCTGGATTCGTATCCGCTCGACCCGACGCCAACACGATGGATCGTCGTCTTACTGCTCTTCAGCGTCTGGTTGTTGGCGCTCGGCAGAGTGACTGACCCGAGTCCAGATCGGGTCGCATACAGTGTCTTCGCCCTCTCCGATCTTGAGGGTGATACGTACCAACCACTTCGAGAAGCGGTCCGCGAGCGGCTCGCTTCTTTCGAGTGCGCCCGGTCGCCGCATTTGCAGGAGTTCGCGCGCAGCAAGGTAAAGGGCTGGGAGTCTCATGGGCACAGTCGCACTTACGTCCTTGTCTGTGCTGCTGGCGACGAGGGCATTGACGTTCCCGCCTTTTTCACCGTTGGCATGACGAGTATCGATTTCACCAAAGCCTCGTCCGGCATTCGGAAGAAGCTCAGCGGCAGTATTTCAATGCTCCAAACGGGTGCCTACACAATTGCGGAGCTCGCCAGGTCAGACCGCTTTACGGGAGAGCAGCTTCCCGGTTCGGTAATTCTGGATGAGGCAAAGGAAATCATCCGTCAGTCACGCGCACTGATAGCGGGCCGCTTCCTGGTCGTCGACGCCCAGGTGAAAGTATTTGAGTCTCTCTACCGTCCGGCCGGCTTCAAGCAGTTGGCAATAGCCGAGCCTCCGATGGGAATGCCGGACGAGGACTTCGTCACGGGGTGCGCTGTTATTCGCGACTGGTAGAAGCGCCCACAATTCGCCCACAACTGCCCGTGACCCGGTGTTATCCACCGTTATCGAAAAGCTGGTAGAAACAGCGGAAAATCAAGCATCTGACGCGCCTATTTATGTGGGCGCGGGTGGGCTAATGGGTTCAAATCCCACCGGTACCGCCACAGAAAACCCCCGTTCGCGCGGGGGTTTTCTTATTTTGTAGGTGTTTTTGGTGCTTCTCGGGTGCAGCTTCCGGCCTGTACAGGTCGTACTCCTACCGGGAGGCGCCCTTGGGCTGTCGTCGGGAAGGTGGTTCCGAAGGCCGAGGTCGAATCCCTGACGCCGGCGGGGCGGATTCTTGTGAGTTCCCCTAGCCCGTCGTTGCCGAACGCCGCTGACGAACTCGGATGACGATAAGTACCACAGTCGCCGCGGCCGCTGGTATCGCGAAGACACCACACGCTCCGCCGAGGATGAGGAGGGTTCTGGGCGGGGATGTATCTGGCGCGTGACTGAGGAGTACGAGAACGCCCGCGGGCACGGCCACGGCCAGGAGCCAGGAGACGATGACGGCCCACGTGAGCGCGACGACGTCGCCGTCCCGTCGCCGACTTCCATCCAGCGTGTGTCTCATGCTGCGAGCTAATCAGAGGCGACTTGCGGTTACAACGGGGGGATCTTGCGACTCTTTCCGGCGCGTGGTCCAGCTCGTCAGTTATGCGGACACCCGTAGACACGGAGGGGAGCGAATCGACCTGGAGTTGTGGTTCTCTGGTGCGGTTATCGAAGAGCAGTCCTGTGCGCTGATTGTGTCTCGAAAATCTCTAGGAGCGCTTCGACGTCGCCAAACCCGTCGGGACAACATTTCAAGACAGTTAGTAATGCCTGTCAGTCGTGCAATTGCGGGAAAGTGGCTGTGCCGTTCAGATGGTCACGGTGATTCTTTGGGACGTCTCGAAACCTTTAGTTTTCCGAGATGCAGTACCAAGTATTTTGCCGCCGCCATCGCACGGAGACTCATATCTGGATTCGCGCCTTGTCGTCTGCGAGATCCTGAAACAGGGCAGCTGCTTTCGCATGGTCACCGGCGTCGTCAGTAGATCGAGCGAGGTTCTCGCGCGTGACGAGCACGCGCGGATCGTCTCGGCCAAGCACCCGTCGCTCGTCGGCGAGCAACGCGGTGTACAGCCCGATCGCTTCTTGCGCACCGAGAGCGTCCTCGGTGGCGCGCGCCACGCCCGACCTGGCGGCAAGGGTGTCGGGACTGTCTCGGCCCGACCTCGCGGCGAGTGCGCTTGTCACCTGTTCCCAGAGAGGAAGCGCTTCCGCCCCTCGACCCGAGTCCGCCAAGGCCGAAGCCAGTCGCGCGCGGGTATTGATGAGGTCCGCGCTATCGCTGCCCAGAGACTTCGCCTGGATGACGAGGATGTCTTCCGAGAGCCGGATGGCGTCCGACGGGCGGTCGGAGTCCGAGAGGGCGAGGGCCAGCTCCCCCCAGGTGTCGAGCACATCGGCGTCGGATTCAGCGCGTGTGATCAGTTGCTGAGCCAGTACCGATTCGAGCATCTCGACGGCGGCCTGCGGTCGGCCGTCGAGCGCCATGGCGCTCGCGATTGACCGACGAGTCCCCAGAACCTCCGAGGCGTCGGGCTCGAAGACGTGCTGTTCCACGCTCAGAAGCTCGTCGAGCAGCTCGATCGCCCTCCTCGGGTTGCCGAGCTCCCGCTGCGTCTGGGCGAAGGTCCACTGCAGCTCGCGGTCGCGCTGGTCGCGCAGGTCGAGTCGGGGGAGGACGTCATCGCCCAAGCGCTCGATCGCCCGGTTCTCCTGGTGCAGATCGCTGAGAACGCCGAGCAGCGCGCGACTCGCGTCGACGAACTCGCGGTCGTCGAGGTCGGCTCGGTAGGCCAGCAACAGCCGGCCGGCCTGCGCCGCTCGATGCGAAGGAGTGTCACGATCGGCGATGAGATCCTTGGCCTGCTCGATGAGTGCACGCCGCACCCGCAGCCGTCGCGGCGCTTTCGCGAAGTCGTTGGCGGCGAGCTTCATCTGCGCCACGTCGTGGAACTGGCAGAAGAACTCGTCGATCGTGCGCACCCAGGCGCGCTCGATCACAGTCCTCCCTGTGGTGGGATCGCCGCGGTCATCGCCGAGCTGCGCGAGCGCGGTCGCCAGCATCTCCCGATCCCACGATCGGTCGCCGCCCACATCGACCGAGACGATGGCAGGTATGGCCAGGGTCGCCAGCGTCAACGCCTCGCGACCGGGGTCGCTAAGCCGCTCCCAGGCCGTCTTGTAGAGGTCCTCGACCTTGCCCGACAGCCGCTCGAGATCTCTCGGATCGATCTCGAGCACGTCGTCGTCGGGGTCGCCGTACGTCTCCAGCACCAGTTCCAACGCGAACGGGTTGCGGTAGGTGGACACCAGCGCGTCCCGGGTGGCCGCACCGACCTGCGCGTGATGCGCGTGCACGATCGATTCGAGGTCTGCGGTGTCCAGGGCATGCAGCGACGCATCGAGTGGGAACGGGGGCGGAAGCGTCGTCGACTCCTCGTCGATGCGGATCAACCGCTCGCCCGCACTGCGCATGACGCGCACGAGGCCGGGGTCGGCGTCGACGAACCCGGGCCATCCGGTGGTCAGGATCATCACCGGGGCGTCGCGGCGGATCACACGCTTGAGCAGCTCGAGGAGAAGGCCGTCGGCGTCGTGCACGTCCTCCACGACCAGCACGACGGGAACCTGCGGGGCGATCTTGGTGAGGAATGACACCACCTCGTCCACCTCGGAAGGCCGGTACACGATCCCCTCTGCGCTCCTGAGGTTCTTGCTTCGGGCCCGGGCGGCCCTCGTCTCCCCCACTCCCTTCCGAATCAGCCAGCTCATCGCCGAGAAACCCGGAAGCGCGCCCCCGACCATCTCAGCGGTTTTCGTAACGCCGAAGTCGACGACCGCGGCCGTCCCCTCCTCAAGCACCTTGGCACGGAGCGCGAGGAACGCGGGATAAGCGAACTTCTCCACGAAGCCCGCCCGGTACCACCACGCGCTTTCGAGATGGTCGATGTGCTTGCGCAGCACGCCGACGTCCTGCAGCAGCGACTCGGTGGCCGTGCCGTTGCGCCTGCCGCAGGCGATTCCCCACCACAGGTAATCCGGTCGACTCATCGGCACGTGCTCGAAGTCGGGAGGGTTGATGGTCTTGCGTCGTTCCGAGACCTTGGCACGATCGGTGACGATCGCCGATGGCCAGTACGCCGGCTCGGTCTGGCGAGACTGCGCCAGCGCGGAGTAGAACTCCCGGACGATGCGCGTCTTGCCCCAGCCGGTCGGCGCCTCCAGCGAGACCCAGACGGGCCGCCGGTCTGCCTGTGCTCGATCGAACACGTCGAGGAGGCCGGCCACGATCGCTCGCCGTCCTTCGCCGACGAACTCTGCCTCGCGTGGGTCGGATGTCACGGGTTTCCTCCTTCATTGCGTCATCGGGCCGGCGCTGATCAGCGCAGGCCGCCCCGCAGAGCCGCCTGGGCGCGCACGGCGATGTGGAGGTTGAGCGTGTGCTCCGGGTCGGTGAGGTCGCGACCGCTCAATTCGCGGATGCGCCCGAGCCGGTACCGGAGGGTGCTGCGGTGGATGGTCAGCGCAGCCGCCGCACGGTCGTAGCTGCCGCCGGAGTCCAGGTACAGCGTGAGCGTGTGGACGAGGTCGGAGTGGTGTTCCCGGTCGTGCGCGAGGAGTGGGCCGAGCCATTCATCGAGGTACCCGGCGAGCTCGGCCCCGTCGTTCGACGCGTCGAGGATGCGCAGGAGGCCGAGGTCGTCGTAGTCGGAGACGCCGTAGGGCCGGCGCGACCCGATCCGGATGTTCAACGCCCTGCCTGCCTCGGTGAACGAGCTCGGGAGATCCTCGACCGGGCCCGCTGCGCCGACCCCGATCGTGCCCCGGGCGCTGAGCATCGTAGACGACAGCCTGCCGTAGAGGGTCGACAGGTCCGAGCGCTCGGCGACGATCGCGAGCATGCCGTCCGGCCGCCGCGAGATGAGTGCGGGGACGCGCATCGCCGAGAGCGCGTGGCCCACCGCCGCGCCGAGGTCGATGCCGTTCGGCGGCGTGTGCTCCCATGAGACGAGCAGCGCCCGCAGCGAGCCGCCGAGATCGAAACGGAGCATCTCCGCGCGAGCGAGTGCATCGACCACATCGGTGCCGACGACGAGGTCGTCGGCCAGGTTGCGGCCCAGCCGGATCTCGACCTGCGCGATGCTGCGGTGGTGCACGAGCTCGACGGCGATCATCGCCATCGCGTGCTCGATGGCGAACCGGTCGTCGTCGGTCAGGTCGTCATCCGGGTCGTAGACCCCGATCACGCCGACGGTCTCCTCGCCCGAGCGGATCTCCCTCGGACGCCATCCGCTCGGCGAAGGGCCGGCCGGGTGACGGAGGACGAGAGCCCGCATGTTGGACGGCGCAGGGGAGTCGTCCGCCCTGACGAACGCTCGCTGATGACCGAGGGAATCCTGCAGCACGACGCATCGTCGCGTGAGCGCGCTCAACGCCGTGACCAGCCGTGATTCTCCGTCGCCGTCTCCCGCTCGGACTGCGGCGGTCAACGTGTCGAGGATTCGTTGATGGCTGTCGACCTGCAGGATCTTCGCCGCCAACGTCCGATTCAGTCGCGCCTGGGTGAGACCGAGCTCGCGCAGCTCGAGCACCTGCCGGCGTTGCCGGGCGATGAGCCCGGCCATGGCGAGCCCCGCGCCGGTCGGCTCGGCCAGCGAGCTCAGCAGCACCAGCGTCTCGCTCGAGGGCTCGACCGTCAGCCGCAGCACGAACGCCCCCGCGATCGTCTCGCCGGCACCCCGGAAGAACAGGGCGTACAGCCAGGCCCGGCCACTCTCCAGCTCGCCGCTGGTGCCGGCACGTGCGTCCATCAGCTCATCGAGTCGGCGGTTGGCTCTGCCCGAATAGCGCACCAGACGACCACGCTCGGCGGTGTAGACGGCGGGGACCGTGCATCCGGAGATCGCCCTCGCGGCGGCGGTCGCGAGACGGAAGGTGCGGCGGATCGTCGGCTGTTCAGACGCCCTCGAGCCCGCTCTGAAGAGGCCGTACAAGTCGGACCGTGCCGTGGCATCGAGGTCGGTTTGTATGACGAGGTCTGGGTCGCTCAGTGCGCACATGATGGTGGACTCCGCAGGGCTAACGCTAGCCGCTTCGGCACTGGCCCGATAGGGCGACTTCGCCCGCGTTTTTCGTTCTGCCAGGGCGAAGAGCCGCCGGCGCAGACGGTGCACAATCGGCCTCAGCGGGACCGCTCCCGGCCCCGCCGCGGGCGGAGAGCCCGGCCGCTCGACGAAAGGGGAACTGTGATGGTCAAGGCAGTCGGCATCGACCTCGGCACGACCAACTCGGTGATCGCGGTCTGGGAAGGCGGAGAGGCGAAAGTCATCCCGAACGCAGAGGGGGCCCGCACGACCCCGTCCGTCGTCGCGTTCACCGACACCGGTGAGCGACTCGTCGGGCAGCTCGCACGGCGGCAGGCGATCCTGAACCCGAAGGGTACGATCTCGTCGGCCAAGAGGTTCATCGGGCGCACTTACGACGAGATCGGCGAGGAGTCCAAGGCGGTCGGCTTCGACCTCGCGCCGGGGCCGAACGGCGAAGCCCGGTTCATGATGCGCGACAAGCTCCACTCCCCGGAGGAGATCAGCGCGCTCGTGCTTCGCAAGCTCGTCGACGACGCCGCCAAGTTCCTCGGTGAGAAGGTGACCGAGGCGGTGATCACGGTCCCCGCCTACTTCAACGACGCCCAGCGCACCGCGACGAAGGACGCCGGCCGCATCGCCGGTCTCGAGGTGCTCCGCATCATCAACGAGCCGACCGCGGCCGCCCTCGCCTACGGCATGGATAAGAAGGAGCACGAGACCGTGCTCGTGTTCGACCTCGGCGGCGGCACCTTCGACGTGAGCCTCCTGGACGTCGGTGACGGCGTGGTGGAGGTGCGCTCGACGGCGGGCGACACCCATCTCGGTGGCGACGACTTCGACCGTCGTGTGGTCGATCACCTCGCCGACGAGTTCCAGAAGGTGGAGGGCATCGACCTCCGCAAAGACCCGCAAGCGCTCCAGCGCCTGTTCGAGGCGGCTGAGAAGGCCAAGGTCGAACTCAGCACCGTGAGCCAGACCCAGGTCAGTCTGCCGTTCATCACGGCGGATGCCGCCGGCCCCAAGCACCTGACGACGACGCTGAAGCGCGCGACCTTCGACAACATCACCGCCGATCTCGTCGAGCGGTGCCTCGACCCGGTGCGGCAGGCGATGGACGACGCGAAGGTCACCGAGAACGACATCGACGAGGTCATCCTGGTCGGGGGTTCGACGAGGATCCCGGCGGTGCAGAACCTCGTGACACGGCTCACCGGGGGCAGAGACCCCAACATGACGGTCAATCCCGACGAAGTGGTCGCCGTCGGTGCGGCCATCCAAGCGGGCGTGCTGAAGGGCGAGGTCAGCGACGTGCTGCTGCTCGACGTGACCCCGCTGTCGCTCGGCGTCGAGACGCGCGGCGGCTTGATGACGACGATCATCGAGCGCAACACCACCATCCCGGCGCGACGGAGCGAGGTGTTCTCCACCGCGCGGGACAATCAGGACTCCGTCGAGATCGTCGTGCTGCAGGGGGAGCGGGAGCGTGCCGCCGACAACCGCGTGCTTGGCCGGTTCACCCTGACCGGCATCCGGCCGGCGCCGCGCGGCGAACCCCAGGTCGAGGTAACCTTCGACGTCGACGCGAACGGCATCCTGAACGTGAAGGCGCGCGACAAGGACACCGGTGCGGAGCAGGGCATCACGATTAGCGGCACGACGAACCTCGATCAGGCCGAGATCGAGCGCATGGTGCACGAGGCCGAACAGCATCGCGCCGAGGACCAGCAGCTGCGTGGAGACGTCGACGCCCGCAACGAGCTCGACGCCGCCGTCTACCGGGTCGAGCGCACGCTTGCCGAGCAGGGTGATTCCGTGCTCCAGCACGAGCGCGCCCGGGCCGAGATGCTGGTCGGGCAGGCTCGCGAGGCCGTCGGCCGGGAGGCCTCGGCATCCGAATCGCGAGAGCTGACCAGTGAGCTGCAGCAGATGGATGCAGCCCTGTCCGTCGCCCGGGCATCCGATGCGCCGTCCTCCGAGGCTCACGAGGACGAGTCCGACGACGACGTCGTCGACGCCGAGTTCGATCGAAGCTGAGGGACCGTGACATGGACGACACGGACGGCCCCGAAACCGACACCGACGCCGACGCCGGCGCCGGCGCACGCGCCGCGTCGGCCCAGCCCGTCGCGCCCGACGATCCGAACCTTCGTCTCGCCGACCTCGAGGATCGCTGGCGCCGTGCGGTCGCCGACCTCGACAACCTGAGGAAGCGGGCGGCTCGGGAGATCGAATTCGTCCGCGACTCCGAGCGTGCCCAGGCCGCATCCGTCTTCCTCCCCGTCGTCGACGGGCTCGAGGATGCGGTCACCTACGCCCGAGGGCAGAGCGCCGGCCTGGCCGAAGGCATGCAGGCGATCCGGGAACAAGCCGTCGCCTCGCTCGAACGCCTTGGCTACCCCCGCATCGACCAGGGTGGAGTGCCCTTCGACCCGCGCATCCACGAGGTCGTGTCGGTGGTCGACCGGGGCGACCGGCTGCCGCGAACGGTCGTGGTCGTCGCCCGGCTCGGGTTCGGGACCCCGGATCGGCTGCTGCGGGCCGCCGGCGTCGTAGTCACCTCAGCCGAGGAGTGACATCGTGGCGGCCGATGACTACTACCGACTGCTCGGCGTCTCGCGATCGGCCGACGCCAAGGAGATCCAGCGCGCCTACCGCAAACTGGCCCGCAGGTACCACCCCGACGTCAACAAGGAGGCGGGAGCGGAAGACCAGTTCAAGGAGATCAGCGAGGCTTACCACGTACTGGCAGATCCCGATTCGCGGGCGCAGTACGACCGGTTCGGGCCGGAGTTCCGTCAATACGCTGCGGGGGCAGAGCGCGAGTATGCGTCGCAGACGCGGGCCGGCGCCGGGAGCGGCGGCGGCCGAACCCGAGCGCGCCCCCGACCCTCGGGCTTCACCTGGTCGAGCGCTCAAGGCGGCGCCGGGCCGGGCAGCGCCTCCGTCGACTGGGGAGACCTCTTCGGCGACGCCTTCGGCTCGATGCGGGGAATGGACACCGAAGCCACCCTCGAGCTCACCGTCGAGGAGGCCTTTCGTGGCGGTGCCCGAACGGTCGTCGTCTCGGGCCCCGACGGCGACCGCCAGACGTTCGACATCCAGATCCCGGCGGGCGTCCTCGATGGCCAACGGATGCGCGTGACTGGCGGCGGGGGCGCGGGCCGGGACGACGGCGGGGCCGACGACCTCGTCGTCACGTTCCGCGTGCGGCCCGACCGTCGCCTGCGACTGGACGGGAAGAACATCGAGATGGACCTGCCGATCTCGCCCTGGGAGGCCGCGCTCGGATCGAGCGTCTCGACCCGGGCTCCCGGCGGCCCGATCACCGTGCGGGTTCCGCCCGGCTCGTCCAGCGGCCGCCGGCTGCGGCTGAAGGGTCAGGGCATGCCGCAGTCCGGCGGGAAGCCGGGCGACCTCTTCGCGAAGGTGAAGATCATGGTCCCCCCGCACCTCACCGACCGTGAACGCGAGCTCTTCGAGACGCTCGGGCACGAATCCGCCTACGATCCGAGGGCCGCATCATGAGCTCTCCGCTGCTTCCAGCGCTCCCACCCCGCCTCGACATCGGGATGGTCGCTGCCGCCTCCGGCACGCACCCCGAACTCGTCGCGCGGTTCGTCGAGCTCGGTCTCGTCCCGGCTCACCGGGACGGCGCGGGGCGGTTGTGGTTCGACCCGTCCGCACCCGGACTGGTGCGGCGGATCGTGCGGCTGCACGCCGACCTGTCGCTCAACTACACCGCCGTCGCCCTCGTCATCGACCTTCTCGCCCGCATCGATGTGCTCGAGAGCAAGCGCCGGGTGATCCGTTCCGGAAAGGGGACCCCACCATGGAGATGAACAAACTGACCCAGAAATCCCAGGAAGCCCTTCAGCAGGCGCAGAGCATCGCGAGCCGGAACGGGCAGACGGAGACCGAGAACGAGCACCTCCTGCTGGCGCTGCTCACGCAGGAGGGCGGCCTGATCCCGCGACTGCTGGAAGCATCCGGTGTCGATCTGCCGGTGCTGCTCGGCGACGTGACTAGCGCGATCGAGCGCAAACCGAGGGCCACGGGGCCCGGGGCGACGCCCGGCCAGGTGTTCCTCTCGAAGACCCTGGCAGCGACCCTCGACCGTGCCGAGAGGGAGGCGGATCGGCTCAAGGACTCCTACGTCTCGGTGGAGCATCTGCTGCTCGCGCTCACCGACGACCTCGGAAGTGCGACGGCGCGCCTGCTGCAGAGTGACGGCGTCGCGCGTGAGAGCTTCCTGACGGCGCTCACCGCCGTCCGCGGTAACCAGCACGTCAATTTCGCCACCCCCGAGCAGACCTACGAGGCCTTGGAGAAGTACGGCCGCGATCTCGTGGCCGACGCCCGGGCCGGGCGCCTCGATCCGGTCATCGGGCGCGACGCCGAGATCCGTCGTGTCATTCAGATCCTGTCGCGCAAGACGAAGAACAACCCGGTGCTGATCGGCGAGCCGGGTGTCGGCAAGACCGCCATCGTCGAGGGTCTGGCCCAGCGGATCGTCCGCACCGACGTTCCCGAAGGGCTCCGCGACAAGACGGTCTTCCAGCTCGACCTCGCGGCTCTGGTCGCCGGCGCGAAGTACCGCGGCGAGTTCGAGGAGCGGATGAAAGCGGTGCTGGCCGAGGTCACGTCGTCGGATGGGCGCATTCTGCTCTTCATCGACGAACTGCACACGCTCGTCGGTGCCGGGGCGACCGAGGGCGCCATGGATGCGGGCAACATGATGAAGCCGATGCTCGCTCGCGGCGAGCTGCACCTCATCGGCGCGACGACGCTGGACGAGTACCGCCGGCACATCGCGAAGGATGCCGCGCTCGAGCGCCGGTTCCAGACCGTGCTGGTGGAGGAACCGGGCGTCGAAGACGCCATCTCGATCCTCCGTGGACTGCGCGAGCGCCTCGAGGTCTTCCACGGCGTGCGCATCCAGGACAACGCGCTCGTCGCGGCCGCCACCCTCTCCCACCGGTACATCACCGAGCGGTTCCTGCCCGACAAGGCCATCGACCTCGTCGACGAGGCCTGTGCGCGGCTGCGCACCGAGATCGACTCGATGCCTGCCGAGCTCGACGAGCTCACGCGGAGGGTGACCCGCCTCGAGATCGAGGAGGCCGCGCTGGCGAAGGAGAAAGACAAGCCGAGCGGCCTCCGTCTGCGGGAGCTGCGCCGGGAGCTCGCCGACCTGCGGGCGGATGCCGACGCGAAGCGCGCGCAGTGGGAGGCCGAACGCCAGGCCATCCGCAGGGTGCAGGAGCTGCGCAGCGAACTCGAGCGGGTGCGGCGTGAGGCGGAGCAGGCCGAACGCAACTACGACCTCGACCGTGCGGCGGAACTGCGCTACGGGACACTCGCCGACCTCGAGCGCAACCTCGCCGCCGAGGAGGCGCGGCTCCAGTCGAAGCAGGGCCGGCAGCGGATGTTGCGCGAGGTCGTGACCGAGGAGGAGATCGCCGAGATCGTCGCCTCCTGGACCGGCATCCCGGTCGCTCGCCTGCAGGAGGGTGAGAGCGAGAAGGTGCTGAAGCTCGACGAGGTGCTCGAGGAGCGCGTCGTCGGGCAGTCGGAGGCCGTGAGGCTGGTCGCCGATGCGATCATCCGTGCCCGGTCGGGCATCCGCGACCCACGTCGGCCGATCGGGTCGTTCATCTTCCTGGGGCCGACGGGCGTCGGCAAGACCGAGCTCGCCAAGGCCCTGGCCGGCGCGTTGTTCGACAGCGAGTCCGCGATGATCCGTCTCGACATGAGCGAGTACCAGGAGCGGCACACTGTCAGCCGCCTGGTCGGGGCGCCTCCCGGGTACGTCGGATACGACGAGGGCGGTCAGCTCACCGAGGCGGTACGGAGGCGGCCGTACTGCGTCGTGCTCTTCGACGAGATCGAGAAGGCGCATCCGGACGTGTTCAACACCCTGCTGCAGGTGCTCGACGACGGCCGCATCACCGACAGCCAGGGCCGCACGGTGGGCTTCCGGAACACCGTCGTGATCATGACCTCCAACATCGGTGCGGACCACCTCCTCAGTGGCGCTCGAGACAGCGGCGGGGGCATCACCGACGAGGTTCGCGACCAGGTGCTCGCCGAACTGCGCGGCCGCTTCCGCCCGGAGTTCCTCAACCGCGTCGACGACATCGTCGTCTTCGCGCCGCTCGGCCTGGAACAGATCGAGTCGATCGTCGAGCTGCTGATAGACGACCTCCGCCGGCGCCTTGCGGAACGCCAGATAACGCTGGAACTCACTCCCGAAGCGCGGTGGCTGATCGCCGAGCGCGGCTACGACCCGCTCTACGGCGCCCGGCCGCTGCGGCGGTACATCTCGCACGACATCGAGACGCGGCTGGGCCGGGCGCTCCTCTCCGGATCGGTCGGCGAGGGCTCAACCGTGCGCATCGACGTGCGGGACGGCGACCTCGTGGTCGACCTGGAGCGCGCGGCGGCCGACGCCGAGGCCGGGGTGATGACATGACGGCCACGGCGACCACCAGCATCCGGTGCCCGAAATGCCAGCATAAGAACCGCGTGCTCACAGCCGGAGCGGGACGGCCACGCTGCGGGAACTGCCACGAGCCGCTTCCCTGGATCGTCGACGCCCTCGACGACACCTTCGCCGAGGTCGCCGAGAAGGCCGATCCGCCGGTGATCGTCGACCTGTGGGCGAGCTGGTGCGGTCCGTGCCGCGTGGTCAGCCCCATCCTGGAGCAGCTGGCCACCGAGCGAGCGGGCGAGCTGAAGCTCGTGAAGGTGGATGTCGATCGCGCGCCAGGTCTGTCGTCGCGGTTCGGCATCCAGGCCGTGCCGACACTGCTCGTGCTGCGCGGAGGCGAGGTCATAGCCCAGCAGGCCGGTGCGGCCCCGCTCGGCGTGCTGCGCCGCTGGTTCGATGAGGCGATGGCGAAAGAAGGAGGAGGCTCATGACCGTCCGCCCCGATCCCCATCTCGTCTTCGTCCGCCCGGTGTCTCCCCGCACTCCCGGCGCCTGCGAGGACTGCGTGGCCCTCGGCACCCTGTGGGTGCATCTACGGCTGTGTCTGACCTGCGGCAAGGTCGGATGCTGCGACTCGTCGCCGATGAGGCACGCGCGAGCGCACGCGCAGCACCACGGGCATCCGATCGTCCGCTCCCTCGAGCCGGGGGAGACCTGGCGCTGGTGCTACATCGACGAGGACTTCGTCTGATGCCGGGCCTCGGATCGGGGCGCGTCGTCGTGGAGACGCCGGACACGCTCGGAGCCTACCCACGGCTCACACCTCTGCAGTTGGAGGTGCTCAGGGGGGTGGGATCGCTCGTGCCCGTCTCCGAAGGGCAGGTGCTCACGCGGGCGGGCGAGGTGCCCATCTCGTTCTTCGTGGTGCTCGAGGGCTTGCTCGAGGCCTCCGACGGCGAGCAGGTCGGCATCCACGGCCCCGGCCGTTTCTTGGGCGACATAGGGTTGCTGGAAGGGCAGCCGACCTTCAGCACGACCACCGCGGTCGTCGACGGCGTCGCGCTCGTGGTGCCGATCGAGGAGCTGACGAGGATCGTGACCGGGGAGCCGCTGCTCGGCGACGTCATCCTGCGCGCCTACCTGATCCGCCGGTCGATGGCGATCGGGTTCGGGGCAGGGCTCCGCGTGGTCGGATCGCCGTTCTCGCCCGACACCCGTCGGCTGCTCGACTTCGCGGCGCGAAATCGGGTACCGCACCGGCTGCTCGACCTGGAACACGACCCGGGCGCCGAGGCGATCCTGCGGCGGCTGGGTCTCAGCCCGTCCGAGGTGCCGGTGGTGATCATCGGCGGATCGCGGATCCTCCGGAACCCGTTCGTTGAGGAGCTCGCAGAGGCGCTCGGCGTGCGGAGCGCCCTCCCTCCGGCGAGCAGCGACGTGCTCGTCGTCGGTGCAGGGCCCGCGGGTCTCGCTGCGACGGTCTACGCCGCCTCGGACGGACTGTCGGTCCTGGTCGCCGACGCTGTCGGGACTGGAGGGCAGGCGGCACTGTCGGCGCGGATCGAGAACTACCTCGGATTCCCCTCCGGCATCTCCGGCGCGGAACTCGCGGAGCGCGCCACCCTGCAGGTCGCGAAGTTCGGCGCCACCCTGGTCGCGCCCTCCGTCGCCGAGATCTTCGTCGTCGACGAAGGTGCGCTTGTGGTGCGTTTCTCAGACGGAACGAGCGTCACCCCACGGGCGGTGGTGGTTGCATCCGGGATGAGCTACAACCGCCTCGCTGTGGCGGGCCTCGACCGCTTCGAGTACACGAGCGTCTACTACGCCGCCACACTCAACGAGGCGCGTCAGTGCGGCGCGGCGCCTGTCGTCGTGGTCGGGGGCGGCAACTCGGCCGGGCAGGCCGCCGTCTTCCTCGCCGGCACCGCGTCGCAGGTGGACCTGGTCGTGCGCGGGGCGGATCTCCAGGCGAGCATGTCGCGCTACTTGATCGTGCAGGTGGAGGAGCATCGCCGCATCACGGTGCATCTGCAGACGGTGGTGGTGGAGGCGAACGGCCGAGACGAACTCGAGTCGGTCGTCGTCGAGCACGTGCCCTCGGGTGTCCGAACCGAGATCCCCGCGACGAATCTGTTCGTCTTCATCGGGGCGTCGCCTGCCACCTCGTGGCTCGGCCCTGACGTCGCGCGGGACGAGCGCGGCTACCTGATCACGGGGAGCGGCACGACACCGTCCGGTTCGAGCAGGGCCGCCCTCGAGACATCGGTTGCGGGTGTCTTCGCGATCGGTGACGTGCGCAGCCAGTCGGTCAAGCGAATATCGGCGGCGATAGGCGAAGGAGCGAGCGTCGTCCGGATGGTTCACGATCACATCGCGACCGGCGGCAGCCGATCGTGAGCTACCGTGCGCCGATCGACTCCACAAGCACACACCATCAGAAGGGTAAGGGATCGTCATGTCACGCATCACCATCATCGGCAAAGGCGCCATGGGCGACGCGATCGGGGGGGGTGTTCGCTGCGGGAGGCAGCGATGTCGCCAACGTCACGCGTGGCCAGAGGGAGGCGACCATCTCGGGACACATCGTGGTGCTCGCCGTACCCTATCCCGAGGTCGACGGCATCCTGACCGCCTTCGGTGCGCAACTCGCCGGCAAGACGGTCGTCGACATCACCAATCCGCTCGACTTCTCCACCTTCGTCTCGCTGGTGGTGCCCGCCGCCGAGTCCGCCGCGTCCCACATCCAGGCAAAGCCCCCCGAGAGCCACGTCCTCAAGGCGTTCAAGACCACCTTCGCCGCCACCCTCGTGAACAGGCAGGTCGGCGGTGTGCCGACCACCGTGCTCGTGGCGGGCGACGACGCTGATGCCAAGACCTCACTGATCGATGCGATCACGGTCGGCGGCGTCTCTGCTCTCGACGCGGGGGCCCTGAGCCGCGCGCGCGAACTCGAGGCGATCGGCTTCCTGCAGCTCACGCTCGCGGTGAGCGAGAAGATCGGGTGGAACGGCGGGTTCGCCGTGATCCGCTAGTTCGACATGATCTGCGTAATTGCACCCTTCGGATGTGGACAGCTCGATCAGCAAGACCTCCGGGGGTCTGCAAGGGGGATCGTCGGATGGACGATTTGCACGAGATCCAATCAGTCGAGACTTCTCACGACATATCAACCGAAAGGCCAGGTGCAGCGTTCGATCACAAATCACCGGCGATCTAAAACACGTAGCGCCGAGATGCCAGGACGAGGGAGCTGCGACCTTTACTGGTGCTGTCTTGCCAATCTTTAGATTCTCGAGACGGCGTGCGAACCGCGTCCGTCTGCTGCAAGCGTCACTATCGCTTCGACCAGGTAGAAGAAGAAAAGTGAGATTTGAGGTGCTCACTGTTGGAGCCGAACCAGCAGCGAGGGGATGGCGAGAGTGCGGGCCACAGATGCTGGTTAGTCGTCGAAGAACGCCGCTAGAGAGCGGCAAAGTCGACACTTGAGCGTAGGTGACGGCACACGTCAGCGGTCACTGTCCGTGCATCGTTCCCGGTTTCGCGAGGCCATCGGCGTTCAACATCGGCAAACACGGTGGTAATGCCGCGACATGCGCGCCAGAACGTGGACTGACCTGTTAGACGGCCTGAATGCCCTGGGCTGAAGTGGGATGTGCCAGCTGGTCGGTGATCATGAGCGCAAGTTCTCGCAAGTACGTCGCTTCCATGGTGGAGGCGTCTCTCGGTTTGCCGTCGAAGACACACAGAGCGCCGATGGGGGTGCCGTCGGGCGCGTTGACCGGGTAGCCGGCATAGAAGCGAATCTCGGTGTCGAAGCTAATTCGGGAATCCTTCCACGCGTCCTCCACCACGAACGCTCCGATGGATCGGATTGTCGTTGCGCAGAACGATTCCTCGATTGGAACTTCGGTTGGAACAGAGCCGATTATGGCTTTGTTCCATTGGCGAGTGTCGGTGATGAGTGAGAACACAGCTCCTTCCGTGCCGAAGAGGTCACGTGCCCGTCGAACGATCGAGGTGTAGCGAGCTTCCGGGGAACTGTCGATGATGGCGAGGCCTTCGAGTGCCGCGAGCCGCCTGCGAAGCGCGAGAGGGCCCGTCAGCTTCTTCCGGTCCGGGTCGTCGGGCGTCGGGTCGTCGTGTGCCGTGTCGAGAAGGGGAACGAGGTGCCGGGCCACGGTCACCGCCCATGCCTTGTACACGGCCGGGCTCTTGAAACGCAGCCGGTCGACAGCGTCGACAGCGCTCTCGGGGACGGCCGGTGCAGGGAGGTAGCGCAGTCGGTCCTGCCCGAGGAGAGCAGCCTCGGTGACCTTGTTCAGGCTCTCGGCCCACTGATCGACGAGGCCGTTTTCCTTCGTCCGCGTGATGTTGATCGAACTCGCCGGCTGGATTCCCACGACGGTGATCGTTGTTGTTGGCGGTGAGGTCTCGAGGAGGGCAGACGTGAGCTGGTCGACGCGTTCCCGCCACACGCGGGGCGGCATGAGTTGAAAGGCGTCTCCGACACCGGTCAGCACGACCACGGCGTCATAGACGCTGAGGTCGTGACCTTCGAAAGACGTCAGCGCATCGGTGATCGACATTCCGGGGGTGGCGATGACGTCCACGTCGGCGCCGAGGCCCGTCCGGAGCGCTAGTTCCCGGGCGAGTTGGCCGGGCAAGGCGAGAGCGTGCAGGCGTACTCCCCACGAGATGGCGTACTCGTTTCCTACGACCAGGATTCGGTGGCCGACCGGCGCCGGGACACTCGCCGCGGCCGAATCGTCGGGTCGTCCCACCAAGCCGGCTCGCGCTGACAGAAACCGGTACTTTTTGCGCATCACGCTGCGGGCGGCAGGAACGAGGCTGGTGCTGATCATGGAGATCTCCAGTGATAAATCGCGACGGCGACGTCAGATTTGGTGCGACGCGATGGACCTCAGCCCATCGTTTCGTCACCTAGCTGTGGTGGACTCTCACGGTAGGAAGGACCGGGGTCGACGCACTATCCGCATCCTGCAACGGCTAAGCCGTATGGTGCCGAATGCGACGATCGTGGTGGCCAGACCCACCCGAGTAGAATCAATCCATGAGTGCAAACACGGAGATGTTTGCCGACCACAGGGTCGTTTCGGCCCGCGGCGTCGACGAGTCACGCGAGGCCCTTAAACGCGTGTACCTTCCCGTGGAGTTTCCATCCGCCGGGGCGGCCTCAACCGTCGGCCTGCGTCTGAACGCGCTGCCTGTCGGGCGAGTCACCGTCGGGTTCATGAGCTTCCAGGAAGCCGTCCGGATCCACACGGCAGAACCTGAGAACTACCACATCGACATTCCCACCCAGTCGCGAACCGTCATGGGCGCCGTCCACGGCCCGCAAGTGTACGGAACAGAGAAGGCGGCCGGTGTCTTCATGCCGGGCCGCCCCGTCGAATTGGACTGCGACCAAGGCTTCGCTCAAGTCGCCCTCATGATTCCGCGCGGAGAAATCCAGCGCCAGACAGAACAGTTGCTCGACGTGCTCGATCTCCCTCCTCTCGTATTCGAGACGGAACTGAGCCTCGAGACGGCCGGTGGCCAGACGCTCCTTCAGACGCTTCGGCTCATCGACGACGCCTCCCGACGAAACCGCGGCCTGTTGTCCCATCCGCTGTCCGTGCACCACCTGGAACAAGTCCTTCTCGACGTCCTCCTTTTCGCACAACCCCACAACTATTTCGACGCCTTGTATGCGCCGGTGCCGAGCTCGGGTCACAGAGACGTGGCCCGCGCGGTCGAGCTGCTCCAGAACGACCCGGCCCGCTCGTGGACGATCAACGAGCTCGCGCACGAGGCGGCGACGAGCGCGCGAAGCCTTCACCTGGCCTTCCGCAACACTCTCGACACCACGCCGATGAGATACCTGCAGCGGATCCGACTGGAGAGAGCTCGCGAGGACCTCCTCAGCGCGCCTTCGGGCACTGTCACGATCACCGGCGTGGCCAACAAGTGGGGCTTCGTGCACCTCGGGCGATTCGCCGCCGCGTACTCGCGGCGGTTCTCTGAGCTCCCGTCGGACACGATCCGTCTCACAGAAACGAAAATGCGGAGCGACCCATCGCGGACGAGCTGACGAAGAAGGGTGTCGCACTGAACCTCGGGGGAGCGGTCTACGACCCCACCGACCCCGTTGGCCGGCTCTTGTTCAATGTGCTCGGCCTGGTGGCCGAGTTCGAGACCGACCTCATCCGTGCCCGCACCCGTGAGGGCATGGCGATCGCCAAGGCCGCCTGCAAGCTCCGCGGCCGCAAGCCCAAGCTCACCGGCTTACAGGAGAAGCACCTCGTGCAGCTGCACCGCACGGGTGCTCACACGACGAGCGAGATCGCTGAGCTGTTCGGTGTGGCCCGGTCGACGGTCTACCGCGCAATCCTGCGAGCGGAGCAGGTCTAGGCCTTCCGGCCCCGCGCTCTTTCTCTGACCATGAGATGGCTCGGGCGGGACAACGCACGGCAGGCTGCGAGTTCCTGAGGCCCGATGACGGTAGGTCGTGTCAAGATCTGCACATGGTTCCACGGCTGAAGCGATCGTGGCGGCCGGACAGCGAGCAATCGCGAAGGGGGCCGAAGTCATCTGCCTCGGCTGCGCGGGCATGGCCGGCCTCGAAGAGCACGTGCGGGACCGCCTGCCCGTGCCGGTCGTCGACGGGGTCGCCGCCGCGTCGGCCCTCGTCGAAACTCTGATCCGCCAGGGGCTTTCAACGAGCAAGATCGACTCGTTCGCTTCTCCTCGGGCGAAAGGCCGCAGCTGGAGCGTTTAGCCGCGTGGCCGAATCGCAGCGCGCGTCATCACCGACTCACCTCTGCCGCTCATTCGGCGAACAACCGGCTCAGCGAAACGGACCAGTTGAAAGACCTCCAGTGAAGTAGCGCTCCTGTCACGGCCTGGCGTACGTCGATGACGGGCAAGGGCTTGTTGTGGGGGAGGGCGGCCGGTACTGTCGCAGGTTCAAGGCTCACCCGAAGAGTCGTAGCTGCGCCCGCGCGGCGCGAACGAAACGGGGAGCCATGACGAAGACAGGCACACGGACAACGCTCGCAGCACTGCTTGCGACTCTCGCATTGGCGGTTCTGCCCGCCCAGGCGGCCACGGCCGCGCTGGCCATCACCGCACCCACGGGAAGCATCGGCGTCCAGCTCGTCGATGTCGCCGGAAGCCCCCTCGCGCTGGCCGGGGCGACGGCGAGCGTCTACGTCCCCACCCCCGAAGGCGGCGGCTTCCGTAGGGCCACGACCGACTCCGCGGGTCGGGCAGTGATCGCCGACCTGCCTCCGACTCCGTATTACGACCTCACGGTCGAGCCGCCGAGCGCAGGATCCGCCACCTACGCACGGACGCGCATCGACAGCGTGGGGGTCTCGGCCGGTATCAGCACAGCCGTTACGGCGGAGCTTGCTAAGGGTGCCACCGTGACGGGCAAGCTCACCGGGCCGAGCGGAGCACCGCTCGTCGGCACCAAGGTCACCGTCGAGGGAATGGGCTACGTGTTCCCCGAGGTCGACACCACCACCGATCAGACCGGGCGCTACACGTTCATCGGACTGGCATCCGATGTCTACAAGCTCTTCACCGGAGACCAGAACTTCCGCACCAGCCTCTCCTGGATGACTCGCGTGTACGCCGAAAGGCCCGGCGCCGCCCCGAGTCGCGTCGCACTCTCGACGCGGCTCATCCATACCGCGTACGACATCGGCGTCGGCGTCAACCCGCCAGCAGACGGAGCTGCGACTGTCGGTGCGACCGTGACCCTTACGAACGTCGCGACCGGAGCGACCTCCGCGCAGCGCACCGGAGGAGTGGCCGGCGTCCTGCAGCCGGTGAAGTTCGCCGTGCCGACGGGTAACTACACGGTGAGTGTGCGCACGGTGGCGACCATGTCTACGCCCAGCCGCACCTGGTGGTACACCGGCCAGCTGACCCCGATGACGGCGGATGCCCGAGCGGCCGTGCCGAAGTACGTCGAGTTTTCCAGTGCGGTCGGCCTCTACGCAAAAGTGCCTTGACCTGAACCGGAGGTCAGCATCGGCGCCTCGGATGCCTCGCCCCCGGCCACGGTGAGGAGTGCACGTTGGCCCCTGCTGAGGCTCGAGACGGTCGCGATGGAGCGCCAGTTTGTCTTGCGGGGCGGTGCCCCCGACGCTCCTACGCGCTAATCTACGTCCGCCCCGCGCCCCCGAGATCCGGCCCCGAGCCCTACCCTCGGGGCCCTAGGCCCAGAGCCGCCCCAGCGGGCTCGATGCGATGTGGTGCGTCAGGTCGGCGGCGTCGTCGTAGACAGCGGCGGCACCGGCCTCGAGCAGTTCGGCTCGTCCCGTCCCGCCCGAGCGAAGGGCTACGGTCGGGACGCCCGCTGCCGTAGCCGACTTGATATCCCAGACGGCGTCTCCGACCATGACCGCTGAGGCCGCATCGACACCGGCACGCTCCAGGGCGATAGCGATGATGTCGGGTTCGGGCTTGGAGGTCTCTACGTCTTCGCCCGAAGTCACCGCGTAGAGGAGGTCGTCGATGTCGAGCAGCTCGAGGAGGTGATCGAGTTCCTCCTGCGGAGCCGACGTCGCGAGTACGACGCGAGACCCGCGGTCGGCGACAGCTTTGACCAGGTCTCGAGCGCCCGGAAGCAGTCGGAGACGCGGCGTCAGCTTCTGGAAGTGGGTCGAGTGCAGCTCCGTTGCTCTCGTCTTGACCTCGTCGGATTCATCTCCGATGAGTTGCGAGAGGAGCTCCGAGCCGTCGGCCCCGATCGCGCTTTGGATGCGCCAGGACGGCACGCTGAGGCCGAGGTCGACGAAGGCGGTGTTCCACGCGTCGACGTGGAGGAAGTTCGAGTCGACAAGCGTGCCGTCGATGTCGAACAGGACCGCGTGCGCGGTGGTGTCACGTGCCTGAGTGATGGGAGCCTCCTGGTGTTCGATGCGAGGTGAGAACGGGGAAAGCTCGTGCTCACACGAAACAGCACACTCTTCTGGTCGCAGCGGATGCGGTCAACCCCCCTCCGGCCGGTTCGTCTCCGAGCCTACGGTCGAAGGGTGGCGACTTCAGGCGACGGCGACACGCTGGCGGCTTCGACGACGCGACGAGGCGACCGCCCACCGGATCACGCGATCATGAACTCCGCCGGCTCCAGGGCGCGACCGACGATCCGCACGTCGCCGATAGACCCGACGAACACCTGGTCGAGCGCGCCGCCGTAGCGGTACCCGCCGAGTAGCCACGGCTTGCCGATGGTGCTCAGCCCACGGTTGCGCGTCCTCGGGTTTCTCACCACCGGACATCCGTCGACGTACATGACCGTGTGCGATCGGTCGTTCACCACGGCGACGTGCCACCACTTTCCGAGCGGAAGCTCGTGCCCCCAGTTCGTCAGCGAGCCGTCCTTGCTTGCCGGATAGACGCACCACTGCAGCTCGCGGTCGCCCGAGAGGCTCAGCGTCACCGCGGGCTCGTCAGGGTCGCCGCCCGCACCCCGGGCCTTGCCTGCCTGGCCCGCACTCGAGAACTGCGAGAGCAGGGCGCTGAAGCCGTTTGCGCTGGGGTCGAATGTCGTCGGCAGGAAGAAGAACGCCTCGACGGTGTACCCGCCGGTGAAGTGCTGCGTGTTGATCGGCGCGGCGTTCACCGTCTGCAGATGCTGGCCAGCGGGCTTACCGCCCTGCAGCGCGAGGCTTCCCGAGCCCGGCTGATCGGGGTGGTGGTCGGTCGACCAGCGCAGCGCCCCCGCGACGGCGCCGGCCCGCGGGGCCACTTCGAGGTGGTTCCCGTGACCGCTCTGGTCGCGCACTCGCGTCGACGAAGCGAGCGCGGCACCATCCGAATGGCCGTCGAAGCGCCAGTACGCGAGGGTTCCCGGCACCAGCATTCGGGCGGCCGGGCGAGAGGGGCGTGGTGCGATCGGCGCGAAGCCGGCGAACCGGGCGTCGAAGTCCACCTCCATGGTGAAGCGGTCGACGTCTCCGCTGAGCGTGAGTTCCTGGGCCGCGAGCTCATTGGAGTCGCCGAGGCCGCCGCCGAGCAAGAAGGGAGACAGGGTCTCGACGTCGATCACGTTCCGTTCGAGATCAACGTGATAGAGCCGGATCATTGCCGCCCCGCCGTAGTAGCGGTTCTGATAGTTGGTCAGGTGCAGGGCGACGTCGTGGCCGGCGGCGTTCTGCTTCGTGGTGCGCCCCGGCCCCCAGTAATGGCCGTTGAGGGTGAGGAACACCTGGTCGTGGTCGGCGATGAAGTCATCCCAGAGCTGCTGCCCGTAGGCGTCGAATGCGGCGCCTCCGTCGGGGTCCGAGTCGACGAGCGTGTGCGTGGTGAGGATCACCGGCGAGTGCGGTCGTGCCGCTAAGACCGAGCTGGCCCAGGCGAGGCCGCTCGCGCTCGTCCGCCAGTCGAGGGCGAGGACGATCCATTCGCGACCGGCCGCGGTGAAGCGATGCGCACTGTTGTAGCCGTCGGGGCTCGACCCGATCCAGCCCGGCGCTCGCCGAAATCGCCTCGGGCCGAACACGTCGAGGTAGGGCGTCGGGCCGCGCTGGTCGGTGGTCGAGGAGTCGATGTCGTGGTTGCCGGCGAGCACGCTGTAGGGCGCGTGCGCTCGGTCGAGCACGTCGAAGACCGCCCCGGCCGCCGTCATCTCGGACGCCGCTCCGTTCTGGGTCAGGTCGCCGAGGTGCACGAGAAAGACGGTGTTGTGACGGGCCTGCTCGCGAACGACGTACTCGAGCGAGGCGCGCATCGGCGCCTCGTCGACCGCCTCCCCGTCGAACATGTACTGGGTGTCGGGCATCACCGCGACGGTGAAACGCGGGGACGTGGTGTCCGGCTCCCAGCGCCCCGACTTTCCTGACGCGGCCGTCTGAGTCGAAACCGCTGTGGCGTTCAGCGGCAGGGCCGAGCCGGCGGTTGGGGGGAGTGGTGCGGCGAGAGCGGGCGCGCTCTGCAGAGCGTTCGCTCCGGCGAGGCCGGCAGCACCGGCCAGGCCGGAACCGACGAGGAAGCCATGGCGGGAGAGGGGCGTGTGCTCGGGATCACGGGGTGAGTTCTTCACAGCGCCGGACGATAGCGATCGGCGCAGAACGAGACGCGACCAGGTGGTGAACACGAGTCGTACCGTCCGCCGCAGGGCGAGGGCGAGACAACGCCAAGGATCCGCGGCACGTCTCACGGACTGACCCTCCGGGCGGGCTCGGCCTGTCCCCGCCGAACGACGCCGACGCCGCTTCTGAGTTTTACTTGATTTTCGGTGACGAGTCCCCCACTATGGGGACACGCGCAGTGCTTACCCGAGCACCGCGCGTGAGATCACAACCCGAATTCCGCGATACCCGATCGCGCCGTCCACCATGCTTACCCGGCAGCTCTCTTTGGTGTGCGCTCGCTCGGCTATGGCGCTCAGCTGAAGGCTCCCGAAAGCCATGCCCGCACCCTTTTCTGCGCCCGATTTCTCTGCGCCCGCCTCTTCTGCACCGTCGACTTCGCCCGAGTCGTCCTTGCGACCCCGCACGCGTGCTCGCACGAGAAAGCGCCTTCACCTCGCCGGTGCGGCGCTCGGCATCGCCGCCTTGGCCGCCGCGGCGCTCCCGCTGCAGAGCGCCTTCGGCGCGACCGACACGACTGCCCCCTCGGCGCCGAGCAGCCTGGCGACCTCCTACTTCGGTGGCGTTGGAGCCGTCGTGACCTGGGGCAAGGTCTCGGCTTCCGACCTCGCCACCTACCGCGTCTACCGGTCGACGTCGACGAGTGTGACCACTTCGTCGACGCTCGTGGCCTCGACCACGGCCGTCAAGGTGACCGACCCGGCGGCGACCGGCGGCACCTCGTACTTCTACGCCGTCGCGGCGGTCGACAAGACCGGTAACGTCTCGAAGCTCTCGAGCGTCAAGAGCATCGTCGCCAAAGACACGACCAAGCCCGATGCGCCCGCGAGCGTCAAGACCTCCGTCTCGGCCGGAGGTGTCTCCCTCGACTGGGCCGACAACGACGAGCCCGACCTCAAGGGCTATTCGGTGTCGCGTGCCACGTCGTCGAGCGGCACCTACACGCTGCTCACCTCGAGCCCGGTGTCGACGTCGCAGTTCACCGACTCCCAGGCCCCCTCGGGCACGAAGTCGTATTACCGGATCACCGCCGTCGACCTCACCGGCAACGTATCGAGTGCGACGAGCGCGACGGCCACCCGCCCTGCGGGTGCGCCGGTCGCGCCGGCCACGCCGACGGGCTTCTCGGTAAAGCTCGGCTCGGGCAACGTGCCCGCCCTGTCGTGGACCGCCTCGACCGGTGCGACCGGCTATGTGCTGTCGCGGGGAACGAGTGCCGGCGGATCCTTCTCTCGGATCAACGCGTCGTCGCCCACCGCCACGAGCTTCTCGGATGCCGGTGCCCCGGCCGGCGCCACCTCGTACTACACGCTGACCGCGACCAACGCCGTCGGCTCGAGCTCCGTCGTCACCGCGAGCGTCGTCGTTCCCGGCGACACGACACCCCCGAAGGCGCCGTCGAGCCCCAAGGTCGTCGTGCTCGCCACGGGTGGAGTGACCGTCACCTGGAAGGCGAACACCGAGGCCGACCTCGCCGGCTACCTCGTCACCAAGCGCAACGGCGACGAGGTCTACGTGCCGTACCTGCCGACCGGCAGCGCCAAGGCCCTGGTCGCCACGACCTTCACCGACGTCTCGGTGACCGAGGGGGAGACCGACTACTACCGGATCCGCGCCGTCGACACCTCGGGCAACACCTCCTCGTACCTCGCCGTGACGGCCAACAACCCGAACGTGGCTCCTGGAGCGCCGTCGTCGTTCAAGGTGACCCAGGACGCCACGGCCGGTCTCGACCTCGCCTGGACGGCGCCGAAGGATCTCGACGTCGCCGGCTACTCGGTCTCGCGCAGCACCGCCTCGTCGGGCACCTACGTGCTCCTCTCCACCGTCTCGACCGCCGACGCGGGCGTCTCGCCGCGCTTCGTCGACTCGAGCGCCCCCAAGGGCGTGACCGTCTACTACCGGATCACCGCGCGCGACACGGTCGGCAACGTCTCGAAGGCGAGCAGCACCGTCTCGGGCACCTCGCTCACCACCCCCATCCCGATCCCGCTCGTGCAGACGGTCCTGACCGTCGGCCCCCAGGGGCTCTTCCCGACCATCACGGCGGCGCTTGACTCAATCCCGAAATCGTCGCTGGCGAACTACCGCGTCGACATCGCGCCCGGCACCTACGACGAGTCGTTCGAGATCGCGCAGTCGAACGTGACCTTGCACGGACTGGGCGCCAAGCCCGGCGACGTCGTCATCCGCTCGGCCCGCGCCTCCGGCAGCTCCGACCCCGACGAGCCCGAGTCGACCCTCGGCACCGCGGGCAGCGCCGTCGTCTTCGTGACCGGCTCCAACATCACCCTCGACCACCTCACCGTCGCGAACACCTTCGACGAGGCCGCGAACCCGCAGATCACCAGCGCGCAGGCCGTCGCCCTCCGCGTCGAGGGCGACCGGTTCGTCGCCGACACCGTTCGTCTGCTCGGCAACCAGGACACCCTTCTGGCCGACACCCCGAAGCCGACCACCAGGATCCGCCAGTACTACGTCGACAGCTACCTCGAGGGCGACGTCGACTACCTCTTCGGTGCCGGTACCGCCGTCTTCCAGCGCGACACCTTCAAGTCGCTCGACCGCGGCAAGGCGAACAACGGCTACTTGACCGCTGCCAGCACCGACAAGGGCAGCAAGTACGGCTTCTTGATCACCGACAGCAAGGTCGTCAGTAACGCCGCCGCCGGCACCATCAACCTCGGCCGCCCGTGGCACCCGAGCGCCGACCCCTCGGCCCTCGCCTCCGTCGTGGTGATGAACACCTGGCTGCCCGCCGCCGTCGACACCGCCGCCCCCTGGGACGACATGGCGTCGACCAACTCCGCCGGCGTCAAGGTCAACTTCACCTGGCAGAGCGCCCGCTTCGCCGAGTTCGGCAACACCGGCCCCGGCGCCACCGTCAACGCGAACCGCCCGCAGCTCACCGCCAAAGACGCGGCCAACGCCACCCCGGAGAAGTACCTTGCCGGCAAAGACGGCTGGAACCCCGTCACCGCGGCGCCCACGGCCGTCCCGACCACCCCGACCGACCTTGTCGCCGCCCCCGACTCGCGGGTCGTCCACCTCACCTGGAGTGACGACACCTCGGCCGCCGTCACCGGATGGAACGTGCTGCGCGCCGACGAAACCGGCGCCTTCTCGAAGATCGCCTCGGTCGACTCCCCGACCTTCAGCGACACGACGGTCGTCAACGGCGCCACCTACCGCTACGTCGTCGTGGCCACGTCGCGCACCGGCGTCGCGTCGCTGCCGTCCGCCGCGGTGACCGCGGTCGTCGCCGCTGCACCCCTCGTGACCGACATCTCCGTCGATCCCGCGGGTACCTCCGACGGGGCCACGCACTTCACGACCCTTGCCGACGCACTCGCCGCAGCCCCGGCGGGAACAGCGACCGACCCGACCGTCATCTCGCTCGCCGCGGGCCGCTACGCCGAGTACGACACGATTCAGAAGCCGTACACGATCGTGGTCGGCGCGACGGGTCACGCCTCCGACGTCGTCATCACGGGCAACCGCGCCGCGGGCACCCCGACCGGCAGCTCGACGAACGGCGTCGCTGACACCTACGGCACCTCGGGCAGCGCCACCCTCGTGATCACCGGCAATAACGTGCAGCTCCGCAGCCTCACGGTCGAGAACTCCTACGTCGAGGGCACCTATGCGAACGGCCAGGCCGTCGCGCTCCGCACCACCGGCGATCGCCTCACGTACGACAACGTGCGTCTGCTCGGCAACCAAGACACGTGGTACGCCAACAGCCCGTCGTCGGCCACCCCGGCCCGCTCGTACTTCCACGGCGGCTACGTCGAGGGTGACGTCGACTTCATCTTCGGCCGTGGCACCGTCGTCATCGACGACTCCACGCTGAAGGCGCTCGACCACGGCACCTCGCCGAACGGGGCGGTCACCGCGGCCAGCACCGACCTGTCGCAGAAGTTCGGGATCCTGATCACGGGCAGCCGCATCATCGGCAGCGCCCCCGACGGCTCTCAGAACCTCGGTCGCCCATGGCAGCCCGGCAAGGCCCAGGCCGACGGCACCTCCGTCGCCGACACCAACGCCGTGGCGCAGGTCGTCGTGCGCGACACCTGGCTCGGACCGGTCGTGAGCTCCACCCAGACCTGGACCAACATGGTCAACAGCGGCATCACCACGCAGTGGCAGAGCGCACGATTCGGCGAGTACGACAACTCGGGCCCAGGATCCGGCGTCTCCGCCACCAGGCCCCAGCTCTCTGACGCGCAGGCGTCCGGCTACACCTCCGCCACGTACCTCGCCGGCTCCGACGGCTGGAACCCGGTCGTCGACCCCGCCGCCGACATCGCTCCGGCGAGCGTCACCGGTCTCGTCGCGACCCCCGCCGAGAAGCAGGTCGGCCTGTCGTGGAACGACTCGGTCGAGGCCGACGTCACCGCGTACCGGGTCTACCGCTCGGCTGGCTCCGACGACGTCGAGGTCGATGCAGCCCACCTGGTCGCCGAGGTCGCCAAACCGACCTTCGTCGACAAGGGACTGACCAACGGCACCGACTACCACTACCTCGTCGTCGCCGTCGATCGTGCCGGCCTCGTATCGGACGGGGCGAAGGCCTCGGCCACCCCCGCCGTCACGCCTCTCGTCGCCGACCTCACGGTCGCCGCCGACGGGTCGGGCGACTACACGACCCTGCAGCAGGCGCTGACCGCGATCACCGCGGGAACGTCGACCAAGCCGAAGGTGATCCTGGTCGAGCCGGGTACCTACCGCGGCGTCGTCTCGTCGGCCAAGGCCAACGTGATCATCGCCGGCACCACCGGAAACGCCCGCGACGTCGTCCTGACCTTCGACAACGCCAACGGCACGGCGAGCTCCGCCTCCACCTGCCCCGCGGTCACGGCTGCGACCTGCGGCACCGCGGGCAGCGCCACCGTCACCCTCAGCGGTGCCGGTGTGCAGGTGCGCGATCTCACCATCCGCAACTCGTTCGACAGCGCCTCGCACCCCGAGATCGGCAACTTCAACACGCAGGCCGTCGCTCTCCGCGCCACCGGCGACCGCCAGGTGTACAGCAACGTGCGACTCCTCGGCGTGCAGGACACCCTGAACGCCGACGCCAACGGCAACATCTCGGCCGACGGCTCGGGCTACCCGCGCCAGTACTACGTCAACAGCTTCATCGAGGGCAACGTCGACTTCATCTTCGGTCGCGCGACGGCGGTCTTCGATCGGACGACGATCCACGCCACCGCCCACAACGGCGGCACCATCTTCGCGCCGAGCACCGCGAGCAAGTCGCACGGCTACCTCGTCGTCGACAGCCGCGTCGCGAGCGACAACGACGGCTCGTTCGCCCTCGGCCGCCCGTGGCGCTCCTGGAGCGACGGGGTCTACGCCGACAACTCGCGCGGCGAGACGACGATCAAGAACACCTGGATGTCGGCCGGCATCTCGACCGCCCAGCCCTGGGTCGACTTCGCGCCGAACGTCTGGACCGACGGCCGCTTCGCCGAGTCGGGTACGACCGGACCGGGCGCGACCACGAACGCGAACCGGCCCCAGCTGACCGTCGCCCAGGCGGCGCAGGCCACGCCCGCGATCTACCTGGCCGGCACGGACGGCTGGAACCCCGTCGTCGACCCCGCCGCCGCCGCCGCGCCGTCTGCCCCCGTCGGCGTCACGGCCGGTGCCGGGAGCTCGCAGGCCGTGCTCGCCTGGCAGGAGAGCACCGAGGCCGACGTCGTCGGCTACCGGGTCTACCGCCAGGGCGACCTCGTCGGCACCACGACCACGGCCGGTTATACGGCCACCGGTCTGACGAACGGGCAATCGTACGACTTCCGGGTCTCGGCCATCGACTCGGCGGGCAACGAATCCCCCCTCTCCACCGTGGCGACCGTGACCCCGAGCCTTCGTATCGACGCCACCGTCGAGGCCGGCACCCGGTATCCGACGCTGCAGTCCGCGGTCGACGCGGCGACCGGCACCGCCCCCTGGGTGATCAAGGTCCAGCCGGGCACCTACACCGGCACGACCACGATCGCGCGCTCGAACGTCACGATCATCGGCGCGGGCGCAGGATCCTCGGACGTCACGCTGACGAACCCGACCGCGACGCCGACCGTCGGTATCACCGGATCGGACGTCACCGTGTCGAACCTCAGCATCGCGAACACCTCCGGCGTCAGCAACGGCCCGGCGGTCTCCATGACCGGCGACAAGGTGCTGCTCACCGGCGTCGCTCTCAGCGCCACCGACCGGACCGTGTGGGCCGACGTCCCGACCGCCGGAGCGACGAGCCGCCAACTGATCGAGTCGTCGACCATCCAGGGCGCGACCAACATCGTCCTCGGTCGAGCCACGCTCGTCATCCACGCCACGACCATCACCCCGACCCGCACCTCCGGCACCGTCTTCATCCCGTCGACGACAGCCACGGGCGGCAACGGGATCCTGGTCATCGGCGGGGCGATCACCCCGGCCACCGGAGTGAGCGACGTCCGCCTCGGCGGCCCGTACGCCCAGGGCACGACGACCGCGGCGAACGCGCCGCAGGCCATCGTGCGCGACACCGCCCTCGGTGCCGGAATCAAGTCGGCGCCGTGGCAGGACTTCAACGGGTACGCCTGGCTCAACGCGCGCTTCGCCGAGTACGGCAACACCGGCGCCGGCTCCACCGTCACCGCGTCGCGCCCGCAGCTGTCGCCCGCGGAGTCGACGACCATCACGGTCGCGAACTGGCTCGGCGCGCCGACCTGGTACCCCGCGGTCGCCGACCCGGCCACCCCGGCCGACGTCACGGCTCCGGCCTCGGTCTCGGCGCTCGCGGCCAGCACGGGTGACCGGTCGGCGACGCTGACCTGGACGGCTCCGGGGGACAGCGACCTCGGCGGGTACAACGTCTACCGGTCCACCGGGGCGAGTGTGACGGCGTCGCAGGCGACGCTCGTCGGATCCTTGGGTCTGGTCACCAGCTTCACCGACACCGGGCTCGTCAACGGCACCGCGTACACCTACGCCGTGGTTGCCAAAGACGCCTCGGGCAACCGTGCCTCCGCAGTCACGGTCTCGGCGACTCCCGCCGACACCGCGCCGCCGGCGGCTCCGGTCGGTGTCGCGGGTGCCGCGGCCGACTCGAAGGCGATCCTCTCGTGGACTCCGAACACCGAGTCCGACCTCGCCGGCTACAACGTCTACCGCGATGGCACGAAGGTGAATGACAGCCTCCTCACCGGTGCGACGCGTACCGACCAGGGCCTGACGAACGGAACCGAGTACTCGTACCGGGTGACCGCGGTCGACGTCTTTGGCAACGAGTCGGCTCTCTCGGCCGCCGTGACGGTGACGCCCGCCCCGGGTGACAGCATCGCCCCCGTGGTGCCGTCGAAGGTGCAGACCCTGCTCGGCAAGGGCTCCGTCACCGTGAACTGGGCCGCCGACTCCGACGACGATCTCGCCGGCTACGACGTCTACCGCGTCGCGGGCACCGGGGCTGCGACGCTCGCGGGCTCCACCGGGGCCTCGACGACAAAGTTCGTCGACTCGACCGTCGTCATCGGCACCGCCTACACGTATTCGGTGGTCGCCCGAGACGCCTCCGGCAACGCCTCGCTGGCGTCGTCCGGTGCCACGGCGACGCCGATCAAGGTCGACTACGTGGTCGCGGCCGACGGTTCGGGTGACGCGACCTCGATCCAGGCGATCCTCGGCCAGGTCGACGCGTCGGGTGCACTCGTGGCTGCCAGCCCGGGCCTCCTCGCCAACAACGCCGACTACGCCGCGCAGGGCTACCGCACGATCCTGGTCCAGCCCGGCACGTACACCGGCCCGATCGTGAGTGGCAACCGCTACGGCGTGAACATCGTCGGCGCGACCGGGGATCCTTCGGACGTCGTCATCACCGCCCCCGGCGGAACCGTCGCCGCGATGACCATCTCGGGCAACCAGTGGACGCTGCGGGCGGTGACTCTGAAGAGCGTCGCCACCACGGCCGGCGCGCAGGCCACCGCGGTGCAGGTGAAGTCGGGTGACAAGCAGGTCTTCGACAACGTGCGACTGCTCGGCGACAAGCAGACGATTCTGGCATCGACGGCGAACACGGCGACCTTCAGTCGCATCTTCATCACCTCGTCGTACATCGAGGGCGGGTCCGACCTGATCCTCGGACGGGCCGTCACCGTGGTGAGCCGCAGCACCATCCACGTGCTCGACCGGCCCGGCGCGACCCTCACCGACTCGTCGGTGGGCGCTGCCTCGCCGTTCGGCTTCCTGATCGCCGACAGCCGGATCCTGACCGACGGTGCCGCGAACACGGTCTACCTCGGTCGCCCGTATTCGACTCAGGGCCAGGCCCAGGTCGTCGTGCGCAACACCGAGCTCGGAGCTGGCATCGTCCAGGCCAAGCCCTGGAACGACTGGGACGCCGTCACCACGTGGAAGGCGGGCCGGTTCTCGGAGTACCAGAACACGGGCGCCGGCGCGACGATCGTCGACCCGGCAACGCGACCTCAGCTGACCGACTCCGCGGCGACGGGCTTCACCGCCTCGAGCTACCTGGCCGGCACCGACGGCTGGAACCCGACCGCCCGATGAGCGCCTCGACCCTGCCCCGCCGTCTCGCCGCGGTGACCCTTGCGGTCGCCGTGGCCGGGAGCCTCTCCTTCCTCGCCGCTCCGGCGGCCCACGCCGACACTCTGACCGCGCCCGTTCCGGGCATCTCCGACTCGTGCTCGTCTCTCGTCGTGAAGCCGAAGGGCTTCGTCGACAAGGGCGAGGTGCGGGTGGTCGTCGACGGAGAGGTCCAGACCGACGGGTCGACCCAGCGCGATTCGTCGGGTGACGACTGGCGCGAGTTCAAGGGCAGCTTTCCGGGCGTCTACGACTTCGACCCGACCGTCGCGCACCGCTACTCGGTCGATCTCAACTCGTTCGGGGCGGATTCGGCCGGGCGTGACTTCACACCGGGCTCAGGATCCGACGCGACCGTCTCGGGCACGACCGCCCCGTGCTCGCCGGTCTCCCTCCGGGTGGCCACCACGAACTGCACCAACCCGGACCGCAGCGCGCAGCAGGGTCTCGATCTCAGCGTCGGGTCGCTCCGCCGCAGCACCACGTATTTGATCGAAGTGCTCACTGGGGGAGAGGTCGTCAAGCACTTCCAGTTCCGTACCCAGCCCGAGATCACGAAGCACTTCTCCGGACTGACCGCGGGAGTCGACTACGTCGTGCGGGTCACCGACCAGTCGGACGACGGGCTCTCGACCGTCGAGAGCATCACACTGCCCGGGTGCGCCGCGCCGGTGAGCCTCGAGACCACCGTCTCGCAGTGCACCGCGGTCGGCGGGTCGAGGTCGATCATGGCCGACATCGCCTCGCTCGTGACCGGTCGCGGCTACGACGTCGCTCTCACCAGGTCGGGTTCGGGCAGCGGTCAGCCCGTCGTGTCGCTCGTCGGCGACGACCTCGACCACCGCGTCGAATTCTCGGGCCTCGCCGTGGGCGCCTATCGCGTCGAGGTGAGCGACGACGCGGCTCCGCGCACGACGCGCAGCGCCGAGCTGCAGGTCGCGTCGTGTGCCGACGACCCCGCGCTGCCGGGTTCGCCCGCGTCTCCGGTGACTCCCGGGTCTCCTGTCACTCCGGGGTCTCCGGTTTCGTCTTCGCCGGCGCCCGGTGCGAGTGGGACGTCCGGGTCCGCTGGACCGTCTGGATCCTCCACCTCATCGGGATCGAGTGGGGCGACCTCGGCGGCAGCCCAGGCGCGGCAGTCGGGCGGCACCACCTCGACGGGCTGGGCCAACCGAGCCTCTGACTACGTTCGTTCGCACGTCGCCGTCAGCGTCGACGGCACCCCGGTCGCGATCGCTGCACCCGGTAGTTCGGCGGCCCCGGCGCCGGGGGAGCCGACCGCGGTGCTGGCCGCTCCCTCCGATTCGGCGCGGTCCGCGCTCCTGCCGATCGTCGCCGGTGTCGGCGGCGGCCTTGCCCTTCTCGGCGTCGGCGTCGGTGCCTGGCTGCTGTGGAGGCGGCGCCTGCCGGGCCGCGTTCTCTAGCAGCGCGACCTCGCGGCGAGGGAGGTCGCGCGAATCGGCCGACCTCGCGCGCCGTGGCGCTGTGACATCGGCCGATTCGCGTCAGGTCGCCGGCGAGCCGTCTGGGGCAAGATGATCGTCATGTCGACTCCCACTCGAAGCGATCGCCGGCGGCAGACGACGGTCGCCGTCAGCGCCGTGATCGCGATCGTCGGCTCGTTCGTCGGGTCGGGCGTGCTCTTCGGCACTCCCATCGCCGAGGCCGCAGGTGGCGCGCTCGCCGCAGACGCAACACTGATCGCTCCTGGCACGGGTGCCTTCCAGATCTGGGGCCTGATCTACCTCGGCCTCGTCGCCTACGCGGTCTGGCAGTTCTTCCCAGCGCAAGCGACCGCGGAGAGGCACCGCCGACTCGGCTACCCGATCGCGTGGTCGCTCGTGCTGAACGCGGCCTGGATCCTGAGCATCCAGTTCGATCAGCTGTGGCTGAGTGTGCCCGTCATCGCGGCACTGCTCGTCTCGCTCGTCATCTCCTTCCGAGTCACCGCGACGACAAAGTCCGCGAGTGTTGTCGACGCAGTCGTCACCGACGGAACAGTCGGGCTCTACCTCGGCTGGGTGTCGGTGGCGACGGCCGCCGACGTCACCGCCCTCCTCGTCGCGGAAGGCTCAGAGGGTTTCGGCATCTCGCCCGATCTCTGGGCGGTCGTGATCGTCGCGGTCGCCGGCCTCGTGGGCCTCGCCGTGGCCATCCTCGGCCGCGGGCGCATCGCTCCGGCCCTGTCGCTCGGGTGGGGGCTCGCGTGGATCGCCCAGGCGCGGCTGACCGGCTCGCCCGAGTCGACACCCACCGCGGTGGCCGCGATCGTCGCTGTCGTCGTCATCGTGGTCGCGACCGTCGTCGTCCGGCTGCGATCGGCGCGAGGAGCGGCGAGCACGACGCGAGCGTAGCGACAAGGATCCGCGGAACGCCTTCGAGGGTTACCGTTAAGGAGTGAACACCATCGGATCGGCGAAGCCCTGCGGGCGTCGGGAGGTCGTCGGCGGCATTCTCGCCGGCGGCAGGTAGGCCCGACCCTCCCTTCTCCGGCGTTCCCATCGCCGGCTTCCGATTTCTTGCGCCCTCGCGCGCCTTCTTCTGACTGGTGATCACCCGTGCTTCCTCTGACCGAAAAAACCATCCGCTCCTCGTTCTCGAACGCCTCCCGCAAAGAGGTCGCCGACCTGACGCTGCCGCCCTCGTTCGGCGAAATCGAGTGGGACGCCCTCGACTTCCTAGGCTGGCGCGACCCCAAGATGCCGCGCCGGGCATACGCCGTGATCCCGTCCGCAGGCGACGGAGTCACCGCAATCCCGTCCGCCGGCGACGGAGTCACCGCGATCCTCCTGCGGCAGGGCGACGTGGCGCCGACCGCTCGTGCCCAGTGCGCCTGGTGCCAGGACATCACGCTGCCGAGCCCGGTCGTGTTCTACAGCGCCAAGCGCTCCGGCGCTTCGGGCCGCAACGGCAACACGCTCGGCACCCTCGTCTGCGCCGACTTCGAGTGCTCCACCAATGCCTGGCGCCGTCCGCCCGAGGCGTACCTCGGCTTCGACGCCGACGCCGCCCGTGACGAGCAGGTCGTGCGGCTGCGGTCGCGGGTGGCTGCGTTCGCCGCGTCGGTGTAGGTGCGGTAGCCGACAGCCAGCGTCACTAACCGTTTCACGCATCGCGCACCGAATAAACGGTGAGTGATGCGTGAAACGGTGAGTAACGCGCAGCACGGCGAGCGACACCCGCGGCCTAGGCTGAGCCGGTGAGCACCCGACCCGCACCCGACGCCGAAGCGCGCGCCGAGAGCCTGAAGGAGCGCATCTACGTCACCTTCACGAGCCTCGCCGTGGTGCTCACGCTTCAGTCGCATGCCTCCGAGACCACTCCGGGTCAGGCGGCGATCACGCTGCTCATCGCTGTGGTCGGCACCCTGCTCGCCGTCTTCGTGGCCGATCTGCTGAGCCACCTGACCGTGCATGCGAAGCTGCCGACCGCGCCGGAGCTCCGGCACATGATCGCGGTGAGCATCGGCTCGATCGGCGTCGTCGTGCTGCCGATGGTGTTTCTTCTGCTCGCGCAGCTCGACGTGTGGTCGATCGAGGCTGCGATCCAGGCGGCGGTCGTGGTGCTCATCGCGACGCTGGCCTTCGTGGGATTCCTCGCCGTCCGCCGGATCACCCTGCCGTTCTGGCAGAAGGCCGTCGTGCTGCTCGCCGAAGTCGTGCTCGGCCTCGCGGTGATCGGGCTCGAACTGCTCGCGCACGGCTGACAGCGGACCCTTCGCCTGGGTGGGGCCCGTGCAAGGCCCCCGAGAGGTCGGCGGGTGTTCTGAGGAATCGGCGGGTGCTCCAGCACCCGCCGACACCTGACTACACCCGCCGACTCCGAGCGGAGAGCGGGGCCGAGCGGGGCCGAGCGGAGGCGAGCGGAGCGGGCACCGCAGAGCGCGAGCGACGCCGACCTCAGCGGCGGTGGGCCGGATCCTGCCGTTCGACCTCGGCGATGATCCCGGGCAGCACCCGGCGCATGTAGGGGCCCCAGAGCAGCGACACGATGCCGCGAAGCGCGAGCCCGGCGCGTGGCCTCGCGAAGAACGTGTAGGTCCAGTCGATTCGCGTGCCGCCGGGCACCTCGCTGTACTCCCACTCGGCGCGGGCGCCCGACACGAGCACCCCGAAGAGCTTCTGGAAGTCGCTGAGCTCGTACACGAACTTGCCGGGCCGATCGACGAGAACGGTGTGCTCGATCACGCTTCCGCCGTCGGACAGCATCAGCTGCCGGGTCTGGCCCGGGGCGTCCCACGCGCCGGTCTGATCGCGCACCTCGACGACGGCGGGCAGCAGGCCGGAGCGGGGGTAGAAGCCGACGGGGGTGAGGGGCGTGCTGACGTCCCACGTGGCCTCGAGACCCGAGCGGGCCACACCGTGGGCGGAGGCGGTCGACGACGACGTTGTACTCATGAGAGGGGTTCGGAGCCGACACGCGACTCGGGTTGGCCCGCACTCATGGTGGGATCAGGCAGGTCGGGCACACTCGTGGCATGGCTCATCACCTCGTCCGACCCAAGCGCGGCACCGTCATCGCGGGTGTCTGCGCGGCCATCGCCGACCGCTTCCACTGGAGCCGCTTCGTCGTGCGGCTGCTATTCGTCGTGTCGATCATCCTGCCCGGGCCGCAGTTCCTGCTCTACCTGGCGCTCTGGATCCTGATCCCCAAGCAGAAGTAGGCGTGCCCCACGGCCGAGCGGCGGCGCTGATCGCGGGTTTGATCGTGCTCAGCGTGGCCGGTTCGACAGTGCTTGAGGATCCGGGCCCGTCGCGAGCGGGGTCACCGCCCGTTGCCGCCGCCGCGCCCTCCACCTCCTCGGGCACGGCGTTGCCCGACCAGACCGTCCCCGGCCTCGACGTCAGCGCCTACCAGCACGGCGTCAGCTTCAGAAAGGCCTATGCCCGGGGCGCACGGTTCGTCTACATCAAGGCGACCGAGGGCGACACCTACACGAGTGCGCGTCTCGCCAACCAGTACACGACCGCAAAGGCAGCGGGCCTCATCCGCGGGGCTTATCACTTCGCGAAACCGAACACCTCGACCGCGGTGAAGCAGGCCGAGTACTTCGTGGCGTCGCTCGGCGAGCTCGGCAGAGGCCGTGTCGACGGCGGCTGGACGCTGCCGCCGCTTCTCGACCTCGAGTTCAACCCTTACGCCGCGTCGGACGGCACGAACTCCTGCTGGGGCCTCACGCCGAAGCAGATGCAGCGCTGGGTGTCGGCCTATCTCGACACCGTGACCGGGCTCACCGGGCGAGTGCCGGCCATCTACACGAACGCGAACTGGTGGAAGACCTGCACCGGAGGGTCGACCGACTTCACGTCGTACCCGCTGTTCCTGGCCCGCTACGTCGACGATGTCGGCGGCGGATCGATCGACCTCCCGAACGGCTGGCCGGGCTGGACCATCTGGCAGTACACGAGCACGGGATCGCGCTACAAGGGCATCACGAACCGCTCCAAGGGCGACGTTGCGGCGTCCGACGAGAACCTCTTCGCGGGGTCGTTCGACGACCTCGTTGCGCTCGCCGAATCGCGGTTCGAAGCGCTCCCCGAAATACAGACCGATCGGATCACCCCCGCATCTGGGGACTAGCCTCAGGGGTGACGCACGGGTGATAGTCAAGAGTCACCTGTGTCAGCGCCTCACCCGCAAGCCGATCGGAACCACCGTGCCCTCTCTGCCGCATTCGCTTGCCCTCCCGTTCTTCCGGGGGCGCTTCGCAGGCCTCGGCGCTCGGCTGACGCTGCCCCGCCCGGATGACGCCCCCTGGGCGCACGCCCCGGGAGTCGATCCCGACCGCATTCTGATCTTCGGCAACGGCGAAGCCGTGGGCTGGGGTGTGCGGAGTCACGACCTGGCGCTGCCGGGGCATCTCGCGCGGAGCGTGAGCATGCGCACCGGGCGTGGCACCGACGTCGATGTCCTGGCCGACCCGACGATGACCATCACCTCCGCTGCGGCCGCGTTGCCTCTGAGCCGTCTCGGCGCGTACGACGCGATCGTCGTGGTGCTCGGGCTGAGTGATGCCCTGCGCATGACGTCGGTTGCGCGCTACCGCGAGTCGCTGGCGGCCGTGCTCGCCCGGGCGATTGCGCACCGCCATGACGGTGCCGAGATCGTCGTGCTCGAGATCGATCGACCCTCGACGCTGAGCCTCTTCGACATCACACCGGGCAGCATCCTCGACGAGCACGCCGATCGACTCAACGCGGAGGCTGCCGACCTCTGCGACGAGTTGCCGGGAGTACGTTTCGTCGCCCTTCCCCACGGGCAGGCATCGGATGCACACACTGCGCCCCCGAAGTCGTCCGACGTCTATCGCGCCGTGGCCGACATGCTCGCGGCGCGCCTCCGTGCACCCCTCGACGAGCAGTTCGCGGCGGGGCGAGAGATCTGTCCGCTCCGTGATTCGCCCCAGACGGAGTCCGAGCGGCTCGGCGTCATCTACGACCTCGGGATCCTCGACTCTCAGCGCGAGCGACGGTTCGATGACATCGTCGAGCGGGCGCGGATCCTTCTGGCTGCGACTGGCGCGGCGTTTTCGATCGTGGGGCCCGATCGCGTGTGGAACAAGGCGATCGCCGGTGCCTACGCCAGCGAGATTCCGCTGCGCGGAGCGATGTGCGCCGAGACCATCAAGGGGTCGGGGCCGTTCATCGTGCCCGACCTCTGGGCCGACGACCGGTTCGTCACGCACCCCGCCGCGCGGTTCTACGCCGGCTACCCGATCGAGGGGCCCGGCGGAATCCGAGTCGGCGCGCTCTGCGTGATCGACTCGCGACCGCGTCCGGCCGACAGTGTCGACCTCGTGCTGCTGCGCGAACTCGCTCTCGCGGTGCAGCGCGAAGTCGCCCTCGGCACCGTGCCCGCCGTCACCGCCTGAGCGGGACGACGGGCGCGGGGTGCTCGGGGCAGCGCCGGATTACGGCGTGGGCATACCGCCGTTGACGTGCAGCGTCTCGCCGATCACGTAGCTCGACTCGCCCGACGCCAGGAAGACGTAGGCGGGAGCGAGCTCGGCCGGCTGGCCCCAGCGGCCGAGCGGCGTCTCGTCGCCGACCTCGGGCAGGGCATCGGCGGGCTGGCCGCCAGCGGGCTGCAGCGGGGTCCAGATCGGGCCGGGAGCGACCGCATTGACCCGGATGCCCTTCGGGGCGAGCTGCTGCGAGAGCGCCTTCGAAAAGGTGTTGATCGCGGCCTTCGTCGACGCGTAGTCGACCAGGAACTCGGCCGGGCTGTACGCCTGGATCGAGGTCGTGTTGATGATGCTCGAGCCGGGCGCGAGGTGCGGGAGCGCCGCCTTCGTGATCCAGAACATGGCGTAGACGTTCGTCTTGAACGTGTCGTCGAAGTTCTTCGTCGTGAGCTCGAGGAGGTCTTCGACGTGTTGCTGCTTGCCCGCGTTGTTGACGAGGATGTCCAGGCCACCGAGACCGTCGACGGCCGTCTTCACGAGCTGCTCGCAGAAGGCCTCGTCTTTGATGTCACCGGGGATGGCGACGGCCTTGCGCCCGGCCTTCTCGATGAGGGCGACGATGTTGTCGGCGTCCTCCTGCTCTTCGGGGAGGTAGCTGATCGCGACGTCCGCGCCCTCGCGGGCGTAGGCGATGGCGACAGCCGCGCCGATGCCGGAGTCGCCGCCGGTGATGAGCGCCTTGCGCCCCTCGAGGCGGCCGCTGCCGCGGTAGGTCTCTTCGCCGTGGTCGGCGGGGATCGCAAGATCCTCGTCTTTGCCGGCACCCTCGAGATACTGCTCGGGCGGGGTCATCTCGTACTTCTTGCTGGGATCTTCGAATGCGTACTGATCGGGAGCCATGGAATGCCTTTCGCTGTCGCGGGAGATACCGGAGCACGGGTATCCGGGCCCGACGGTAGTCCGGTGAGCGAAGCGGGGTACAGGGGGTTCGGCCGTGCCGGTCGCGCGCTCCCTCGCGGTCGTACTTCGCCGAGCGCGACGCTCGTAGGCTGACGGCATGGAGTCGACCAGCGCAGCCCAGTTCGACGCGAGCGCGGCGTTCGGTGTGCCGGGCCTCGAACAGGTGCGCGACGACGTCTGGGCTCTCGGCCAGCCGATGCCGGGCGAGCATCTGCCGGCGTCGCTCCTCTATCTCCTCCGCGACTCCTCGGGCGGATTCCACGTGATCGACCCCGGCACCGACGGCGACGACAACTGGGGCCGCCTCGTCGACGCGCTGGCCTCGCTCGACGCCCGACCCGACGCGATCCGTTCCGTCACCGTCACGCACCTGCACGCCGATCATCTCGGAATGGCGACGAGGATCCAGCACGCCTCCGGCGCCACGCTCGCCCTGCACCATGCCGAAGCAGCGGCCCTGCAGACCCTGGCCGAGCACCCGCCGACCCGCGAGGCCACCGCTCGGCAGGCGCGCGAGTGGGGAGTCCCCGTCGAACGCTCGGCCGAGCTCGTCGCCGTCGCCGACGCCATGCCGCCCGTGATCGTCCCCGCGATCGACCTGCTGCTCTCCGACGACGACCGCCTCGATGTGCCCGGCTTCGCGCTCGACGTCGTGCACACGCCCGGTCACACGCCCGGTCACCTCTGTCTGCGCGACACCGGCCGAGGCCTCCTGTTCAGCGGCGATCACCTGCTGCCGACCGTGTTCAGCGGCTTCGGTCTCGGCGGAGCGTCGACGACCAACCCGCTCGCCGACTACCTGCAGGGGCTGGAGCGCATCTCGCGACCGGATGATGTCGAGGTGCTGCCGGGGCACGGCTTCCGGTTCACGGGGGTGGCCGAGCGGGCGGCGGAGACGGCAGAGCATCACCTCCGGCGGACGGCGGAGGTGCGGGCTACGGTGGCCGCGGATCCTTCGCTTTCGATCTGGGAGATTGCCTCGAAGCTCTCCTGGACTGCGGGTTTCGACAATCTCAGCGGGTTTCAGTTGTGGTCGGCGCTGTCGCAGACCGCCCTGCACCGTGAATACGTCGGCGGACGACGGTAGTTGCCTGTCGTCGGGCCTAAACTCGGCGGAATGGACCTCTTTACACCCGCCGTCTTCGGCGACCTCCGACTCGACAACCGAGTCACTATGGCGCCTCTTACCCGCCTCCGCTCCAGCGAGAGCGGCGTTCCCGGCGACCTCGTCGTCGAGTACTACGCGCAGCGCGCTTCGTTCGGCATGATCGTCAGCGAGGGCGTCTGGCCCGTGCAAGAGGGCAAGGCCTACCCGGGCCAGCCCGGCATCGAGACCGACGAGCAGGTCGAGGCCTGGCAGGTCGTCACCAGCGCCGTCCACGCCCGCGGCGGCACCATCGTGCTGCAGCTCATGCACGGCGGCCGCGTCTCGCACACCGACATCACCGGCACCGACCGCATCGTCGCCCCGTCGGCGATCGCGATCGAGGGCGAGACCCACACCGCCGAGGGCAAGGTCGCTTTCCCCGTGCCGCACGCCCTGACGATCGACGAGCTCGCCGACGTCAAGGAGCAGCTGGTGGTCGGAGCCCGCAACGCGATCCGCGCCGGCTTCGACGGCGTCGAGATCCACTCGGCCAACGGCTACCTGCTGCACGAGTTCCTGGCACCCGGCGGAAACGAGCGCGACGACCAGTACGGCGGCAGCCCGGAGAACCGCGCCCGCTTCGTCATCGAGGTCGTCAAGGCCGTCCGCGAGGCGATCGGTGCCGGCCGCACCGGCATCCGCATCTCGCCGGCGCACAACATCCAGGGCATCGCCGAGACCGATCCCGCTGACGTGCACGAGACCTACGGCATCCTGATCGACGCCCTCGCACCGCTCGACCTCGCCTACGTGAGCATTCTGCAGGCCGACCTCGAGGGGGCGCTCGTCACCGACCTGCACGAGCGGTTCGGCGGCGCGTTCGTCGTCAACTCCGGCTTCGGGCAGGTCACCACCCGCGCCGAGGCCACCGAGCTCATCGAGTCGGCCCACGCCGACGCCATCGCCGTCGGCCGTCTCGCGATCGCGAACCCCGACCTCGTCGAGCGCTGGCAGGCCGAGGCCGACGAGAACGAGCCGAACCCCGGCACGTTCTACGGCCCGGGCGCCGAGGGTTACACCGACTACCCGAGCCTGCAGGTGCGAGCCGACGCGTAGGGCGTCGCCCGCGTCACGAGGTGCTCGGGCGTGACCTCGCTCGAATCGGCCGACATCGCGCGCCGCGGCGCCGCGATGTCGGCCGATTCGCGTCAGATCGCTGGGTGAGCCAGAGCGAGAGTCTCGCCTGCCCGCTCGAGCCAGTGCGTCGGATCCTGAAGCGCACTCGCCGTCTCGCCCGCCAGCTCGCTGAGTGACACGGTTGCAGCGAATCGCGTCGTGTCGGCCGTGATCGACCCTGCGACGAGCAGCGCGGGCACGTCGGCCTGTTCCGCGACGTCGAGCACGACCGACGGAGCCTTGCCCGCGGCCGACTGGTCGTCGAACCGGCCCTCGCCCGTGATGACGACGTCGGCCTCCGCGATCGCTCCGGGCAGGTCGAGCAGGTCGGCGACGAAGCTGGCGCCGCTTTGGATCGTGGCTCCCCAGGCGAGGAGCCCGAATCCGGTACCGCCGGCCGCACCGGCACCCGGCGCGGTCGCTGACCCCGGGTCGCCCGGCATGAGCTCGGCGTAGTGGGTGAGCCAGCGGTCGATCAGCACGACGTCGTCGGCGGTCGCGCCCTTCTGCGGACCGAAGACCGCGGCGGCCCCGGTCGGCCCGGTCAGCGGGTTCGTCACGTCCGACAGCACGACCGCTCCTCCCGTGGGCAGTGCCGGGAGCCCGTCGAGATCGACCGAGGCGAGGTCGGCGAGGCCTCGCGCCCCGCTGGCGATCGCCGTGCCGTCAGCTCTCGAGAACCGCGCACCCAGGGCGGTCAGGGCGCCGGCGCCGCCGTCGGTCGAACACGAGGATCCGACGGCGAGCAGCACACGGACGGCCCCCGCCCCGAGGGCGCTTGCGACCGCCTGCCCGAATCCCGTCGTGGTCGCGTCAAGCGGCCGGAGCCCACCCTCCGGCACCAGCGTGATGCCGCTGGTCGAGGCGAGCTCGACGACCGCCGTGCCGTCGGGCAGCGTGAGGAACGACGCCTCGTGGGCCTCGCCGAGAGGCCCTGTCACCCGGATCGGATGCCGGACGGCACCGGGAATGCCGGCTTCGAAGGCGTCGAGCGTGCCCTCGCCCCCGTCGGCCATGGGGCGCACGATAATGTCGTCGGCCGGTCGCACCCGCTGCCAGCCACGGCCGAGGGCAGCGCAGACCTCGGCGGCGGTGGCTGAGCCCTTGAACGAATCGCAGGCGATGACGATCCTCATGGGTTGACCCTATGGTCCCCTGCCCCAGCCCCGCCGTCCCACCTCCACACCGCCGTCCCCCACGCCTATCCCGAAAACGCCATCTCGAGCCCAGCGCCGTAGACCGCTCGGTCGCGGTCTAGCATGAGCACGCACGGGTCAGGCCGTGTGGAGACTGCCAATGAGAAAAGACGGCGGTGACATCGTGAGTGATGACGATGGCGTCACGAACAACGAGCAGGGGTACGGCGACCGACCAACGCCCCCGGCTCTTCCCAAGCCGCGCCAAGAGCGTGCGCAGGCGACTCAGAGCGCCATCATTCAGGCTGCGGCGACCGTCTTCGCCGAGCGTGGATACGCCCGGACGACCCTCGACGTGGTGGCCGTCGAGGCGGGGGTGACCAAGGGTGCTCTGTACTTCCACTTCTCGTCGAAGCGCGACCTCGCAAATGCCGTGATCGCCGAAGAGACGCGGCTGACCGCGCTTCGGGCGCAAGAAACCCTCGATGCGGGTTACTCCGTTATCGAGACGATGATCCGGCTCCACCGTAACCTCGCCGCGCAGATCGTCGACGACGCCGTCGTCGCGGCCGGCGTCAAGCTGACGACGGAGGAGCTCGTCGCCCAGCTCGACATCAGCGCGCCCTACGACCTATGGACCGACCTGACCGTCGACCTCCTCCGGCGCGGGGTCGAGAACGGCGAACTCCGGCCCGGCCTCGATCCGGAGAAGCTCTCGCGATTCGTCGTCGGAGCCTTCGTCGGGGTCAATCTCGTCTCGAACTCACTCGGGCACGGACCCGATCTGTTCGTGAGGGTCCGCGAGATGTGGGAGATCCTGATCTCGGGGATCGCGGCGCCGGAGCATGTGGAGTCGTCGCAGCTGCTGCCGGCGCTGATCCGGCCGTAGCGGGGTCGTGTGGCACAGCGGGTCTGAGGTGAGGTCGGCGTGCCGGATCCTGCCGTCCCTTCGAATTTGAAGGAAAAACGCGAGCTGCTCGACGAAGTCATGCGGATCGGCGGGCCCCGGCGTGCGGTTTCTCCTTCGAATTCGGCGGCCGCGACGGCGCAGTGACGCGCCGGCGCCAATAGGGTCGACGCATGGAGTTCACCGCGCTTCCCACCCTCGTCGGCGGCCGCGTCCGGCTCGAGCCGCTGGCCGAGACCCACGCCGCCGATCTCGCCGAGGCCGTAGCCGTCGGAGACCTCTGGCGCACCTGGTACGCGACACACATCGCGGCGCCCGACGACATGGCGGACGACATCCGAGCGCGGCTCGCACTGCATCGGGCCGGAACGCAGGTGCCGTGGGCGGTGATCGACACCCGCAGCGGTCGCGCCGTCGGCATCACCACGCTGCTCAACCTGGAGCCGGAACACCGCCGGCTCGAAATCGGCTCTACCTGGCTCGGCCGTGAGGCGCAGCGCACCGGCATCAACACCGAGGCGAAACTGCTGCTGCTCGGGCACGCGTTCGAGAGCCTCGGCTGCATCGCCGTGGAATTCCGGGTGCACTGGCACAACCAGCAGTCGCGGGCCGCGGTGGCACGCCTCGGCGCCAAGCAAGACGGAGTGCTGCGCAATCACCGAGTGTGGCCGGACGGGACGATCCGCGACACCGTCGTCTTCTCGATCATCGACGGCGAATGGCCGACCGTGCGGCAATCGCTGACTCAGCGTCTCGCCGGGCATGCCTGATGGCCTCGTATCGAGTGACCCTCACCGTTGGGCGGCTGGCACCCGGGGTCGCTCCCGACGCCGTTCTGCCCCGCGCAGCCGAGGCGGCGGCGGCCGAGGTCACCGTCGAGGCGCGCGATGTCGCGGTCGTGCGGGGCGAGGCCCGACTGGTGGTCCGCTTCACGGCGGATGCCGACCGCCAAGCCGCTCGCGTGGCCGACCTCGTCGCGATGGCGACGACGGCGCTCGCCGAGGTGCAGCGGGTGGCGCTGACACGGCGCGACGGCGGCACCTGGACGCGGCTGCCGTACGCGTAGCTCGCAGCTCGCAGCTCTTGCAAATTCGAAGGAGAAACCGCCGCCGCCCGACGAGGACAAGCGGATCGGCGGGCCCCCGGCCACGGTTTTTCCTTCAAATTCGGTGCAGGCGGCAGGCGGCAGGCGGCAAGCGGGCCCGACCCGCTCAGTCGTAGGTGCGCAGCAGCCGCCAGCGCGAGTTGTACGGCTCGCGGCTCACATCGAAGACCATGGTCTGCCCGCTCTCGGCTGTGGCCTGGAACCGCCACGATTCGCGCGGCTCGGGCGGGTGCGTGAAGGCGGGGTCGAATGCCGCCTCGGTCTGCCAGCCGGGATACGTGGGATTCAGCCGCGTCGGGGTGTCACTCACCCGAAATCGCTCGGCCTTCCACACGATCCGCTGCGGGATGCCCTCCTCGGACACCCACACAGACACCTCCTCGTCGACCCGGGTCATGACGTCCACCTCGCCCCTCTCATTCGAACGTACGTTCGATTACCGGGACTCTACGTCGTCGAGCGACGACTCGCCAACCGGATTTAGAGGACGAGGATCCGCCAGCCCGTCGCTACCCTCTCGCCACGGGGTCGGCCGTCGCGATCTGCCACAGCGCGACGCCGTGCAGGCCGGCCGATTTCGCGGCATTCGCGCGCACTGTGAGCGACCTCGCGTCAGACCACCAGAGCACGGTGCCGTCGGCGAGTTTGGCCGTCCATTCCCCCTGGGCGGAGACCCAGTTGGCGCGGCTCCCGGCCTGCTCGCGGGCCTCGGCGGGCGAGATCACGCCACCCTTGCCAGTGGTCGGCCAGGTCGAGCCGTAACCCGCCACCGCGAGGTCGACCGTCTTCGCCGGAACGAGAGTGAGGAGCGCCGCCAATGCCTGCTGTGCCCAGGGGAGCCCGCCGACCGGGCCAGCTTCGCTGAACGAGCTGCCGTGCTCGCCGTAGGCGAGCAGCACGAAGCGGTCGATCGACGCCGTGAGCTTCGCCAAGTCGTAGCCGGCGGCGAGGTAGCCGCTCGCCGATGTCTGCGCGGTCAGCGCCATCGAGATCGTGGCCTTCGCCGGAAGCGTCTCGCGGAGTTCGCTCGCGAACGAGACGAGGTCGTCGGAGTTCGACGCCGCGAGGCTCTCGAAGTCGAGCTGCACGCCGTCGTAGCCGCCGTGCTCCACTTCTCCGGCGAGGCCGGCGATGACGAACTGCCGGTTCGACTCGCTCGAGAGCATCTTGGTCGCGATCGCCTGGCTGTAGACGCCCTTGCTCGCGTCGATGTTGTCGACGACGAGCTCTGCCTTCTTCTTGGCGGAGTGCGCCTTCGCGAGCAGGGCGAGCGCGTCGCTCGACGATGCCGCCACTCCACCGCCCTCCGAGGTGAGGCTCACACCCGAGATGGCGACTGTGTCGAGGGCGGCGGAGTCGCTCGCGAGAGCCTTCAAGGCCGAGTCGCCGGCGACGGCGTAGCCCTCGAACGCCACCCCGGTCGGAATCTCCGCCGTGTTCGCCGGGCCGCCCGCGCTCGAGCAGCCAGCGAGGGCGAGGAGCGCCGCCACTCCCGCCGAGGCGATCAGGAGTCGGAGCGGCGATCGTGTGGTCATGGATCGAGGGTAGTGGGATGCCCAGTGGTCGACCTGCGTAATCGGCCGCTGCTGCGCAAGGCGAAAATATGCCCCCAGTTCGGGTGGCAGAGGCACTTCGAATGCGAGGCCGAGGGAGGGTGGGGCGCGGCTGAAAAGGGGTCAGAAGCGTCGGTTCGAGAGGCGTGGGCGGCGGATCCTTGGTGCCGTCGTCTCGAGGGCCGAGGGGTACAGGGTTCGCGCGTGTCCGCACAATGGAGGACTCTCGATGGAGACGTGGCGCGGCTCGGGGTACACGAGTGTCCTCCTCGTCGAGGACTCTGGTACGCCATCACCCCCTCCATCGGGTGACAAAAAGACGCCCGAACGGGGTCTCGCAGGGGTGCCGTTCGCGTGCGGACCCCCCAAGCGGGGGGTTCGCGCAGGTCGGCGTTCGAAGCTAGCTTGTGCGGTACCCGACGGCGCACCGAGGTCTTACCCAGGCCGAGGAGCGTCGGCACCACTCCCGAACGCACCGCCTACCCGAATGGGCTCCCCGACATGACGTTCCGCACTGCCCCCCGCCCATCGAACCCGACCATCTCGATCATCGTTCCCGCTCGCAACGAGGCCACGAACCTCGAGGTGATCCTGCCTCAGCTCCCCGACGCGTACGAGGTCATCCTGATCGACGGCGACTCTGTCGACGGAACCGTCGAGACCGCCCTCCGTGTCCTCCCCGGGATCAAGGTCGTCCACCAGACCCGCACGGGCAAGGGCAATGCTCTCGCCTGTGGCTTCGAGGCCGCGACCGGCGACATCATCGTCTTGTTCGACGCCGACGGGACAGCCGACCCCGCAGACATCCCCGCCCTGGTCGACACCCTCGTCAAGGGCGCCGACGTCGCCAAGGGCTCGCGCTTTCGCAGGGGTGGCGGCTCCGCCGACCTGAACCTCTTCCGCTCCGGTCGGGATCTCGGCCTGAACCTGATCTGCAACGTGCTGCTCGGCACCCGCTACTCCGACCTCTGCTACGGCTACAACGCGTTCTGGCGCGATGTGCTCCCCGCCCTCGAGCTGGTCGACTCGGCGGTCGAGGCTCCCTCCGACGGTGCGATGCTCTGGGGCGACGGCTTCGAGATCGACACGATCCTCACCTGCCGTTTCGCGGCCGCGAAGCTGCGCGTCGTCGAGGTGCCGTCGTTCGAGAAGCACCGCATTCACAGCGAGTCGAGTCTCGACGCTATTGGCGACGGCATCCGCGTGCTGAAGACGATCTTCGACGAGAGGCGCCGCGAGAACGCCGCTCTCGCTCACGTCCGTCGCGAGCCGATCGTCGTGGCCGCCCCGATCGTCGCCCCCTTCCGCGTCGAGGTCGAACAGCGATTCGCCCGGCGCTGACCCGCCTGCCCCGACCGTCGGCCCCGCAATTTTGCGAGCGAAACCGAACCCGAGTCGCTCCCGTCACGCGTGACTTCCGGCCCGGTCTTCCGATCGCTCGCCAATTGGCAAAGGGGAGGCTCGAGCAGGGCGGGGGAGCGGCGATCCCTGGCTCGGCACCCCGCACGGGCGGAGAATCGACGCATGGACATGGACCGCGCCCAGCTCGCCGACTTCCTGCGCCGCCGCCGCGAGGCGCTCAGCCCGGCCGACGTCGGGCTCGGCGCCGGAGCCCGCCGCCGCACGCCAGGCCTCCGCCGCGAAGAGGTCGCAATGCTCGCCGGAATGAGCGTCGACTACGTCAGCCGCCTCGAGCAGCAGCGCGCCACCCAGCCGTCCGAGCAGATCCTCGGGGCGATCACGCGGGCGCTCCGGCTGACGGTGGACGAGCGGAATCACCTGCACCGCCTCGCCGGCCACAACCCGCCGCAGCGGCAGGCGCTGAGCGAGCACGTGCACCCGACGCTCCTCCGGATCCTCGACCGGCTCCACGACACCCCCGCCCAGGTGATCGACGACCTCGGCACGACGCTCGCCCAGAATCCCGCCGCGCAGGCGCTCCTCGGCGACGACTTCCGCTACGAGGGGCTCGACCGCAGCCAGGTGCACCGCTGGTTCACGCACCCCGAGGGCCGCGACGTCTACCCCGCCGAAGACCACGACCACCAGAGTCGGGTGCAAGTGGCCGATTTGCGTGTCTCGGTGACACGACGGGGAGCCAAGGATCCGCGCGCCCACGCGATCGTCGACAGCCTCCTCGAGCGGAGCCCCGAGTTCCGGCTCCTGTGGCAGAAACACGACGTGGCCGAGCGGCGCGGCGAAGAGAAGCGCATCGTCCACCCGGAGCTCGGGGTGATTGCGGTCGACTGCCAGATCCTGACACCGAACGACGACTCGCAGCGACTGCTCGTCTTCACAGCCGTGCCGGGGAGCGAGTCGGCCGAGAAGCTCGATCTGCTCGCCGTCGTCGGACGGCAGTCGTTCGCCGGCGGGACCGCTTAGCTGTCTGAGGGTTCATTCTCTGGTCGCTGCAAGGATCCTCGACCTAGGCTGGGCGACGAACGACCCCGTTGTCGACCTGACGACGACGCCACGCTGCGTCACTACTGCAGCTGCGTCACTACTGCAAAGGAACCCTCGTGACCGACTCGACCGGAAATGCACTGCCGCAGCCCGGCTGGTATCCGAACCCGTCCGGTGATCCCGGCTACCGCTGGTGGGACGGCCGCGCCTGGACGGAGCACGTCCGTGGCCCCGAACCTCAGGCGCCGCTGCACCAGCACGACGCGCCACCGCAGCAGGCCGCTCGGCCCGAACCGCAGGCCGAGGCCGCTTCGGTAGCCGCGCCCAGCTCGGCCGTCGAGCCCGAGGCTCAGGCGCCCACCGCGCGAGACGACCGCGATCGGCCCGCCTACGGCGAGCGGATCCCCGGGTACCAGACGCCCGGGTCGGCGTCCGAGCAGCGCTCGCAGAACCCTCAGAGTTCGCAGAGCTCGGCCGGTTCGCAGGGGCAGTACGGTCAGCAGCAGCCGTACGGCTCGCAGGGCCAGGGGCAGCAGGGTCAGTATGGCCAGCAGGGCCAGCAGCAGCCGTATGGACAGCAGGGTCAGCAGGGCCAGGCGCCCGCACAGTACGGACAGCAGCCCTATGGGCAGCAGGGCCAGTACGGCCAGAACCAAAACGGCCAAAACCAGTACGCCCCGAACCAGTACGGTCAGCAGCAGAACGGCCAGCAGCCCTACGGGCAGCAGAATCAGTACGGCCAGAACCAGTACGGTCAGAATCAGTACGGTCCGCAGCAGTATGGCTACGGCCAGGAGATCCCGAAGGCGCCGAAAGACGCCAAGGTCACCAACATCTTCATCTGGGTCATCGTCGGCCTGCCGATCATCTCGCTCATCATCAGCCTCCTGTCGTTCGCGAGCCTGCAGCCGGTGCTTGAAGACGCCATCCGCCAGATCGAGGCGAACCCGAACTCGGCGCAGGGCTTCGGAACGACGACTGCCAGCTCCGGGCTCACCTCGATCCTCGGGCTCCTCATCGCCGCCGCGACGGTCGTACTCGCCTACTTCGACTGGAAGGCTCTGCAGCGCCAGGGCGTCGTCAGGCCGTTCCACTGGGCCTGGTCGTTCTTCGCGCTCTTCACACCGCTGGTGTACATCATCGGCCGTTCGGTCGTCGTGCACCGTCGCTCGGGTCGTGGCCTGCTGCCGCTGTGGATCAGCATCGCGATCGTTGTCATCAACATCATCGCCTTCACGGCCCTGATCGTCGGAGTCTTCTCGGCGATCGGATCGTCGCTCTAGCGCCTCTCGAGCGCGACACCACAAATCGGGCCGGACACCGTCGAAGGGTGGAGTTCGGCCCGATTTGCAGTGTCAGGGCCCTCGACCTGGGAGACGCCTCCGGCCCCGCACGGCCGGGCGGGGTACCGTGCACGCCATGGACCACTTGACCGAACGCGAGGCAGCCGCGCTGGCGCTGGCGCTCGTCGCGGTGGCCACGGCCTCCCTCGACGGTGGCGACGATGCTCAGCAGTCCAGCGAACGCGGCCTGATCGAGCTCGTCAACACTCTGAGCGACGAGCCCCTTTCGGCACGTCAAGCCGAGGTCGTGAGCGCACTGGCAGTGGCGAGTGCCGCGATGACGACCGGCCTGAGCGGCGCGGTCGCCGAGCAACGCCGCTGCGATGCACACGACGTGTTGCAGGTCGCGGCGCGAGCTGTGCTCGAGCATGCCCACGACGGAAACGGGCGTTCGGCCTAGAGTCGATCTCGACCGCTGGCGGTGTCGTCTGGCGGGTGGTGGGATCCTGGTGTTCGGTCTCTCACGAAGTTCAGTGGTACCTGCGTGCCGACCGATAGTTCGAAGGATCAGTCTTGAGGCTGATGCACCTTCTCGGCGGGTGCTGTGGACTAGTCACACGGAACGACTGACGGAGCGGGGGCTCGGTTATGAAGCAGGGGCAGATGAACGCGTATGGCGAGCTCGCCAGCGATCTCTGGCGAGCGGCCGATGAGCGGCGCTTTCTCGACATGCCGGGCCGTGATGAGTTCTTCGGCGAGCTGGGCGATCGGATCGCCCGTCGGGTCGACGAGTTGCGACCACTCTTCGCCGGAGACGCCCCCGTGAACGAGCCGGCACGTCGCCGCGACCTCCGCCTGCGCAAGGCGCAGAAGCAGGCCGAAGAGCTCGCCTACCAGGAGCTCCTCTTCTCGCAGTCGGTCGTGCCCGTCGACGAGCTCGTCGACGCGTAGCAAAGACCTGGAATGATCGAGGGCATGCCCTCGACCTCTGCCCCCGCCCTCGGCCTGCTCCTCGACGTCGACGGCCCCATCGCCAGCCCGATCACCCGTACCATCGACCTCCCGGCCATCACCCGCGATCTGGTCGCGCTCGCCGACGCGGGCATCCCCCTGGTCTTCAACACCGGGCGTTCCGACGCGTTCATCCGCGAAGAGGTCGTCGGGCCGCTCATCGCCGCGGGCCTGCCCGATCACGCGAGGGTGCACGGAGTCTGCGAGAAGGGCGCCGTGTGGTTCTCGATCGGGCCGCGATTCGACGGGGGCATGGGTGAGCTCGAGATCGACGAGTCACTCGCCATGCCTGCCGACTTCGCGGCCGAGATGGAGGCCGTGGTCGCCGAGCGATTCGCCGACCGGGTCTTCTTCGATCGCACCAAGCGGGCGATGGTGTCGGTCGAGCAGCTCACCTCGATCGAGAACTCCACCTATCTCGCCATGCAGGCGCTCTTTGACGAAGTCGCCCGGGAGGCGCTCGCGCGGCGCGGCTTCGGCGTGCGCCGTCTCGACGACGTGCGGCCCGACGCTCACGGCGACGTGCAATGGCGAATCGACCCCACGATCATCTCGACCGACATCGAATCGGTGCTGCTCGGCAAAGACCTCGGTGCCCGTCGAGCCCTCGAACTCCTCGCCCTGGACGGCGAGCTGCCACTCGCATGGCGAACGGTCGGCGACTCCCGCAGCGACTACGCCATGGCCGACTGGCTGCACGCCGGTGGGTACGAGGTCGAGCACGTCGACGTCCGGCCGGGTGACGGCGTGCCGGAGAAGGCCTACCCGATCCGCACCAGCGCGACCGGGGCGATCCACGACGAGGCCGGCGCGGAATTCCTGGCGGAGTGGCTGACGCAGGTCTCCTGACGATTCGACGCGTGTACCCCGAATGGTGTCGTCCTCGCGCGTAAAACCGCCCGAGACGGGTGATCGGAGCGGGTGAGAGGCCCGGAAAATCGGGAACCGGGCATACCCCATCCTTTTTTGCACCCCGAACGGGGGCCCTCCGAAAGGGGGACCGTCCCCTAGTCTGTTGACACCCACAAGATCGGCCTACCCAGCCGGTCGCTGCTTCACCAGCACACGTGGCGCGATTCCCGTCGCGTCGCACACTCAGTCGCCGCCGTAGCCGACATCGTCTCGTCTCGATGGCCGCTTCCGCACGACGCCTTCGACACGCGGCACCTCCCCTGAACCCGAACCAGGAGAACACCCCGCATGTCCCGAACCATGCCCGGCGACCGTAGGTCTGCCCGCCGCAGCGCCCAGAACGACGCATCGCGTCTCGACGCGGAGCGCCGTCGCCTCGAGGCCGAGCGGGCGGAACGCAAGCCCGTGAAGGCCCGGAAGGTCCACACCACCGAGCACATCACCGCGGGCGGACGGCCCGAGGGACGGACCCACTCTCCGGTGATGGTGCTGCTCGTGCTCGTCTCGACGCTGGGGATCCTGGTCTACGGTCAGTTCCTCCTCAACCCGGCGAACCGCGGCGACCTGCTGCCGTACACGATGGTCATCGTGGCGGAGGCCGTCGTCGTGATCCAGGCACTGCTGGCGATGTGGACGATCCTCTCGGGAGGCGCCGACCCGCGCGACTTCGACTTCCACAACACGCAGGACACCCTGTACGACGAAGTCGGGATCGACCGTCTCGGCATCCGCGACCAGCCGCACCTCTGGCCGATGCTGGTCGACGGCGAGCGGAAGATCATCGACGTCTTCATCACGGTCTACGGCGAAGAGATCGCCAAGATCGAGGCGACGCTGACCGCGGCGATCGCACTTCAGGGCGAGCACCGCACCTGGATCCTCGACGACGGCAAGAGCGATGAGGTGCGCGACCTCGCGGCCCGCCACAACGCCCGCTACGTGCGCCGCCTGACCAACCACGGAGCGAAGGCCGGCAACGTCAACCACGCGCTCGCTCTCGCCAAGGGCGACTACTACGCGATCTTCGACGCCGACTTCGTGCCGAAGCCCGAGTTCTTGCACGAGACCGTGCCGTTCTTCATCGACGAGAAGGTCGCGTTCGTGCAGACGCCGCAGGCGTACGGCAACCTCGCCTCGCTCGTCTCCCGCGGTGCCGGCTACATGCAGGCCGTCTTCTACAAGTTCATCCAGCCGGGCCGCAACCGCTTCAACGCGGCGTTCTGCGTCGGCACCAACGTGATCTTCCGCCGTGCCGCCATTGACGACATCGGCGGCATGGTCACCGACTCCAAGTCGGAAGACGTCTGGACCTCGCTGCACCTCCACGAGGCCGGCTGGCGTTCGATCTACATCCCCCTGACCCTCGCGGTCGGCGACGCCCCCGAGACCATCGAGGCGTACTCGAAGCAGCAGCTGCGCTGGGCCTCCGGCGGATTCGAGATCCTGTTCCAGCACAACCCGCTGTCGCCGAAGCGCACCCTGACGATGGACCAGCGCCTGCAGTACATGGTCACCGCGACGAACTACCTCACCGGAATCGCGCCGCTGCTGCTTCTGCTCGTGCCGCCGATGGAGATCTTCTTCGACCTTCGCCCAATGAACCTGACGATCTCGCTCGGTCAGTGGATCCTCTACTACTGCAGCTTCTACCTGATGCAGATCCTGCTGGCGTTCTACACGCTGGGATCGTTCCGGTACGAGGTGCTGATGCTGGCGACGGTGTCGTTCCCGATCTACGTCAAGGCGTTCTGGAACGTCATGACCGGCAAGGACGTCGGCTGGCACGTGACGGGTGGTAAGAACGTGCAGAAGTCGCCGTTCAACTTCATCATCCCTCAGGTGCTCTTCTTCGTCTTCCTGGCGCTCACCAGCGTCGTCGCCATCTACCGCGACATGCAGAACGGGGTGTGGACTCTGGCGACCTTCTGGAACCTGCTGAACACCGGGATCCTGCTGTCGTTCCTCATCGTCGCCAGCCGCGAGGCCAAAGAGATCCGCAAGGCGAACAAGCTGGCCGCGAATGGCGACCTCGTCGTCTCGGCGAACCTCGACCAGGCCACGCCGAAGCACATCACGACGACCCCGACGCGCACCCAGATCTCCCGACCGGCGCCGCGCACACCCGAAGAGGTCGCGCTGCTCGCCGCCTCCATCGAAGAGACCCTTCCCCGCGAGCAGATCCTCGCCACCCGCACCGGTCGCCGCAGCGCCACCGCCGACGAAAGGGTCGCGTCATGACCTGGTCCAGCCGTTTCAAGCTCCTCGCCGGAATCCTCGTCGTGATCGTTCTCGTGGCGGCCTTCACCGTCATCTTCACCAAGCGCCAGTCGCAGGTCGTCTCCACGAGCGCCAGCATCCAGGCGGAGGAGTACGAGATCGGAACCGACTACTCGGGCTCGATCGTCAAACAGTTCGTCGAGGTCGGTGACAAGGTCACGAAGGGCGACAAGCTCTTCCAGATCAAGAGCCTCTCGGTGCTGCAAGACGTCCGGTCCGACCTGCTGAGCTACAAGAGCACGAGCTACACCGTCACCCCCGACGGCACCATGACCTTCTTGGCGACGGTCAGCGGAATCGTCTCGAAGATCGACACGAAAGAGGGCGGCTTCGTGCAATCGGGCGCCGACCTCGCCACCATCGACCGGGCCGACAGCCTGTATGTTCTCGGCGACTACACGCTGACGCCGCGCGACTACGAGCGGATCCAGGACGGCGCCACCGTCGAGCTCATGCTGCCGAACCAGACGACGGTCGACGGGACGGTCAAGAAGGTCTCCGTGCAGACGACCGAGGGTAACGCCGAGACCGAGATCGAGGTGGCCAGCAAGTACCTCGTGCAGGGCGCCTACTCTGGCCTCGTCAACCCGGGCACGCCGATCACCGCCACCCTCTCCCTGCGTCAGGACGGCATGTTCGCCGGCGCGCAGGACGCCATGCTCGCGTTCGTCCAGAAGATCGGCCTGTAGCCATCGCGTTCCGCACTCGTGCCACCGCCCTCCTCGCCCTCACCGCAGCCGTCGCCCTCGTGGTGACCGGGTGCACATCCGCGGGGCCCACTGCCGACCCCACTCCGTCGAAATCATCGGTGCCGCTCGGCGCCGGGCAGAAGGTGCTCGGTGACGACACCGTCGGGCCGCTCCTCGACAAGCTCGTGACGAGGTCGATCGCGGCGACGCCGAAGATGCGCCTCGCCGAGGGGCTCACCCCGCCGACGAACAAGTGGTTCTCCGGCCTGGTCTTCGGCGACACCCCGATGGCGGTCTTCCCGTACCCGCTGTCGTTCCAGCAGACCGCCACCGGGTTCAACACCGGTCTGCCCGTGGTCACGGGCACCGAGAACACCGTCTTCGGTGAAGCCGTCACCCAGGTCTCGGCCGACCTCGGCGCCGACAGTGCGATCGTCAGCGCGTACGACTCCGTCTCGGTGACGATCGAGTATCTGTCGGGCAGTCGGATCCTCGGCCATGTCACCATCGCCGAAGGCTCGCCGCTCGTCTCGTACACCGCGGCGCGTGCCGGTTCGGTGACCCTGAACGGGCCGATCGACACCTCAGGATCCGACGGCACGCTCACGGTCTCGGGCCAGAAGTGGTCGGTGGCGACGAGTGATGCCACCATCGCGGGCCCTCAGGTCACGCTGGAGAAGGGCGGCTCGCTGACCCTGTTCCCCGTGCCCGAGGGGACTTCCGCGACCGATGTCACCGCCCTGCAGAAGGCCGCGGCCTCGCCGCTCACCGGCGTGACGACGACCTACGCGTCGACGTCGGCGGGGCAGAAGACGAAGCTTGCCTACCGGACCGCGGCGAGCACGACTAAAGCCCCCGGCAGCACTCTCGTCGTGCCGCTGCCGCACCAGGGCGCAGACGCCTCCGCCGGCTGCACGTCCGCCTCGTATGCCGGCCTCTACGGCACGACGCCGCTGTGCATCTCGTCGGGCCTGTCGTTCACCACGCCGACGATCACGGCCACGTCGAGCCTCGACCTGACGAAGGTCTCGTCGTCGAACAAGGCCGCGCTGAAGTCGCAGCTCGAGGTCGACGTCAAGCTGCTGCCGACCTTCGCCACCGACACCTACTACGGCGGAAAATCGCTCTACCGCGCCGCCATGCTGCTGCAGCTCGCTCGCCAGCTCGGCGACGACGCATCCGAGAAGACGCTGACGACCGCCCTGACCACCCAGATCGACAAGTGGATGGAACCCGGCGGCTGCACGACACGCGCACAGGAGTGCTTCGTCTACGACGCAAAGCTCAAGACCATCGTGGGGCTCGCGAACTCGTTCGGCTCGGAGGAAGACAACGACCACCACTTCCACTACGGGTACTTTCTCTACGCGGCCGGCGTGGTCGCCCAGTCGACGCCGTCGCTCGCCGCCAAGTGGGCACCGGTGATGAACCTGCTCGCCGCCGACATCGCCACCAACACCGGCGACGGCTCGGGCAAATACTTTCCCGACACCCGCGTCTACGACCCGTACTTCTCGCACAGCTGGGCGTCCGGCTACTCGCCCTTCGCCGACGGGAACAACCAGGAGTCGTCGTCCGAAGCCGTCAACGCGTGGACGGGGCTCGCCCTGTGGGCCAAAGCCTCAGGAGATTCAGCTCTCGAGGGCGAGGCGAACTGGCTGCTCAGCGGCGAGACCGCGTCGGCGCTCGCTTACTACGTCAACCCGTCGCTTGACGAGCCGCAGTTCGACGGTTTCTCGCATGACCTCGTGTCGCTCAACTGGGGTGGCAAGCGCGACTACGCGACCTGGTTCTCGGCGGCGCCCAGCGCGATCATCGGCATCCAGCTGATCCCGATGAGCCCTGTGTCGACGTACCTCGGGTCGTCGGCGGGCGGCGGCGCCTCGCACATCAAGAAGCTGGTCGCGGCAGCTCTGACCGGGGGCGCAGACGCAACGCTGATCGACTACGTGCTCATGTACGAGTCGCTCGCCGGTAAGGATGCGGCGGCCTCGGCACTCGCGGCGGCGAAGAAGCTGCCGTCGACCGCAATCGACAACGGCAACTCGCGCACGTACCTGCTGGCGTACATCATGGCGCAGGAGGCCGGGGCGTAGCTGGCGCGGGCTTGCTTGCGGCCTGCGCGTTCGGGCCGGGCGTTCGGGCCGGGCCTGACCTCGCGCGAATCGGCCGATGTCACAGCGCCGCGGCGCGCGACGTCGGCCGATTCGCGTCACCTCGCTGGTGCGGGTCGGCGTCAGGCGGGGGGTTTCAGGTCTGGCAGTGGGGGCACCAGTACGTCTCGCGCAGCTCCAGCTCGGATTCGCCGAGCTCGCCCCGCTTGATCTTCGTTCCGCACCGGAGGCACGGCTTGCCGGCTCTGCCGTAGACCCAGTCGGTCGTGCCGCGGAGGGTGCCGGTCGTGGTGCGCTCCACCCGGTCTTTGTTGGCCTGGATCAGCCGATGCGCGAGGTCGACCATCTTGGGCAGCTGCGGCACCTCGCTCACCGGCCGGGTAGGAAGCACGCCCCGTAAGAAGCAGAGCTCGTTGCGGTAGACGTTGCCGACGCCGGCGAGGACGCGTTGGTCGAGCAGGGCGAGTCCGATCTCGCGGGCGGGGTCGCGTTCGATGTTGGCGAGGGCGATCTCGGCGTTCCAGCCGGGGCCGAGCAGATCGGGGCCGAGGTAGGCGACGACGCTGTCGTCGTCGTCGCGGGGTACGAGCTCGACGATTCCGAGGTCGAAGCCCACAGCGACCCACTCCTCCGTCTCGAGCACGACTCGGGCCTGGTACGCGGGGCGGCGCCACTTGGTGCCGTGCCGGTACACGTGCCAGGATCCTTCCATCTTGAGGTGAGTGTGCAAGGTCACGTCGCCGATGTGGTGCAACAGGTGCTTGCCGCGGCTGATGACATCGTCGACGACCTCGCCGGCGAGGTCGATCGTGGCGAACTCGGGCACCCGGAAGTCGGATTTCGTGAGCCGTTGCCCGCGGAGTACTGCATCGAGATTCTTTGCGGCGCGGTAGACGGTGTCGCCCTCAGGCATGGTGGGCTCCGGTTTCGGTGGCGGTCGCGGTGCCGGTGGTGGGCGCCGAGGAGCCGGCGAGCGAAGCGACGCGATTCGGCCATGACGACGTGGCGCGCCGGGTCGGATCGGCCGATCCGCGTCGGATTGCAGTGCCAATCACGGCCGCGGGGTCCGTCACGACCGCAGAGCCCGTCACTACCGCAGGGCCCATCACGATCGCAACCGCACGCCGCTCGGGGTCGGCGCGAACCCGGCCTCCCGCAGTGCGTCGCCGAACCGGCTGCCGAGCACGAACTCCCCGTCGACCCGCTCGACCGCGAGCTTGCCGAGCCTCGCCCGCACGACACCGGCCAGCGACGCAGCGGCGACAGCGAGATCGCGCTCGGTCGGATCGCCGAAGGTCAGCACGGTCTTGCCGCCCCGCTCGACGTAGACGACGAGCCGCCCGTCGACGAGAACGACGAGGGCACCGGCTTTGCGGCCCGGGCGGTGGCCCCGGGGCGCGCCCTCGGGCGCATCGTCGGGTGCGGTCGGCCACGGCAGCGCGGCGCCGTACGGGTTGGCGGGGTCGGTCGCGGCCAGGGTGACGACGGGAACGGCGTCGCCTCGACCTGCGGACGCGAGCGCCTCGGAGCCTTCACGGTCGTCGTCGCGAACGAACGCGCGAAGACGGTCGACGGTGGGTCCGGTGGCGAATTGCGCGGCACCGAGGCCCTCGACGAAGTACCCGCGACGCGCCCGGCCGGTCTCTTCGAACGTCGAGAGGACTTTGTAGACCGTCGAGAAGCCGCCGCGCACTCCCTCGTTCATCACAGCGCCACGAGTGACCACTCCGTGTCGTTCGAGCAGCATCTCGGCCTGAGCGGCGGCGCGGACGGTGGCGTCGGGTTCGGCGAGGGGCAGCAGCGACCAGCGCCCGCCCACGGTCGGAGGCCCGGCCTGGCGGGGCATCGCCGAGCGCGGCACCCGTCCGCGATAGGAGGCGCGGGAGCGAGTGGTCGGGGTCCGGGTGCGCGGCGCCTTGCCGCTGACCTGGGTGCGCAGCGGCGCGAAGGTGTCGTTGGTGATCTGGCCCTGCCAGACGAGATCCCAGATGGCGGTGACGAGGTCGGTGTCGAGCAGGGGTGACGATGCGGTCGCGCCCACCGAGTCGCTCAGCTGTCGGAAGAAGTAGGCGCCGCCCCCGGCCAGTGCGCTGAGGATCTCGCGTTGCAGCTCGGTGGTCTCGTCGCCGGAGGGCTCCGCCAGCGTGACCTGGGCCCCGTCGGCGAGGTGCAGGCTGACCCAGCCGTCGTTGCCCGCCAGCGAACCGGCACCCGACCAGATGACCTCGCCCGTCGCCGTCAGCTCATCGAGCATGCCGGTCGAGTAGTCGGTGACCCGCGACGGCAGAATGAGTGTCTCCCACGACGAGGCCGGAAGCGCGACGCCGCTGAGCTGGTCGATCACCTGGACGACCCCGTCGATGCCGCGCAGCCCCGACCCTTTGACGCCGGTGGCGACGTGCTGCCACGCGGGCAGGAAGCGGCCGAGCGTGTCGTGCGACACCGGCTCGACCTCGTGGCGCAGCGCAGCCAGCGAACGACTGCGGAGGCGTCGCAGCACCTCGGCGTCGCACCACTCGCTGCCCTGACGGTCGGGCCGGAACTCGCCCTCCATCACGCGACGCTGAGTGCCCAGGCGTCGGAGTGTCTCGAGCACCACCGCCGTGCCGAGCCCCAGTCGCTGCGCCACCTCGACGGGCCCGAACGGCGCGTGCGTCCGCGCGAATCGGCCGACGAGGTCGCCGAGCGGGTCGTCGACGGGTTCGACGAATGCCGAGGGCACGCCGATAGGCAGGTTCACGCCGAGAGCGTCGCGCAGGCGGCTGGCGTCTTCGATGCCTGCCCAGCGCTCCACGCCCGCGTGGGTAAAGCGCAGGATCCGAGACGACCGCACCAGCTCACCCAACGCCGTGTCGAGCTCGCGTCGCGCCGCATCGAGTGCGTCGGGTGCGGCGGCCGCTCCCTCGGCCAGCCAACTCCGCTCCACGATCTCGTCGGTCGCGAGGGGCCCCAGCAGCCGCAGCAGGTCGACGACGCCCTCGATGTCGCGGGCGCGCCGCTCGGGCACGAGTTTCTGCAGTTCTCGCTCATGCTGGTCGATGACGTCGGCGTCGAGCAGCTCGCGGAGTTCGGCCCGGCCGAGGAGTTCGGCCAGCAGCGATGAGTCGAGCGACAGGGCTGCGGCTCGCCGTTCGGCGAGGGGCGAGTCGCCCTCGTAGAGGAACGCCGCGACGTAGCCGAAGAGCAGCGACCGGGCGAAGGGAGACGGCATCTGCGTCTCGGTCTCGACGACTCGGATTTCTCGCCGAGCGAGGGCATCGGTGAGACTCATCAGCGCCGGGAGGTCGTAGACGTCTTGCAGCACCTCGCGGACCGCCTCGAGCACGATCGGAAACTGCGGGTATTTGCGGGCGACGTCGAGCAGCTGCGACGCCCGCTGGCGCTGCTGCCAGAGCGGGGAGCGGCGACCCGGGTTGTAGCGGGGGAGCAGGAGAGCTCGCGCGGCGCACTCGCGGAAGCGCGACGAGAACAGGGCGGAGCCGCCGACCTCCTCGGTGACGATGGCGTCGAGGTCGTCGCGTTCGAACGTGAAGAGGTCGGCTCCGGGAGGCTCGGCGTCGGTGTCGGGGATGCGCACCACGATGCCGTCGTCAGCCGCCATCGCCGAGCCGTCGATGCCGAGCTGGTCGCGAATTCGTGCACTTACCGCCAGCGCCCACGGTGCGTGCACGCGCATGCCATAGGGAGAGTGCAGAATGAGCCTCCAGTCGCCCAGCTCGTCGCGGAATCGCTCGACCACGAGCGTCGTATCGGTCGGCACGTGCCCCGCGACGTCGCGCTGTTCGGTGAGGAAGGCGAGGAGGTTCTTCGCGGCGCGTTCGTCGAGCCCGCCGGCGACCACGCGCGCGGTCGCGTCGGCGAGGCTCGAATTGGAGAGCTCACGCGTGTAGGCGCCGATGGCCCGCCCGAGCTCGGCCGGACGCCCGATTCCGTCGCCCTTCCAGAAAGGGACGCGGCCCGGCTGGCCGTAGGCGGGAGACACGAGCACCCGGTCGTGGGTGATGTCTTCGATGCGCCAGCTGGTCGCACCGAGCGCGAAGACGTCGCCGACCCGGGATTCGTAGACCATCTCTTCGTCGAGCTCGCCGACGCGGGCGGCCTTCTCGCCGACCATGAAGACGCCGAAGAGGCCGCGGTCGGGAATGGTGCCGCCGCTCGTGACGGCGAGGCGCTGCGCGCCTGGGCGCCCGGAAAGCGTGCCGTGCACGCGATCCCAGACGATGCGGGGGCGCAGCTCGGCGAATTCGTCGGACGGGTATTTGCCGCTCAGCAGGTCGAGGGTCGCGTCGTACGCCGACCGCGGCAGGTTCGCGAAGGGCGCGCTACGGCGGACCGTGTCGTACCACTCGTCGGCGTCGATCTCGTCGAGGGCCACCGCGGCCACGGTCTGCTGGGCTAGCACGTCGAGGGGGTTCGCCGGCATCTGGAGCTCTTCGATCAGCCCGGAGACCATGCGCTCGGCGGCGACGGCCGAGTGGATGAGGTCGGCGCGGTGCTTAGGGAACAGCACGCCGCGCGATACCTCGCCGACCTGGTGGCCGGCGCGGCCGACCCGCTGGAGCCCGCTCGCGACCGAGGGCGGAGACTCGACCTGCACCACGAGGTCGACGGCGCCCATGTCGATGCCGAGCTCGAGCGAGCTTGTCGCGACGACGCATCGCAGACGACCGCTCTTGAGGTCGTCTTCGATCAGGGCGCGCTGGTCTTTGCTGACGGAGCCGTGATGGGCCCGGGCGAGGAGGGGCTCGGCTCCCGTCGTCTGGCCGGAGCCGCCCATGATTTGGGCGGGCACAGCTTGGGCGGGCACAGCTTGGGCCGGCACAGCTTGAGCGGGCACAGCCTGGGCGGGCAGCGCCTGAGTAGGAGAGGAGCCTGCGGGGGCGGGTGTGAACGGGGTCGGGCGGGATCCTGCGCCCTCGATCGTCTGGGATGTCTGCGTGTGCGAACCGACTTCGACGAGCTCGCTCTCGGCCTGCTCGCCGGCCTCAGCTGTCTGGCCGAAGGTGCGCTCGACGTAGATGTCGTTGAGGCGGGCGGTCAGGCGCTCGGCGAGGCGGCGGGAGTTGGCGAAGACGATCGTCGACCGGTGCTCGAGGATGAGATCGACGATGCCCTCTTCGACGTGGGGCCAGATCGACCCCTGGGGTGCCGCGCCGGCCGCGGAGCCCTCGAGCGGAGTGGCCGTGCCGAGCTCGGTCATGTCGTCGACCGGCACGACGACCCGGAGGTCGAACTTCTTCTCGGACGGGGGAGCCACGATCGTGACCGGGCTCGAGCCACCCAGGAACCTCGCGACCTCTTCGGGCGGGCGGACTGTCGCGGAGAGCCCGATCCGTTGCGCCGGTTTGTCGAGCAGGGCGTCGAGACGTTCGAGGGAGACAGCGAGGTGGGAGCCCCGCTTGGTGGAGGCGACCGCGTGGACCTCGTCGATGATGACCGTCTCGACGCCCTTGAGGTTTTCGCGGGCGGCCGACGTGAGCATGAGGTAGAGCGACTCGGGCGTCGTGATGAGGATGTCGGGGGGTGTGCGCTGGAGCAGCCGACGATCGGACGACGTGGTGTCGCCGGACCGGACGCCGACTGTGATCTCGGGGGCCTCGGTGCCGAGGCGGCGTGCAGTCTGCGTGACGCCGACCAGCGGAGAGCGGAGGTTGCGCTCGACATCGACGCCGAGCGCCTTGAGGGGCGAGATGTAGAGGACCCTCGTGCGGTGCTGCTTCTCTTCGGGCGGCGGAGACGACGCCAGCTTGTCGATCGACCAGAGAAAGCTCGCGAGGGTCTTGCCGGAGCCGGTGGGCGCGATGACGAGTGCGTTCTGCCCGCCCGAGATGGCCTCCCACGCCCCCTCCTGGGCGTGCGTCGGACGTGCGAACGCCCCGCGGAACCACGTGGCGGTGGCGGGCGAGAAGCGGTCGAGGACGTCTGTCATGGTCAGGCCATCCTGCCCCCACCCACTGACATCGGGCTCGATCACTCTCGGAGTCGGCGGGTGCTGTCGAGAGTGGGCGGGCGCTGCAGCACCCGCCCACTCCTCAGAACACCCGCCCACTCGAAACCTCCGCCGGCCCGAGGGCTACCGTGAACGCATGCCCACTCTCCTGCAGCTCGACTCGTCCGCCGACCTCACCACGTCGCGCTCGCGTGCCCTCACGGCGACCTTCGCCGACGCCTGGACCGCCCTCGGCGAAGATCACGTGGTCGTCCACCGCGATCTGCACCGCGAGCCGCTGCCGCACCTGGCCGACGCCGACTTGCACTTTCCGAAGGCGCTCCGCCCGGCGGGATCGCACGTCGATCCTGCGGCCGAGTCGCTCCAGGCCGGGGTCATCGCCGAGCTGCTCGCCGCCGACGTCGTCGTGATCGGCGTGCCCCTCTACAACTACTCGATGCCCTCGACCCTCAAGGCGTGGGTCGACCACATCCACGTGCCGACCGTCACGGCGCCGTTCGGCGACGACCCGACCCAGCCGATGAAGGGCAAGACGGTCGTGCTCATGTCGACGCGGGGTGGCGCCTACGACGCGGGCACTCCGAGCGAATACGACGACCATGCGATTCCGGCCCTCTCGATCGTGCTCGGCGCGGCCCTCGGAATGACGGTGGAGACGATCGTCGCCACGCGCACGCTGACCGAGCGGTTCGGGGGTCCGAGCGGCGAGGTCGAGAAGCAGGACTCCGAGCTGGCGGCGGGGCACCAGCAGGCCGTGGCCGCGGCCAAGCGGCTGGGCTGAGGCGGGTCGCGCAGGATGCTGCGGTCCGCGTTCCCGATGTCGGTCGCGGCCCGTAGTGTGACCGACATGGAACAGCGCACACTCGGACGAACCGGCCGCGACGTCAGCGTCGTCGGCCTCGGCACCTGGCAGCTCGGCGGCGACTGGGGCGACGTGCCCGAGAGCGATGCGTTCGCGGTGCTCGACGCGTCGAGCGAGGCGGGCGTGACCTTCTTCGACACCGCCGACGTCTACGGCGACGGCCGCAGCGAGCAGACGATCGCCAAGTGGCGGCGCAGCAACGAAGACGCCCCGCTCACCATCGCCACCAAGATGGGGCGGCGCGAAGCTCAGGAGGCCGCGAACTACAACCGCACGAACTTCATCGCCTGGGTCGACCGGTCACGCCGCAACCTGGGCATGGACACCCTCGATCTCGTCCAGCTGCACTGCCCGCCGACCCCCGTCTTTTCCAGCGACGCCGTCTACGACGCCCTCGACGAGCTGGTCGAGCGGCAGATGATCGCGGCCTACGGCGTCAGCGTCGAAGAGACTGCGCAGGCGCTCAAGGCGATCGAGAGGCCGCACCTCGCCACGGTGCAGATCATCCTGAACGCGTTCCGGCTCAAGCCGCTCGACGAGGTGCTGCCCGCTGCCGTCGAATCCGGCGTCGGCATCATCGCCCGAGTGCCTCTCGCCAGTGGTCTGCTGAGCGGTAAATACACCGCCGAGACGCAATTCGCGCCGAACGACCACCGTTCGTTCAACCGGCACGGCGAGGCGTTCGACCAGGGCGAGACCTTCTCCGGTGTCGACTTCGAGACCGGCGTCGAGGCCGCGCTCGCGTTCGCCGAATTCGTGCCCGAGGGCGTCACCACCGCGCAGGCGGCCCTCAAGTGGATCATCGAGCAGCCCGGCGTCACCACCGTGATTCCCGGGGCCCGCAACGTCGAGCAGGCGCGCTCCAACGCCGAAGCCGGTCAGGTCTTCGACCTCGGCGAAGAGTTCCACGATCGCGCCGAGCGGCTCTACGACCGGTACTTCCGGGCGGCCGTGCACCACCGCTGGTGAGCGAGGCGCCCTCCAAGTCGGGTGAGGCGGGCGGTGGGCCGGATCCTTCGTCGGGTCTCGCCGGCTACCGCGAACTGCTCGGGCCCGTCGACCGCCGTGCCCTGTTCGCCGCCGGGGTCGTCGCGCGTGTGCCCCTGGCGATCGTCGGCTACAGCGTGCTGTTCTTCGTGCAGGCGTATTCCGGTTCGTTCGCCGCAGCGGGGTTCGCGTCCGGGCTCGCGATAGCGGCGATGGCCGTCGTCAGCCCGTTCTTCGGGCGGATCGCCGATCGGCGCGGTCAGCGCGGGGCACTCATCGTGGCCGCGGTCGCGCACCCCGTGATGGTGGCGCTCCTCATCTGCCTCGGCGTCTGGCGGGCGCCCACCGCGCTCCTCTGCGTCGTCGTGGTGTGCGTCGGCGGGTCCATCGCGCCGGTCGGCGCCTTCATGCGGGCGCGCTGGTCGGGGCAGCTCGGCGCCACCCCGCTCCTGCAGGTCGCGTTCTCGCTCGAGGCCATCGCCGACGAGCTCGTCTGGGTCTTCGGCCCCGCTCTCGCCGCCCTCGTCGCCGGCACCATCAGCCCGTCGGCCGGCCTCGTGTTGTCAGCTCTGTTCGGAACAGCCGGCGCGATCTGGTTACTGCACGGTGCCGACGTGGCCGTGATCCCGCCTCCTGCGAGTGGCCCTCGGCACGCCTTCCGCCCCTGGCGTTCGCGCCGTCTCGTCGGCGTTCTGCTCGCCAACGCCGCCGTCGGCGTCATCTTCGGCGTCAACGACGTCACGGTCGTCTCGTGGACGACGAGCATCGGGGCACCCCAGATCGCCGGGTTGGTGCTCACCGCCTACTCGATCGGCAGCGTCACCGGCGGCTTCTTGATGGGGCTGGTTCCGGGCAGGATCCCGGCCTACCGCCTCTTCGTCGTCTCGTCGCTCGCGCTCGGGGTCTTTTGGGGTGCGCTCTCGCTTGCACCGAACCCCTACTGGCTGTTTCCCATCGGCCTGTTCGCCGGTGCCACCATCACGCCGTTCACCATCTCGACCAATCGGGTGGTGCACGACGCGGTGTCTCCGACGGTCTTCACCGAGGCACTGGCGTGGGTGTCGGCGTTCGTCGTCGGGGCCATGGCCTTCGGATCATTCATAGGCGGGGTCGTCGACGAAGCAGGGCCGCCCGACGCGGGATTCGGGGTCGTTGCAGCCCTGTCGCCGCTGCCGGTCGTGGTGGCGCTTGTCGCGGGCGCCCGCTGGCACCGGCGGCGCCGGGTCGAGGGGCTGCCGGTAGGCGGATCCTGACTTGTGAGACCTCACAATCGACCACCGAATCCGCTCACAAGTGGTCGATTCTGAGGTTTCGCGAGCCGGATCCGGTGTGTGAGGCGGCGACCATGGCGTTGTGGGGCTCGACCGGGTTGCGCGGGGCGCCCCTCTCCTGGGAGTGTTCCTCTGATGACCGATTCAGCGATGCAGCAGCCCATCCTCGTGATCATGGGGGTCTCCGGCTCCGGTAAGTCGACGGTCGCCGAGGCGCTGTCCACAAAGCTCGGCTGGGACTTCGCCGAGGGCGACGCGATGCACCCGCAGTCGAACGTCGACAAGATGGCAGCCGGCATCCCCCTCGACGACGACGATCGGTGGCCGTGGCTCGAGAAGGTCGCGGCGTGGATCCGCGGGCACACCGAACACGGTCGCCCGGGCATCGTCACGTGCTCGGCGCTCAAGCACGCCTATCGCGACGTGCTGCGGGGGCCCGACGTGGTCTTCGTTCATCTGCGGGGCGAGGCCGAGCTGATCGGTGAGCGCATCTCGCATCGCACCGGCCACTTCATGCCGTCAACTCTGCTCGCCTCGCAGCTCGCAACCCTCGAACCCCTCGGCGACGACGAGCGGCACATCATCGTCGACGCGGGCCGCGAGCCGGCGGTCGAGGTGGCCGACATCATCCGCAAGCTCGGTCTTCCGCCCGTCGCGCAGGGGTAGTCCCCCACGCCTTCGATCCCTTCAGGTGCGGGGGAGTTATCTGGCTCCATGGCACAGAAATGGATCGTCTCGACCTTCGGCTCTCTCGACGGCCTCGAGCTCATCGTCGTCGACCCGCCCGCACCGAAAGCGGACGAGGTCACCATCCAGGTCAAGGCCGTGGGCATGAACCCCGTCGACGTCAAGACGATTCTGACCGCCGAGGATCCCGGTTCGCTCATGACGCCCCTTGGCTACGAAGTCGCGGGAATCATCACCGCCGCCGGGGCCGACGCCCCGTTCGCACCGGGTGACGAAGTCATCGCGTTTCGGGTGACCGGAGGGTATGCCACCGAGCTCACGGTGCCCGCAAAAGACGTCTTCGCCAAGCCCGAGTCGCTCGGCTGGTCGGAGGCCGCGAACCTGCTGCTCGCCGGGGCGACCGCCGCCGAGATGCTGCACGTCACCGGTGCGAGGGCGGGCGAGACAATCCTCGTGCACGGGGCGTCCGGAGCCGTCGGCGTGAGCGTTCTGCAGCAGGCCAAGCTGTGGGGCATCCACTGCATCGGCACGGCGTCCGAGCGCACTTTCGGTGTCGTCGAAGAGTTCGGCGCGACCGGCGTCGTCTACGGCGACGGGCTCGAGGAGCGCGTTCGGTCGCTCGCCCCCGACGGCATCGCAGCCGCACTCGACTGCGTCGGCACCGACGAGGCGATCGACGTGTCGCTCGCACTGGTCGAGGATCGCGCGCGCATCGTCAGCATCGCGGCGTTCGGGCGGGCAGAGCGCGACGGCTACCGCGTCATCGGCGGAGCGATGCCCGAGAGTGCGCGGTATCGCGACGAGATCCGGTCGTCGCTGGTGGCGCTCGCCGGCAAGGGCGACCTCGTGGTACCTGTCGCGAAGACGTTCCCGTTCACCGAGGCGCCGGCCGCGCTGGAGCTGCTCGCGACGGGCCACCCGGGCGGCAAGCTCGCGCTCGTCCCCTAGGGCGTCTGCTGCGGCGCGTGGGCGTGACCGCAATACGTCGTGCGGACTGGAGGACGTGCCGCGGCGCGTTGGCTTGACCGCGAAACGTCGTGCGGACTCGCAGACGTGCCGCGGCGAGTGGGCGTGACCGCACTACGTCGTGCGGTGGGCCGGCCAACGCCCCGGTCAGGCGGGGTGCACCTCGGCGAGGAACGCGTTCACGTCGCCGAGCTCCTCCTGCGAAATGCCGTGCGTGAGGCCCGGGTACACCGACAGCGTCGCATCCGGCACGTTCGTCTGGAGCCACTGCTCGGTGCGCTCCACGGCATCGGCCGGAATGATCGGGTCGGCATCGCCCCGGCCGTAGAAGACCCGAGTATCCGAGGCGGCCACCGCTGCATCCACCGCCGTATCGGCGCCCGGCACCACGAACCCCGCCAGCACCACCGCGAAGTCGAAGAAGCCGGGGCGGCGGCGGAGAAGCTGCAGCGAGAGCGAGCCGCCCTGCGAGAAGCCGAGGAGACCGACCGTCGGATGCGCGTCGCCCAACGAGTCGACGTAGGCCAGTACGGCGTCCGCAGCGGCATCGACCGGTGCCGGGTCGGGTGCGCCCGGGAGCGACAGCGGGTACCACGACCAGGCGCCACCGGCCGGCCCCTGCGGCCAGGGGAGCGGCGCGCGCAGGGAGGCGTAGACGAATTCGGGCGACAGGTGCGGTGCAAGGCCGATCAGGTCGCCCTCGTGTGAGCCGACTCCGTGCAGGAGCAGCACGAGCGGCTTGCCGCGGCGCTCCTCTTCGGGGAGGGACCACTGAACGGCGGAGGGATCGATCGAGACCATTGCTCCAGCGTAGTGACGCCCCGCTACCCTGGTGCGATCGGTCGTGCCTCGCGCCGCCATCCTCGGGTTCGGCAGCGCGCAGCCGAACCGCAACACGAAGGGGTACTAGCCCCGAATAGCCAGGCCCGACCGGTAAGAATGGCGCATGGCTTCCGTTCAGACTCCCGATCCCAACTCCGGCTGGCTCTCCGAGGAGGAGTTGTTCCAGATCCGGCAGCGCCTCCCGATCCTGTACGTCGAGGCGGTGCCCGTGCGCATCGACGGGCAGGGGGTCGTCACCGAGGTGGGCGTGCTGCTGCGTGCCGACAGCGAGGGCACGATGACGCGGATGCTCGTCTCCGGGCGCGTCATGTACGGCGAGTCGCTGCGCACGGCACTGTTCCGCCACCTCGAGAAAGACCTCGGGCCGATGGCTTTTCCGCAGCTCCCGCCGTCGCCGGTGCCGTTCTCCGTCGCCGAGTACTTCCCGTTCCCGGGGGCCTCGGTCTACACGGACGAGCGCCAGCACGCCGTGTCGCTCGCCTACGTCGTGCCCGTCACCGGCACCTGCGAACCGCGCCAGGACGCCCTCGAGATCACCTGGATGAGCCCCCAAACCGCCGCGAGTGCCGAGGTCGCGGCCGAGATGGAGGGTGGGCGCGGTGCTTTGCTGCGGACTGCGCTCGCGTCGGTCGGTGCGCTGACGTAGCTCGCGCTTCTGCGGCGTGCGCCCGCTCGGGCCGTGTCTCCGAGTCGGCGGGTGTTTTCGAGAGTGGGCGGGTGCTGGAGCACCCGCCCATTCCGCATAACACCCGCCGACTCACGGGCAGCACCCGCCCACTCCGCATAACACCCGCCGACTCACGGGCAGCACTCGCCCACCCGCGCCCGCACAGCGCGGCCGCCCGTACCCCGAGCCGGTTCGGTGTCGGCGGCTCGGCGTACTGTCCAAGGCGTGCCCCACGACGACCGCCCCACACTCTTCTGCCTCCACGCGCTCGGCTCCAGCGCTCGTGAATTCGACGCTCTGAGAGAGCTGCTCGCCGACGACTTCGACGTCGTCGGCATCGACCTGCCCGGCTTCGGCGAGGCGTCGGCCGCCACCGGCACGAGCGTCGACGAGATGGTCGGCCATGTCGTTCGCAAGATCCGGCGCCACGGCTCCACGCGCTTCGTTCTCGTCGGGCACAGCATGGGTGGCAAGATCGCGAGTCTCGTCGCGGCGCGCACTCTCGACGGCAGCTCGGGGCTCTTCGGCCTCACCGGTGTCGTGCTCCTCGCGGGCTCACCGCCCTCGCCCGAGCCGATGGGCGACGACGCCCGAGCGCAGATGCTCTCGTGGGCCCGGGCGGGCATCGCGAGCGACGGCCACCTCGCGACCGCCGACGCGCGCACGTTCATCGACGACAATGTCGGCGCACCGCTGAGCCCTGAAAACGACGACCGCGCCCTCAGCGATGTGCTGCGCTCGGCGGCGGAGGCGTGGCTGGCCTGGTTCGAACGCGGCAGCCTGGAAGACCGAGCGGCGGAGGTCGGGATCCTCGATGTTCCTGCCCTGATCATTGCCGGCGGGTCTGACGGGCCCCTCGGCGAGGCCGGCCAGCGCGAGCACAACCTGCCTGTGTACCCGCGGGCAACGCTTGACGTGCTGGCCGGTGCGGGCCACCTGCTGCCGCTCGAACGACCCGACGAGGTGGCCGACCTGATCCGCGTGTTCTGGCGCGAACGCGTGGGCGCGGGGCCGTTCGTCTCACCGGGGTTCGGCCGCGTCATCGGGTCGGGCCGCACGAGCTCGCAGACGCGCGCGATCCTTGCCGGACGGGCCCTGCCCGACGACCCCGACTACGCCCCGCAGGTGCTCAACGCCGCGCAGCTCGCGACGCTCCGCCTGGTCGCCGAGCGGGTCGTGCCACAGGGCAGCGCCCCCTTCGACATCGCCGGCCGCGTCGACGCCGGGCTCGCGCGAGGCGTGAGCGACGGGTGGCGCAATGCCGCCCTCCCGCCCGATCAGGAGGCCTACCGGCTAGGGCTCGACGCACTCGACGATTTCGCGACCCTCGACGACGAGGCAAAAGACTCAAGGATCCAGGCCATCGTCGATCAGCAGTACGCCCCTCGGGCCGGCACCCTCACCGCCGAGCAGATGACGCTCTGGTTCGAAGACTGCCGCGTCGACCTCACCCGCACCTGGCTGGCCCACCCGGCCACGATGGAGCGCATCGGTTTCGACGGATTCGCCAACGGAGGCGACGTGATTCGCATCCAGGGATTCACCGAGCTGGGCGCCGATCGCCACGAAGCCTGGGAGCCGGCGATGCCGGTCCCCTCCGCCCGAGACACCGGGGCCAGCACCACCGGCACCACCGGCACTGGCATCACCGACACTGGCATCACCGACACCGAGAAGGAGACCGTTCGATGAGGCTCGACGGAATGCGCACCTACGACGACTCCGAGATCGTCGACGCCGTCGTGATCGGCACCGGTGCCGGCGGGGCGCCGATCCTCGCTTCGCTCGCGTCGCGCGGGCTGCGAGTCGTCGCCCTCGAGGCGGGCGCCAACTTCGACGCGTCGAAGTACACCTCCGATGAGACCGAGGCGGTCGCCATCAACTGGATGGAGGAACGCCTCAGCGACGGCGAGAACCCGACCGCGTTCGGGCAGAACAACAGCGGCAAGGGCGTCGGCGGCTCCACGTTGCACTGGGGAGCGTTCACGCCCCGGCCCGACGCCCGCGATCTCAAGCTCAAGACCGACTCCGGCCTGGGCGAAGATTGGCCGATCGATCCCGACGAGCTGACCGGCTACATCGAGAAGGTCGAGAAGTTCGTCGGTGTCGCCGGCCCCGCGCACTATCCTTGGGATCCCACCCGCCGCTACGATCTGCCGCCGGTCGCGCGGAACGCGTCGTCCGACATGATGATCCGCGGTTGCGATGCCATCGGCATCACCGCCACCGACGGGCCCGCCGCCCTCGTCACGCGCGACTGGCATCAGCCCGAACACGGTGTGCGACCCGCCTGCGCCAACTGCGGAAGCTGTCACCAGGGCTGCCGCTCGGGCGCCAAAGTCAGCATGGACACCACGTATCTGCCGCTCGCCGTCGCGAAGGGCGCCGAGATCCGCGCCGATTCGATGGTGCACGGAATCGAGCTCGACGCGTCCGGGCGCGTGTCCGCCGTGGTCTACACGCGCGATGGCATTGAGCGCCGCCAGCGCACGAAGGCGCTCTTCCTCTGTGCCGGAGGAGTCGAGACGCCTCGACTGCTGCTGCACACCGGCCTCGCCAACTCGAGCGACCAGGTCGGCCGCAACTACATGGCGCACGGCGCGACGCAGGTGTGGGGCAAATTCCCCACCGAGATGCGCAGCCACCGCGGCTATCCGTCGTCGATCATCACCGAAGACACCGTGAGGCCGGCCGACGCCGACTTCGCCGGGGGCTACTTGATTCAGAGCCTCGGCGTCGTACCCCTGACCCTGTCGACGACCCTCGCGCGTGGCGGCGGGCTGTGGGGCCGCGACATGGTCGACATGATGGACTCCTACCGGTACATGGCCGGCGTGGGCATCAACGCCGAGTGCCTGCCGCACGAAGACAACCGGCTCACTCTCACCGACGAGCTCGACGATTTCGGCATTCCGAAGGCGCGCATCTCGTTTACCGCGCACGACAACGAAGACGCGATCGAGAAGCACGCGATCCGCACCATGACCTCGATCGTCGAAGCGGCCGGCGCCACGTCGACGACCGTGCTGGCGCGCACCGCCCACACGATCGGCACCGCGCGCATGGGCACGTCGGCCGACAGCGCCGTGGTCGACGCCAACGGGCGCAGCTTCGACATTCCGAACCTGTGGATCGCCGACAACTCGGTGTTCCCGAGCGCCGTCATCGCGAACCCGGCGCTGGCGATCATGGCCTTGGCGCTGCGGACGGCCGATCGCTTCGTCGCTGGGGGGGCGTAACCGCCCGTCAGCGCCTTTGATGCGGACTCCGCACCACGCTCGTCTGTGGTGCCGAGTCTGCATCGTGGGCTTCAGCGGTGCAGACCGCCTAAACACTCCCGCCCGACTGGCGGCGGGGCGCAGCCCCGGACCGCGTCCGGCATCGACCGGCGCCGAGTCAGCTCGCGCGTGGCGCCTTGCCGGGGACGACCTTCGCCGTGTCGGCCACGTCGATGCGAGTCGTGCCGTCGGGTGCCTCCGATTTCGTGATGCGCGGCGCGGCATCGCTCTCGTCGGATTTGGGTGCCCGCGTCAGCTGGTCGTGACGCTTCTCGTCGAAGGTCATCTCGTCGTCGGAAGTCATGCCTCGACGTTACGCTGCGGTGCCCCAGAACGGGGCATATCGCCGGAACCCCGGCCCTGGTTATCTGGTTCTCGTGCCAGAACTCTCCACCCCCTCGCCCGCCTTCGTCGACCCCCTCAACGCCGCCACCGAACTGCGCATCGCGATCATCCACGCCGCGATGGCGGTCTTCCGGGTCACCACGTTCCACGAAGCCTCCCTCGAGGTCGTCGCGGAGGCCGCGGGGCTGCCGCTCGAGAGGGTTCAGTCGCAGTTCCCGACCTGGGACAGCCTCGTGCTGTCGACAGTCGACCGGTGGAACGCCGAACGGATGGCGCCACTGCGGGGCGTCTCGGCTTCGCACGGGACGGTGGCGTTCCTCCGCGGCATCGTTCAGGCCAACGTCGACGACCCCGCGTTGATGCGGCTTCTCACGTCGCTCCTCGGCATCGCCGCGACGCCCGGGCATCCGATGGCGCCGCTACTCCATCAGGACTGGCACCGCTTCCACAGCATGGTGCAGGCGAGCCTGGCCCGCGACGTCGAGATGGGTCGCGAACCGGAGACGATGGATCCTACGCGCGGAGCTGAACAGCTCATCGCACTCTACGAGGGGCTCCAGTTGCAGTCGATGGTGCGACCCCGCATGGATCTGCTCGACGCCTACGATCGTGCCGTCACGCGGCTCCGCCACGGGTGGAAGCGTGCGTACGTCGCGCCGGTCTGGAACCTCGACTCCTGACGAAGGCCCAGTCGGGTCAGCTGGGTCGCGTCAGCTGGGTCGGGTCAGTCGAGTCGGGTCTCGAACCGCGACTCGTCGTCGGCGACGACGACGCCCACGACGCGCGTGCCGGCGGGAACCTCGCGTTCGGCGACGGCCAATGCACCCGCGCGCGTGCCAGCCGTTCCCTCGGCGTGGTGGACGCCGCCGATGTCGCCCTCGTACAGCATGGTCGCTCGGTAAGTCACGGTGATCCGTCCTGATCCGTCAAAGCGGGTTGAAGCACAACGGTAGGCCGACGCGGTCGTGGTCGACCCAGGTCGTACCCCGTTCCCGGCGGGGCGACTCGGCGACACCCGTTGTCATCTGAGAGTCGGCTACTCTCGACACCCGGATTGGGGGACAGCACGGTGTCCTCATTTCTGCCACTCTGGTGTCACACCCGCACCCCGGCTCGGCCCCCATCCCGGGCAGAACCGTCTCGTCACTCGACATGATCGCTTGAACCTCCCATGACCCGCGCACCCCACCTCCCCGCTTGGATCCTCCAGGCTCTCTACTTGGCGGCCCGACCGCTGCTGTTCATCCACTTCGTCATCTACTCGCACACGGTAAGCAAGGGGATCTTCCCCGACGGCGATCCTGCACCGGCTCGACCCGGGCCCGACCCGGTCCGCTTCCTCTTCGTCGGTGACATCGCGGTCAGCGGGTTCGGAGTTCTGCACGACGGGATGGCCGTTCCAGCGCAGGCAGCGGCCTGCTTCGCCTCCGAGACCACCCGGGGTGCCTCCTGGCACGCGGTGGGCACGCCGAGTCTCCGGGCCGTCCGGGCCGAACGGCTCCTCCCGCAACTCGACGCCTTCGACGTCGCCGTCGTCATGCTCGGCATCCCCGATGTTCTGCTCATCACGCGCAGTACCGACTGGGGTGACGACCTCGAACGACTCGTCGCCGCGATCCGCGCGCGCTACGGTGCCGACACCCGCGTCGTTCTGGCCGGCATCCCACCCATGCAGGATTTCCGGCCGATCGCCCCCGCCGGACGCGCCGTCATCGTCGCCCAGATCGCCCGTCTCAACCGCGAATCGGAGCGGGTGGCGAGTGTGCTGGGCGCCGAGTTCGTTCCTTTTCCGTCGTGGCGCGTCAGCGAGATGCTCCACGAGCAGGTCTTCTCGTTCCGCACCATGCACCGCATGTGGGCTCAGGCGCTGGCCCCGGCCATGGTTCGGGCCGCAAGCCCCGCGCGTCCCGCCGCACCAGCGCCGCTCGTCTGAGCCTCTAAGCCTCTAAGCCTCTCCCCAGGCCGGCGAGTGTCCACGATCTGCTGATGCAGCGTGCATCAGACCAGCAGATCGTGGACACTCACCGCCCCCGGGGGCGACAGAACAGCCACCCGGGGGCGACAGAAGAGTCAGGCCCGGGGCGCGACGTGCGACAGGATGTTCCGCCACGACGCGACCAACGCCAGACGGCCGGCGCCCTGCACGCGGATCGTCGTGGCGTCAGGGATCCGGCTCTCGTACCAGTGACCGTCGTCGACGGTCGCAACGGGGTCGTCGTCGCCGTAGACGAGCTGCACCGATGCGGTGATCGACCCGAGCGACTTCGCCCACGAGTCGTCGTGGATCGCGGCGAGGTCGGTGGCCACGCCGATATCGCCCTGCAGCACGGCTTCCTCGAGCATCAGCTCCAGGCGCGACCGGAGCCCCTGCGCCTCGTAGCCCTCGAGGCCCGCGAGGGTGGGGTCGTCGTCGGCGATGCCGAGGTCGGCAAGGCGCCACAGTGTCTGTCCGGCCGAGTCGCGGTCGACCGCGCGACCACCCGCGGTCGAGCGGTCTGCGACGGCGGCCGAGAAAGTCTCGATCGATGCATTCGATTTGACGGGGAGGAACTCGAGGGCGTGGGATCCTCGGCTCTCGGGTTTCGACCGCTTGGGCGACGACGTGCCGACCACGGTGACCCTGTCGACGAGGTCGGGGTGCCGGGCGGCGAACGCCAGCGCCACGCGGCCGCCGGTGCCCCAGCCGACGACCCCGACGGCGCCGAAGTCGACGCGCTGCGTCTCGTGCGCCTGGTCTTCGGAGCGGCGCACGTATTCGGCGATGTCGTCGGCGCGATGCTCGAACGTCGCCTCGGAGTCGCTGCTCAGCGGGTCCGAGACACCGTAGCCGGGGCGATCGAGCGAGAGCAGGTGCACGCCCCACGGGCCGGTGACGAGGGGATCAGGATCCAGCCCGCCCGCCCCCGGGGTGGGGTGGCAGAGCACCACGAGTCGTCGGGCACCGGGGTCGCCCGCCGCCGATATGCCGATGCCGCGGCCTGATTCGAGCACGAATTGTCTGTCAGCCATGCCTCTAGGTCACCACGTTTGCCGTCATTCGGTTCGGCTCGGCGCGGCTTTGCGGCAAAGGCACCGTCTTTCGGCGGCCGTTTTGCCGAAAACCGGTCTCGACGCCGTGAAGTGGCATCGCACACGACGAACCCCCGCCGCGGTGAGCGACGGGGGTTCGAGGAGGTGCGGGTGGGTCAGCGGCCGCGGCCACCGGCCGAGCCACCACGGGGCGAGGATCCGCGCACGAGCGAGCCGACCTTCAGCGATGCGGGGCGACCGCCGGCCGATGAGGCACGACGCGAGCCGCCACCGTTGCGGTCGGAGCCACCGCGGGGGGCGCCGCCCGACTGCTCGGCCGCGAACGCCGCCTGGTCGTTGCGCACGCCGTTGGTGCGGCTGGAGCCGCCGTCGCTCTGAGCGCGGCGGGGCTGACGGTCATCGCGACGCTCGTCGCGAGCCGGGGCCGCCGAGGTCGAGCCGGAGCCGGACTCGGTCGAGTAGAAGCTCTTGCTGCCGCTGCGGGGGGCGTCGTCGCGACGGCCGTCACGGCCACCGTTGCGCCCACCCTGCGCCGAGCGCCCGCCAGCGGACTGGCCGCGACCGGAGCCGCCGCCCTGGCGACGAGCCGAGCCGTCGGATCCTGCGGAGTTGTCGGACGCGGGGCGACCCGAGCGGTCTTTGCGAGCGATCGGTGAGCCATCGGACGTCTGGCGAGCAGCGCGCTTGCGCTGAGCGTTGGCGCCCTGCGAGCGACCGCCGCCCTGCTGCTCGTGCACGCGCTCCGACTTCGGGGCGGGCTTCACGTACGCGGCGACCTCGCCGACGAGAGCCTTGACCTCTTTCGAGTCGGGCTTCACGGCGACCGGGGTGGCCTTGATGTCAGCCTTCTTCATCATCTGAGCGACATCGCGACGCTGGCTCGGGATGATCAGGGTGACGACGTCGCCCTCGGCGCCGGCACGAGCCGTGCGGCCCGAACGGTGCAGGTACGCCTTGTGCTCGGTCGGCGGGTCGACGTGGATCACGAGCTCGATGTCGTCGACGTGCACACCGCGGGCGGCGACGTCGGTGGCGACGAGCACGCGGGCGGTTCCGTCTTGGAACGCGGCCAGGTTGCGGTCACGCTGCGGCTGCGACAGGTTGCCGTGCAGGTCGACGGCGGGGATGCCCGACTCGGTCAGCTGCTTCGCGAGCTTCTTGGCGTGGTGCTTGGTGCGCATGAACAGGATGCGGCGACCCTTGCCCGAGGCGAGCGTGTTGATCAGGGCCTTTTTAGTCTCGACCGACTCGGTCTCGAACACGTGGTGGGTCATCTTCGCGACGGGGGAGTTCGCCTCGTCGACCGAGTGCAGCACCTCGTTGTGGAGGAACTGCTTGACCAGCTTGTCAACGCCGTTGTCAAGCGTCGCGCTGAACAGGAGGCGCTGGCCGTTCTCGGGGGTGGACTTGAGGATCCGGGTCACGCCGGGCAGGAACCCGAGGTCGGCCATGTGGTCGGCTTCGTCGAGCACGGTCATCTCGATCGCGTCCAGCTTGATGAAGCCCTGCTTCATCAGGTCTTCGAGGCGGCCGGGGCAGGCCACGACGATGTCGACGCCCTGCTTCAGCGCCTGGACCTGGCGGTTCTGCGAGACGCCGCCGAAGATCGTGGTGGTGTTCATGCCGTAGGCCGCGGCCATCGGCGCGAGGACGGCGTCGATCTGGGTGGCGAGCTCGCGGGTCGGGGCCAGCACGAGGCCGAGCGGGCGGCCCGGGCGGCGCTTGCCACCGGCGAGCTTGCCGCCGAGGCGCGCAGCCATCGGGATGGAGAACGCGAGGGTCTTGCCGGAGCCGGTCTTTCCGCGGCCGAGGACGTCGCGCCCCGAGAGGGTGTCGGGGAGCGTGTCGACCTGGATCGGGAACGCGGTGGACTTGCCGTCGGCGAGGAGCGCCTTGACGATCGGGGCAGGGACGCCGAGCTCGGCGAACGTGGTGAGGTTTTCGTCGTGGGTGATGGCGACGTCGGGGGTGGTGAGGGTGTCAGTCACTGGTGCCTTTCGGGCATCGGTTTCGAGCCCCTTCGGCATACGCCTGTCGATGGCGTAGCTGGACTCGAGATGTGGCGACGGAGCAGTTTTGCTCGATCGTTTCGCCGCAGAGTGAGCTTCGCGAACCCCGGTCTGGCCGGGGTGTGGGAGGGGCGTACTACGACGCAGGGAGCCGATCGGGTCGACTCGCAAGTGGTTCAAGCGTACAGCATGCGCATTTTCGGGTGGTTTTGCGGGCCTTCACCCTGCAAATTCGGCTGAATGTGCCCGATTCTGTGGTGAACGACTCGAATTCGCAGGCCGAGGGTTCATCAGCCCGAGCAGACTGGCCTCATGCACGTGCAGCTCAAACTCCTCCTCGCCTGCTCGCCCGAAGCCGCAGCCGACGCTCTCGCCAACCCCGAGGTCATGGTCGCGGTCACCAAGCCACTGGTGGTCTATCGGTCGGAGGACGCGAGCGGGTTCCCGAGGCGCTGGGACGACGTGCCGAGGCGGGTGAGTGCCCGGATCCTGGGCCTCGTCTCGCTGGGCATCACGCACGTCGACCTGCGCTGGTACGAGGTCGAGGGCACACGAATCCAAGAAGACACGGGCCGCGGGGTCACGGGGCAGTTCTCCCGCTTGAGGATCCGACACCGCATGGCGATCTCGCGCGCACCGCATTCGAGCGGTCTGGCCCGCGGCACACTCTTGCGCGACCGGCTCGAGTTCGACGCGGGGCTGCTCACCCCGGTGCTGTGGCCCGGGCTGTGGGTGGTCTGGCAGTGGCGGGGCTGGCGGATGCGGCAGCTCGCCCCCACGTGGAGTGCGCCCGCCGACTCGGCGACCGCGCCCGCCGCCGCGACGGGAGAGACGAAGTGACCGACACCCGCACCACCACCCAGCAGGCCCAGTACGCCCTCGACATCGCGTCGTGGCGGCGCACGATCCACGACACGTATCGCGCGATCCGCGAGGCGACCGACCTCGAGGCGGCTCACGACCTGTGGCGCCGCACCCGCGACGACCTGTTCGCGAACCACCCTTCGACGCCGCTGCTACCCGAGGATCGCCCCGACTTCACCGGCCTCCCGACCAAGCCGTACGACCGCAACTGGCGCTTCGAGGTCGAGATCCAGCCCGCCGACGAGTACCGCATGGTCGTGCCCACCGGCACCGACGGCGACGTGCTCTTCGATCGGGTCGGCCTCGTCGACGTGCCCGGTGTCGGATCGCTCGACGTGTGGCGACTCGCGACCTACGGCGGCGGCATCTTCGTGCCCGTGAAAGACGCACTCGCGGGCAAGCCCGGTGGCACCTACGGCGGCGGGCGCTACCTGCTCGATACGGTCAAGGGTGCCGACCTCGGACCAGGATCCGCGCCGACCTCGCTCGTGCTCGACTTCAACTTCGCCTACAACCCGAGCTGCGCCTACGACCCGGCCTGGGCGTGCCCGCTGGCTCAGCCGGGCAACACGGTCGCCGTCGACATCCCGGTGGGGGAGCGGTACTCGGGCGCGCACTGACGCCGGCGGTTCAGAACTCTGGCAAAAGCGAGCCGTAGCCGCCTCGATGGGCCGGATACAGCCGGTTCTGCCAGAGTTCTGAACGGTCGAGCCGCCGCTACCCTGGATCAATGCATCAGCAGCGCTACCAGGTCCGGTTCGAGTGGGGCGAGGCAGGCGCCCGGCGCATCGCGCCCGGAGCGCACGTCATCGTCGTCGCGGATGAACTCGACGGGCACGGGGAGGCATCGGGAGCGCAGCTCGTCGCAGCCATCGCCGAGGCGTGCCCCGGTGGCCCGGCCGTTCTCTGCGTCACCGAGGCCAGCGCCGGTGACGCGGCCGAGTGGATCCTGCGCCTTCAAGCGCAGCTCGGTGACCGGGCTGTCGTCGCAGTGATCGGCGCGGGCTCACTTGACCCCGACGGGTTTCGCACGGCCGTCGAAGACCACCTTGCTGCAGGGGCCGTGATCGACGCGCTCGCCGCCCGGGGCCTCGACTCCTCGTCTCCGGAGTCGGCCGCCGCCTGTGCGGCCTGGCAGGGGCTGCAGAGGGCGACGGCGCACCTGCTCACCGCGTCGGTGTCGGCGACCCTCGGGGGAGCGGACGATCCGATCGCCCAGCGCGAGTCGCGCCCCGCGTCGGTGGTCGTCCTGCGGGAATTCACCTCGCGCGCGTAGCGTTCGGTCCAGTAGACCCCGATCCCCTGGAGGACAACATGAAGGCAGTACTCGACGACGGAACCGTGGTGGCTGAGGCCCCCGAATCCGACCTCATCAAGATCGAGGGCAACTGGTACTTCCCGCCGGCCAGCGTCAACGACGCGCTGCTCGAGAAGACCGACACCCCCTACACCTGCCCGTGGAAGGGCGAGTGCCAGTACTTCTCGGTGAACGGCCTGCCCGACCGTGCGTTCAGCTACCCGACGCCGTTCCCGACCGCGTTCGACCGCGTCGGCAAAGACTTCTCGAACTACGTCGCGTTCTGGAAAGAGGTCAAGGTCGTCGAATAGACACCTTGCGAGACCACAGAAACGACCGCTGATCCCCGAGATCAGCGGTCGTTTTTGAGGTGTCAGGCGTGCGCGGCCGCAACTCGAGCGCGGTGGGCACGCACCTTCGAGCGATTGCCGCACTTCGGCATCGAGCACCAGCGACGCGTTCCGGCGCGGGAGTCGTCGTAGAACACGAGCCCGCAGTCGTCCGCGGAACACCGAAGGATCCGGCGGCCCGGCTCCCCGACAAACCCCACCCGCGCGAACAGCGTCACTGCATCCCGCGCCACCGAGGCCAGCGCCTGCCCCGTGCGCAGCCGACCCGCACCCGCCTGACGGCGACCACCCGCGAGCGACGGGGGAACATCAGGGAGCGCCGCGAACAGGTTGACGACGTCGATGTCGTCGGCGTCGGGAGTGTGGCCGTCGGCGGCGCAGAGCGCCAGGCGGGCGACGGCGTCACGGAACGAACGGGCGTCGTGCAGCTCACGGTCACTTGGTGCCTGACCGATGCCCGGGTAGCGCTCGCCGAGCCAGTCGCCGAGGTCGGCGGGAACGAGCAGGCCGTCCCACCGGGGTGATCCGGGGGCGGCGGTGGCTCCGGGGAGGCCGGAGGCGGGGCCGAATGCGCCCTCGGGAAACCCTCCGAGATAGGCGAAGTCGAGGCACAGGGCGCCGGTCTCGAACTGCCAGCGGACTCCGGCGTCGGAGCGGAACCACGTCTCAACCGTCATGTAACCAGCCTAGCTGGTGACGCCGGAAGGTCGGCCGCTCTGGCGCTCAGACCTCGCGCTTCTGCCAGACGATGAGGTTCGCGAGGTCGAAGCGGCGCGCGCACCGGCCGCACGCGAGCGGCTTCCGCGGCGCGCGGTAGCGGAAGTGCTCGTGGCCCTGCGGGCAGAGCCCCACCCAGGGGGCGAGCTCGGAGGCGATGGCGCCGTCGTGCAGGCGGCCCCCGGCATAGCCGAGGCCCTCCGCGACGGTGCGCCATTTCGGGCCGTGACCCGCTGCGGATCCTGCGATCGCGTGCGCGACCTCGTGCAGCAGCACCTGGTGGATCTCATCGTCGTCGTAGCGTTCGGCCAGGTGACGCGAGACCGTGATGCGGTGCTTGGTGTAGTTGCAGAGTCCGGCGCGGGTGGTCGCGCGGTCGAAGTCGAACGTCCAGACCCCGGGGTCGAGGTGGAGCGCGATCAAAGACGAGGCCCAGTGGCGGACCTTGGCCAGATCGGCCACTCGCTAGGAGCGGTCGCTCGGCGGCGTCTTCGACTGCGAGGCGTCAAAGGCGCCCCAGATGCTGCGCGCGGCCTTGCGGGCGCGATTCACCTCGGCGTCGAAGCCGTTGGCAGGCTCGTCGTCTTCGTTGCGGTCTTCGTCGTCGATGTCGCGGCGGCTGCGGCCGGGAGCCGTGGCATGCGGGATCGCGATCGCCTGGGTCTCGACTCCGATCGACGCGGCATCGGTGATCGACTCGGAGGTCGGGGCCGACGGGTCGAGGCGCGGGGCCGACGGGTCGAGTCGCGCGGGGGAGCCCTGCTCGGACGGCGAGACGAGGAACGCGGGGGAGCCGGTGGTGCGGAAGAGCGGGGCCGGGTTGGTGTCGCCGGTGGCATCAGCGTCGTCGCGGTCGTCGGTGACGCGAGCGTCGGTGTCGTCTTCGGAGTCTACGGCAGAGGTCTCGCCGGCCACCTCGTCAGCGAAGACGGGAGCGTCGACGACCACGGTCGAGACCATCGGCTCGGCGGCGGGCTCGGGCTCGGGTTCGATGATCGGCTCGGGTGCGGCGGGAGCGGACCCCTGCAGCACAGCTCGCATGACGCCTTCGATGGCGACGCGGAGGCCGTTGGTGCGCTCGGCGGGCGCACCGGCCTTCTCGTAGGCCTCGAGCGCTGCGGCCAGAGACTGCCGGGCCTCTTCGTAGCGCTGGAGGTCGTAGAGCGTGTAGCCCTCGAGTTCGGCGGCCGCGGCCTCGAGCTCGTGCCACTCTTCGGTCGAGGCGCTGAGGCGGCTGGTGTGGAGGTCGCTCAGAGCACGCTCGAGGCGGCCCTGCTCTTTGAAGACGTAGGCGCGGCGGATGCGCGCTGCAGTCGAGTCGGCCCGGTCGCCGGTGAAGTGAGCGAGCCGGAAGGCCTCCTCGCTGATCGCGAGGGCCTCGTCGAGGCGGCCCAGCATGCGAAGCAGGTCGGCGCGTTCGCCGAGGGCGGCGGTGCTGCGGCTCGCCCCGAGCTCGGCCAGGCGGTCTTCGAGCGCCGAGGCGTCGATGGCGGGTCGCAGGCTGACGGGATCGAAGTGCGAGGTGCCCGAAGGGCCCGTCGGCACGATCGGTGCGGTCAGGCTCGAGGGCACAGGGTGGCTCGTGGTGCCGCCCTGGGCGTCGTCGGTACGGTCGTGCTCGGTCATCGGTGTCGAGGGTAGTCGAGCGCGGGGCTTTTGGCCTGATCGGCGCGCGAACGGGCCCGAGCTAGGCCGGAACGGCCACGCGGGCCGGGGCGACGGGCTGGGCGACCGGAGCGGCCGACACCGGCATGAGAGCGGCCCGCAGCGGGAAGTCCTGGTTCTCGAGGATCACCTGCGCGGCGGCACCCGAGACCGAGTTGACGACGATCGGCGCCATGAGGTTGACGGTGGTGCCCGACGCTGCCGGGTTCGCGACGACGAGGAGCAGCGCGTTCTCGGGGCCGGAGAGGCCGAGAGCCTCGCCCTGCTCGTCGCTGATCTCGGGGGCGTAGTCGGGGAGGTGGATCGCGGCGTCCACGACGAACATGCGCGTCGACGGCTCGGCGACCGCGTGCAGGGCATAAAGGCCGTTGGCGCCCTTGACCTCGTCGAGGGAGAAGTCGACGACGGGGTCGAGCCCGGGCGGAGGAGTGACGAAGGAGAGAGAAGCGCTCATCGGAGGAAGTCCATCAGGGTCGGCTGGATCACCTTGGCGGTGACAGCGAGGGCGGCTTGGTAGGTGACTTGCTGGGTCTGGAGGTCGAGGGCGACCTTGGCGAGGTCGAGATCCTCGATTCCGGATCGCTGGTTCTCGAGCGAGACGGAGGTGTTCTTCAGGGTGTCCTGGGCGCGCTCGAGCTGCGCCTGGCGGGTTCCGACGTCGCCCCAGGCTCCGCGCACGGCGGTGAGGCGGGTGTCGATGTCGGCGAGCTTGCCGCCGATGTTGACGCCGGCGCGCAGATCGGCCGAGATCGAGTCGATCATCGAGAAGACCGAGTCGGCTCCCGTGCCGAAGACCGCCGCGCCGTCGGTGTCGACCTGGACTGTCGTGCCGTCGGCGATCCGACGCTGCACCGAGCTGCCGGTGATTCCGGTGAAGGCCGGCGGCGTGCCCGGGGTGAAGGCGGCGCCCGCGTCGGACGAACCGGCGAAGACGGATCGGCCCTGGAACGACGTGTTAGCGGTGGCCAGCAGGTCGGTCTTGAGGCCGTCGAGTTCGGTCGCGATCGCTTCTTTGGCGGTGGCCGACATGGCTCCGTCGTTGGCTCCCTGCACGGTGAGGAACCGCACCCGATCGAGGATGTTCTTGGTGTCGCTGAGGGCGGAGTCGGTCGTCGCGAGCCAGCCCACGCCGTTGTCGGCGTTGCGGGAGTACTGCGCGTTGGCGGCCTGCTGACCGCGGACCAACAGCGACTGGCCGGTGGCGGTCGGGTCGTCCGACGGCACCGAGATCGCCTTGAGCGACGAGGCCTGGCCCTGCAGCTGCGCGAGTCGAGCAGCGTTGGCCTGCAGCATGCGCGATGACGCGAGGGCGGCGGTCTGGTTGGTGACGCGTCCGAGCATTACAGGCCCACCCGTCCGGTGCGGTTGATCAGGGTGTCGAGCATTTCGTCAATGGCCGTCATGACGCGGGCGGCGCCCTGGTAGGCGTGCTGGAACGTCAGCATGTTGACGTTCTCCTCGTCGAGGTCGACGCCGGCGGTCGAGGTCTGCTGCGTCTTGGCGGCGGTGGCGGCCAGCGTCGCGCGGTCGGACGAGGCGATCTCGGCCTTTGCTGCAGCCCCGGTGGACGTGACGAACGAGGCCCAGACGCGGTCGGGGGAAGCTGCTCCGACGCCGAGGGTGGAGAGCTTGTCGGCGACCCCACCGGTGTTGCCCGAGCCGGGTGCGCTCGCCTGGATGCCCGAGGCGGAGGTCGGAATGACGCCGAGGCCGAGGGCGGCGGGCCCGGTCGACGAGACGGAGAAGAAGTCGGCGCCGGTCGAACCGCTCGGCGAGGATCCACCGGAGTACACCGCGTTGACACTCGTCGCGAGCTTGGTCGCGAACGCGTTGTAGCTGGCGGCCGCCTCGGCGAGGACGCCACCCGAGCCCGAGCCGTCGGCGGGGGCGAGAACCGACAGCGTACCGGCCAACTGTCCGCCGTCGAGGCCGACGGAGGCACCCGGTCGGTGCGTCCATTCGAGCGTCACGGGAGCTGCGGCGGCACCCTCGAGAGTCGTCGACCCCGAGACCTGGACGGTGCGCGCGGTCGTGCCGCTGACGATCGCATTGCCTCCTATGAGCACGTTGACCGTCCCGTCGGAGTTGGCGTGGACCGAGCCGCCGGCGAGCGACGAGATCTTCTCGGTCAGGAGGTTCCGCTGATCGACGAGCTCGTTGACGCTGCCGCCGGTGGTCAGACCCTGCTGAATCTGCCCGTTCAGGTCAGCGACCTGCTTGGCGGCCGCGTTGAGGTCGCTGGCCATGGTCGCCACGCTGCTGCGCGCGGCGCTCCACTGGTTGCTGACACCCTGGTAGCCGGTTGCGATCGTGCTGGCGATGCCCCGCGCCTGGCCGAGCAGGTTCGCCGCCGCCGAGGTGTCGGTCGGATCGTTCGAGACGTCGCCCCAGCCGGCCCAGAAGTTCGAGAGCTGCGTCGAGAGGCCGTTCTTGCCGGGTTCGTTGAGGGAGGTCTCGAGAGTCGAGAGCACACCGGCCCGGACCGAGCCGTATCCGGCCGATGAAGCGGTGCCGCGCACTTGCGCGTCGAGGGTGGCGTCGCCGATGCGCGAATAGCCGTCGATCGAGACCCCCTGGCCGATGGCCGTGCCCGTCGAGAAGAGGCCCGGCTCCACCGCCGAGATCGACGACGTCGTCACGCGCTGTCGGGTGTAGCCCTCGGTCGTGGCGTTGGCGATGTTCTGGCCGACGACGTCGAGGCCGGCGCGCGCGGCAGTGAGGCCCCGGTACGCGGTGTTCAGCCCGGAGAACGTGCTCACTACAGCCGCCCGTCGAAGAGGTGGCTCGACGAAACCGTCGCGGTGCGGCCGGCGCCGTGCGAGTCATAGAGCGAAGGATCCGACGACACCGTCGCGAGAGTCTCTTGCGTCGAGCGCGCGGCGGCCCTCAAGAACTGCTCGTTCTCGTCGCGAAGCTGCTTGATCTGTCGCGTGAGCTCGGTCATCGCCCGCAGGTGCGACGAGAAGATATCGGCCCAGGGGCCCTCGGGAGCGTGGTCGACGAGCTCGCGCAGAGGCGCCTCGGACGACGTGCCCCATTCCTCGGCGACGACGGCGACCTCGACGGTCCGCTCGAGGCCGGCGGTGCGCAGGCGGTCGAGGACCTGCTCTACCTCGCGAGTGGCGTGCTCGATCCACCGGGATTTTCCGGCGGTAAGGAGCAGCTGCTCCTCTTCCAGCTTGAACGTGAGCAGCTCGAGGAGCTCCCTTTCACGCCAGAGCACGGCGGACAATTCGTTCACGCCCACGGTCCCTCCAAGTGTCGGCTGCGGTGCCGGCCGCCTTTTCGAGTGGCCGCCGCAGGGAGCTGTTTTGCTCTCACCGGCCACTATCGGCCGGTGGCCCGGCCTCGTTAGGTGAGCACCGGGATCCTTCGCCCTGTTTTCTCCAAATTTGAAGGAGAAACGCGCCGGGCCGAACGGATTCATGCGGATCGGGGCGGGCCAGCGCGAGTTTCTCCTTCGAATTTGCAAAGGAGACCGAACCAGGTGGTTGGCGAGGGGCTCACAACACCCCGTCCGGGGGTGAAAATTCGGGAAAAACGCTGGCTGTCCCCCGAAATGATGACACCCCAAACCCCCGGAGTGGGGTCTTTTACGCCTAGTTTTCGGCCCCCTGCTCTCACTAGCGTTGAGGGTGTCGCCGAGATCACCGGCGGCACCGACCGACAGGGCCATCGGCTCAGCGGTCAGCCCATCACTTCTTCCGATTCACTCCGGCGCGCCGTCATGCCGGGGTGCTTCGCCATGCCGATTTCCACTCGGCCGACAACGACAGGGTTACCGCGATGAACAAGGCAGAGCGCAACACGATGGTGGTTCAGAACCTCCCGCTCGTGGGCTACCTCGTCTCGGAGGTGTGCGCCAAGGCGACGCACCTCAGCCGTGACGACCTGGCTTCGGCCGGCGCCCTCGCTCTCGTCCAGGCGGCCGACGCCTTCGACCCCACCCAGGGTGTGCCGTTCGGCGCCTACGCCCGCACTCGCATCATGGGTGCCTTCGCCGACGACATGCGCTCGAGCGATTGGGCCAGCCGCGGCACCCGCAAGCGCATCAAAGAGACTCTCGCCACGCAGGAGACCCTGACCGCCGCCCTCGGCCGCACCCCCAACGTCGACGAGATCGCCTCGTCGCTCGGTGTCGACCGCAAGACGGCGACCGACGCTCTGACCGATGCCGCCCGCACCGTTACGGCCATCGACGAGACCGTCGCCGACCAGCTCGCCGCCGACATCATCCTTCCCGAAGAGACGCTGCTCGAGCAGGAGCGCACCCGCTACCTGCGTGCCGCGGTCGACGCTCTGCCCGAGAAGATGCGCTTCATCATCGACAACGTCTACTTCGGCGACCGCAGCGTCACCGAGGTCGCCGACGAGCTCGGTATCACCCACTCCGCGGTGTCGCAGCAGCGCACCGAGGCCATCCGCCTCCTCCGCGACGGGCTCAACACGCACTATGCCGGCGCAGCCGCCGACGAGACCGCCGAGGTGTCGTACGAGTCGCGTACCGCTCCAGCCCGCCGCGCCGCCTACCTGGCCCGCGTGGCCAGCAACGCGGTCGTCGGTATCGGTACCGCCATGCGCGAGAGCGTGCCTGTGCAGCAGACCGCGGCAGCCTCCTAAAAACTTTTTCACCATTCCGCTAACGGACCGGACACCCCCGCCGATAGCTATCCATGTCAGCCCACGGATGGGCGGCAGCACCACACCCCATAAATCACGGAAGAGAGAACCATCATGGGTTTCCAGATCAACAACAACCTCGCGGCGAACAACACCTACCGCAACCTCAACAGCACGCAGGGCGACCTGTCGAAGTCCCTCGAGAAGCTCTCGTCGGGTCTCCGCATCAACCGTGCCGCTGACGATGCTGCGGGTCTCGCCATCTCCGAGGGCCTCAAGTCGCAGGTCGGTGGCCTCACGGTCGCCGCTCGCAACGCTCAGGACGGCATCTCCGTCGTCCAGACGGCTGAAGGTGGACTGACCGAAACGCAGTCGATCCTCCAGCGCATGCGCGACCTCGCTGTTCAGTCCGGTAACGACTCGAACAACGCGACCTCGCGTGCTGCGATCAAGACCGAGACCGACTCCCTCACGACGGAGCTCACTCGCATCTCCGCCTCCACCAACTTCAACGGCATCCAGCTGCTGGACGGCAAGGGTGGCACGGGCGCCGACGGCAAGCTGAGCTTCCAGGTCGGCGCTGGTTCGGACGCGGCCTCGAACACGATCACCGTCGACCTCGCGCCGGCCGACGTGTCGAAGACCGCGACCGCTGTCGGAGCAATCGACCTCTCGACCGCTGCCGGATCGTCGGCTGCGATCAAGACGATCGACGACGAGATCACCAAGATCTCGACCGCTCGCGCCAGCCTCGGTGCGGTCCAGAACCGCTTCGAGCACGCCATCAACAACACCAACGTCGCCAAGGAGAACCTCACGGCCGCCTCCTCGCGCATCACCGACACCGACATGGCACAGGAGATGGTCAAGTACACACGAGCCAACATCCTCAGCCAGGCCGGCACCGCGATGCTCGCTCAGGCGAACCAGAGCACGCAGGGTGTGCTGAGCCTCCTCCGCTAGTCCCTAGCGAGCCGGTAGCACCACAGCACCACCCATCCGCGGCAGGCGGTGAGGAGAGGAAGTTCGGGTCTTCTCCCCACCCCCGCCGCGGACCACCCCTTTTCGCCCTCATCGCCTAGGAGCAGGTCATGGCAGGACTCGCCGTCGACGGCCTCGTCTCCGGCCTCGACACGACGTCGCTCATCAACTCGCTGATGACCGCCGAGTCGCAGCCCCAGACCCTCCTCAAAGCCAAGGTCACCTCCACCCAGAGCACCATCACGGCGCTCCAGGGCCTCAACTCTCAGGTGGCGGCACTCGCGACCGCCGCGACGTCGGCCAAGTCGGCCACTTCGCTCTCCCTCTTCACGGCGACGAGTTCGTCGACCGCCGCGACGGCAACAGCCGGAACCTCCGCGGCCGCCGGTTCGATCGAGTTCACGGTCGGGTCCGTGGCGCAGGCGAAGACGGGGGTCACGGCGGCCCTCTCGACGTGGCCCGCGGATCCTGCGAAGCTCACCATCGTCTCGGCCTCGGGCAAGTCGTTCGACATCTCGGCCGCGTCGACATCGCTCGACGACGTCGTCACCGCCGTCAATGGCTCGGGTTCGGGAGTCAAGGCCGTCAAGGTCTCGTCGGGCACCGCCGCCGACGGCACCGCGCAGTACCGCCTCCAGTTCACGTCGCAGACCACCGGTGTCTCGGGCGGATTCGATGTCTACCAGGGCACCGCCGCCGACGTCGCGTCGGGCACGGCCACCAACCTCCTCACCGCTCCGGGCGCCGCCGTCACCAAGCCCGCGCAGGACGCCAGCGTCACCCTCTGGGCCGGCACCAGCGCCGAGCAGACGGTCACGTCGAGCACCAACACCTTCAGCGACCTGCTTCCCGGGGTCGCCGTCACGGTCAGCAAGACCTCCGCCGATCCGGTCACGATCACGATCGGGCAAGACACCGCCGCCGCGTCGAAAGTGGCCTCGAGCCTCGTTGACGGCCTCAACGGCGTTTTTGGCCTCATCTCGACCAAGAGCGCCATCGTCAACAGCACCGACTCGGCCGGTAAGGCCATCGTGTCGGGCGGACCGTTCACCGGCAACAGCACGATCCGGAGCGCCAACCAGTCGCTCATGGACGCCGCCTCCCTGCCGATCGACGGAAAATCGCCGTCGCAGATCGGCATCAGCATCACCCGCTCGGGCACGCTCGAGTTCGACGCCGACAAGTTCGCCGCCGCGATGGCCGCCGACCCCGCCGGCACCCAGGCGATGTTCTCGACGTTGACCGCCCGTGTCGCCACGGCTGCGAACCAGGTCTCCGACAAATACAACGGCCAGCTGACCAGCGTCATCACCGGCCAGCAGTCGCTCGTCACCTCGATGAGCAAACAGGTCGACGAGTGGGATCTCCGCCTCACCGACCGCCGCGCCTCTCTCGAGAAGCTCTACTCCGCTCTCGAGGTGCAGCTCTCCAACCTCCAGTCGCAGTCGTCGTCGCTCACGTCGTCGCTCGCGAACCTGCCGACCTACAGCTAGGCACGCCATGACCATGACCTTCGGCGCCGCAGCCAAGCAGCGCAACGCCTACGGCCGCGAGGCAGTCCTCTCGGCCACGCCCATCCGGCTCCTCACGATGCTGTACGACCGCCTCCTGCTCGACCTCGGTCGTGCCGAAGCGGCACAGAACCAAGGATCCTGGGCCACCGCCTCCGAAAACCTCGTCCACGCCCAGGCCATCGTCTCCGAGCTCACCACGTCGCTCCGCGTCGAGCTGTGGGAGGGCGGCGTCGAGCTCCAGGCGCTCTACACCTACGTCTCGGTCGCCCTCGTCAATGCCAACGTCCACCGCGACGTCGCGCTCACGCGCGAGAGCATCGTGCTGCTCGAGCCGCTCAGGCAGGCCTGGCACGAAGCCGCCGCGCTCGTTCCCGCCGCACCGGCCGCATTCGGCGGGAGCCTCGGAGTTGCCTAGGTCGGACGAGACCCGCGCCGCCTGGCTCGAGGCGCTCGCCGAGATGGAAGCCGTCGCCGGCGCTTCGGGTGACGGCACCTTTGTGCCCCCTCGCACCCTGGCCCGGCCCGTCGCCGACCTCGGACCCCTCCCGGCTGAGCTCGCCGACCGCGCCCGCGAGGTGCAGCGGGCGCAGAAGTCGGCCATCGAGCGCGTGCTCGAGGCCCGCCGATCGGTGTCGAAGCATCTGGCGGCGCTGCGGTCGGTTCCGCCCGCGCGCGAGACCGATCGGGCTGTCTACCTCGACGCGACCGGCTGACTCCTCTTGGCATTACGCGGGTCGCAGAGCCGGGCCTGCGACAAGCTCCGGCCGTCCGGCTTTGCGACCCGCGCCGCCGACCCTTCTGGCGCGACGCGGGTCGGCTCTGTGGCGACCCGGCCGGCAAATTTGAGAGTGATCCGAAGCCGGCCGCCGGATCTGCGTGCAACGGGCGTGACTGAGCGGCCGGATCGCTCTCAAATTGGCGGCAGGGGGCGGCAGGGGAGCGGCCCAGGAGGCCAGGCCCGAGCGAGAACTAGCGGCGCGTCGACCAGAGCGACACGGCCACCAGCACCGGCTGGAAGACGAGGCGCACGGCGCGCTTGCGGTCGGTGTCGAGCCCGAACGCGTCGGTGCGCGTGACGAGCTGCGAGATGTTGCCGGGGAAGATCGCCGTGAAGAAGGTCGCCGCGAGGTTGCCGACGACGGGGCGCTTGATGCCGGAGACGAGCGCGGCGCCGAGCGCGATCTCGACGACGCCGGAGGCCAGCACGACCTGGTCTTCGGTGAGGGGCGTCTTGGCGGTGAGCCAGGTGGGCACCTGGGCGCGGAACGCCTCGCGCGCCGAAGTGAGGTGGGTGGTGCCGGCGAAGACGAGGGCGCCACCGAGGGCAAGGCGGGCGAGGGTGCGGGGAACAGACATGCAGTCAAGTCTGCCGCACACCACGCGATGTCCAGCAAACCGCCCATGCTGCCGATCCTCAGTCGCCTCTGACCCCCGAAGACGGGGGCGGCCGAATCCGATCCGCTCCTAACGCCGCCCCGGCCCGAGTCGATAGGGCAACGTGAGCACGGATCGCTCACTCCTCAGGCCACGGATCGGCCGCCTCTCCCTGCTACTTGCGAAGCGAGCAGACGTGCTGGAATCCGTGACCTCTCGAGCTCTCGAAAGCGCCCTCGACGGCCTTTCGATGCGCCAGAAGGCGATCTCGAACAACATCGCCAATATCAACACCCCCGGCTACACGGCCGAGCGGGTGTCGTTCGAGGACGCGTTGAAGGCCAGCGTCGAGAAGGGCAACGGAGCGACGACCGCCACGATGGCCCGCTCGCTCGAGCCCACCAACGAGAACGGCAACAACGTCAATCTCGACACCGAGACCCTCAGCAACACGACCACCGTGCTGCAGTACCAGTTCGCCGCGCAGGCCGAGAACAACGTCATCACCAGCGTCCGCGCCGCCCTCAGGACCAGCTGATGGGCATGTTCGACGCGATCGGTATCGCGAGCACCGGCCTCACCGTCCACCGCAAGTGGATGGACGCCATCTCCGACAACATCGCCAACGTCAACACCGTCAAGCCGATGTCGGGCGCCGCTTTCCAGGCGCGCTACGTCGAGGTGCAGGAGGGCGAGGGCGTCTCGGGCGTCTACGTCAAGGCGGCCGCGTTCGGTTCGGCCGAGGGTCGGGTCACGTACTCGCCCGACGACCCGCAGGCGGACAAAGACGGTTATGTGCGCATGCCCGACATCGACCTCGGCACGCAGATGGCCGACCTGATCATGGCCCAGCGCGGCTACCAAGCGAATGCAGCGGTCGTCGACCGCGCCAAGACGAGCTACGAAGCAGCTCTCCAGATCGGACGCAACTAATGCCCATCTACCCCGTCTCCGGGACTTTCCCGACCGGCTCGACCGCCCTCAACTCCGGTGTCGGCTCCGTCGGCGCCGCGCAGGACGCCTCGGCCATCAACGGCCTCGACGCCACCCCCACCACGGGCGCCTCGAGCTTCGGCAACGTCATCGACGGCCTGCAGTCGCTGCAGGGCCAGTCGCAGGATCTCGCGGTCAAGGCCGTCACCGGGTCGCTCGACGACGTCCACACCGCCACGATCGCCGCCACGCGTGCCCAGGTCACGATGGAACTCGTCGCGGCCGTCCGTAACAAGGGCGTCGACGCGTTCAACGAGATCATGAGGATGCAGGCCTGATGCCCCCCGCTCTCCGCTCCATGCTCACCGGCCTCTCCGACCGGATCAAGGCGTTCACCGTCGCCCAGCGCACGCTCGCGATCATCGGCGTCGCCGTGCTCGTGCTCGGCTCCGTCGCGCTCACGTCGTTTCTCACGAAGCCGTCGTACACGCCGCTGTTCACCGGCCTCGCCGCGACCGACGCCTCGGCCGTGGTCGACCAGCTCACCACCGACGGCGTTCCCTACCAGCTCACCGACGGCGGATCCACGATCCTCGTGCCGCAGTCGCAGGTCTACTCGGAGCGCCTCAAGGCCGCGTCGGCGGGCCTCCCCGCCGACAACACCGGCGGTTACTCGCTGCTCGACACCATGGGCGTCACCTCGTCGGAGTTCCAGCAGAACGTCACTTACAAGCGCGCGATCGAGGGCGAGCTCGCCAAGACGATCGGCGCCATGGACGGCGTCCAGGCGGCGAGCGTGCAGCTCGCGATCCCGCAGGAGACCGTCTTCGCGGAGAACACCAAGGATCCCACCGCTTCCGTCTTCGTCCAGGCCAAGTCGGGTGTCACCCTGTCGACCGACCAGGTCGACGCGATCGTGCACCTGACGAGTGCCTCCATCGAGGGCATGAAGCCGACCGACGTCTCGGTCGTCGACTCGAAGGGTGTCGTCCTCTCGGCGGTCGGCACGGGCACGACCGGCAACTCGTCGCAGCAGTCGAGCGACTACGAGAGCCGCGTGCAGGCGAGCGTCCAGGCGATGCTCGACAAGGTGCTGGGCGCCGGCAACTCGACGGTCGTCGTCGCGGCCGACATGAACCAGTCGTCGGGCACGAAGGTGTCGGAGTCGTACGCCGACCCGACGGGCGGGGCGCAGCCCCTCAGCGAGTCGAGCACCAAGGAGTCGTATGCGGGAGACGGCGCTGCCGGATCCTCGGGAACGACCGGTGTGCTCGGACCCGACAACATCGCCGTCCCGAGCGGGTCGGCCACCTCGGGAACCTCGTCGGCCAGCGGCAACGGCTACGTCAACGAGTCGGCCACGAAGAACAACGCCGTCGACAAGACCACCGAGACCACGAACATCCCCGCCGGTCAGCTGAACAAGCAGACCATCTCGGTCGCCCTGAACAGCTCGATCGCCGGCTCGCAGAACCTCACCGCTATCTCGGACCTCGTGTCGAAGGCCGCGGGCGTCGACACCAAGCGCGGTGACTCGGTCAGCGTGCAGGCCGTGTCGTTCGACACCTCGGGCGCGAAGGCCGCCGCCGCCGCGCTGAAGGCCGCCGACGCGCAGGCCGCCAGCGACAGCATGTGGTCGACCATCCGCACCGTCGGAACGATCGCCGCCATCGCGATCCCGCTGCTCATCGCGCTGTTCCTGCTGACCCGCAAGGGCCGCAAGCAGGAGCGCGAAGACATCGACCTCGGCGAGATCTCGTCGGTCGCCGGAACCTGGCCGGGCGAGGCCGAGACCCAGTCGATGGCTCTCGCCGACGCCGAGCGCCGTCGTCTCGAAGCCCTCTCGGCCAGCAACGCCCCGACCGTGCAGCTGCCCTCACTCGCCCCCGAGGGCGCCACGATGGAGCGCAAGCGCGCCGAGATCGACGCCCTCGCGGCCAGCGACCCCGACCGCACGGCCGAGCTCCTCCGCGGCATGCTCGAAGACAAGCAGACCGTATGAGCTCCGCAGTCAAGCCGGTCGAGCTGACCGGGGCGCAGAAGGTCGCCGTGATCCTCATGCAGATGGATCAGGCGCGTGCCGCCACGGTCATGCAGAAGTTCAACGAGACCGAAGCCGACGAGATCACCGCCGAGCTGGTCAAGATGCGTCGAGTCGAGTCCAGCGTGGCCGACACGGCCGTGGGCGAGTTCCACGAGCTGTCGACACAGGGCCGGGTCACTCGTCGTGGCGGCCGCGACTTCGCGGTCGGGCTGCTCGAGGCCTCGTTCGGATCGGAGCGCGCCGCCGGCGTCATGGAGCGTCTCGCCTCGTCGATGGCCGGCAAGTCATTCGAATTCCTCGACGCCGCCGACTCCGGTCAGCTGCTGACCCTGCTCGACAGCGAGCTGCCGCAGACCATCGCGCTCGTGCTCGCGCACCTGAAGGCCGACCAGGCCTCCGCGGTGCTCGTCGGGCTCGACGTCTCGCTCCGCACCGACGTCGCCCAGGCCATCGCCACCATGGGCACCGCGACCCCCGAGGCCGTCGGCATCGTCGCCCAGACGCTGAAGGTGCGGGCCGGCGCCGTCGTCGCGCCTCGCGAGCAGGTCGAGGCCGTCGGAGGCATCCAACCGCTGGTCGAGATCATCAACCGCTCCGACGCCGCGACCGAACGGATCCTCCTCGAGGGGCTCGAGGCGCGGGATCCTGCGCTCGCCGAAGAGGTGCGCTCGCGCATGCTCACCTTCGTCGACATCGTCAAGCTCGACCCGCGCGACGTGCAGCAGGTGCTGCGCGGAATCGACGCGGCCGTGCTCGCGATCGCCATGAAGGGCGCACCCGAGGCCGTCACCGAGGTCATCCGCGGCAACGTCTCGGAGCGCAACCGGGAGCTGCTCGACGACGAGATCCGCGCCGCCGGCCCCGTGCGCCTGTCGCAGGTCGAAGAGGCCCGCGCCTCGGTGGTCAGCGCGATCCGCGAACTCGAGGCCCAAGGCGCGATCACCGTGCAGCGCGGCGACGAGGAGGCCCTCGTTGAGTAGCGACACCCTGTTCACCCGCGTCGCGTTCCCCGTGCTCCGCAACCCGCTCTCGGCGGCGCGCGAAGACGAGGCCGCCCAGCGTGGTGAGGCCGCCGGGTACGCGGCGGGGCTCCGTGCCGCCGCGGCCGAGACCGCAGCCCTCCGCGAGGCGCTCGCCGCCGAGCAGGCCGCCGTGATCGCCCACGCGAACGCCCGCGCCGATGCCGCCATCGCCGTGCTCCACGCGGCCACCGCCGCCATCGACGCGCGTCAGGCGGCCCTCCGCACCGAGGTGCAGCAGACCCTCCTCGCCACCTCCCTCCAGCTCGCCACTGCCGTGATCGGCTACGAGCTCGAGACGAACCCCGAGTCGACCGTCGTCGCCGCGCTCACCCGCGCGCTCGCCGAGGTCGATCCCGCCGACGTCGTCTCGGTGCGCCTCAACCCCGCCGACCTCTCGCTGCTCGACGGCCAGGGCGACGCGCTGGGCGTGCACCTCGTGGCGGACGCTTCCCTCGCTCGCGGCGACGCCCGCGCCGACCTCACCGCCGGGTTCATCGACGCCACGCTCAGCTCGGCGCTCGACCGTGCCCGCCACGAACTGCTCGGGGGCGCCGCGTGACCCTCGCCGCATCGACCCTCTTCGCCCCCTCGCTCGACGTCGCCGCCCAGGTGCGTGCGGCCTCGCTCGCGGCGCGACCGCTGCGCATCGGCGTCGTGTCAAGCGTCGTCGGCCTGGGCCTCGGCGTGACAGGCCTCGACTCCGCTATCGGCGAGGTCGTCGCGGTGGGCGAACCGTTCGTCGATGCCTCCGGCCAGCGTGTCGAGCGCCTGGCCGAGGTCGTCGCAGCGACGGCCGACGGGGTGCGATGCATGCCGCTCGGTCCGCTCACGGGTGTTCGCGCCGGAATGGCCGTGCGCCCGACGGGCCGCCCGATCCTCGTCCCCACCGGCCGCGGCCTCTTCGGCCGCGTGATCGACGGACTCGGCCGTCCCCTCGACGGTAAGGGCCCGCTCGACTTCGACGAGCTCGTCTCGATCGACCACGCGACCCCGAACTCGATGCAGCGCGCCCGCATCGACACGCCCCTCCAGCTCGGCGTCCGCGCGCTCGACACTCTCACCACGGCCGGCCGCGGACAGCGCCTCGGCCTCTTCGCGGGCTCCGGCGTCGGCAAGTCGTCGCTCCTGTCGATGATCGCCCGCGGCACCGACGCCGAGGTCAGCGTCATCGCCCTCATCGGCGAGCGCGGCCGCGAGGTGCGCGAGTTCCTCGAAGACGACCTCGGCCCCGAGGGGCTCGCCCGCTCCGTCGTCGTCGTGTCGACCTCCGACGAGCCCGCCCTCATGCGCCTCCGTGCCGCGTTCGCCGCCACCCGCATCGCCGAGTCGTTCCGCGACGGCGGCTCCGACGTCGTTCTGATGATGGACTCGCTGACCCGCGTCGCCATGGCTCAGCGCGAGATCGGACTCTCCGTCGGCGAACCTCCCGCCACCCGGGGCTACCCGCCGTCGACGTTCTCGACGCTCGCGAACCTCCTGGAGCGCGCCGGCACCGACGTCACCGGCTCGGTCACCGGCCTCTACACGGTGCTCGTCGATGGCGACGACCACAACGAGCCCATCGCCGATGCCGCCCGCTCGATCCTCGACGGCCACGTCGTGCTCGACCGGAAACTGGCCGTTACCGGTCACTTCCCGTCGATCGATGTACTCGGCTCGATCTCGCGCGTCGCGTCGAAGGTCATCTCGCGCGAGCAGTCCGCCGCCGCCAAGCACCTTCGCACCGTCATGGCCGCCCGCAAGTCGGCGCAGGATCTCATTGACGTCGGCGCGTACCAGCCGGGCACCAACCCGCTCGTCGACGCGGCGGTGGCCCACCAGGGCGAGATCGACGCGTTCCTGCAGCAGAGCATGGACGACCAGACGCCCGCGGCAGACGCATGGGCGAGGCTCGAACGGCTCGCTCGGATCCTCGGCGGTGCCCTGTGAAGCAGTTCTCTCTCGCCGGGCTGCTCCGCGTCCGTCACGCCCAGCAGCAGAAGGCGCTCGCCGAGCTGTCGGAGGCGAACCGAAGGATCCGCGACGTCGCCGAACGCCGTGCCCGTGTGGAGCGCACTCTCGTCGACGCCGCCGGCTCCAAATCCATCGTCACCGATGCGGCCACGCTCATCGCGGTGGCCGCGGCACGCGCCTCGACCCGCAGCATGATCGCCGAGCTCGACGCCGTCGCCGACGCGCACCGGATCGAGGCGGCCGAGGCGCAGTCCGAGTTCAACGGTGCCCGGGCCCGGTCGATCGCCCTGGAGAAGCTCGAAGAGCGACACAACGCGCTCGCCCTCGCCGAGGAGCTCCGCGACGAGCAGCTCGCGCTCGACGAGATCGCCTCGAACAACCACCGTCCCAGTCAGTTCACCGCCCGTGAGGGGGAGCAGTCATGAGCGTCACGGACGTGATGACCCGGATCTCGCAGATCCAGAGCACCATCGCCCAGATCCAGTCGGGGGAGTTCTCCACCTCGTCGTCCAGCACCGAGTCGACCGACGGTGCATCGACGTTCGCGACGGCGCTCGCGTCGGCGAATGCCACGACGGCGACGACCGGCACGGCCGCGACTGGGGCGGCGTCGACCACCGCTCTCGATTCCACCGCCGGGACGACAGCGACGCCGGCCAGTCCGACGGGGGGTCTCGTCAACAACGGCGTGACCGGCGCGGACGTTGTCGCCGACGCCAAGAAGTACCTCGGCGTGCCCTACGTCTTCGGCGGCACCACGACCTCCGGCATGGACTGCTCGGGCCTCGTCCAGACCGTCTTCAAAGACCTCGGAATCACCATGCCGCGCGTGGTGCCCGACCAGGCCGAGATGGGCGTCAAGATCCCCGATCTTGCCCACGCCAAGGCCGGCGACCTCATCAGCACCAAAGACGGCGGCCACATCGTCATCTATCTCGGCGACGGCAAGATCCTGCACGCGCCCCGACCCGGCAAGGACGTCCGCATCATCGACAACTACCTCAAAGACAGCGACATCGGCGAGATCCGGCGCATCGTGCCGTCGACCGCATCGGCGTCGGTGTCGGCGGCGTCGACCGCGAAGGCGACCGGTTCGCAGTCCGACCTCGTCACGGCGGCTCTCCAACAGCTCATGGCATCCGGAGCCTCCGCGTGAGCCCCGCCGTCGCCGACCTGCTCGGAGCGCGCCCCGCCTCGTCGCCGTCCACGCCCTCGCGGTCGTCCGGTTCGCCCGCCTCCGCGTCGGCCTTCGGCGACGCGATGCACGCGCAGGATCCCTCGACTCCCGCCCGCGAGCCCGTCGAGCCCCGCACCGCTGCCGCGCGTTCGCCGCAGCGCGACACCCGCGACCCGTCGTCGCAGGGCGGCTCCGGTTCCGACACGACGCCTGCCGACGCTGCGAGCCCTGCCGCTGGCGCCGATGCCGCTCCGGTGGCGGATGCCTCGGCGGCCCCGGCCTCGCCCGTGTCTGGCCCGTCCCTGTCTGCCGTGCCCCTGTCTGGCCTGCCCCTTTCCGCGCTTTCGCTCGTCGCGGCACTTCAGCCGTCGGCCGTGCCCTCTTCTGGCGTGCCCTCTTCTGCCGCCATCACGTCGGCTGCGACCGCGCCGGGCGCGACCCTGCCGACCGCGCTGGCAGCTCAGGCCTCGCTCGTCGCTGCCACTGCCACTGCCACTGCCTCGGCCGCAGTACCGCTCGGCGGCGCGCTGGCCGAACCGGCCTCCGCCGTGGCCGTGTCGCCATCCCCGGTCGCACCGACGCCGTCGGCCACCTCGTCAGCGGCGTCCGCTCCGGGAGCACCACCAGCAGTAGCACCGACTGCGAACCTCACCCCGGCTGCCACTGATGCGGCGCCGCTCGACCCGGCCGCGCCCACCATCGCCCTGCCCACGGCGTCGCAGCTGCCAGCCGCGCTGGTCGCCGGCGCGACGCCCCCTGGCTCGAGCACACGCCCCAAATCGGAGTCGACGACCGCGGTCGCCAGCGGTGACGCGAAGTCCGGCTCGGCCACCGGGCTCGCGGCGGGCGCGGCCACCGCAGGGCCAACAACCGCAGGGCCGACTACCGCAGTGCCGAGTGCTGCAGTGTCGACCACCGCTGCGCCGACTACCGCAAAGCAAACTACCGCTGCGGCGATCACCGGCCCGGTAGCCACCATTCAGCAGGCTGCCACTCAGCCCGCTTCCCCGGCCCCCGCGTCATCCGTCGCAGCGGCCTCGGGCGCGGCGAGTGCTCCGACGGCGGCCACAACGCCGATCGTCCACGCCGTCATCGCACCCGCCCTCGACACCGAGGCGCCTGCCGCCGCACCGTCCGGTGCCACCGCGACCGCAGCGCAGCCGACCGTCCCCGACACCGCCGCGGCCTTCGCTGCTGTGCAAGCGCCGCAGGCCCCCGCCCCCGCCGCGACCACGACCGCCACCCCGGTCGCCGCAGCCCCGGCTCAACCGGCGGCCCCTCTGCACACCCAGCTCGCCCGGCCGGTCTTCACGCTCGCGGCCGCGGGTCACGGCGAGCACGTCGTGACCGTGCAGGTCAGCCCCGACGCCCTCGGGCCGGTCACCGTCCGAGCCCACGTGGGTGCGGAGGGGATGCGGGTCGAGCTGTTCGCGCAGTCGGACGCCGGTCGAGAGGCGGTCCGCGGGATCCTCGGCGACCTCCGCCGCGACCTGCAGTCCGCCGGTGTCTCGTCGACCGTCGACCTGTCGAGCCAGAACCAGCCGCAGCAGGGTCAGAGCGCCCTCGGGCAGGGCCAGGGGCAGGGGCAGGGGCAGGGGCAGAGCCAGGCCGGCCGCGGCCCGCGCACTGACGGATCGGCGACACCGGCCGATAGTGAGAACGAAGAGTCTCCGTCGAGCGCGCCTCATGCGCACTCGATCTCCGCCACCTCCATCGACGTGATGGCCTGAAAGGACTGAACGAATGGCACTCGACGGCATCACCGGCACGGTCACGGCCACCGTGCCCGCCTCCACCACCGCGACGTCCCGCACGCCCAAACAGTCGATGGACAGCGAGATGTTCCTGCAGCTGCTCGTCTCGCAGCTGAAGAACCAGGATCCCTCCAGCCCGATGGACACCAACGCCATGATCAGCCAGACCACGCAGCTGGCGATGATGGAGCAGGTCACCAACAACACGACCACCGGCAACGAAAACTTTTCGCTGCAGATGCGCATCTCGGCAGCGAACCTGGTCGGCAAGCAGGTGACCTACGACGACGGAACCGGCACCACCGTGACCGGCACCGCCTCCTCGGTCTCATTTACCGGCAGCGTGCCGACCGTCAGCGTCGGCGGCAAAGACGTCCCGCTCGACTCGATCTCGGGAATCGTCGACAAGACCTCCGCGGCGGCGACCACCCCGTAGACCTCCACCCCCCTCGCGAGCGACGATTCGCGACCGGCAGCCCTCGAGGCACCGGCATCACAGACACCGAACACGACGGCTGCCACGGATGGCGACCGGCTTCACGGCCATGGAAGGCCGCACCACTCCACACTTCCTTCCTCCTTCTTTCTTTTCGAAAGGCATCCGCCATGCTCCGCTCGCTCTACTCCGGCATCGCCGGCCTCCGCGCACACCAGACCATGCTCGACGTCACCGGCAACAACATCGCCAACGTCAACACGGTCGGCTTCAAGGCGTCGTCGACGGTGTTTCAAGACACCCTGTCGCAGATCACCCACGGTGCCGGCGGTGCCCAGGAGGGCCTCGGCGGTACGAACCCGGCGCAGGTCGGCCTCGGCGTGCAGGTCGCCGGCATCACCACCAATTTCTCGCAGGGTTCGGCCCAGGCCACCGGCAAGGCGACCGACCTGATGATCTCGGGCGAGGGATTCTTCGTCACCCGCAACGGCAACGAGAGCGTCTACACCCGCGCCGGCTCGTTCGACTTCGACAGCCAGGGCCGCCTCACCACCACCGACGGCAAGATCGTCCAGGGGTACCCGGCCACCGACGGCGTCGTCAACACCAACGGCGGTCTCGCCGACATCATGCTCCCGGTCGGAGCGACGTCGGCCGCTCAGGAGACGACCACCGCGAAGGTCGCCGGCAACCTCCCGGGCGACGCGGCCAACGGCACCGTCATCACCCGCGACGTCGACATCTACGACAAGAAGGGCACGAAGCACACGCTGACGCTCGACTACACGAAGACCACGGCCGGGTGGAGCGTCGCCGGAACCGACGGCCAGGGCAACACGGGCACCACGAACCTCGCCTTCGTCAACGGCAAGCAGACCACCTCCGGCTCGCTGACGGTCGGCGACATCACCGCCGACATGTCGAGCCTCACCGGCTTCGCCACCCTCTCGACTGTCGCGATCTCCGACGTCGATGGTCGCCAGGCCGGAACGCTGAACGGCTACACCATCTCGGCCGACGGAACCCTCATCGGATCCTTCTCGAATGGCACCACCTCGAAGCTCGGCCAGCTCGCCCTCGCCACGTTCACCAACCCCGCCGGCCTCGAGAAGGTCGGCAACTCCGGCTACGTCGTCTCGTCGAACTCGGGAGCACGCACCCTCGGCGCCCCCGGGCAGCCCGGTCGCGGCGCGCTCGCCGGCGGCACCCTCGAGATGTCGAACGTCGACCTGTCGCAGGAGTTCACGAACCTGATCGTCGCCCAGCGCGGCTTCCAGGCGAACGCCCGCATCATCACCACCTCCGACGAGGTGCTCCAGGAGCTCACGAACCTGAAGCGCTAGCCGCTCCCGCTCGGGTGGATCCTGCGGGCACCGAGTGTTCAAGGATTGCGGGTGTTTCGGCTCGGTCACCCGCAAATGGCGGATACCCGCAGCACGCGTTTCGGACTTCGAACCTCAGGATCCGACTTGGCAGGGCACGTCTGGAAAGTCAGGTTGGTCGTGTGCCCGCGGACTGGGCCCGGCGTCGACGTCGCACGTTGGCTCCGGTCCAGAGACCACCGGCGACGAAACCGGCGGCCCAGAGGCCGCGTGCAGTCACTTCGAGCCAGCCCGGAACATCGGCGAGGTAGACCGCAGACCACGCGCCGAGCCACACGATTGTCATTGGGAACGGAACAAGCGGGTGCTTGAAAAAACGTGCCATCAGACGCACTTGGCACCACGTTTTGTTTCGAACACCCATACCTTGAGGGCGCGGTTGTTCGAGCAGACGCCGTATTTGGTCAACGAAGTCGCCGCGACGAGCCCGACCGCCGAGGCCACGACGCATCCAGCAGGCCCCGTTGCGAAGCAGATACCAGTGACGACGGCAGCTACTCCACCGCCGATAATCAGGCTCTGGTCCCAGTTATTGAACTTGACCCAGAGTCCGTACTTGTCCGAACCGGCCCAGATGCGGGACTCCGCTTCCGTCGGCTCGGCAATTTCGACGTCTGATCCTCCGCCTAGCTGCAAGGTGCTTACCAAGCGACCGTCGCTATCGCGACGTTGCTCGGTGATGATGCCGGATGCCTTCAGCTGCTCGACACCTTCACGCATCTGACTGCGGCTCAGCTGCACCTCCTGCATGGTTGAGGTGGTCCGGGCAGAACGAGCGGGGACACTTGCCTGGGCCATGGAAGGGAGGCTGACGCTGGCTGCAACACTCAGCGTGACTACACAGACGCTCAAGGCTCTTCTACGGACAATCACGTTTTTCTCCTTTGAAATACTGACATTTCAAGGGTCGCATTAAGAGTGTGACCGTCGCAAGCCTCAGCTGAGCCCTCTGGGTTTGGATGCGGATCAGTACGAAGGAAAAGCGGCCTCCGCGCGACGGGAACATCTGTATCCGGGTGCCCCGGTTCACATTTTTCCTTCATTTCGCCGAAACGATCTGCAAAACCCGCACGACCACCTAACGCACCCCCGCCCCCGGCCGATAGTGGGTAGTGAGCAGCACAGGACGTGCGCTCCCCGGAGCACGGATGCGCCGGGAGACACAGACCTAGGACGGGCCGATGATCGTCGTCACACGACTCAATGACAGTCAGTTCGCGATCAATCCCGACTTGATCGAGCGAATCCACGAAACCCCCGACACCACCCTCGTGATGGTGGACGGCGCGAAGTTCATCGTGACCGAGACGATGGCCGAGGTCATCGACCTGGTCGCCCGGTACCGCTCGCGAATCGTCGCACTCGCCTACGACGACCAGCCCGTCGCGCAACCTGTCGCCCGCCAAGCCGCGCAGCCTGTCGCCCGCCCGGTCGCACAGGCCGCAGCCGCGAGGAGCTCCGCCACCCGCCCCGCCCTCGGCCTCGTGACCGCCGGCGCGTTCGAGCAGAACGGCGGTCGCTGACATGGATCCCGCACTCCTCATCGGCGCGGTTCTCGCGTTCGGCGCCCTCGTCGGCATGATGACGATCGAGCACGTCTCGGTCATGTCCATCTTTTTGCCCGGACCGCTGCTGCTGGTCTTCGGCACGACGCTCGGCGTCGGCATCGCCTCGGGCGCCCTCAAAGACGCCATCAACTCGTTCAAGATCATCCTCCCGTCAATCCTCGCGAAGAAGTCGAACCCGGCGAAGTCGATCGAGGAGCTCGTCGCCATCTCGGAGAAGGCCCGGGCAAACGGCCTCCTCGCTCTCGAGCAGGAGGCGGAGGGCGTCGACGACCCGTTCCTCAAGGGCGCGCTACAGAGCGTGGCCGACGGCACCGACGCCGACGAGCTGCGTGAACTGCTCGAAGACGAAATCCAGGGCCGTACGGCTCAGGCCCGCCAGGGTGCGAAGTTCTTCATGAGCATGGGCGGCTACGCCCCCACCGTCGGAATCATCGGCACGGTCGTCTCGCTGACCCACGTGCTCGAGAACCTCTCCTCGCCCGACGAGCTCGGCCCGCTGATCGCCTCGGCGTTCATCGCGACCCTGTGGGGCCTCATCAGCGCCAACCTGATGTGGCTGCCGCTGGCCGGCCGCGTCAAGCGCATGATGGAGCTCGAGGTCACCCGCATGACACTGCTCATGGAGGGCGTCCTCGCCATCCAGGAGGGCACGCAGCCCCGCCTCCTCGGTGCCCGCCTCCGCGCGATGGTGCCGAAGGTCGACCTGCCCGCCGAGGGCAAGACCGTCAAGTCGACGAAGGTCGGCGACAAGGAAGACATCGCGGCATGAGTGCCCGCCGCAAGAAGGGTCACGCCGAGGAACACGGCGACGATCACCCCGACGAGCGCTGGATGGCCTCGTACATGGACATGATCACCGTGCTCATGTGCCTGTTCATCGTGCTGTTCGCGATGTCGAGCGTCGACGCCAACAAGTTCGCTGCCCTCAAGGAGTCGCTCGCCACCGGCTTCGGCCAGACCAAGTCCGAGACGGTCGACACCGCCTCCGGCACGGTCGTCAAGGCCGCCGACGCCACCAAAGAGGGCGAGGGCTACTCGGCCTCCAAGACCGACGCCAAGACGGCAACGGCGGCCAGCGGCACCGACTCGACGAACAGTGATGCCGCAGGATCCGGCCAGGCCGCCGCGAAGGCCGCCGCCGCGGTCCCTCAGACCAAGGCTCAGCAGAAGGCCAACACGAAGGCTGCCACCGCCGAGGTCGACGACCTGACCGTGATCAAGAAGGCGATCGCCGCGAAACTCGCCCAGAAGGGCCTGTCGAGAGACGTCGAGTTCGCGATCACCTCGCGCGGACTCACCGTCCGCCTCGTCGGCTCGGAGACGTTCTTCGGCTCGAACTCGGCCGACCTCTCGGGCACGGCCAAGCAGGTCATGGATGCGATCGCGCCCGTCTTGAAGACCGCGAGCCACAGCGTCTCCGTCGAGGGTCATGCCGATTCTCGTGCCTCGACTGCGCCGTACGCCACGAACTGGGAGCTCTCGGCCGCGCGGGCCACCGCGGTGCTGCGCGACCTCGTCGAGCGCGGGGGGATGCCGGGCGAGAGGATCCAGTCGGTCGGCTTCGGATCCTCGAGGCCCCTCGCGAAGGGTGACTCGGACGCCGACCTGGCTAAGAACCGGCGCGTCGACATCGTGGTCCTGTCGAACCAGAAAGACGAGGTCAACGCGCTGATCCCGAAGATCGCAGCGGCCGAGGCGGCGGCCACGGGAGCCGCACCCACGGCGTCGAAGACGACGGAGTCGACCACTGAGGAGAAGACGACGTCCACCGAAGCCGAGGGCGGCCATTAGCTCACTCGGCGAGATAATTCACAATCGTGGCTAACGCCCGGCGCGGTCCGGCCGATAAGGGTTTACGTGACCCTCCTCGATCAGACCGCCCCGAGCGTGCTCAAGCCTGCGCCCACGCGCACCGGCTCCGCCCGCTCGATCGAGGTGTACGACTTCCGTCGACCGACGACGCTGGCCCGTGAGCACTCGCGCGTGCTCGAGCTCGGCTTCGAGACGTTCGCCCGCCAGTGGGGCACGCAGCTCACCGCCAAGGTGCGTGTGCTCTCGCAGGTCACCTGCGACCAGGTCGAGATGACGACCTACGACGACTTCGCCGCGTCGCTCCCGGCGACCACGGCGATGGTGCTCTGCCCCCTCGAGGGCGTCAGCGCGAAAGCCGTTATTCAGTTCTCGTCGGCCGCCGCCCTCGGCTGGGTCACCCACATGCTGGGCGGCAACACGCACGCCTCGACAGTGCTGCCCGAGCGCAAGTTCACGCCCATCGAGCAGGCCCTCGTGCGCCGCCTCATGGACGACGCGCTCGAAGACCTCCGCTACTCGCTCGGATCCCTCCTGGTCACCCCGATCTCGGTCGGCGGATTCCAGTACAACTCGCAGTTCGCCCAGGCCGCCGCGAAGAGTGACCTCATGATCGTCGCCTCGTTCGAGATCCGCGTCGGCGAGCTCGCCACCCCGGCCACCCTCGCGCTGCCCGCCGAGATCCTCCTCCCGCAGCTCGGCGAGACGAACCCGACCTCCACGGCGCAGAACTCCAGCGAGCTCATCGACGCCCAGCTGGCTTCCGTGCCGGTCGACGTCGCCCTGCAGTTCCTCCCGGCGCAGATGCGCCCGACCGCCGTCCTCGACCTTGCGGTCGGCGACCTCATCTCCCTGCCGCACCCCGCGCACCGCCCGCTCGACATGACCGTCGGCGGCATCTCCGTCGGTCGCGCGGCCGTCGGCGCCAACGGCTCGCGCCTCGCCGGCATCATCGTCACCACCGAAGAGAGACTCGCATGACCCCGACCGTCACCGCCCTGCACGCCAGCGCGGCGAAGGCCCTCGCCGGCCTCCTGCCCTCGAGCGTCCCGCTCACGACGCAGATCGTCCAGTCCGCCCCTTACGGCGCCCTCGCCGAGGCCGTCACCGCGACGTTCGTCGGCGACGTGTCGGCCGACTTCGCCCTCGTCCACACCGACGCCTCGGGTATCGCCCCCGCCGGCCTGAACGCCAGCGACCTGCTCCGTCCCGCCCTGGAGGGAGCCGCGAACGCCCTCGGAGCCGGCGTGCTCGGCGACGTCCGCCAGGAAGACGCACAGGCGCTCGCCGCCGACCCCGACAGCATCCTCTTCGAGCTCACCGACGCCGGTCGCCCGGCCGGCTGGTTCGTCGTCCGCATCCGCGAGTTCGGCGCCGTCAACCCGGGGCAAGGATCCGCAGCGGTCCCGTTCCAGGGATCGGTCGCCGACAAGCTCGGCCGCATCAACAACGTCGAGATGGCGTTGACCGTCGAGATCGGTCGCACCCGCATGTCGGTCCGCGACGTGCTCGGCCTCGAGCCCGGCGCCGTCATCGAGCTCGACCGCTCCGCGGGCGCCCCGGCCGACGTGCTCCTCAACGGCCGCCTCATCGCCCACGGCGAGGTCGTCGTCGTCGACCAGGACTACGCCGTCCGCATCACCCAGATCCTCGACCTCGCGGACGGGCAGAACTGACCCGTGGACACCCTCTTCCTGGCCCTTCGGGTCGTCATCTCCCTCGCCGCGGTGCTGGGCCTCCTCTGGGCTATCCAGAAGAAGGTCGCCACCAAGACGGGTCGTGGCGCGAAGCAGGCCAAGCACGTCACCGTGGTCGCCCGCCAGGGTATCTCGGGCAAGGCGTCCGTCGCGGTCGTCGACGTCGAGGGTGTCCGCTACGTCCTGGGCGTGACCGAGCAGTCGGTCAGCGTCATCGGGTCGACCGTGGCGCCCGTCGACGCGACGGTCACGGCGATCTCGGCGGCTCCGGTCGCGGGGAGTGCATTCGCTGCGGTGCTCGAGCAGACGCCGGCGCCGATCGCGGTGCAGCCGGATCCTGAGCCCGTCGTTCTGAGTCCGCGGCGGGCCGCCCGCGCCGCCGCCGCAACGCCGGTCGCCGCCTCGCCGATCGCCGGTTCGATTCTCTCCGCCAGCACCTGGAAGCAGGCGGCGGCAGCCATGCGAACGCAGAAGAGGGCATGACCGCCCCGCTCCGCCGCAGCTCGTGGGTTGCGGCTCCTTCGGCCGCGCCCGGATTCGCCATGACCGCCCTCCGCCTCGGCTTCGAGCACTCGCTCGCCGGCCGCCTGGTCGGAGCAGCCAAGCCCGCCGCGCTTACGAGCCGTGTCGTCACCGCCCGCGATCGTCGCGAGCGCCTCGCCCGCGTGCTGCGCGTCGTAGCCATCGTCATCGCCGTCCTCGCCCTCGTCGTCGGCATCCTGCTGATCACCGCGAACGCCGGCCATGCCGCGCCGGTCGAGCCGACCGCGCCCGTCACCCCGACCACGCCGACCGCCCCTGCGACAACCGGCACCGGCGGCATGTCGGTCAACATCAACGGCCCCGACGGCACGCCCTCGTCCGCCGTCGTCACGCTTCTCGGCCTGACGCTGCTCAGCGTCGCCCCCGCGCTGCTGCTGATGATGACGAGTTTCACCAAGATCTTCGTCGTGCTCGCGATGACGCGGAACGCCCTCAGCCTCCAGTCGATCCCGCCGAACCAGGTCATCGCGGGCCTCGCGCTCTTTCTCAGCCTGTTCATCATGGGTCCGGTGCTGATCCACATCAACGACCTCGCCCTGCAGCCCTACCTGAGCGGCAAGATCGACTTCCAGAAGGCGATCGAGCTCGCCGAGGGGCCGCTCCGCACCTTCATGACGGCGCACACCCGTGAAGAAGACATCGCCCTGATGACCCGGGCCGCCAAGAAGGCCAACCCGGAGAACATCCAGTCGGTGCCGATGCTCACCCTCATCCCGTCGTTCATGATCTCGGAGCTCCGCGCCGCGTTCATCATCGGCTTCGTGATCTTCCTGCCGTTCCTCGTGATCGACCTCGTCGTGTCGGCCGCCCTGATGTCGATGGGCATGATGATGCTCCCGCCGGTGATGATCTCGCTGCCCTTCAAGATCCTCCTGTTCGTGCTCGTCGACGGCTGGGGCCTCATCATCAAGAGCCTGATCGAGAGCTACAACTGATGAACACCACCGGAGTCCTCGACATCGGCGTGCAGGCCCTGCTCGTCGCCGGCAAGCTCGCCGCGCCCGTGCTCATCACGGCGCTCGTGGTCGGGTTCGCGATCTCGCTGCTGCAGTCGATCACCCAGATCCAGGAGCCGACGCTCGCGTTCGTGCCGAAAGCCATCGCCGTCGCCATCGCCCTCGTCGTCTGCGGCAACTGGATGATCTCGACCATGGTGAGCTTCACCACGGCGCTGTTCGACCGGATCCCCGGTCTGCTCGGCGGTGGCTGATGGGCTTCGACTTCTCGATGGGCGCGGTCGAGGCGATCATGCTCGCCGGCGTGCGCATGGTGGCGTTCCTCGTCATCGCCCCGCCGTTCTCCTACAAGGCTATTCCGGCGCGCGTGAAGGCGATGCTGTCGGTCGGTCTCGCCATCGCGGTCTCCCCGGCGGTCGTCCCCGGTTACCAGCTGCAGACGACGGGATCCTTCTTCGTCTCGCTGGTGCTCGAGGTCGTCGCCGGGGCCGTCCTCGGCTTCCTGGTGTGGCTCGTCTTCGCGGCCGTCCAGGCGGCCGGCAGCGCGGTCGACCTCTTCGGCGGGTTCCAGCTCGCCATGGGCTACGACCCCGGTTCGCAGGTCAACGGCGCCCAATTCACCCGCCTCTTCCAGATGACCGCCCTCGTGCTGATGTTCACCTCGGGCGGCTACCAGCTGATCATCGGCGGCCTCACCCGCACCTTCGACGCCATCCCCGTCGGTGTCGGCCTCGATCTCGCCCATCCCGTGCAGCTGCTGGTGTCGACCACCACGCAGATGTTCCTCTCCACCCTGCAGATCGCCGGGCCGCTCATCGTGGTGCTCTTCCTCGCCGATGCCGGCCTCGGCCTGCTCACTCGCGTGGCGCCCGCCCTGAACGCGTTCCAGCTCGGCTACCCGCTCAAGATCATGATCACGCTCGGCCTCGCCGGCATGGTCTTCGTCGCTCTTCCGCAGATCGTCAACAGCCTCTCGAAGCAGGCCGTCGACGCGATGATGGGGGCGGTGAGCTGATGGCTGACGACAGCGGCGAAAAGACAGAGGACGCCACCGAGAAGCGGATGAAGGAGGTCCACGATAAGGGCCAACTCTCCAAATCGACCGACCTGAGCGCGTGGGTCGGCGTCGGCGCAGCTGTCATCGCCATCCCCGGCGCGATCGACCGCTCGACCGTCGCGGGCCTCCACCAGCTCATGACCCTGCAGGACGTCATCGACGACCCGACGCCCGCGCGCGCCACCGCCGCCATGATGGACGCCTTCTCGTCGATCGGCGGGATCGTCGCCCCGATGCTCGCCATCGTCGGCATCGCGGTGCTCATCACCGCCGTGGTCCAGGGCGGCATCCACTTCAAGAAGTCGATCATGAAGTTCGAGCACTTCAACCTGCTCGCAGGCATCAAGAACATGTTCGGGCTGCAGGCGCTCTGGCAGGGAGCCAAGGTGCTCCTCAAGACCGGCGTCGTCGCGCTCGTGCTCTGGATGGTCATCCAGAACCTCATGCCCGTGCTCATGACGGCCAACCTGCCGCTGGCGTCGCTGATGTCGGCCGCCGGCGGGGGAGTGTCGTCGCTCGTCGTCGCCGCGGTCGTCGCCGGTCTCGTGCTCGGCGGCCTCGACATGATCGTGGTCATGCGTCGCAACCGGAAGAAGACGCGCATGACCAAGAAAGAGATCAAAGACGAGAGCAAGTCGCAAGACGGCGATCCGCTGATCAAGCAGCAGCGTCGCTCGCGGGCCCTCGCCATGAGCCGCAACCGAATGATGTCGACCATCGCCGACGCCGACGTCGTCATGATCAACCCGACGCACGTCGCCGTCGCCCTGAAGTACGAGCCGGGCCGATCCGCACCCCGCGTCGTGGCGAAGGGCTCCGGCGAGGTCGCCCGCCGCATCCGCGAGAAGGCCGAGGCCGAGGGTGTGCCCATGGTCAAAGACATCCCGCTCGCCCGGGCCCTCCACGCCGCCTGCGAGCTGAACGACGAGATTCCGGTCGACCTCTACTCGCCCGTCGCCCGCGTCCTCACTTTCGTCATGGCCCTCAAGGCACGAGGATCCCGCGCAGCGCACGGCGTCCACACCATGCCGGGCGGCACCATCGCCGCCGCACCCGAACCTCCCGCAGCAGCACCCACCACCCTCGTTGGAGCCACCTCGTGAAGAATTTGCCGAAACTCGCAGTCCCGGTCGGCGTCGTCGGCATCGTGATGCTGCTCGTCGTCCCGGTGCCGAGCATCCTGCTCGACGTGCTGATCATCGTGAACATCCTGCTCGCGCTGGTGATCCTGCTCACGACGATGTTCGTGAAGAAGCCGATGGACTTCTCGGTGTTCCCCTCGTTGCTGCTCATCGCGACGCTCTTCCGTCTCGGCCTCAACGTCGCGTCGACCCGCCTCGTGCTCAGCCAGGGCTTCGCCGGCGACGTCATCCAGGCGTTCGGCCACGTCGCCGTCGCCGGCAGCGTCATCATCGGCGCCGTCATCTTCCTGATCCTCGTGGTCATCCAGTTCGTCGTCGTCACGAAGGGCGCCGAGCGCGTCGCCGAGGTCGGCGCGCGCTTCACTCTCGACGCGATGCCCGGCAAGCAGATGGCGATCGACGCCGACCTCAACGCCGGCCTCATCACCGACGAGATCGCCAAGCAGCGCCGGGCCGAGGTCGCCGGCGAGGCCGACTTCTACGGCGCGATGGACGGCGCCTCGAAGTTCGTGAAGGGCGACGCGATCGCCGGGATCCTGATCATCATCATCAACCTCATCGGCGGCATCGCGATGGGCGTCACCACGGGCGGTCTCGCCATCGGCGACGCGGTGCAGAAGTACGGCATCCTCACCATCGGCGACGGTCTCGTCACCCAGATCCCCGCGCTGCTGATGGCCGTCTCGACCGGCATGATCGTCACCCGCTCGAACGCCGAGTCGGACCTCGGCTCGACGGCGTCGACCCAGCTCACCCAGTCGCGCGTCGCGATCACCATCGCCGGCGTCGCAGCCCTCGCCATGGCGTTCATCCCCGGCATGCCGAAGATCCCCTTCATCATCGTCGGCGTCATGCTGCTCGTCATCGGGCAGCGCATCAAGGCCCGCACCGCCGCCGAGCAGGCCAAGGCCGAACTCGCCGCGCAGACCGCGGCGATCGCGCCCGCCGAGACGACCGACGACCTGCTCGAGCAGATGCGTGTGCACGCCCTCGAGATCCAGCTCGCCCCCGACCTCGTCGACATGGTCTCGGGCGCCTCCGACGACCTCCTCGGCCGCGTCAAGGCGCTGCGCCGCAAGATCGCGATGGAGCTCGGAGTCGTCGTGCCGCCGGTGCGCACCCGCGACAGCGTCGAGCTGCCGCCGTCGACCTACGCGATCCGGATCGCCGGTGTCGAGGCGGGCCGCGGCATCGCTCCCGCCGGAAAAGTGCTCGCTCTCGGCGACTACCTCGACGCGCTCCCCGGCGTCTCGACCGTCGAGCCGGTCTTCGGCCTCGCCGGCAAGTGGATCCCCGCCGAGATGCGGCACTCCGCCGAGATGACCGGCGCGACCGTGATCGACCGCGTCTCGGTGCTGGTCACCCACCTGTCGTCGATGATCTCCGACAACGCGGCCCGCCTGCTCAGCCGCGAAGACGTGCGCGTGCTGGTCGAGGGCGTGAAGACGGTCAATGCGCCGGCCGTCGACGAGCTCATCCCGTCGATGCTGAGCATGGCCGAACTGCAGCGCGTGCTCCAGGGCCTCCTGCAGGAGCAGATCCCCATCAACGACCTCGGCCGCATCTGCGAGGCGCTGACCCTCCGCGCCAAGGTGTCGAGCGACCCCGAGGGTCTGATCGAGGCGGCTCGGGCGGCGCTCGGCCCGGCGCTCGCCGCCCAGTATCTCGACGGCGCCATCCTCCGCGTCATCATGATCGACCCCGTGCTCGAGCAGTCGCTGCTCGAGGGGCTGCGTCCGTCCGAGAACGGCACCCAGATCCTCCTCGACGCGAACCGCATCGAGATGATCCTCGGCTCGCTCAAGGCGCAGGTGCAGAACGTCGAGGCCTCGGGGCTCTCGGCCGTGCTGGTCTGCGCGCCGGCCCTTCGCCCCGCGATCCGCCGTCTCGTCTCGGCCCAGACCGGCGGTCTGCCGGTGCTGTCGTACCAGGAGGCCACGGCCGGACACGTCACGATCGAGACCGTCGGCGTCGTGCGCGGCGCCGACTCGCTCGCGGCCTGACCGGTGGGCTTCCGGGGTCGCGGAGGTCGTGAGAGGCTGACTCCATGACCGGCCAGCGCATCGTCCTGAAGGGCAAGACCCTCGACGAGATCGCCGCTCGCGTCCGCAGCGAGCACGGCCCGAGGGCCCGGATCGTCGCGGCCGAACGGGTCACCTCGGGCGGTCTCGGCATCGCCGGGCTGTTCTCGAAGCGCTACGTCGAGGCGACGGTCGAGCTTCCCGAGCGCGGCCGCCGGGCGGCACCGACGAAGGATCCAGCCCGACCCCTCACCGGCCCCGACGCCGAGCGCGCCTTCACGCCGACCCCGGCCCAGCGCGTCGGGCTCGCCGCTCTGCTGGCCGACGCCGAAGAGGCCGAGGACGGTTTCGCGCAGAAGTCCGCGTCGGGCTCCTCGGCGGGCACGGGTGCGCCCGCCGCTGCCGGGTCGCCCGCGTTCGCCGCTCCGGAGCCCGAGCCCGCGGTCTCCACCCGGTCGGGAGCATTCGCCGACCTCATGGACGATCTCGCCTTCAACGGCGTCGCGCCCGCGATCACGGAGCCGAGCGCTCCCGCCGGGCCGGCCCCGTCGGATCCTCTGTTCGCCGTTCCGATCAGGCCCGCGCCGACCGGCCGCGGCCGTCGTGCCGCCGCTGCTGCCGCGGGCCCGCTCGCCCCGTCGCTGCTCGAGGGCCCGGGCGACCTCGTGGTCGTCGTCGGCGAGCGCCCCGACACCTCCGCCACGGTCCAGGCCATGGCCGAGGGGTCGAGCCGCACCAGGGCGGCGGTGCGAGTGGCCGGCACCTGCGCCGACGGCCGGTTCGTCGCCGTCTCGGATCGTCGGGGTGCCCTCGACGCGCGCGCCTCCGGGGTCGAGCTCGACCGGGCCACGCTCGTCGCCGTGGGGTGGGATTCCCGCGCCGCCGACATTGTCCGGGATCTGGCGCCCGATCAGATCTGGGTCGTCGTCGACGCCGCCCGAAAGCACGCCGACACCGAGCGGTTCGTCGCCCTGGTCACGGCCGTGATCGACGCCGACGGTCTCGCCGTGACCGGGATCGCCGAGACGTCGAGCCCCGACACGGTGCGCGCGCTCGGCCTGCCGGTCGGGTGGGCCGACGCGTAGCTGCTGTGCTGCCGCAGCGCGCGCTCGGCCTGCCGGTCGGGTGGGCCGACGCGTAGCTGCTGTGCTGCCGCGCGGCGTCGTACGGACTGCCGCTCGTGCCGCGGCCCGTCGCTCGGTCCGCACGGCGTCTTGCGGCAGCGCCCCGCGCCGGTAGTCTTGCGGGATGCTGGTGCTTACGCGCAAGGTCGGGGAGAGGATCCTCATCGGTGACGACATCGTCCTCACCATCCTCGATTCCCGTGGCGACGGCATCCGCGTCGGCATCGACGCCCCCCGCGGCATCAAGGTGCAGCGCGAAGAGGTCGTCCGTGCGGTGACCGAGGCCAACGCCGAGGCGGCCGCGGCTTCCGACGACGCCGAAGCGCGCCTGCTCGACCTGCTGGGCGACAAGCCGGCCCCCGACGCTCCGCCCGCGCCCGACTCGAAGTAGCCCCGCCTCTCCTTCAAATTCGAAGGAGAAACCTCGCTCGGCCGACGAATTCTCGCGGATCCGAGCCTGCAGGCGCGCATTTTTCCTTCGAATTTGCCTCGGCCCCGCCGCTAGCGCCCCCCGAACACCGACCGCGACGGCTCCGGCGACGGCACGGCGGTCGCATCCGTCACAACCGGCGCCCCCGCGATGAAGTCGCGCAGCTCGCGCCCGGCCACGACTTTCGCCGGCAGCGGATCCGCCGAATACACCCGCGGCATCTCGCCCAGCGGCAGTTCGGCGTGCGACCCGATGAGTACCACGTTGCCGAACCGGCGCCCCTTGAGCGTGCCCGGATCGGCGACGGCCGCGACGTGCTCGAACACCGTCGCCAGTGTCGACGCCTGGCCGCGCGCGAACGCGAGGCCGGCTCCGTCGGCCGAATTGACCACGAGGATCCCACGCGGAGACAGAAAAGCCGCAGCCGCCGTGTAGAACTCGAGCGAGGTGACGTGGGCGGGGATCCTCGATCCGCCGAAGACGTCGACCACCAGCAGGTCGACGGTGCCGCGCAGGCCGGCCGGGAGCTTCTCCATCACGGCGCGGGCGTCGCCGTACCGGACCCGGATCGAGGCTCCGCGCGGAAAGGGCAGCTCGGCCCGCACCAGGTCGATCAGATCCTGCTCGAGCTCGATCACCTGCTGGCGGGAGCCCGGCCGCATCGCCTCCACGTAGCGCGGCAGGGTGAGGGCGCCGCCGCCCAGATGGAGGGCGGTGATCGGGCCGTCCGGCAGCGTATCGATGGCGTGACCGATGCGGCGCACGTACTCGAAGACGAGGTGGGTCGGATCCTCGAGGTCGACGTGCGACTGCGGCGTCCCGTCGACGACGAGCGTGAACGAGCCGGGGCTGTACTTGTCGGGGTCGATCCGCGCCTGGCCCGCTCCGATGGTGATCTCGGAGGGCGCGTCGGAGTCGGGCGAGGAGGGGGAGGCCATGTGCCTAGCCTGCCACGCGGTGCGGATCTCCACCCTGGCCACCGGGGTCTCCACCCTGCGCGCCGATCGCCCTCGCCTGAGCATCGATCGCCGAGACGACACGCCCCACGTACCCCCAATAGACGTGCGTTTTGCGCCTCGGGCTCCTCACCAGTCCTCTCGCCGATTAGTGTTCGAACCGTCCGGTAATCTGACCGGCCAGTCAGCTCGACCCGCTCCCCGCCACCCATTCCCGTGAGAACCGCATGACCGTCCCCGTGTCCGCGCCTGTGACTGCGCCTCCGACCGCGCTCGCGCTCGGCGAGCCGACGCTCGAGCGCCCGTCCGCGCGCCGGGGACCCAAGCCCGTTACGGGCCTGCTGATCGAGCGCATCCTGAGTCGCAGCCTCGCGATCTTCTGTCTCGTGTTCGGCGGGCAGGCGATCCCCTTCGTGCTTCAGCAGCGAGACGAGCTCGAACCGGTGTGGATGATCGTGCTCGTCGTCGCGCTGTACGGTTCGTTCGCCGTGATGGCCGTGATCGGACTTCTGGGCCGGAGCATCGTCCTCGCCTCGACCTTCGTGTCGCTCGCCTATCTCGCCGCTCTCATCACCTGGCCGTTCGCGACTCTCGACCACACCGTGGTGCAGAGTTCGGTGCCCTGGCTCTGGTACATCTGCAACCTGGTCATGGCCGCCGCCGTGTCGGCATTCGTGACGTGGATCGCCGCGGTCTACGTGGTCGTGGTGCCGGCCATCTTCTTCGTCGTGCGGCAGACGCCGTCGGGGGGTAACGGCGCCGCCGACCACGCCCTCCTCGAGAGCTTCTACGCGTTCCTGCTCGGTGCGGCCATCCTGATCCTCGTCACCCTGCTCCGGCGTGCAGCGGCTGCCGTCGATTCCGCCCAGTCTGCGGCCGTTCTCCGATACGGCGATGCCGTCCGGCAGCACGCAATCGAGGTGGAGCGCGTCGAGGTCGACGCGATCGTGCACGACGGGGTGCTCACGACGCTGCTGTCCGCGGCCAAGGCCGATACGACCGCCGCACGCGGGCTCGCTGCCTCGATGGCGCGAGCGAGCATGGCCCGGCTGACGTCGCTCACCGCCGAGACGCCCACCGGGGATCGGCCCGTCCTCTTCGCCGAAGTGCGCCATCGGCTCGCCGCCACACTGATGACGCTCGACCCGACAGCGGAGCTCACGCCCGCCGACGAGATCCCCGCCGTGCTGCTGCCGGCCGACGTCGTCGAGACCCTCGCCGATGCGGCGAGCCAGGCCCTGGTCAACAGCTGTCAGCACGCCGGCCCCGGGGCGTCCCGGCTCGTCGATATCCGGGTGATGAACGGTGCGGCGCAGATCACGGTCATCGATGACGGCGTCGGATTCGACACCTCGATCCCGTCGGAGCGGCTCGGCGTCCGGGTCTCCATCCTGGAGCGCGCGCGCAACGTCGGGGCAGAGGCCTCGATCCGCAGCGCTCCCGGCTCGGGCACTCGCGTGACGCTCCGCTTTCCGGTGCCGGCGAGCGCCCTCCTGTCCTGACCCCGCTCCGCTGACCGCCCCGCTCGCCCCGTCCCGTCCCGTCCCGTCCCGTCCCAAATTTGAAGGAAAAACGCGCGGTCGGCAACGAAAAATCAAGGATCCGACGGGGTCACGCGGCCGTTTCTCCTTCGAATTCGGGAACGCGCCACCGAGCCGCCCGACTCGGTACCATCGGCGAATGGCCTCCCACCGCAGCTCTTCTGCCGCTCGCCCCAGCGCGGCCCGCCGCCTGACGACCGCCCGCACGGCCCTCGTCACCGGCGCCTCCACCGGCATCGGCGCCGACTTCGCGCGCCGTCTTGCGAGCGACGGCCTCGACCTGGTGCTCGTCGCTCGCAGTGCCGACAAGCTTGAGGCGCTCGCCGAATCCATCCGCTCCGATTCGGGGCGTCACGTCACCGTTCTCGCCCGCGACCTGGGCCGGTCGGGGGCCGCCGCCTCCCTCGTCGACGAGGTCGACGCGCTCGGCATCGAGGTCGACTTCCTGCTCAACAACGCTGGATTCGGCACCCACGGACCAGTCGCCCTGGCCGACCCCGACCGGCTGAGCGACGAGATCCGCCTGAACTGCGAGGTGCTGACCGAGCTCAGCCAGCGCTTCCTGCCCGGCATGATGTCTCGCCGCCGCGGCACCATCGTCAACGTCGCGAGCAACGCGGCGTTCCAGCCGTTGCCGCAGATGGCCGTGTACGGAGCGACGAAGGCTTACGTGCTCTCGTTCACCGAGGCGCTCTGGCATGAGACGCAGGGCACCGGGGTGCGGGTGCTCGCCCTCTGCCCCGGGCCGACCGAAACACCCTTCTTCGCTATCGCGGGAGAAGATTTCGCCCGCACCAAGCGCACCACCGCCCAGCTGATCGACACCGCCAAGCGCGCTCTGGCCGACGGACGACCGAGCGTCGTCGACGGCACCTACAACGCTCTCCTCGCCCGGGTCGGCGTGCGCTTCCTGCCGAAGCGGGTCGCACTCTGGGCTGCGGCGAAGACGGTGGGCTCCCGCTCCTGACCTGCGCGTCCGGTCGCTGAAGCCTCTACGGTGACTCCGTGCACCTCCTTCCCGCGCTCTTCGGACTCCTCACCGGCCTCTCGCTCATCGTGGCCATCGGCGCGCAGAACGCGTTCGTGCTGCGCACCGGCATCGATGGTCGGTTCGGCGTCGTCGCCCCGGTCGTCGTGATCTGCGCCGTCTCGGATGCAGTGCTCATCGTCGCGGGCGTCGTCGGGGTCGGCGCGCTCGTCGAGGCGGCGCCGGCCGCACTGGTCGTGATCCGAGTCGTCGGGGCGGCCTTCCTCCTCGGCTACGGGCTCCTTGCCGCGAGGCGCGTGTTCCGCCCGGCTGTACTCCTGGCGTCCGACGCGTCCGACGCGTCGACCGGGCTGTCGGCGCGACGGGCCGTGCTGACCGCCCTCGCGCTCACCTGGCTGAACCCGCACGTGTACCTCGACACGATCGTGTTCCTCGGGTCGGTCGCCAACCGTCAAGGCCCCGACGAGCGCTGGTGGTGGGCCGCGGGGGCAGTGCTGGCGAGCTGCCTCTGGTTCGCCGGGCTCGGGTTCGGTGCGCGGAGCCTTCGCCCCGTCTTCGCCCGCCCATCGGCCTGGCGGGTGCTCGACGCCCTGATCGCCGTCGTCATGATCGCGCTGGGTCTGCGGCTGGCCCTCGGCGCCTGACGCTTCGGCCCGGATCTGCCCACCGCGCGACGCTTATACCGGTCGATGAGAAAAAGGTCAACGACCCCACTGGACAGGGCGCGTCACACCCACATATACTTGATCTTTGCGCTCCCCATGCTTTCAGACGTCATATTGCGGTCGACTGAGGTGCTTCGAGACTGTGTTAGCTGACACGGTCGCTGTGTCGGTTCACGCCGCCACCGAGGTGGATGTTTTGTCTGAGGTCTCGGCCTCCCGACACCTGGCGAGCTCCACTCCACACAACCACAACGTACTGTCCCAACAGACGACACGTCCCAACAGACGACAGGGCCCTATGGGTCCACGGAGGTAGTTTCCTTGGCTGCTGCGCCCAACGCACAAACCAACTCACCCAAGAACGGCCGCGCCGCATCACGGCTTTCGTTCGCGAAGATCACCGACACGCTCACGGTCCCCGACCTGCTGGCGCTTCAGACGGAGAGCTTCGACTGGCTGGTCGGCAACGACGTGTGGAAGGGGCGACTGGCCGATGGCCAGGCTGCCGGCCGCACCGACCTCGCCGTCAACTCCGGCCTGGAAGAGATCTTCGAAGAGATCTCGCCGATCGAAGACCTCGGCGAGACGATGCAGCTCTCGTTCACGGCTCCCGAGCTCGAAGAGCCCAAGTACTCCATCGACGAGTGCAAGGAGCGCGGCAAGACCTACGCGGCTCCTCTCTACGTCAACGCCGAGTTCATGAACCACCTCACCGGTGAGATCAAGACGCAGACCGTGTTCATGGGCGACTTCCCGCTCATGACCGAGCGAGGCACCTTCATCATCAACGGCACCGAGCGTGTCGTCGTGTCGCAGCTCGTCCGTTCGCCCGGCGTCTACTTCGACCGCACCCCCGAGAAGACCTCCGATAAAGACGTCTACTCGTCGCGCATCATCCCGAGCCGCGGTGCCTGGCTCGAGTTCGAGATCGACAAGCGCGACCAGGTCGGTGTCCGCATCGACCGCAAGCGCAAGCAGAGCGTCACCGTGTTCCTCAAGGCCCTCGGCCTCACGAGCGAAGACATCGCCGAGCAGTTCAAGGGCTTCGCCTCGATCGAGGCCACTCTCGAGAAAGACACGGTCCTCACCAAAGAAGAGGCCCTCAAAGACATCTACCGCAAGCTCCGCCCGGGCGAGCAGGTGGCTGCCGAGGCTGCGCGTGCGCTCCTCGACAACTTCTACTTCAACCCGAAGCGCTACGACCTGGCGAAGGTGGGTCGTTACAAGATCAACCGCAAGCTGGGCATGGACGCCCCGCTGACCGACTCGGTGCTGACCGTCGACGACATCGTCGCCACGATCAAGTACCTCGTCTCGCTCCACGCCGAGCAGAAGACGATCAGCGGCACCCGCGACGGCAACCCGGTCGAGATTCGTCTCGACATCGACGACATCGACCACTTCGGCAACCGTCGTATCCGCGCCGTCGGCGAGCTCATCCAGAACCAGGTCCGCACCGGTCTCTCCCGTATGGAGCGCGTCGTCCGCGAGCGCATGACCACGCAAGACATCGAAGCGATCACCCCGCAGACCCTGATCAACGTGCGCCCCGTCGTCGCCGCGATCAAGGAGTTCTTCGGAACCTCGCAGCTGTCGCAGTTCATGGACCAGAACAACCCGCTCTCGGGTCTGACTCACAAGCGCCGTCTCTCGGCTCTCGGCCCCGGTGGTCTGAGCCGCGAGCGCGCCGGTGTCGAGGTTCGCGACGTTCACCCGTCGCACTACGGCCGCATGTGCCCCATCGAGACCCCGGAAGGCCCGAACATCGGTCTGATCGGCTCGCTGGCGTCCTTCGCGCGCATCAACTCGTTCGGCTTCATCGAGACGCCGTACCGTCGTGTCAGCAAGGGCAATGTCACCACGACGATCGACTACCTGACCGCCAGCGAAGAAGACGACTACGTCGTCGCCCAGGCGAACGCACCCCTCAACGACAAGTTCGACTTCGTCGACGACAAGGTGCTCGTCCGTAAAAAGGGCGGCGAGGTCGAGCTCGTCGACAAAGACGAGGTCGACTACATGGACGTCTCGCCGCGCCAGATGGTGTCGGTCGCTACGTCGCTCATCCCGTTCCTCGAGCACGACGACGCGAACCGCGCCCTCATGGGTGCCAACATGCAGCGCCAGGCTGTCCCGCTCGTTCGCAGCGAGTCGCCGCTCGTCGGTACCGGCATGGAGGGCTACACGGCCATCGACGCCGGCGACGTGGTCACGACCGACAAGGCCGGTGTGGTCCTCGAGGTCTCGGCCGACGTCGTCACCGTGCAGCTCGACGAGGGTGGCACGCAGGATTACTACCTGCGTAAGTTCGACCGCTCCAACCAGGGTGCGTCGTACAACCACCGCGTCATCGTCGAGGCCGGCCAGCGTGTCGAGGTCGGTGAGGTTCTCGCCGACGGTCCCGCAACCGAGAACGGCGAGCTCGCGCTCGGCAAGAACCTCCTCGTGGCGTTCATGCCGTGGGAGGGCTACAACTACGAAGACGCGATGATCTTGAGCCAGAACCTGGTGAAAGACGACACGCTCTCCTCGATCCACATCGAGGAGTACGAGGTCGACGCCCGCGACACCAAGCTCGGCAAGGAGGAGATCACCCGCGACCTCCCCAACGTCAGCCCGGATCTGCTGGCCGACCTCGACGAGCGTGGCATCATCCGCATCGGTGCCGAGGTTCGCCCCGGCGACATCCTCGTCGGCAAGGTCACGCCGAAGGGCGAGACCGAGCTCAGCGCCGAGGAGCGCCTGCTCCGTGCGATCTTTAACGAGAAGAGCCGCGAGGTCCGCGACACCTCACTGAAGGTGCCTCACGGCGAGCAGGGCACGATCATTGGCGTCAAGGTCTTCGACTCGCAGGATGGCGACGACGAGCTCGGCTCGGGCGTCAACCAGCGCGTTGTCGTCTTCATCGCCCAGAAGCGCAAGATCACCGCGGGCGACAAGCTCGCGGGTCGTCACGGCAACAAGGGCGTCATCTCCACGATCCTCCCGATCGAAGACATGCCGTTCCTCGCCGACGGAACCCCCGTCGACATCGTCCTCAACCCGCTGGGTGTTCCCGGTCGAATGAACTTCGGCCAGGTGCTCGAAATCCACCTCGGGTGGATCGCCAAGCAGGGCTGGAACGTCGACGGAATCCAAGAGTGGGCCAACAACCTTCCCGAGCACGCCCTCCAGGCGGCGCCCGGCACGAAGGTCGCCACCCCGGTGTTCGACGGTGCATCCGAAGACGAGATCGCCGGTCTGCTCGACTCCACGCTGGTCAACCGCGACGGCGAGCGCCTCATCGGCTCGTCCGGTAAGGCCCAGCTGTTCGATGGCCGTTCCGGTGAGCCCTTCCCCGAGCCCGTCTCGGTCGGCTACATGTACATCCTGAAGCTGCACCACCTGGTCGACGACAAGATCCACGCTCGTTCGACCGGCCCGTACTCGATGATCACGCAGCAGCCGCTGGGTGGTAAGGCGCAGTTCGGTGGTCAGCGATTCGGTGAGATGGAGGTCTGGGCCCTCGAGGCCTACGGAGCCGCTTACGCGCTCCAGGAGCTCCTGACCATCAAGTCCGACGACATCCTCGGCCGCGTCAAGGTCTACGAGGCAATCGTCAAGGGTGAGAACATCCAGGAGCCCGGCATCCCCGAGAGCTTCAAGGTCCTCATCAAAGAGATGCAGTCGCTCTGCCTGAACGTCGAGGTCCTCTCGGCCGACGGTCAGACGGTCAGCCTGCGCGACAACGACGACGAGGTGTTCCGCGCTGCGGAAGAGCTCGGCATCAACATCTCTTCTCGCTTCGAATCGTCGAACATCGACGAGATCTAAGCCTCACCCTCTCAAAGACACTTTTCGAAAAAGGGATAAACATTGCTCGAAGCAACAACTTTCGATGAGCTGCGGATCGGTCTCGCTACGGCTGAGAACATCCGCGCCTGGTCGCACGGTGAGGTCAAGAAGCCGGAAACCATCAACTACCGCACGCTCAAGCCCGAGAAAGACGGCCTCTTCGGAGAGCAGATCTTCGGGCCCAGCCGCGACTGGGAGTGCGCCTGCGGTAAGTACAAGCGAGTCCGATTCAAAGGAATCGTCTGCGAGCGCTGCGGCGTCGAGGTCACCAAGTCCTCGGTCCGACGCGAGCGCATGGGCCACATCGAGCTCGCCGCACCCGTCACGCACATCTGGTACTTCAAGGGTGTTCCGTCGCGTCTCGGCTACCTGCTCGACATGGCGCCGAAAGACCTCGAGAAGGTCATCTACTTCGCCGCCTACATGGTCATCTCGATCGACGACGAGGGTCGTCACGCTGACATGCCGGGTCTTGAAAACGAGCTCCGTCTCGAGATCAAGCAGCTCGAGTCGCAGCGCGACACCCGCATCGCCGACCGTCTGAAGAAGCTCGAAGACGACCTGGCCGCCCTGGAGGCGGAAGGCGCCAAGAGCGACCAGAAGCGTCGTGCAAAAGACGGTGCCGAGAAGGAGATGTCGCAGACGCGCAAGGCGTTCGACGAAGACATCAACCGTCTCGAGCGCGTCTGGGAAGACTTCCGCACCCTCAAGGTCGGCGACCTGAAGCCGGAAGACGCCGTCTTCCACGAGCTCCAGGACCGCTTCGGCATCTACTTCGAGGCCCACATGGGCGCCGAGGCGATCCAGAAGCGTCTCCAGTCGTTCGACCTCGAGGCCGAGGCCGAGATCCTCCACGACCAGATCGCGAACGGCAAGGGTCAGAAGAAGATCCGCGCCATCAAGCGTCTCCGTGTCGTGTCGTCGTTCCTGTCGACCGGCAACTCACCGGCCGCCATGGTCCTCGAGGTCGTCCCGGTCATCCCGCCCGAGCTCCGCCCCATGGTGCAGCTCGACGGTGGCCGTTTCGCCACCTCCGACCTCAACGACCTCTACCGTCGTGTGATCAACCGCAACAACCGTCTTCGTCGTCTGCTCGACCTCGGTGCTCCCGAGATCATCGTCAACAACGAGAAGCGGATGCTGCAGGAGGCCGTCGACGCACTGTTCGACAACGGCCGCCGTGGTCGCCCCGTCACGGGTACCGGCAACCGCGCCCTGAAGTCCCTGAGCGACATGCTCAAGGGAAAGCAGGGTCGTTTCCGCCAGAACCTCCTCGGAAAGCGCGTCGACTACTCGGGTCGTTCCGTCATCATCGTCGGACCGACGCTGAAGCTGCACCAGTGCGGTCTGCCCAAGCAGATGGCTCTCGAGCTCTTCAAGCCGTTCGTCATCAAGCGCCTCATCGACCTCAGCCACGCTCAGAACATCAAGAGCGCCAAGCGCATGGTCGAGCGTTCGCGCCCGCAGGTGTGGGACGTCCTCGAAGAGATCATCCGCGAGCGTCCGGTTCTGCTGAACCGCGCGCCCACGCTGCACCGTCTCGGCATCCAGGCCTTCGAGCCTCTCCTCGTCGAGGGCAAGGCCATCCAGCTGCACCCGCTCGTCTGCGCGGCGTTCAACGCCGACTTCGACGGCGACCAGATGGCTGTCCACCTCCCGCTGAGCGTCGAGGCCCAGGCCGAGGCCCGCATCCTGATGCTGGCGTCGAATAACATCCTGAAGCCGTCCGACGGTCGTCCGGTGACCCTGCCCGCACAGGACATGATCATCGGTCTGCACCACCTGACGACGGTCACCGAGGGTGCCACGGGTGAGGGCCGCGCGTTCTCGTCCGTCTCCGAGGCCATCCTGGCCAAGGATCAGCACTCGCTCGACCTCAACGCCGTCGTGAAGATCCGCATCCCGGGTCTGACCTTCGCCGAGGGCGACGCTCCCGCCGGTTACGTCGAGGGTGACACCACCCTGGTCGAGACCACTCTGGGTCGCGCCATCTTCAACGAGGCTCTCCCCGAGGACTACCCGTTCGTCCAGGAGGTCACCGACAAGGGCGTCCTCTCGACGATCGTCAACGACCTCGCCGAGCGTTACCCTAAGGTCGCCGTCGCGGCAGCTCTCGACAACATCAAAGACGCGGGCTTCTACTGGGCCTCGCGTTCCGGTGTCACCGTTGCTCTCTCCGACATCCTCACGCCTCCCGGCAAGCCGGAGATCGTCGCGGGTTACGAGAAGCAGGCTGCGGCTGTGCAGGGCGAGTTCGACAAGGGCCTCATCTCCGACGCCGAGCGTCGCGCCGACCTGATCAAGATCTGGACGGAGGCGACCAACGAGGTCGCTGCTGCGATGCGTGCGAACTTCCCGAAGAACAACACCATCAACCGCATGGTGACGTCGGGTGCTCGTGGTAACTGGCTGCAGGTCCGCAACATCGCGGGTATGCGTGGTCTGGTGAACAACCCGAAGGGTGACATCATCCCTCGTCCTATCATCTCCTCGTACCGCGAGGGTCTGTCGGTCGCCGAGTACTTCATCGCGACGCACGGTGCTCGTAAGGGTCTGGCCGACACGGCTCTCCGTACGGCCGACTCGGGTTACCTGACTCGTCGTCTCGTCGACGTCTCGCAGGACGTCATCATCCGCGAAGACGATTGCGGTACCTCGCGCGGTCTCGAGATGCCCATCGCTGCTCCTGGCACCGACGGCGTCCTGGTCCGCGATGCAACGGTCGAGAACACCGTCTACGCCCGCACCCTGTCGGCCGACGCGGTCGACCCCAAGGGCACGGTCGTCGCCGAGGCCGGCGCCGATGTCGGAGACGTCCTGATCGACCAGCTGGTCGCCGCGGGTGTCGAGACCATTAAGGTGCGCTCCGTCCTCACGTGTGAGTCGGCCGTCGGTGTCTGCGCGAAGTGCTACGGACGTTCGCTCGCAACCGGCAACCTCGTCGACATCGGAGAGGCCGTCGGCATCATCGCGGCCCAGTCGATCGGTGAGCCTGGCACGCAGCTGACCATGCGTACCTTCCACACCGGTGGTTCGGCTTCGGCTGACGACATCACGCAGGGTCTTCCCCGCGTGACGGAGCTCTTCGAGGCCCGTACCCCCAAGGGTGCGTCGCCGATCGCCGACAGCGCCGGCCGTGTGCAGATCGAAGACACCGATCGTGCACGTCGCGTGATCCTCACGCCCGACAACGGCGACGAGCCGGTGATCTACCCGGTGCTCAAGCGTTCGACCCTTCTCATCGAAGACGGTCAGCACGTCGAGCTCGGTCAGCAGATCATCGCCGGTGCGGTCGACCCGAAGGAGGTCCTGCGAGTCAAGGGCGTCCGTGCGGTTCAGCAGCACCTCGTCGGTGGCGTCCAAGACGTCTACCGCTCGCAGGGTGTGCCGATCCACGACAAGCACATCGAGGTCATCGTTCGTCAGATGCTCCGCAAGGTCACCGTCGTCGACCACGCCGACACCGACCTGCTCCCCGGTGAGCTCGTCGACCGGATGCGCTACAACGAGATCAACCGTGCGGCTCTGACCGAGGGCAAGAAGACGGCTTCGGCTCGTCAGGAGGTCCTCGGAATCACCAAGGCCTCGCTCGCGACTGAGTCGTGGCTGTCGGCCGCTTCCTTCCAGGAGACCACGCGTGTGCTCACGCAGGCCGCCATGGAGGGCAAGTCCGACCCGCTGATGGGCTTGAAAGAGAACGTCATCATCGGAAAGCTGATCCCGGCCGGTACCGGCCTCAGCCGTTACCGCGACGTGGCCGTCGAGGCCACCGAAGAGGCAAAGGCCGAGCGCTACCCGAACCGTGTCTTCACCGACGACGCGTCGTTCAACGAGGCTGACCTCAGCTTCGTCGACTTCGACTCGTTCTCGAGCGACGACTTCACGCCGGGTACGTACAACTAACGAGCAGCACAGTCAGGGCCCCGTCGCGTCATGCGGCGGGGCCCTCTCTCGTTAACCGATGCCATCAGCCAGAGATAATATGTTGTATGTCATGATTGGCTTTCCTGGTGTCGCGTTGTCCGTGCGGTACCTGGTCCTCTCAGAGAATGCACCTGGTCGCCAGTGGTGCCTCATCGCCTCGAGCGACGCCACCGACCGTGATCCTTTCGCTTTCTCGCTGATCGAAAGAAGCCATGAAACCCTCACTCATCTCCTGTCTCGGAGCATCCGTAGTCCTCGCCGCCTCTCTCCTGCCCGCCTCCGGGGCTCTCGCCGACACACCGGCCAGCGGCTCCTGGGCAGACACCGCTCCCGTCATCTGGGAGATCGGCGGCGAACAGAACAGCGACTCGACGACACAGGGTTTCGCCGAGACGGACGACCGAACTCCGACGTTCTTCGTTCTCTCGTCCGAGAAATCGCACGTGGGCGCCACCTTGATCGTCCGCACGAAGAGCGGTGACGAGCTCTGCCGCAGCACGCAGCCCGCCGAGTGGGGTGGCGAGGAGGCCTACGCGAGCTGCACGGCCGACGTGATGCCGGTCAAGCGCGTCGACGTCGAAGCTGTCTTCACGACGGCAGACGGCGAGCAGGAGACCGACGCCGCCGAGGTGCAGCTCGACATCGTGCCCCAACAGCTGCGTATCGACGTCGTCGACTACGACCGAGCAACCGACACCGTCACGCTCACGGGCAACGGCACGGCCGGCGGCCGGGTCCATGTCGGGCAGCCCGGTGGCGGTATGCCGTACACCTGGTTGCCCGTCCCCGAGTCCGGCACCTGGACTCACACGGTCGTCCATCCCGGCGACGGACCATTCGAGGCATCCGCGGCGGGCCCCCACACGGGCAAGACCGGCACCACGAACTTCACCACGACAGGTCCCGCGCGTCCCGATGTGACGTACCGGTCGGCAGGGGGCAGGACGGTCGTCACCGTCACCACGCAGGCAGACAACGACCGCATCGTCATCCGCGACCGGAGCAACAACATCGTCGCAAGTGCGAGGCGGGCAGACACGCAGACGACCCTCACGATTCCGACGCCCTCGATAGCGACCGACTACTCGGTGGAGGCCGTCAGCGGAGACAAGCGCTCCGTCACACGCTGGTTCCGCCCCGGCTTCACCTCCGAAGAGACCGCTCTCGACGCTCCTCGCGTCGTCGACGTCACGCGAAGCGGCGCGCGCGTGGCCGTTCGCGTCACGGCTCGCCCTCACGCCATCGTCACCATCACAGGGCCGAACGACAACGTCCTGGCGCTCAAGATGGCCGGGGCTAAGGGAGTGGCCACCCTGGTCACCTCGGCCACCGTCCTGTCGGATGAGCTCTTCATCTCGCAGTCCCTCGGCGGGGCGACTTCGTTCCGCGACGACATCGACATCCCGACGTCCTGATGGCCCCTGAACGCCATCCCTTCCTCCTGACGAAAGATCATCTGATGAACAAACGACACGGTCTCCTCGGAGCGGCTTCCATCGCGCTCGTCCTTGCGCCCCTCGGCGCGTCCGTCCCGGCGCAGGCGGCGTCCGTCCCGGCGCCATCGGCGCTGTCCGTGGCCGCCGACCAGAAACCGGATTTCACCTTCACCACCTTTCAGCTCAGGGAGCTCGACGGCGAGACGGCCCGTGTCCTGGTTCGCGGCGACGGCCCTCGGGGCCAGGGCCTCACAGTCACGAACCTCGAGTCGGGAGAGCGCGTGACGGTGTCGATCGCCTCCGCCAGCACGTACGTCGATGTCCCGGTTCGACGTGGCGCCGTCAGCCGTCTCGTCGCCATGGTCGGCGAGGGGGCCGGCGCGGCCGTGTCCGGCGAACTCGAGGTCGACAACACGGCCGACCACCTCGACGCTCCGGTCATCTCCTCCATCACTCCAGTGGGTCGGAATTCCTTCACCCTGGAGGCCGAGACGAGGCCTGGCGCCGAATTGATCGTCCGAGATGCCCGTGGCCGAGAAATAGGTCACAGCTTCATCACCGCCGGAGAAGGTCCGGCTCGTGTCGGCGCCACCTGGAACACCCAGGACGCCCCGTCCGAGCGTCGCTTCACACTCGTCCAGCGCTACGGCGTCACATCGGGTTCGACCCCGTTCCTCGTCAACACCGGGGCTTCGACCGTCAGCCCCATCGAGACACCGACGCTCGAGAACGCCCTCGCCGAGGAGGGGCGGGTCAGGATCCGGGTCGCGACTTCGAACGCGCCTGCCGACAGCATGATCGTGGTCCGAGACTTCTTCGGTCATGAGGTCGCATCCGCACCGCTGCGAGGCAGCCGAGGCGAAGTGGTCTTCCCCGCTGCGACGGCCAAGGCCACCTACCTCGTCAGTGTCCGAGGGATGATCTCGGGCGCGATCGCGGAGTCGCGCGGAGTGAATGTTCTCGTGGGAGCGGGCGCTCTGGTTCCCGCGACGCCGCAGGTCATGTCCGTCCGGAGCGGCGTGTCCTCGGCCGTCGTGACTCTTGTCGGCACGCCGGGGGCCCTTATCCTGGTGCGTGACGACGCCGATCGGCTCGTCGCCGTCAAGCGCATCGCCTCCGCTGCCACCGATACGCAGATAGTCGTGCCGAAGGTGACCGGTCTCGTGGTGACGCAATCGACCGGCGCGATCGAGTCGGACCCTGCGCCCATCGACCTCCCCTAGCATCTAAAAGGCATCGGCCCCCGTGCACGAGAGTGCGCGGGGGCCGCTGCATTTCCAGCGGACGTCCGATCGGCCGAAAAGCGGCAGGATGGATGGCATAGATCCGGCCCGGGATGGTCCGAGAAGACGCGTGTCGCGCGGAACGACGTCTTCCGTGACCACTGGGGATCGCAGGCCACCCCGGTCTCCGACTGGGAAGCCGACCGGGCCCTGCCGACCGCTCGGCCCGACCTCTCGTTCGTCGCGGTCGACCCGGCGACCGACGAGGTCGTCGCCTTCGTGCTCTCGAGCGTCAACGAGGAGGAGTGGGCGGCAGCCGGGCACTCCTTCGGCTACATCGACTACGTGGGGGTGCGCCGCGGGTGGCGAGGCCGCAAGGTCGCGCAGGCGCTGCTCAACCACACGATGCGCTCCTTTCGCGACGCCGGGCTCTCGCACGCGACCCTCGACGTCGATTCCGAGAGCCCGACCGGTGCGACAGGGCTCTACGCCGGCCTCGGGTTCACGCCTATCAACCGATCGGTCACTCTGCTCAAGGAGCTGTAGGAGGCAGGGGCGAGACCCAGGATCCGCCGCGCCCTCAAGCGGTGCGGGGCGCGCCCCCAACGGGTGCCACTCCGATTGGGACGTGTACCCCGCACGGCGATCGGGTGACACTTGCCTGGTCCGCTCCCCATGGCGGGCTCGGTCGCGTGCACCGTTCGCGGCCCCCTGTCCTAGGAGGTTCCGCATGGCGTCGATGACCGAGATCCTGATCTTGCACGGTCTTCTGCCGATCGAGCAGCTCGACCTGATGAGCAATCCGGCCGACGAAGAGGCGAGCGTTCGCGACCTCCTGGCGCGCGGTGTCGTCTCCGAGCTGCAGATCGCGAAGGCGCGCGCTCAGGCGGCGGGCATGTCGTTCGTCGAGCTCGTCGACTACCCGGTCGACCGCAACGCCGTCACGATGGTCTCCGCCGCGATCGCCCGGCGTCACGGCGCGCTGCCGATTTCCATCCAAGGCGGTCTCCTGCTCGTCGCCGTCAGCGATGCCGGCAACGTCTTCGCTCTCGACGACGTGCGCGCCGCCTCGCGGATGCCCATCGAATGGGTGATGGCGGAGAAGGGCGATCTCAAGACCGCCATCGACCGCTACATCCGTGCCGACGACGAGCTCAACGACCTCACTTCCACGCTGGAGGAGGAGAACACCGTCCAGGATCAGAGCGCGATGGACATCGCGGGCAGTCCTGACGACGACGTGCCGATCGTCCGGTTCGTCAACCTGTTGGTCAGCCAGGCGATCACCGACCAGGCCTCCGACATCCACATCGAGCCCGGCGAGAACGAGGTGCGGGTCCGCTACCGCATCGACGGCGTGCTCCACGAGATGCAGCCGGCGCCCAAGAGCATCCAGAACGGCGTCATCTCGCGCCTCAAGATCATGAGCGAGATCGACATCGCCGAGCGTCGCCGCCCGCAGGACGGCCGCATGTCGGTTCGCCACGGCAACCGGCAGATCGACCTCCGCGTGGCGACCCTCCCCACGGTGTGGGGCGAGAAGGTCGTCATGCGAATACTCGACAACTCGAACACCTCGATGAGTCTGCGCGACCTCAACATGCTCGAGCGCAACTTCGACGTCTTCGCCGAGTCGTATTCGAAGCCCTACGGCATGATCCTCGTCACCGGCCCGACCGGCTCGGGCAAGTCGACGACGCTGTACACGACGCTCAACGCGGTCGCGCGGCCCGAGATCAATGTGATCACGGTCGAAGACCCGGTCGAGTACCGCATGCCCGGAATCAACCAGGTGCAGGTCAACCCGAAGGCCGGCCTCACGTTCGCCAGCGCTCTGCGCAGCATTCTCCGCTCCGACCCTGACGTCGTCCTCCTCGGCGAGATCCGCGACCACGAGACGGCGCAGATCGCCATCGAGGCGTCGCTCACCGGGCACCTCGTGCTCTCCACGCTTCACACGAACGACGCCCCGAGCGCTATCGTCCGATTGACTGAGATGGACATCGAGCCGTTCCTCGTCGGCTCCGCGCTCGACTGCGTGGTCGCCCAGCGTCTCGCGCGTCGGCTCTGCGACCGGTGCAAGCGCCCCGCCGAGTACACGCCGATGCACCTGAACGCGCTCAAGTTCCACATCGACCCCGATCTCGCGCCGCCGGTCGTGTTCGAGCCCGTCGGCTGCCAGTCGTGCTCCAACACCGGCTACCGCGGCCGCGTCGCCCTTCACGAGGTCATGGCGGTCTCCGAAGACATCGAGCGTCTCGCCGTCAAACGCGCCTCCAGCGCCGAAATCGCGCGGCTCGCTCAGGAACAGGGCATGCTCACGCTCCGCCAGGACGGCTGGGAGAAGGCCAAGCAGGGCCTCACCAGCGTCGAAGAGATCCTCCGCGTCGTGGCCTAGACCCCGACACCGCCGTGGCGCGAGCCAGGGCGACCCCGACGTGGCGCTGGGCCACGCACGATCACGATCACCCCCACGAACGGACACCCACGATGAGTGACTCGCTCTACGATCCGCAGACGCCGCCGAACGGCACTTCGCGTCCCGTGTACTCCCTCGACGACGCCGCCGATACGACTCCCGCCGGTGGCTGGACGCCCGCCCCCGTCGGCAGCCGGCGCTGGGCTCGCGAGCAGCCGTCGTCGCCGCTGTCGCCGGGCGTGACGGCGTTCCCCGACCTGGTCGTTCCGGCGTCCGCCGCGATGCTCGACTCCCGCTCCGCCGGCCTCCCGCCGGCGCCCGACTCGCCCCGGGTGTTCGACCTCCCCGCTCCGACCGACGCTCCGGTGTGGCCGACGTCGTCGTTCCCGGCGCCGGCGGCCGTCCCCGCGACGACCCCGTTCACCCCGGCTCCCGCCGCTCCGGTCCACCGCATCGAGAGCGCAGGATCCGCGCCAGCCACCGCAACATTCGACCCCCTGGGCGCTACCGCCGGCATCGAGCTCAGCCACCACGCTCGCACCGACGCCGACAAAGAGCTGATCGAGGCTCTCTGCCAGGTCGTGCACCAGGGCGCGTCCGACCTCCACATCACGGTCGACGCCGCTCCCACCATCCGGGTCGACGGGCACCTCCAGCCGGCCATGTCGCCGGAGCCGTGGGATCGCGCGAAGGTGCAGCAGGCCCTTGCCAGCCTCCTGACGGCCGACCGCCAGGATCAATTCGACACCGAGCTCGAGCTCGACTTCGCCTACACGCTCTCGCCCGAGTCGCGGTTCCGCGTGAACTTCTACCAGCAGCGCGGCGTGCTCGGCGCCGTGTTCCGTCTCATCCCCACCGAGATCAAGACGCTCGACCAGCTCGGCATGGACCCGGTCATCGGCAAGTTCGCCGGTCTGCCCCGCGGGCTCGTCCTCGTGACCGGACCGACCGGATCCGGAAAGTCGACGACTCTCGCGGCCCTGATCGACCTGGTCAACGAGACGCGAGCCGACCACATCGTCACCGTCGAAGACCCGATCGAATTCATGCACACCCACAAGAAGGCCCTGGTCAATCAGCGGGAGGTGGGCGCAGATACGCACAGTTTCGCCAACGCGCTCAAGCACGTGCTGCGCCAGGATCCTGATGTCATCCTCATCGGCGAGCTCCGCGACCTCGAGACCATCTCGGTCGCGTTGACCGCCGCCGAGACCGGCCACCTCGTCTTCGCGACCCTGCACACGCAGGATGCCGCGCAGACCATCGACCGCGTCATCGACGTGTTCCCGCCGCACCAGCAGGATCAGGTGCGCACGCAGCTCGCCGCCACCCTGCGCGGCGTCGTCTGCCAGACGCTCGTTCCTCGGGCCACGGGCCGCGGGCGCATCGTGGCGACCGAGATCATGATGATGACCCCGGCCGTCGGCAACCTCATCCGCGAGGGCAAGACGTACCAGATCTCGTCGTCGATGCAGGCCGGCCGCGAACTCGGCATGCACACCATGGACCAGGATCTCGCCGACCTGGTCAACACCGGAAAGATCACGCTCAAGGCGGCCATGGAGAAGGTGCACGACGAAGAGGGCTTCCACCGCCTCGTCACGCGCACCGACACCGGCGCCGGCACGGGCATGGACGCCGGCGGCATCGATTTCGGTGACGCCTTCTCGAGGAGTGAGCACTGATGGCCGCCAGTCTGACCTACGCCTACCGGGGGCGCGATTCCGCCGGCAAGGTCGTCAAGGGCAAGGTCGAGGCGTCCAGCGAGGGCGCCGTCGTCTCGCGCCTCCGCACCATGGGCGTCGCGCCGATCGCGATCTCGGAGTCGAGCAGCACGGGCCTCCAGCGCGAGATCTCGATCCCCGGCTTCTCGAAGGGCGTCAAGCTCAAAGACCTCGCGATCATGAGCCGGCAGATGTCGACGATGATCTCGTCGGGTTTGTCGCTGCTGCGTACCCTCTCGATCCTCTCCGAGCAGACCGAGAACGAGAAGCTCGCGAAGATCCTCACCGAGGTGCGCGAGGACGTCGAGACCGGTGTGTCGTTCTCCGACGCCATCGGCAAGCACGCGCAGTACCTCCCGCCGATCATGATCAACATGGTCCGCGCCGGTGAGACGGGCGGGTTCCTCGATTCGGCCCTCGACTCGCTCGCGACGAACTTCGAGAAGGAGGTCAAGCTGACCGGCACCATCAAGTCGGCGATGACCTACCCGGTCGTCGTGCTGGCGATGTCGATCATCGCCGTCATCGTGATGCTGACGTTCATCGTGCCGATCTTCAGCAGCATGTTCGCGTCGCTCGGGGGCAAGCTTCCCCTGCCGACTCAGCTGCTCGTCTACGCCTCGCACGCGATGGTCTACGTCGTTCCCATCGGGGCTGTCGTGCTCCTCGCCTTCTCGGCCTGGTGGCGCGTCAACAAGAACACGGAGAAGGTCCGCAGTGTCGTCGACCCGCTCAAGCTCAAGCTGCCGGTCTTCGGCCCGCTGATCCGCAAGATCGCCATCGCGCGCTTCAGCCGCAACTTCTCGAACATGATCGGTGCCGGTGTGCCGATCCTGACCGCCCTCCGCATCGTGGGGGAGGTCTCGGGCAACTACGTGCTGCAGAAGGCCCTCGTCACGGTCGCCGAGTCGGTCCGCCAGGGCGAGTCGATCGCCGTGCCGCTGTCGGAGGCCGGGGTGTTCCCCGCCATGGTCACGCAGATGATCGCGGTCGGAGAAGACGCAGGATCCCTCGAAACCATGCTCGAGAAGATCGCGCTCTTCTACGACGCCGAAGTGCAGGCGACCACCGAGGCGCTCACGTCCCTCATCGAGCCGCTCCTGATCGCCTTCCTCGGCGTCGTGGTCGGCGGCATGATCGTCGCCCTCTACCTGCCGATCTTCCAGATCACGTCGCTGATCCACTGAGCCCGGCTCGCCCTTTCTCCCGCCACCCGAACGGACCCTTTGTGACCACGCTCCTCACCGCCCTCCAGCGGCGCCGAAAAACAGTGCTTCAGGATCCCGACCGAGGTTTCACGCTACTTGAGCTCTTGGTCGTCGTGATCATCATCGGCATCCTCGCCGCGATCGCGATCCCCGTGTACCTCGGCGTGCAGAACAACGCGAAGGACTCCGGCGTTCAGTCGGACCTCACCAACCTAAAGACGGCTGCGGTGAGCATCCAGACGAGCAACGGTTCGGCGCTGGCCGCGTCCAAGACGACCTGGACTCCCACGGCGGCGTTCGACACCACCACCAGTCAGGCCGGGGCGACACTCGGTTCCAGCACGACGAGCCTGACCTTCTACCCGAACGGCACGAGCTACTGCCTCCTCGGAATCTCGAAGTCGGGCAAGAGCTTCGCGGCGACCGATTTGCTCGGAGTCGCCAAGGGCTCCTGCACGACCGCCGGCCTGTTCTCGACGACGAATGTCACCTCCGCGCCCTGACCCATCACGTGAGAGCTGTCCAAGCCTCGGTGCCCCACGGGGTGCCGGGGTTTTTTCTTTGGCCGCTCACGGCTAACTGGCCCCTGATCGGGGGTTCTCTTACCCCTAACTGGGGCCAGGGTTTGCTGAGAAACCCCCCGGATGCGGGATTCTCCCCCCGATCCCGCGCTCGTAGCGTCTATCTCGGCAGGCAGGGCTTGCCTCCTCGATCACCCCTCCCTCCCTCGACAGGATTCAAAATGTACGCAGTGCTCATGGGCAAGCTCAACGCTCGCCGTAAGAACCTCACCCAGGACGCCGACAAGGGCTTCACGCTCATCGAGCTCCTGGTCGTCGTGATCATCATCGGCATCCTCGCCGCGATCGCGATCCCCGTGTACCTCGGCGTTCAGAACAACGCCAAGAACTCGGGTACCCAGTCCGACATCACGAACCTGAAGACCGCCGTGGTCAGCCTTCAGACCACCAACGGCTCGCTCCCGGACAAGTTCTCGGCTGTGATCACAAGCAACTCCTTCCCCGCCGTCTCGACCGTGGCGACTGCTTACAGCGATGCCGGCGCGACCTTCTCGGACAGCACCACCTCCCTGAACTACGGCCCAGTCAGCAACAAGGGCGATTTCTGCATCATCGGTGTCAGCAAGGGTGGGAAGACCTTCTACGCGACGTCTAGCGCGGGCGTCTCTACGACTCCTTGCACGATCTCCTAGTCACCGTGACTTGAAAGGGCGGTCCCGCATTGGCGGGGCCGCCCTTTCACCGTGTAGGACCAACACCGCCCCGGACTGGGGACAACCAAACCACCTAAACCCCCCGGACGCGGGATTCTGTACCCCGCAACGCGCACATAACGTCGTAGATGGCAGGCAGGGCTTGCCGCCGAATCGCCTCCCAATCTCCCCTCCCAGAAACGGAACTCGCATGCACGCGCAGCTCATGGGCAAGCTCAACGCTCGCCGTAAGTACCTCACCCAGGACGCCGAGAAGGGCTTCACGCTCATCGAGCTCTTGGTCGTCGTGATCATCATCGGCATCCTCGCCGCGATCGCGATCCCCGTGTACCTCGGTGTGCAGAACAACGCCAAAGATTCCAACGTGCAGTCCGACTTGACCAACGCCAAAACAGCGATTGTTTCCATTCAGACCACCAGCGGCAACGTCCCCGATTCGACGAGCGACATCAGCGGCATCACGGGAATGTCCGACGCCGGCTACACCCGCAACACTTCCACGACCGGCCTCATCACCCTCAAGAAGGCCACGACAGGCAACACATTTTGCATCGCTGCTAAGAGCTCGACGGGCACTGTCTACTACGCGACCGACACCAGCGGAGTAACCAAGCTCTCCGGGACCCTTCCGGGTACCTGTACGGCTCCCTCAGCCCCGTAACTCGCTAGAGGCGGGGATGCCGGCGCAGTCCGGCTTCCCCGCCCCTTGGCCCGCTCCAAGACCGCCCAAAGGAGGTGACCTCGAATGAACCGCATCGCCCGCCGACTCCGCGCCATCGTCGACCGCGACCCCGAAGCCGGCCTCGGCCTCGTCGAGGTCATCATCGCGATGATGGTCTTCTCGATGATTGCCGTCGGCGTCGCCGCCACGATCACGAACTCGCTCCTCCTGACCCGCGACGGCCGCGCACGCACCACCGCGGCCAATTTGATCGCGCAGGATCTCGACCTCCAGCGCTCGGTCGCCGATGTCTTCTCCGTGCAGAGCAAGAAGTGGGACACCACCGTTCAGGGCACGACCTATCACCTCACTCGAACGGTTGCGTGGAACAGTTCCTCGACCGCGACCAGTGCCTGCGGATCCGGCACGGGGACTCTCCAGTTCAAGACCATTCGCGACAACGTGACGTGGGACGGGCAAAGAGGATCCGGCTCGGTCTCTTCGTCCACCGTCCTGGCCCCGAACAGTCGTATCAACGACCCGAACCTGGGCACGATCATCGTCGCCGTCACCGGTGCGAACGGTGCCGGCCTGCCCGGCGTCGCGGTGACGATCGCCCCGACGTCGACCACTCCGAACGGCGCCGACGCGGTGGCCGCGCCGTCGGTCACGGACGCCAACGGGTGCACCTATGCGCTTAAGGTCAAGCCCGGCAACTACAAGGTTTCGATCACCAAGACCAACGGGATCGATATCAACCAGGTCGCCAACCCATCCTTTACCCCTGCCGTGGCGGTCGCTGGCACTGCGACCACCGTGCCGTTCACCTACGATACGGCCGCGACTTTCAAGCTCAACTACGCCTCTAACTACTCGGGCACTGCGTCGCTGCCGACGGACCTCGACCTCACCTTCAACTCCACGACGGGCGGGATCGACTCCTTCCAGCCCGGCAGCACGAACCCGGTCGCTCTTTTTCCCTTCTCGTCCTACACGTACGAGACCGGAGCCCTCGTGCCAAACGGTCTCACCGACAAAGCCAACAAGCCGATCGCGTCCTGCCTCAACGTGGATCCGGCAAACTGGACTACCAAGAACGCCGCCGGCAAGGTCGGTGTGGGCTTCACCACGGGGGGAGCTCCGGGCGCGCTGACCTCACCGGTCAACATCCCGATGGGCGTAGTGAAGCTGCCGGATACCCTCGGACTCACGGGCATCATCGCAACCTCGGTCAACTCGACGGCGAATGGCGACCCTGGCTGCCAGACCGGCGTTCAGTACACCTTCAACGCGGTCTCCGGATCGCCCGTTCTCGCGCTTCCGTTCGGCACCTGGAAGTTCTCGACATTGGGCGGTCTCCTCGGAATCACGCCCGGGTCGAACGCCGTCTTGACCGGCGGGACCGTCAACGGCAGCACCGTCACACTCGACCCGAGAGGGGTGACGCCGTGATGCGCGCCATCCGCCGCCGTCTCTCCGTCATTGTCGATCGGCAAACATCCGAGCAAGGGCTTTCGCTCGCCGAACTGCTCGTCTCGATGACGGTCTTCGGCTTCCTCCTCGCCATGACCGGTGGCTTCCTCGTCAACGCGAGCCGGGCCAACATCACGAACCGCGCCATCGACGCGACGAACCGCACTGCCGCCAACTCGATGGACGAGGTCACACGCGTCTTGCGCGGGGCCTCCACGAATGTGGTGGCGGGACAGTCTCTTCCTGACCCGGCATTCGTCCAGGCGACCGACAATGCCATCACCGTCTACTCGTACGTGAACCTGGCGTCGAGCAGTGTGGCACCTATCCGCGTCCAGTTCTTCGTCGATGCGACGACGAAGAATCTCGTCGAACGGACCTGGACGGCGAGTCTGTCCGATGGTTTCTACACGTTCCCATCGGTGCTGACGTGCACGACGTCCTGCACGAGTCGCATCCTCGGCACGCCCGTGGTCCTTCCCGCGGCGGGCGGCCCAAAGATTTTTACCTACCTCGACTCGACCGGGGCAGCGATTCCTACGGTCGTCGGCGCTGTGGCCATCCCTCAGGTGTCGAACGTCGCCGCCGTCACCGTCTCGCTGCAGTTCGGTGCGTCCTCGAGTGCCAACCAATCGACTCTGCTGACCAACACGGTCGGCCTCCCCAACTTGAACGTCGCTAGGACGAACTGATGTTGAAGCTTCTCAGGGCACGCATTGGAGGGCGCCTCCTCCGTGTCATCGGCGCACGCGACGACGAGCGCGGTATGGCGTTGGCCACCGTCATCATCCTCGGTACCGTCCTCATGCTCATGAGCGGCGCCATCGTCTCGGTTTCCGTCTCGGGTGCTCAGAAGTCTGTCTACGATGCCAACTGGAACGCCGCCGGCGCAGCTGCCTACGCCGGCGTCGAGGACTACCAATCCAAGCTGGCCAACGACAACTCGTACAGCCGGTACGGCGCTCTCGGCAACACGTTCAGCGCGGGCAGCACCTTCGTCGGCACGAACAACAACCCGGCCTTCGGGCTTGGGCCCGACTCCGGAACGTCTGCGACCGCCTGGGCGAAAGTCGACCCGTCCGTTGCGACCGGGGGTACCTACCGCTACCAGGTCAACAATTCGAACTACGCGGCCTCCGGTGTCTTGCGCCTCCAGTCCACCGGTCGCGTCGGGAATGTCACGCGCACCGTGGTTGCCGACCTAAAGCAGTCGGGATTCCTCGACTTCCTCTACTTCACGGACTACGAGATCCGTGACCCGGCTCTGACCTCCGGCTGCACGGCCGCATACGGGTGGGCTGTCGCGAGCCGACCGAACTGCACCACGATCCAGTTCGGCCCGAACGACGTCATCAGCGGCCCGGCGCACAGCAACGACACGATGAACATCTGCGGAGCGACCTTTGGGAGTACCGTCAGTTCGGCGAATCCTACGGCCCCGTACTACGCGACTCCGGCCGCCTCTTGCGACAACTCTGGTCTCGTCGTCACGCGCAAGAACATCGTCCAGATGCCTTCGACCATCGGATCGTTGATTCAGGAGACTCGTTCCGACCTGACCGCCTCGACGGTGCCTCGACCCGGTTGCCTCTACTCGGGGCCGACTACGATCAACTTCACCTCCGACGGCAAGATGACGGTGTACTCGCCGTGGACCCTTGCCACCAACATCAAAGGGAACCCGGTGACAGGCGGGAGCGTGGCTGACGGCTGCGGCACTCCCGGTTACTCGTCCGCCGGCGGCACTCTCGGCAGCCCGGGTGGTCAGACGATGCCCGTGGTCGACAGCAACCTCATCTACGTCCAGAACGTCCCTCAGTCGGCAGGTAGCGGCGACCCGAACTACTGGGGCACGAAAACTCCCAAGAACTACTCGTGCACCGGAGCCGATGGCTCAACGGCTGGTAACGGGGTCGGCTTCCCGGCCAAGGGGGAGGTAGCACCCTCTGCGACGTCCTACGGCTGCACCAACGGGGATGCTTTCGTCCAAGGGAAGGTCAAGGGGAATGTCACCGTTGCGGCGAACAACTACCTCTACGTGACTGACGACGTCCTTTACGCCGACGCGTCGAAGGACATGCTCGGCCTGATCGGCGAGAACAACGTGATCGTCTACAACCCGATGGCCGCGACCTACACGACCTCAGATACCGAGACGTACAACTGCGGCACGACGCGGAAGCCGGCGACGTGTACCCGCCCCGTGACGACGACTCATGCAGGGGAGCTGCTCGACCGGACAGCCTCGGATCGCACCATCGACGCGGCGATCATGAGTGTGCTCCACTCCTTCACCGTCCAGAACTATGACGCGGACCGGAACTACCCCAAAGGAAAGCTCACGGTGCTGGGTGCCATCGCCCAGAAGTTCCGCGGCACCGTCGCGACAACCTCGGGCGACACCACCGTGACGGGCTACGCGAAGAACTATCAGTACGACTCCCGTCTGGCGTTCCAGGCGCCGCCAAAGTTCCTCTCACCAGTCTCGACCACCTACGGCATCACCCAGGTCACGGAGTCCAAGACAGCGATCTCGGCGACAGGAGCGAACCTATGATCGTCGTGCTCCCTGTCCTCGCCGCCGTCTTCGGTCTCGTCATCGGCTCGTTCCTCAACGTCGTCGTCTACCGCGTACCGGCCGGCATGTCCGTCTCGCACCCGGCGAGCGCGTGCCCGACTTGCCATTCCGGAATCCGTCCGTTCGACAACGTGCCCGTCCTCAGCTGGCTTGTCCTGCGCGGGCGCTGCCGTGACTGCCGCACGCCCATCTCTGCTCGCTACCCCCTCGTGGAATTCGCCACCGGTGTCTTCTTCGTCGTGGTGGCCATCCGGTTCTGGCCGGTGGGCTCGGAATCGCTCGGGTCAGGACCGCTCGTCGCCCGGATCCTTATCATTGCCGCCTTCCTGTACCTCGCGGCCGTCAGCATGGCGCTCGGGATCATCGACGGCGAGCACCACCGGCTGCCCGATCGGATCGTCTACCCGTCGTACGCGGTCGGCGCCACGCTTCTCGCGGCCTCGTCGCTGTTTTCCGGCAGCTGGGAGGACCTCGGCCGCGCCGGTCTCGGTCTCGTGATCCTCGGAGCCTTCTACTTCATCGCCGCTTTCATCTACCCGGCAGGCATGGGTTTCGGCGACGTGAAGCTCGCCGGCCTCCTTGGCCTCTACCTGGGATACCTCGGGTGGGGCCCCCTCATCGTGGGAGGCTTCTCGGCCTTCCTCTTCGGTGGAGTGTTCTCCATCGTGTTGATCGCCCTCAAGCGCATGGGGAGGAAGGGCGGGATCCCCTTCGGTCCCTGGATGCTCGTCGGCGCGTGGTTCGGCGTCTTCGCCGGTCCAGCCGTCTGGAACGGCTACCTCGCACTGCTCGGTCTGGCCTCGTGATGTCCACGGCATCGCCCGACCCCCGCCTTTCGTCCTTGGAGAACCAATGAGCAAGTCCATCGTCGGCGTCGACATCGGCGCAGCCTCGCTGCGCGCGGTGGAGATCGCCAACCCGACCTCGGCCAGGCCCACACTCGTGCGCTTCGGCGAGGTACCGCTGCCCGCCGGTTCAGTGAGCCGCGGAGAGGTCATCGAGCCGCAGACCGTCGCCCAGAGTATGAGGGCGCTCTGGTCGCAGGCAGGCTTCAAGAGCAAGCAGGTGGTCTTGGGGATGGGCAATCAGCGGGTTCTCGCGCGCGATCTCACAGTCGCCAAGGCCTCCAAGGCCCGTATCCAGGAGGCTCTGCCTTTTCAAGTGCAGGACATGCTTCCGATTCCGGTTGCTGATGCGCTCCTGGACTTCTACCCGGTGTCGGAGGGCATCGGGGAGCACGGCCCGGTCATCAACGGCCTGCTCATCGCCGCCGTCAAAGACGCTGTGCTCGGCAACGTCCGTGCTTCGAAGCTCGCCGGTCTCCATGCCGTCGGGGTCGACCTCATCCCCTTCGCCGTGTCACGCCTGCTCGTCAACCGTGCTCGCCTGACCGGCACCGTCGCGCTGATCGATATCGGTGCCTCGACCACGTCGGTGGTACTGGTCTCCGACGGGGTTCCCCAGTTCGTCCGCCTCATCCCATCGGGCGGTGACGACATCACCAACGATCTCGCCTCGCGCCTCGAGATTCCCCGCGAGCTGGCCGAAGGGGCAAAACGCACTCTCGGTCTCGTGTCCAGCTCGGCCACCAAAGAGGACAAGACCGCATCCGCCGTCATCTTCGAGACGGTCAACGAGCTGCTTGGAAGCCTTCGCAATACCGTGAGCTACTACGCCAACACGAGGCCCACCGAGCACGTGACTCACATCGTCCTGTCCGGAGGAGGCGCTCAACTAAGAGGGCTTCCCGAGGCCCTCGCCGAGGTGACCCGGATCCCCGTGGTGGCCGCCGATCCCCTCCAGGGGGTCTCCTTCGCGCGCTCGGCGTCCGAAGCCGACGTCCGGTCGAATGTCACGTCGTTGACCGTCGCCCTCGGACTCGCTCTGGGGAGCGCAGCATGAAGTTCTATCTAACCAAGCAGGCGCAGCTCGCTGCTGAAGGTCGCGGTCCGGCTTCAGCCAAGGCGGCGAAGAGCACCAAGGCGCCGAAGGGCACCCGCCGATCGACCGCGGACGTCCCTCTCGTGCCGGCACCGTCCGCGGCGGCGACAAGCCTGGTGGCAGCGCCCCCGACCGCTGGAGAGGCATCCCCGCCGAAGCAGCCCAAACCGAATCGCGGGATCATCGCAATCGGCGGGCTTCCGCGAGTCGATCTCCTACCGCCCGAGGTTCGTGCCGAGCGTCGAGCCGCCGTTCATGTGCGTCGCGCCTGGACAGCCGTTGCAGGCCTGGCCATCCTCGTCGTAGTAGCGGGTGGGACCGCCGCACTCTACGCCCAGGGGAGCGAGGCGACTCTCGCCTCGGCCCAGAACCAGACGTCCTTCCTGGCGTCGCAGACGATGAAGTACTCGGCGGTCAAGACCACTCAGGGGCAGGTCGACCTCATCGATGCCGCGCGCAAGGTCGGCGGTTCGACCGACATCAACTGGCCGGCGTACCTCGCCAAGGTCCAGGCGACCCTCCCGAGCGGCATGACTCTGGCGACTGTCACGATCGATTCGGCGTCGCCAGTCGCGTCCTACGCGCAGGCGACCACACCTCTCGAGGGGCAGCGTGTCGCCACGTTGACCTTCTCCGCGACGAGCACGTCGCTCCCGTCCGTTCCCACCTGGCTGACCAAGCTGGCGACTCTGCCCGGCTACACGGACGCCCAGGCGGGAACGATCCAGCTGCAGACCGGTGTCTATACGGCAGGCGTAGTCGTCCACATCGACGAGAAGGCCTTCTCGAACGCCTACACAAAGGAAGGTAAGTGATCATGGATCGCAATCGCCTCATGATGATCGCCGCAGTTGTCGCTGCGATCGTGGTCGTCGCGGGAGGCTTCCTCCTCGGAGTCAAGCCCCAACTCGATGCCGCCAGTACGGCTCGCGCCACCGAGGATTCGGTGACGGCCCAGAACGCTCAGCTTCAGACCAGCCTGACTTCGCTCAAAAAGCAGTACGACTCTCTCGACGACCTCAAGAGCGAACTGGCCGACCTCAAGCAGTCCGTTCCCGCCGACGTCGAGACGGGCTCGCTCATCACCGAGCTGAACGGCGTCGCCAAGTCGTCCCAGGCAACGCTGAGCAATATCCAGTTCGGGTCCGCCTCGGCCTACGTGGCGCCGGTGGCCGCAGCCGCGCCCGCTGCCGCGGCGTCCACTGGTACCAGCGAGGCAACGGCGACACCGTCCCCGAGCGCATCCGCGACACCCTCCGCACCCATCGCGACGACCGATTCGCTGATCACCCCGTCGAACTTCACGACGATTCCGTTGACGGTGTCTGTGCAGGGGACGTATGCCCAGGCCCTGGCGTTTCTCCAGGGTATGCGCGACGGAGATCGGCTGTTCCTGGTGACCAACATCACCAGCGCGGCGGGATCTTCGGACACCGGCGGGGAGTCGACGACTGATTCCGTCAATGCGACCGACACGATCAACTGGACCTTCGGCGGCCTGGTCTACGCCCTAGCCGACGCCGACTCCGTCCAAGAGACGCAGCAGTCCACCACCTCCACCGCGGCCGACGCGGCCTCAGCCAGCTCCTCCACCGACACCGCCGCCGGTAAGTAGGGGCACAAGCCGCCACGGGTCGGTCGGAGGTCCCGATCGACCGACCCGTGGCATTTCTCTGCCGCCGTTGCGCGTGAGTGTCCCCGATCTGCTGGTCGCGAAGCCCGAACACCAACACATCGTGGACAATCACCGGCCCCGCCGACCAGACGACCCGCCGCACCCCCGCGTACCCTGACCTCATGTCCCGCGGCCTCCTCGCCTTCCTGGCCACGGTCACGCACCTGGCGCTCGCCGTGCTCACCGCCGGTCTGCTCTTCTACGTCACCGGCCGCGACCTCATCGTCGAATCCGATGCGGGCACGACGCTCGGGCCGACCATGGTGCTCGCCTCGATGGCGACCGTCTTCTTCGTGCTGGCGCGGAGCTTCGGGGTCGCCGAGCGCGAGCCCGAAAGGCGACAGCCCAGGATCCTCGCGTCCGCACTGATCACACTGGCCACCAGCTACGTCGCCATGCTCGCCGTCGGGGCGGTGCTCTACTCGCTGAGGCGCAGCGAAGCGGTCTGGCTCGTGCTGTTCACCGGCCGGTATGCCCTGTCGACCTTCGTCATCGCGACCACCGTCTGGGCGGCGATCGTGGTCGCCGGAACCCTGCTCCTCGACCGGGCCGAACGCCATCGCGAGGGCCGCTGAGAAACACGTCGAAACACCCTCTCTCGGGGTGTCGAAACCGCGCTGCGAGCGTGCCTACAATTGGTCGCTCGGCTCTCGTCCGGGCACTTTCCCCCGAGGCGCCAGAGATCTCCTGGCTGCTTCGTCGCGCTCGCACGACAAGGAGTATCTGAGCGTGTTTCTCTCCATCCTGGGCTGGGTCGGCGCTGCCGTCATCCTCAGCGGCTACGGCCTCTTCTCACTCGGACGACTGTCGAACGGGCCGGTCTATCAGCTCAGCAATCTGGTGGGAGCCCTGTTCATCTCCCTCAACGTCGCAGCCCACGGCGCCTGGCCTTCCGCGGTCGTGAACGGCGTGTGGGCGATCATCGCCGCCGTCGTCCTCACGCGCATGCTGCGTGTCCGTGCCGCAGCCCGTCGCGCCGCCGAAGCCGCCCGCCTCGAAGAGACAGAGCGCAGGATCCGCGCCGACGAACTCCAGCACGTCGCCGCCCCGACCCTCGCCGACTCCGTCCCCGTCGTCACAGCGGCGCTCGCCATCGTGGCGCTCGCCGCCGTTCAGCACGAGGTCGATGCTCGTGCGACCGAGGCCCGTCAGGCCGAGACGCAGCACGGGTTCGCCGGCAGCGCAGCTGAGCCCGTTTGATCTTGCCCTGGCGACGGGATAGTCTTGCTCGGGTGTGCGCTTAGCGGCGCGCCCGTTTAACCGTCTCTTCGGAGTGGCGAACTTCTCGCCGAACCGATCGGGCCCCACCGCGTGTCGTAGGTGCTGTGCACTCATAGTGCGCTGGTTGGGGGAGACGCGCGACGACCACTCTTCGTTATTTCGAAGTGTGACTGTCGTGCTCCAGAGATGAGGAAGCCGTCCGACCGGGCCGGCCAGAACACCGAGAAGTACCAAGTCAAGGAGAACCAGTGCCAACTATTCAGCAGCTGGTCCGAAAGGGACGCACGCCGAAGGTCGTCAAGACCAAGGCCCCCGCCCTGAAGGCCAACCCCCAGCAGCGTGGCGTGTGCACCCGTGTGTACACCACCACCCCCAAGAAGCCGAACTCCGCGCTCCGCAAGGTCGCCCGTGTGAAGCTCTCCAACGGCACCGAGGTGACCGCGTACATTCCCGGTGAAGGCCACAACCTTCAGGAGCACTCGATGGTGCTCGTTCGCGGCGGTCGTGTGAAAGACCTCCCCGGTGTCCGTTACAAGATCGTTCGTGGCGCCCTCGACACCCAGGCCGTCAAGAACCGCAAGCAGGCTCGCAGCCGCTACGGCGCGAAGATGGAGAAGAAGTAATGCCTCGTAAGGGTCCCGCTCCCAAGCGTCCCGTCGTCGCAGACCCCGTCTACGGCGCCCCCATCGTCAGCCAGCTCGTCAACAAGATCCTTCTTGATGGCAAGAAGGGCCTCGCCGAGCGCATCGTCTACGGCGCCCTCGCCGGTGTTTCCGCGAAGAACGGCCAGGACGCCGTCGCCACGCTGAAGAAGGCACTCGACAACGTGCGTCCGACCCTCGAGGTCCGCTCGCGTCGCGTTGGTGGCTCCACCTACCAGGTGCCCGTCGAGGTCAAGCCTCACCGTGCCAACACCCTGGCTCTCCGCTGGCTCACCAGCTACGCCAAGGCCCGTCGCGAGAAGACGATGACCGAGCGTCTCATGAACGAGATCCTCGACGCGTCGAACGGTCTCGGCGCTGCTGTCAAGCGTCGCGAAGACACGCACAAGATGGCCGAGTCGAACAAGGCGTTCGCTCACTACCGCTGGTAAGACATCACAGCTGGTAGTGCTGCACCGCTGGCACCACCTCTGCGGGTGGCGATTCAGTGCCGATCGGCACCGGGTCGCCGCCCCGCAGTAACCACACTCTCTAACCCCCCAATCGGAGGAACCCGTGGCACAGGACGTGCTCACCGACCTGAACAAGGTCCGCAACATCGGCATCATGGCGCACATCGATGCCGGCAAGACGACGACCACCGAGCGCATCCTGTTCTACACGGGCATCACCCACAAGATCGGCGAAGTCCACGACGGCGCTGCGACGATGGACTGGATGGCTCAGGAGCAGGAGCGTGGCATCACGATCACGTCGGCTGCTACGACGTGCTTCTGGAACAAAAACCAGATCAACATCATCGACACCCCGGGTCACGTCGACTTCACGGTCGAGGTGGAGCGTTCACTCCGCGTCCTCGACGGTGCCGTCGCCGTATTCGACGGCAAGGAGGGCGTCGAGCCCCAGTCCGAGACCGTCTGGCGTCAGGCTGACAAGTACGACGTGCCGCGCATCTGCTTCGTCAACAAGATGGACAAGCTCGGTGCCGACTTCTACTTCACCGTCGACACGATCATCAACCGCCTCGGCGCCAAGCCCTTGGTCATGCAGCTCCCGATCGGTGCGGAGTCCTCGTTCGAGGGCGTCGTCGACCTGGTCGAGATGCGCGCACTGACCTGGCGCGGCGACGCCAAGGGTGACGTCGAGATGGGCGCGAAGTACGAGATCGAGCCCATCCCGGAAGACCTCAAAGAGAAGGCCGACGAGTACCGCGCGAAGCTGCTCGAGACCGTCGCCGAGTCCGACGACGCTCTCCTCGAGAAGTACTTCGCCGGCGAAGAGCTGACGGTCGACGAGATCAAGGGTGCGGTCCGCAAGATGACCGTCAACTCCGAGCTCTACCCGATCTTCTGTGGTTCCGCGTTCAAGAACCGCGGAGTCCAGCCGATGCTCGATGCCGTCATCGACTACCTGCCTTCGCCGCTCGACGTGCCTCCCATGGAGGGCCACGACGTCCGCGACGCCGAGAAGATCATCATCCGCAAGCCCGAGTCGTCGGAGCCGTTCTCGGCTCTCGCCTTCAAGGTCGCGGTGCACCCCTTCTTCGGTCGTCTCACCTACGTCCGCGTCTACTCGGGTTCCATCGAGTCCGGCGCCCAGGTGATCAACTCGACGAAAGACAAGAAGGAGCGCATCGGCAAGATCTTCCAGATGCACTCCAACAAGGAGAACCCCGTCGATGGCGTGACCGCTGGTCACATCTACGCTGTCATCGGTCTCAAATTCACGACCACGGGTGACACCCTGTGCGACCCGAGCGAGCAGATCGTCCTCGAGTCGATGACCTTCCCTGAGCCCGTCATCGAGGTTGCTATCGAGCCGAAGACGAAGCAAGACCAGGAGAAGCTCTCCATCGCCATCCAGAAGCTCGCCGAAGAAGACCCGACGTTCCGCGTCGAGCTCAACGCCGAGACTGGTCAGACGGTCATCAAGGGAATGGGCGAGCTTCACCTCGACATCCTGGTCGACCGCATGAAGCGCGAGTTCAACGTCGAGGCGAACGTGGGCAAGCCCCAGGTCGCGTACCGCGAGACGCTCAAAAAGGGCATCGAGCGCTACGACTACACCCATAAGAAGCAGACGGGTGGTTCGGGTCAGTTCGCTAAGGTCCAGATCGCTCTCGAGCCCTTCGAGGTCACGGCCGAGTCGACGTATGAATTCGTCAACAAGGTCACCGGTGGTCGCGTTCCGCGCGAGTACATCGGTTCGGTCGACGCCGGCATCCAGGACGCCATGCAGGTCGGTGTCCTCGCCGGTTACCCCACCGTGGGTGTTCGTGCGCTGCTCCTCGACGGTGCTGCTCACGATGTCGACTCGTCTGAAATGGCGTTCAAGATTGCCGGATCGATCGCGTACAAGGAGGCTGCACGCAAGTCCAGCCCCGTGCTGCTCGAGCCGATCATGGCCGTCGAGGTACGTACGCCCGAGGAGTACATGGGCGACGTCATCGGCGACCTCAACTCTCGTCGTGGCCAGATCGCCTCGATGGAAGACGCCAGTGGTGTGAAGGTCGTTCGGGCCAGCGTTCCGCTGTCGGAGATGTTCGGTTACGTCGGTGACCTGCGGTCGAAGACCTCGGGTCGTGCCGTCTACTCGATGACGTTCGAGTCGTACGCGGAGGTCCCCCGGGCTGTCGCCGACGAGATCATCGCGAAGAACAAGGGCGAGTAGCCCACCCCAGGGTGGTGCGTTCTCCACAGAGCGCACCGCCCGAAATGCGGGGTCGAGCCTCGACCGCGTAGCATGTGAATACACCAAAGCGCAGTTCCCCGGAGACGGGCCTTCACGGGCCCGGCCGGGCACCTGCTCCCGAGTCCTGAGGAGGACCCACAGTGGCGAAGGCCAAGTTCGAGCGGACCAAGCCGCACGTAAACATCGGAACCATCGGTCACGTTGACCACGGCAAGACGACGCTCACCGCGGCGATCACCAAGGTTCTGCACGACAAGTACCCCGACCTCAACACGGCGTCCGCGTTCGACCAGATCGACAACGCGCCCGAAGAGAAGGCTCGTGGTATCACGATCAACATCTCGCACGTCGAGTACCAGACTGAGAAGCGTCACTACGCTCACGTCGACGCTCCCGGCCACGCCGACTACGTGAAGAACATGATCACCGGTGCGGCTCAGATGGACGGCGCGATCCTCGTGGTTGCCGCTACCGACGGCCCCATGCCCCAGACGCGTGAGCACGTGCTGCTCGCTCGCCAGGTCGGCGTGCCCTACATCGTCGTCGCGCTGAACAAGTCCGACATGGTCGATGACGAAGAGATCCTGGAGCTCGTCGAGCTCGAGGTTCGCGAGCTGCTCTCCAGCCAGGACTTCGATGGCGACAACGCCCCCGTCGTTCAGGTCTCGGCGCTTCAGGCGCTCGAGGGCGACGAGAAGTGGGCCAAGTCGGTTGCCGACCTCATGGAGGCCGTGGACGAGAACGTCCCCGACCCCATCCGTGCACTCGACCAGCCCTTCCTCATGCCCATCGAGGACGTCTTCACGATCACCGGTCGTGGCACCGTCGTCACCGGTCGTGTCGAGCGCGGTCAGCTCAACGTCAACGAGGAGATCGAGATCGTGGGCATCCGTCCGACGACCAAGACCACCGTCACCGGCATCGAGATGTTCCGCAAGCTGCTCGACCAGGCTGTGGCCGGCGACAACACCGGTCTTCTTCTTCGCGGCACCAAGCGCGAAGACGTCGAGCGCGGCCAGGTCATCGTCAAGCCCGGTTCGGTTACGCCGCACACCGGTTTCGACGCGAACGTCTACATCCTCTCGAAGGATGAGGGCGGCCGTCACAACCCGTTCTACGCGAACTACCGTCCCCAGTTCTACTTCCGCACCACCGACGTCACCGGCGTCATCACGCTGCCCGAGGGCACCGAGATGGTCATGCCCGGCGACACGACTGAGATCAGCGTTGAGCTGATCCAGCCGATCGCCATGGAGGAGGGCCTCCGCTTCGCTATCCGCGAGGGTGGCCGTACCGTCGGCGCCGGCACCGTCACGAAGATCAACAAGTAGTCCTTCCGACTTCTTCGAAATTCTCTGACGCGTCGTAGATACGCATCACCCTGAGCGGGTCGGGCCTTCGGGTCCGACCCGCTTTGGCGTACCCGGACCATCGCCTGAGAGAAGAGTTGTCGGCCTAGACCCGCGCGTCGGGTCGGTGCAGGATTGTCGGCACGGGTCGGAGGTGCCGACCGGTTCAGGGAGGAACGCATATGGCTGGGTTCGACGACGTCACCAAGAAGGCGCGGGAGTTTCTGAAAGACAACAAGGTCACCGACGCCCTCAAGAGCGACAAGGCGGAGGGCATCAGCGACAGCATCCTGGATGCCGTGGCCAGTGCAGCCGACAAGGCCACAGGCGGTAAGCACCACGACAAGATCCAGGAAGCGCGCGACGCGGCCGACAAGAAGATCGGCAACGACGGCGCATAGCCGCTAAAGGCCTCCGACGATGTCCGTCGGAGGCCTTCGTCGTTCGCTCGGGTGTCGTGCTCCTGCAGCTGTTCTCCGGCGCGGGGGAGTTGACTCGTCGGCATGCCTCGACTGCGCCGAACCGACTCCTCCCGACCGGGTGTCACCCGGGTCAAGGCCGGCCGCGGGTTCACGTACCGTGACGATGCGGGCGTGACCGTCTCGGATCCTGAATTGCGTGCTCGGTTTGAATCCCTCGCCATTCCGCCCGCGTGGAAAGACGTGTGGATCGCGCCCTACCCCAACGGGCACATCCAAGCGACCGGTATCGACGGTGTCGGTCGGCGCCAGTACATCTACCACCCCACCTGGCGCGAGCAGAAAGACCGGATCAAGTTTGACCGGGCCCTCTCTCTCGCCGAGGCGCTTCCGACCGCGCGGCGGTTCGTCACACTCGACCTCCGGCGAGACGAGCCGGATCGCCTCCGGGCTCTGGCGGCGGCATTCCGCATGCTCGACACGGGCTCGCTGCGCGTCGGCTCTGAGCAGTACGCGACCGCCCACGGCAGCCACGGGCTGTCCACCCTGCTCTGCTCGCACGCGACAGTCAGCGGCGACAGCATCCGGCTGGCCTTTCCGGCGAAGAGCGGTCAGGAGTGGGAGAGCGAAATCGAGGATCCCGAGCTCGCCGCGATCATCCGCGGACTCAAGTCTCGGGGTGGGCGTGCTCGGCTCCTCGCCTACCGGCCCGAGCAAGGCGCGGCGTGGAGGCCGCTGCACGCCGTCGACATCAACGCCTACGTGCACGAGCGGACGGGCGGGGAGTTCACGGCGAAAGACTTCCGAACGCTCCACGGAACGGCTGCGGCGGCCATCAGCCTGGCGACATCCGGGCCGAAGGCTTCCGAGACCGGGCGCAAGCGCGCGGTGGCCCAGGCGATGCGCGATGCGTCGGCTGTGCTCGGCAATACGCCGTCCGTTGCCCGCGCCAGCTATGTCGACCCGCGTCTCGTCGACCTCTTCCGGCAGGGCGAGACGATCGATCCGGCCCGGGTGCATGCCGTGGAGTCGGAGCTTCGTTCGCTTCTGTACCGGTGATGCCCTCGGGTCGCGTAATCTTGAAGTTTGTGCGACTTTCGTGTTGCGCCCGAGAGGAACAACTGCTGTGACCGAATGCATCCACGGCCTCGATGCTGAGCTTTGCGACCTCTGCACGCCCCGCAAGCGAGAAGAGCCGGTGGTTGCGCCCGTCGCTCGGCCGGCGGCTGCACGACGCGCCCCCGTCGGTGGCTCGGCGATCCGGATGCCGGCAGTCGTCCGTGCTCCGGGTGCCAAGCGCGCCACCCCCGCGGCGGCAGCTCTCCCCGACATCGACCTCGCCACGATGCGTGTCCACCACTGGACCCACCTGTCGAACCTCGCCGACATCTTCTCCGACGGCCGCCTTCGAGCCGACGCCGTCCCCGAGCTCGACGTCGCGTCGCCCGAGGCGCGCGAGCGGCGTGCCGCTGCGGCTCTCCCGACCGGTTCCACTGTCGCAAGTCACGTGCCGTTCGCCCTCTCGCCCGACGCGGCCACCTGGAACGAGGTGCGCAGCGGCGCCGAAGGATCCCGGTGGTCACCTGCAGCACGAGCCACCCGTCCCACCGACTTCGTCGTGCTCGTGGCTCCCGTAGCGGCCCTCCCCGACGACTTCGTGCTCGCCGACGGCGACCCTGCCGGGCCGCTCGCGCGTTTCGGGGTCGGCCAGGCCGAGGCGGCTACGCTTGCGCGTCGCGCCTCGATCGCTGATCCCGATTTGCTCGAGGTCGAGATCCTGGTGCCGGACTCCTTCGATCTCTCCTTGGTCACCCTCATCGGAGTGCCGAACGATCGCACCCGCGACGAGGTCAAGAGCCTGCTCCGCGATGTAGAGGGGCGGGCGCCGCGAGTCGCCGTCTACCCGCCGTGGTTTCGCCCCTCCGAGGCGTAATAGCTCGACACGAGCTGAGTCGCAACAATTCCGACACGCCCGGGTTGCAGCAAATGCCGGGCTGTGGCAAGCTTGTCTGGTTCAACACTTCGGCCGCTGCGTGCGGTTCGAATCACTGCCAGGCAGTGCACAGTCGTATCGACTGGGCCGCGGGTAGCAGGACACCTCTTCAATCGAAACCCGAGAGATGACCTCCCCACGGCGGCCATCACGCTGAATCGGCTACGAAATCAGCGGAGCGGTTACGAGCGCAGGCCTTTGGCATGCGGTCGAAGACGGATTGACACATCAACAGTGGTGCGACGGTCATGTGTGCAGGCAACTGCGGCATCCGGAGTGACCCGAGTCTGAACAAGACCCAGCCCGAGCGGGAGTTCGCGAAAGCGATACGACCGCGAAGGCGCGTCAGGCGGCCCCGTGAAGGTGCGCGACGTTTATATCGAGAGAGAGTCACACATGGCGGGACAAAAGATCCGCATCCGGCTGAAGTCGTACGACCACGAGGTCATCGACACGTCAGCTCGCAAGATCGTCGACACGGTGACCCGTGCCGGCGCGACCGTGGTCGGCCCCGTGCCGCTTCCCACGGAGAAGAACGTGATCGCAGTCATCCGTTCGCCCCACAAGTACAAAGACTCGCGCGAGCACTTCGAGAAGCGCACGCACAAGCGTCTCATCGACATCATCGACCCGACGCCGAAGGCCGTCGACTCGCTCATGCGTCTCGACCTCCCCGCCGACGTCAACATCGAGATCAAGCTGTAGGGGGCGACGAACTAATGGCTATCACCACCAAGAACGTCAAGGGTCTCCTCGGCAAGAAGCTCGGCATGACCCAGGTCTGGGACGCCGACAACAAGCTGATCCCCGTCACCGTCGTCGAGATCTCGCCGAACGTCGTGACTCAGATCCGCACCGAAGAGGTCGACGGCTACGTCGCCGTCCAGATCGCTGCCGGAGCAATCGACCCGCGCAAGGCCAACAAGCCCCGCACCGGTCACTTCGACAAGGCGGGCGTCACGCCTCGCCGCACCCTCACCGAGGTTCGCACCGCCGACGCCGCCGAGTACGCACTCGGCCAGGAGCTCGCGGTCGATTCCTTCGAGGCCGGCCAGAAGGTCGACGTCGTCGGCACTTCCAAGGGCAAGGGCTTCGCCGGTGTCATGAAGCGTCACAACTTCAAGGGTGTCTCGGCATCCCACGGTTCGCACCGTAACCACCGCAAGCCCGGTTCGATCGGTGCTTCGTCGACCCCCAGCCGTGTCTTCAAGGGCATGCGCATGGCCGGTCGTATGGGTGGGGAGCGCGTCACCGTCCTCAACCTCACGGTTCACGCCGTCGACGTCGAGAAGGGTCTGCTGCTCGTCAAGGGCGCCGTCCCCGGCGCTCGTGGCCGCACCGTCTTCGTCCGCACCGCCGTGAAGGGGAACTAGCGCATGGCTACCACCACTGCTTCCACCGCCGTCGATGTCCTCGACGCCAAGGGCGCCAAGTCCGGCTCCGTCGACCTCCCCGCCGAGATCTTCGATGTCGTCGCAAACGTCCCGCTGATCCACCAGGTCGTCGTCGCGCAGCTCGCTGCCGCACGCCAGGGCACGCACAAGGTCAAGGGCCGCGGCGAGGTCTCCGGTGCCGGCCGCAAGCCGTTCAAGCAGAAGGGAACGGGTCGCGCTCGCCAGGGCTCCATCCGCGCTCCTCAGATGACCGGCGGTGGCATCGTCCACGGCCCGACGCCCCGCAACTACTCGCAGCGCACCCCCAAGAAGATGATCGCCGCAGCTCTGCTCGGTGCTCTCTCCGACCGCGCTCGCGGCGCCCGCGTCCACGTCGTCGAGTCCTTCGTGGCCGACGTCGTCTCGACCAAGACCGCTCTCGAGCTGCTCGCGAGCATCTCCACGAGCAAGCACGTCCTGGTCGTCATCGAGCGCGATGACCTGCTGACGCAGAAGAGCGTCCGCAACGTCGACGAGGTCCACGTCATCTCGTGGGACCAGCTCAACGCCTACGACGTCCTCGTCTCCGACGACATCGTCTTCACCAAGAGCGCTTTCGAGGCCTTCGTGGCCAAGAAGACCAACAAGGAGGCCACCGCATGAGCGGCATCCACAAAGACCCCCGCGACGTCGTGATCTCGCCGGTCGTCTCCGAGAAGTCGTACTCCCTGATTGATCAGGGCAAGTACACCTTCCTGGTCGACCCGCGCTCGAACAAGACCGAGATCAAGCTCGCCATCGAGAAGATCTTCGACGTCAAGGTCGACAGCATCAACACGCTGAACCGTCCGGGTAAGACGCGTCGTACCAAGTTCGGGATCGGCAAGCGCAAGAGCACCAAGCGCGCCATCGTGACACTCAAGTCGGGCTCCATCGACATCTTCACGGCTGTCGGCTAGGGCGCGGAGGGATAAATAATGGCTATTCGCAAATACAAGCCCACGACTCCGGGTCGCCGCGGTTCATCCGTCGCCGACTTCGCTGAGATCACGCGCTCGACTCCTGAGAAGTCGCTGCTTCGTCCCCTGTCGAAGACCGGTGGCCGTAACAACGCCGGCCGCATCACGACCCGTCACATCGGTGGTGGCCACAAGCGCCAGTACCGCGTCATCGACTTCCGTCGCAACGACAAAGACGGCGTGAACGCCAAGGTCGCTCACATCGAGTACGACCCCAACCGCACGGCGCGCATCGCGCTGCTCCACTTCGTGGACGGCACCAAGCGCTACATCATCGCTCCGAACAAGCTGTCGCAGGGCGACATCGTCGAGTCGGGCGCTGGCGCGGACATCAAGCCGGGTAACAACCTTCCGCTGAAGAACATCCCGGTTGGTACCGTCATCCACGCGATCGAGCTCAAGCCCGGTGGCGGTGCCAAGATGGCCCGCTCCGCCGGTGCCTCGGTTCGTCTCGTCGCCAAAGACGGCCCCTACGCACAGCTGCGTCTCCCCTCGGGCGAGGTCCGCAACGTTGACGCGCGCTGCCGCGCCACGATCGGCGAGGTCGGCAACGCCGAGCAGTCGAACATCAACTGGGGAAAGGCCGGCCGTATGCGCTGGAAGGGCGTTCGCCCGACCGTGCGTGGTGTCGCCATGAACCCCGTCGACCACCCGCACGGTGGTGGTGAGGGCAAGACCTCTGGTGGACGCCACCCGGTCTCGCCGTGGGGCCAGAAAGAGGGCCGCACTCGTCACCCCAAGCTCGAGAGCGACAAGCTCATCGTCCGCCGCCGCAACGCTGGCAACAAGCGCAAGTAGGAGTTGTAGAAGATGCCACGCAGTCTGAAGAAGGGCCCCTTCGTCGACGACCACCTGCTCCGCAAGGTTGTTGTTCAGAACGAAGCCAACACGAAGAACGTGATCCGTACCTGGTCGCGTCGCTCGATGATCATCCCGAACATGCTCGGCCACACCATCGCCGTGCATGACGGACGCAAGCACATCCCCGTTTTCGTGACCGAATCCATGATCGGCCACAAGCTCGGCGAGTTCGCGCCCACCCGCACCTTCCGCGGCCATGTGAAGGACGACAAGAAGGGTCGTCGTCGCTAACGCGGCGGCGAGAAGGAGGAGAGAAATGGTGGAGTCGATCGCACGCGTGCGTCACATCCGCGTCACCCCCATGAAGGCCCGTCGCGTTGTCAACCTGATCCGCGGCAAGCAGGCCCTCGAGGCCCTGGCCATTCTGAAGTTCGCGCCGCAGGGCGCATCGGAGCCGGTCTACAAGCTCGTCGCGTCGGCTATGGCCAACGCCCGAGTGAAGGCCGACGCTCAGAACAGCTACCTCAACGACGAAGACCTCTACATCTCGAGTGCCTACGTCGACGAGGGAGCAACCCTCAAGCGGTTCCAGCCTCGTGCTCAGGGCCGTGCGTTCCAGATCCTGAAGCGCACCAGCCACATCACGGTCGTCCTCGCGACGCCCGAAGAGGCCGAAGCGGCCACGACGTCGAAGAAGGCGAGCAAGTAATGGGCCAGAAAGTAAACCCGTACGGCTTCCGTCTCGGAATCACCACCGACCACGTGTCGCGTTGGTTCTCCGACAGCACGAAGGCCGGCCAGCGCTACAGCGACTACGTCGCTGAAGACATCAAGATCCGCAACCTGCTCAAGACCTCCCTCGACCGCGCTGGCGTGGCCAAGATCGAGATCGAGCGCACCCGCGACCGCGTTCGCGTCGACATTCACACGGCCCGCCCGGGCATCGTGATCGGTCGTCGTGGCGCCGAGGCCGAGCGCATCCGCGCCGACCTCGAGAAGCTCACGGGCAAGCAGATCCAGCTGAACATCCTCGAGGTCAAGAACCCCGAGGCCGAAGCTCAGCTCGTCGCCCAGGGCATCGCCGAGCAGCTCAGCGCTCGCGTGGCTTTCCGCCGCGCTATGCGCAAGGGTCTGCAGGGTGCTCAGCGCGCCGGCGCCAAGGGTGTTCGCATCCAGGTCTCGGGCCGTCTCGGCGGCGCTGAGATGAGCCGCTCGGAGTTCTACCGCGAGGGCCGCGTGCCCCTGCACACGCTCCGCGCCAACATCGACTACGGCTTCTACGAAGCCAAGACCACGTTCGGTCGTATCGGTGTCAAGGTCTGGATCTACAAGGGCGACATCACCAACAAAGAGCTCGCGCGTGAGCAGGCGAACCAGAAGTCGTCGCGCCCCGAGCGTCGTAACGACCGTGGTGGCGACCGCGACCGTGGATCCCGTGGTGGCAACACCCGTGCTCCGCAGACGCAGGACGCCCCGGTCACCGCAGGAGCTGAGGCATAACCATGTTGATTCCCCGTCGTGTCAAGCACCGCAAGCAGCACCACCCCGGCCGTAGTGGCCAGGCGACCGGTGGTACTCGCGTGAGCTTCGGTGAGTACGGCATTCAGGCTCTCACGCCTGCCTACGTCACCAACCGTCAGATCGAGTCCGCTCGTATCGCCATGACCCGTCACATCAAGCGTGGTGGAAAGGTGTGGATCAACATCTACCCCGACCGCCCGCTGACCAAGAAGCCGGCCGAAACCCGCATGGGTTCCGGTAAGGGTTCGCCCGAGTGGTGGGTCGCAAACGTCAAGCCGGGTCGCGTGCTCTTCGAGCTCAGCGGCGTCAGCGAGGAAGTCGCCAAAGAGGCGCTCACTCGTGCAATTCACAAGCTGCCCCTGAAGGCACGCATCATTAAGCGCGAGGAGGGCGACGCATAATGGCGATCGGATCCAAGGAGCTCGCTCCGACCGAGCTCGACACATTCGAAGACGAGCGTCTTGTCGACGAGCTCAAGAAGGCCAAGGAAGAGCTCTTCAACCTGCGCTTCCAGTCGGCTACCGGCCAGCTCGAGAACCACGGCCGCGTTCGTGCCGTCAAGCGCGACATCGCTCGTATCTACACGGTGCTCCGTGAGCGCGAGCTCGGCATTCGTGCCACCCCCGCCCCGGCCGCGGCTGCCCCCAAGGCTGCTGCCAAGAAGTCGACGAAGAAGGCCGCTGCAAAGCCGGCCGACGAGACCGTCGAGGCCGCTGAGACCGAGGAGACCAAGTAATGGCTACCGAGAAGAAGGCTGCTGCGGCCTCGACAGACACTGTCGAGTCGGACACCCTCGTCCGCGGCTACCGCAAGACGCGTCGTGGCTACGTCACGAGCGACAAGATGGAGAGGACCATCGTCGTCGAGGTCGAAGACCGCGTGAAGCACCCCCTGTACGGCAAGGTCATCCGCCGTACCTCCAAGGTCAAGGTTCACGACGAGGCCAACTCGGCCGGCGTCGGTGACCTGGTCGTCATCAGCGAGACCCGTCCGCTCAGCGCCTCCAAGCGCTGGCGCCTGGTCGAGATCCTCGAGAAGGCGAAGTAGGCCTCGGCCTGCTCGATAGGAGACAGAAGTGATTCAGCAGGAATCCCGCCTCAAGGTCGCCGACAACACTGGCGCCAAAGAGATCCTCACCATCCGCGTTCTCGGTGGCTCGGGTCGTCGTTACGCCGGTCTCGGTGACGTCATCGTCGCCACGGTGAAGGACGCCATTCCCGGCGGCAACGTGAAGAAGGGTGACGTCGTCAAAGCCGTCATCGTTCGCACCAAGAAGGAGACCCGTCGTAACGACGGTTCCTACATCAAGTTCGACGAGAACGCCGCAGTGATCCTGAAGGCTGACGGAGACCCTCGTGGTACCCGCATCTTCGGACCGGTCGGTCGCGAGCTTCGCGACAAGAAGTTCATGAAGATCATCTCGCTGGCGCCGGAGGTTATCTAAGTCATGGCAAACATCAAGAAGGGTGACCTGGTTCAGGTCATCACCGGAGCCACGCAGGCCCGCGGCGGAGACCGCGGCAAGCAGGGCAAGGTCATCGAGGTCCTCGTGGAGAAGAACCGCGTGGTCGTGGAGGGTGTCAACTTCGTCACCAAGCACGTCCGTGTCGGTCAGACCCAGCGGGGCACCAAGACCGGCGGCATCGAGACGCACGAGGCTTCCATCCACGTGTCGAACGTCGCGCTGGTCGACCCTAAGAGCAAGAAGCCGACCCGCGTCGGCTTCCGCGAAGACAAGGTCACGAAAGACGGGGTCACCAAGACCGTCCGTGTCCGCTACGCCAAGAAGTCGGGGGAGGATCTCTGATGAGTGACACCACTACCGCGACGGTCGAGCCCAGCGCTCAGCCGCGCCTCAAGGCCAAGTACCAGGCCGAGATCCTGCCGCAGCTGAAGAGCGACTTCGGATTCACGAACGTGCACCAGGTGCCCGGTCTCGTGAAGATCGTCGTCAACACCGGTGTCGGCGAGGCAGCTCGCGACTCGAAAGTCATGGACGGCGCGGTCAAAGATCTCACGGCCATCACCGGACAGAAGCCGCTGGTCACCAAGGCCCGCAAGTCCATCGCGCAGTTCAAACTGCGTGAGGGTCAGCCGATCGGTGCTCACGTCACGCTTCGTGGCGACCGCGCCTGGGAGTTCCTCGACCGTCTGCTCTCGCTTGCGCTTCCTCGCATCCGCGACTTCCGCGGTCTGAGCGACCGCCAGTTCGACGGCAACGGCAACTACACCTTCGGTCTCAACGAGCAGAGCATGTTCCACGAGATCGATCAGGACCGCATCGACCGAGTTCGCGGCTTCGACATCACTGTCGTGACCACCGCGAAGAACGACGACGAGGGCCGGGCTCTGCTCAAGGCACTCGGCTTCCCGTTCCGCTCGGCCGACTCGGCCAACTAAGATCGTTCGGTCGGACACTTCGGTTTCGAAGTGTCCGGCCGCACTTCCGTGTCTGGAGAATCGCTCCAGGCCACCCGATCGCGTAGGTCGGCTCCCGGTGTACCGGAAGTCGAAACCGCTCGAGAAAGAGATCAATTCGCATGACGATGACAGATCCGGTCGCAGACCTGCTGACCAGACTGCGCAACGCGAACTCGGCATTCCACGAGACCGTGTCGCTGCCGAGCTCCAAGCTCAAGTCCCACATCGCTGAGATCCTCAAAAAAGAGGGTTTCATCGAGTCCTGGAAGGTCGAAGACGCACGCGTCGGACAGACCCTCACCATCGACCTCAAGTACGGCCCCGCACGCGAGCGCTCCATCGTGGGTATCAAGCGCGTTTCCAAGCCGGGCCTCCGCGTCTACGCAAAGTCGACCGAGATCCCTCAGGTTCTCGGCGGTCTCGGCGTGGCCATCCTGTCGACTTCCTCCGGTCTGCTGACCGACCGTGAGGCCGAGAAGAAGGGCGTGGGTGGGGAAGTCCTCGCCTACGTGTGGTAACCCGCTATGTCACGAATCGGACGCCTTCCCATTCCGATCCCCACCGGGGTCGACGTGAAGATCGACGGCCAGGCCGTCACCGTCAAGGGCCCGAAGGGCGAGCTGTCGCTCGTCGTCGCCAGCCCCATTGAAGCCAAGCTCGAAGAGGGCACCGTTTTGGTCACCCGCCCGGATGACGAGCGCTCATCGCGTTCGCTCCACGGCCTGACCCGCACTCTCATCGCGAACCAGATCACCGGCGTCACTCAGGGCTACTCCAAGGGCCTCGAGATCGTCGGTACCGGTTACCGCGTGCAGGCCAAGGGCCAGAACATCGAGTTCGCCCTCGGCTACTCGCACCCGATCACCGTCGAGCCGCCCCAGGGCATCAGCTTCACGGTCGAGGGCAACAACAAGCTCACCGTCACCGGCATCGACAAGCAGGCCGTCGGCGAAGTGGCCGCCAACATCCGCAAGCTGCGCAAGCCCGAGCCCTACAAGGGCAAGGGTGTTCGCTACGCCGGCGAGGTCGTCCGCCGCAAGGCCGGAAAGTCAGGTAAGTAATCATGGGTCTCGGAACCAGAGGTAAGAGCAAGTCGGCCGCTACGAGCCGACGCCACACTCGCCTGCGCAAGAAGATCGTGGGCACGGAAGTTCGCCCCCGTCTCGTCGTCAATCGCTCGGCCCGTCACGTATTCGTGCAGGTCGTCGACGACAGCAAGGGCTACACCGTCGCCAGCGCATCGACCCTCGAGGCCGACATGCGCACGTTCGACGGTGACAAGACGGCCAAGGCCAAGAAGGTCGGCGAGCTCGTCGCCGAGCGCGCCAAGGCTGCCGGAATCGAAGCGGTCGTCTTCGACCGTGGTGGTAACAAGTACGCCGGACGCGTGGCGGCAATCGCCGACGGCGCCCGGGAAGGTGGGTTGGACCTGTGAGCGACGCAACGAACAAGACGCCCGAGCCGACGGCCGAGGCCGTCGTCGAGCGCCCCGTGGAGACGGCTGCCGGCTCCGAGTCGAACAACCGCGAAGGTGGCAACAGTGGTCGTACCGACCGCCGTGGCGCCGGTCGCGGCGACCGGAATCAGGGTCGCGGTGGTCGTGACGACCGCGACAAGAGCCAGTTCCTCGAGCGCGTCGTCACCATCAACCGCGTCTCCAAGGTCGTCAAGGGTGGTCGTCGCTTCAGCTTCACCGCTCTCGTCGTCGTCGGTGACGGTAACGGTCTCGTCGGTGTCGGCTACGGCAAGGCCCGCGAGGTCCCCACCGCCATCTCGAAGGGTGTCGAGGAGGCGAAGAAGAACTTCTTCCGCGTCCCTCGTATCGCGAACACCATTCCGCACCCCGTCCAGGGTGAGGCTGCAGCCGGCGTCGTCCTGCTCCGCCCCGCCGCTGCGGGTACCGGTGTTATCGCCGGTGGTCCGGTTCGCGCCGTTCTGGAGTGCGCTGGCATCCACGACGTTCTGAGCAAGTCGCTCGGTTCGTCGAACACCATCAACATCGTGCACGCGACTGTCGCCGCGCTGCAGCAGCTGGAAGAGCCGCGCGCCGTCGCAGCTCGTCGTGGTCTCGACATCGACCAGGTCGCTCCCGCTCGTCTGCTTCGCATCGAGGCCGACGCTCGTGCTGCCGCAACTGAGAAGGCAGGTGCCTGATGGCTCAGCTCCGCGTGACTCAGATCAAGTCCAAAATTAGCGAGAAGCAGAACCAGCGCGACACGCTGCGCAGCTTGGGTCTCAAGCGAATCGGCCAGACGGTCGTTCGCCCTGACGACAAGCAGAACCGCGGTTACGTCGTAACGGTCGCTCACCTCGTCAAGGTCGAGGAGATTGACTAATGGCTGACACTTCGAAAGACGAAGCCACCACGAAGGCCGCAGCTCCCAAGGCTGCGACCAAGAAGCCTGCCACCAAGGCAGCAACCACTCAGGCCGCAGCGAAGTCGGGGTCTTCTGACGTCGCTCGTCCGCAGATCCTCAAGGTCCACCACCTTCGTCCGGCTCCCGGTGCCAAGAAGGCGAAGACTCGCGTGGGTCGCGGTGAGGGTTCGAAGGGTAAGACCGCTGGTCGCGGTACCAAGGGAACCAAGGCTCGCTACACGGTCCGCGTCGGCTTCGAGGGTGGGCAGATGCCTCTGCACATGCGCACCCCGAAGCTCCGCGGGTTCAAGAACCCGTTCCGCGTCGAGTACCAGGTTGTCAACCTCGACAAGCTGACCGACCTCTACCCCGCCGGTGGTGAGGTCACCGTCAGTGACCTCGTGGCCAAGGGTGCCGTTCGCAAGAACGAAAAGGTCAAGGTGCTCGGCCAGGGCGATCTCGCCGTCAAGCTGACCGTGAGTGTCGACAAGGTCTCCGGCTCAGCCGAAGAGAAGATTGTCGCCGCGGGCGGAACAGTCACCAAGTAGTACCTGAGGGGGTGGTCCGTAAGGGCCACCCCCATCAGTCGTTTATCCTCATACCGGGAGGCCACCATGTTCAGAGCTATTTCGCGGATATTCCGCACACCCGACCTTCGCCGAAAGATCGGGTTCACGCTCGGCATCATCGCGCTCTTCCGGTTGGGCAGCTTTATCCCCTCGCCCTTCGTCGACTACAGCAACGTGCAGGTCTGCCTCGCCGGCAACCAGTCGACCTCGGGTCTCTACGAGCTCGTCAACCTCTTCTCCGGTGGCGCGCTCCTTCAACTTTCGATCTTCGCGCTGGGCATCATGCCCTACATCACGTCGTCGATCATCGTGCAGCTGCTCCGCGTGGTCATCCCACACTTCGACGCGCTGTACAAAGAGGGCCAGACCGGTCAGGCCAAGCTGACGCAGTACACGCGCTACCTCACCATCGCCCTCGGAATCCTCCAGTCCACGACCCTGATCACGGTGGCGCGTTCCGGTGCTCTGTTCGGCTCGTCGACTGTGTCCGAGTGCAGCCAGCTCATCACGAACAACGCCTGGTACGCGATCCTCCTCATGGTCATCACCATGACCGCCGGTACCGGCCTCATCATGTGGATGGGCGAGCTGATCACCGAGCGCGGCATCGGCAACGGAATGTCGCTGCTCATCTTCACGTCGATCGCGGCCAAGTTCCCGACGGCGCTCTGGGCCATCCAGCAGGCAAAGGGCTTCGAGATCTTCCTGATGGTGATCGTCGTCGGCGTCGTCATCATGGGCCTTGTCGTGTTCGTGGAGCAATCGCAACGACGAATTCCCGTGCAGTACGCCAAACGAATGGTCGGGCGGCGAACCTACGGTGGCAATAACACGTACATCCCGATCAAGGTCAATATGGCGGGCGTCGTGCCGGTCATCTTCGCCTCGTCGCTCCTGTACCTGCCGGCCCTGGTCGCTCAGTTCAACACGCCGACCAACGGCACGGCTCCGGCCGCGTGGGTCAGCTGGGTCCAGACGAACCTCACGTCGGGCGACAAGCCGCTCTACATGCTCCTGTACTTCATGCTCATCATCGGGTTCACCTACTTCTACGTGGCGATCACGTTCAACCCCGAAGAGGTTGCCGACAACATGAAGAAGTACGGCGGGTTCATCCCCGGTATCCGTGCCGGTCGTCCCACCGCTGACTACCTCGACTACGTGCTCACCCGCGTCACCCTGCCCGGGTCGCTGTATCTGGGCCTGGTCGCCCTCATCCCGTTGATCGCTCTCGCCACAGTGGGCGCGAATCAGAACTTCCCCTTCGGCGGCGCGAGCATCCTGATCATCGTCGGTGTCGGTCTCGAGACGGTGAAGCAGGTCGACTCCCAGCTTCAGCAGCGCCACTACGAGGGTCTTCTTCGATGACTCCGGCTGCAGACGCCCGAGGAACGCGACTTCTCATCGTGGGTCCGCCCGGCGCGGGCAAGGGCACTCAGGCAGTGCGCATCGCCGAGACTTACGGGATCCCCGCGATTTCGACCGGAGACATCTTCCGAGCGAACGTGAAGAACGAGACGCCGCTGGGGCTCAAGGTGAAGACCATTCTCGACGCGGGCGACTACGTTCCCGACACGCTGACCAACGAGCTGATCGAAGACCGCCTGGCCCAGCCCGACGCCGAGCAGGGCTTCTTGCTCGACGGGTACCCGCGCACGGCCGACCAGGTCGACTACCTGGAGAGCCTCTTGCAGGGCAAGGGCGAGCAGCTCACAGCAGTCGTGCAACTCGTCGCGGATCGCGATGAAATCGTGGAGCGACTCCGCCGTCGGGCCGTTGAGCAGGGTCGCAGTGACGACACCGAAGAGGCCATTCGGCACCGTCAAGACGTCTATCTCCGCGAGACCGGTCCGCTGATCGCCGCGTATGGCGAGAAGGGCCTCGTGCTCGAGGTCGACGGACTCGGTTCGATCGACGACGTGGCCTCGCGCATCGATGACGCTCTCGCGTCACGAGGCATCCGGCCCACCGCCGCAGCCTGACCTCTTCCCGCTCTCAGAAACGAAGGCACCGCGTGGCTTTTCGCCGTCCCGGCATCTACAAGACTCCCGAAGAACTCCGGCGGATGGTCGCCCCAGGGCTGTTGACCGCGGCGTCGCTCGAGGCCGTCGCCGAGGCAATTCGTCCCGGCATCACGACTGGCGAGCTGGATGCGATCGCCGAGCGGACGATCCGTGCCGGCGGCGGCGAGCCGAACTTCATGCTCGTCCCCGGTTATCGGCACACGGTGTGCGCGTCGGTGAATGCCGACGTCGTGCATGGCATTCCGGGCGACCGGGTGCTGGTGCCGGGCGACATCGTGTCGATCGACAGCGGAGCTCAGCTCGACGAGTGGAACGGCGACTCGGCCCGGACATTCGTGCTTGCCGACCCGTCGGATCCTGAGCGTTTTGCTGAGCGCGAGCGCCTCAACCACGTGACCGAGCAGTCGCTCTGGCATGGCATCGCCGCGTTGGCGGCGGCTTCGCACCTCAATGAGGTGGGCGAAGCGATCGAGGAGTACATCGAGTCGCAGGGCGAATTCGGAATTCTCGAGGACTACGTCGGTCACGGCATCGGACGCTCGATGCACGAAGAGCCCCCGGTGTTCAACTACCGCGTCAAGGGTCGCGGCCCGTCGGTCAAGCCCGGCCTGGTCGTGGCCATCGAGCCGATGATCACCGCTGGCGGAATCGAGACCTTCACCCAGGGCGACGACTGGACTGTCACGACGACCGATTCATCTGACTCCGCGCATTGGGAGCACTCGGTCGCGGTCCATGCCGACGGCATCTGGGTGCTGACCGCGCCAGACGGTGGCGCCTCCGGGTTGGCTCCGCTCGGGGTCAAGCCGGTTCCGATCCCGTAGCACCCCGCTCCCAAGGGAGGCATGGCGATGCCTGCCGCCTTCGGGAGGTCAGCCGTTGCCGACGGAGCAGGTCTTCTCGGAGGCCGCCTGACCAGTGATAGTCGACGGAAGTGCCGTCGCCGTCGAGCTCGGTGTCGCCGAGGATTTCGGTGTCGCCGTCGCGCCGGACGAGGATCCGCTGCCCGCCGCTGTCCCGCCGTCGGTTGAGCTGCTGCTGCCGGAGGAGCCGCTGCCCGAAGAGCCGCCGGAGCCCGTCGAGCTTTCCGCCTGTGATGCTCGTCCGGTGCTGTCGTCTCCGAGCGTGAACTTGGTGTCGCTCTGCAGGTCGGCATTGAGGATGGCGGCGTCTGCTGCGGCCGGAACGACGCGGTTGGAGTTCTGCGGGTCTTCGGCCGTCGGGTATTGGACGAAGAGGACGCTCGAGAGGTCGATGTCTTTGAGCGCTGTGCCGAGCTCGATCATGGTGTCGGTGTTGCTGAGGCTCCGTGAGAGCGTCATGTTCTTGACGGCGGCGGAGGCAAGTCCGTAGAGCTTCACGGGATTGCTGAGGGTGCCGGCCGAGGCGATCTTGCGCATCATGGCGGAGAGGAACACCTGCTGGGACGAGATTCGCGCGAGGTCGCTGCCGTCACCCACACCATGGCGCGTGCGGAGGAACTCGAGCGCCTGGAGACCCTTGAGCGTGTGCGTACCGGCGGAGAGCTGCAGGCCTGAGTCGGTGTCGCTGATGGCCTGGGCGACGCAGACGTCGACTCCGCCGACGGCGTTCGACATCGAGATGACGCCGTCGAAGGTGATCTCGGCGGCATAGGGGATGGAGAGACCCGTCAGCGACTCGACGGTGGCGACGGTGCAGCCGAGACCCTGGCCGAGGCTGGTGTTGAACTGCTGGTAGGTCAGCGCGGGGAACGTGGCGCCGCCCGTGCCCGTGCAGGCGGGGAGGTCGACCATCAGGTCGCGAGGAAAGCTGACAGCGGTCATCTGCTTGTGGTCGGCCGACAAGTGGATCAGGATCGTGACGTCGTTGCGGCTGCCGTCGGCGACTCCGGCCTGCACCTCGGTCTGACCGACGCGGGTGTCGCTGCCGACGAGGAGGATGTTCGCGCCTCCCTCGATGGCGCCGATCGAGGTGTTCTCGGCAATCTTGTCTTCGGCGGCGCCGATCGACACGCTCTTGATCTGCGACTTGAGATTAAAGGCGGCGATGGCCGCCACGCTGCCGACGCTCATCACACCGACGCCGAGCGCGACTGCGAGGAGCATCGCCGTGAAGCGGAGGGGGTGCGGGCGGCGGAGCTGACCGTGGCGGGCGATGGGGTTCGCGCCCGTATGGCGACGGCTCGTGCGTTCTCCGGGCACGTTTCCTCGTTTCGTAGGGCTGCGACGTCGCTGGACTGGCGCGGCGATCGGCGTGTCGAGTTGACCCGCCAGGTTGAAAAACTGTAGCGCAATCGAATAAGATCGACCCTTGGTGCCGTGGGCCGCTCTCCGCGTGCAATCTTCGGATCGATTCCTATGAGTCGAATCCATGGGCTCTCAGCTTGGCAAGACTTCGGTCTCGTCTGCGAGACGTGCGGCACCAATCCCCGCAAGACCAGCAAACCAATTTTTAGCGACAGTGAGGCTATGGCCAAAAAAGACGGTGTCATCGAAATCGAAGGCGCAGTGGTCGAAGCGCTGCCCAACGCGATGTTTCGTGTTGAGCTGAGCAACGGGCACAAGGTTCTCGCGCACATCTCCGGCAAGATGCGGCAGCACTACATCCGCATCCTCCCCGAAGACCGTGTAATCGTCGAGCTGAGCCCCTACGACTTGACCCGCGGCCGGATCGTCTACCGCTACAAGTAGGCCAGCTCCTCTCCGAGGGTTCACCCCCGGCAAGGGCTGGTGCTGGAAAGGAACGGCTCGACGCATCCGTCGAGCACGAGGCCAGCGAGTCAAAAGGAAGCAACATGAAGGTCAAGCCCAGCGTCAAGCGCATCTGCGAGCACTGCAAGGTGATTCGCCGCAACGGTCGCGTCATGGTGATCTGCAACAGCAACCCGCGTCACAAGCAGCGTCAGGGCTAATAAGCCTGTCTCTGTGGGGCGGTTCTCTGCACCATCTCCACGCAGTGCCACCAGCACGCAGCACCACCAGCACCACTTCAAGCAGCATCAGAAGCTAAGGATCCACGACCACTCGTGGTTCCGGATCCTTGGCGGACACCCAGGGCGGAGGCCCTGGCACCGATGCTGTGACATACCTCCACCATCTCTCAAGGAGAAGCCACAATGGCACGTCTAGCAGGCGTTGACATCCCGCGCGACAAGCGCGTGGAAGTCGCACTGACCTACATCTACGGAGTCGGGCGCACACGCGCTCTCAAGGCTCTTGCCGAGACCTCGGTCGACGGCAACATCCGCGTGAAAGACCTCACCGACGACCAGCTCGTCCTCCTCCGCGACTTCATCGAAGGCAACTTCAAGGTGGAGGGTGACCTTCGTCGCGAGGTCGCCGCCGATATCCGCCGCAAGGTCGAGATCGGAAGCTACGAGGGCATCCGCCACCGTCGCGGTCTGCCCGTTCGCGGCCAGCGCACCAAGACGAACGCTCGTACCCGCAAGGGCCCGAAGCGCACCGTCGCCGGCAAGAAGAAGGCTCGATAGGCCCGGCGCCCGCCGTAGCCATCTAGGTTGTAGGAGAAAAAATTGGCAGCACCGAAGTCGGCCGCGCGTAAGCCCCGCCGTAAAGAGAAGAAGAACGTCGCAGTGGGCCAGGCCCACATCAAGTCGACCTTCAACAACACCATCGTTTCGATCACCGATCCCTCGGGTGCCGTGCTGAGCTGGGCTTCGTCCGGCGCCGTCGGCTTCAAGGGCTCACGCAAGTCGACCCCGTTCGCCGCACAGCTCGCAGCCGAGTCGGCCGCGCGCCAGGCTCAGGAGCACGGCGTCAAGAAGGTCGACGTGTTCGTGAAGGGCCCGGGATCGGGTCGCGAGACCGCCATCCGCTCGCTCCAGGCCGCTGGCCTCGAGGTGGGTTCCATCAACGACGTCACGCCGCAGGCGCACAACGGGTGCCGCCCGCCGAAGCGTCGCCGCGTCTGAGTTAGCCGTTTCGCCGTGCCTCCGGTGCCCTCCTCGCGGGGGCTCCGGGGTCGCGGCGTTCCGCTCGTTCTCTCGTCACCCGGCTCCGACGCCGCTCGCGTCCGGTCGCCGAGGTGCTTCACAACTCAACAGACCGACTGACAGCCACCAGTCGTACCGCCAAGAGTCATATAGCGGACTCTTCGCCGAAAGGAATCCACAGTGCTCATTGCACAGCGCCCCACTCTCACCGAGGAGAACATCTCGGAGTTCCGCTCCCGCTTCGTGATCGAGCCCCTCGAGCCTGGCTTCGGCTACACGCTCGGCAACTCGATGCGTCGCACCCTCCTTTCGTCGATCCCCGGAGCAGCTGTCACCAGCATCCGCATCGACGGCGTGCTTCACGAGTTCACGACTGTTCCCGGTGTGAAAGAAGACGTCACCGAGATCATCCTGAACATCAAGAGCCTGGTCGTCGCGAGCGAGCACGACGAGCCGATCACGGCTTACCTGCGCAAGCAGGGTGCCGGTCAGGTCACCGCCGCCGACATCTCGGTTCCCGCCGGTGTCGAGGTGCACAACCCCGACCTGGTCATCGCGACGCTGAACGACAAGGCGAAGTTCGAGCTCGAGCTCACGATCGAGCGTGGCCGTGGCTACGTGTCGGCCGTGCAGAACCGCTCGGAGTTCTCCGAGGCCGGTCAGATCCCGATCGACTCGATCTACTCGCCCGTCCTCAAGGTGACCTACCGCGTCGAGGCGACTCGTGCCGGTGAGCGCACCGACTTCGACCGCCTCGTCGTCGACGTCGAGACCAAGCCCGCGATCAGCCCGCGCGACGCCATCGCTTCGGCCGGCCGCACCCTGACCGAGCTATTCGGACTCGCTCGCGAACTCAACAACGCGGCCGAGGGCATCGAGATCGGCCCCGCGCCGGTCGACGCCGTCCTCTCGTCGGAGCTCCAGACGCCGATCGAAGACCTCGACCTCTCCGTGCGCAGCTACAACTGCCTCAAGCGCGAGGGCATCAACACGGTTTCCGAACTGGTCGCTCTCTCGGAGACGCAGCTCATGAACATCCGTAACTTCGGACAGAAGTCGGTCGATGAGGTGAAGGACAAGCTCGTCGAGCTCGGCCTTTCACTGAAAGACACCGTGCCCGGTTTCGACGGCGCTCACTTCTACAGCGGCTACGACGAGGAGGAGACCAACTAGGTCTCCTGGCTCTTCTCGCCGTATCCATTTACACACCTTTAGGAATCCACCATGCCAAAGCCCACCAAGGGTGCCCGCCTCGGAGGCGGACCCGCTCACGAGCGTCTTCTCCTCGCCAACATGGCCGGCCAGCTGTTCACGTACAAGAGCATCAAGACGACCGAGACGAAGGCCAAGCGCCTCCGCCCCGTCGCCGAGCGCCTCGTCACCTTCGCCAAGCGCGGTGACCTGCATTCGCGTCGTCGCGTGCTGAGCATCCTCCGCAACAAAGAGACCACGCACGTCCTGTTCTCCGAGGTCGCGCCGCTGGTCGAGCTGCGTGAGGGCGGCTACACCCGCATCACGAAGCTCGGCTTCCGCAAGGGCGACAACGCGTCGATGGTGCAGATCGAGCTCGTTCTCGAGCCCGTGACCCCGAAGACCAAGAAGTCGTCGTCGAAGGCTGCTGCTGCCGCTCCCGCCTCGACCGAGGCCCTGCTGGAGGAGCCGGCTGAAGAGCTGACCACCTCTGACGAGGCGATCATCGAGGCCACGACCGAGGCTCCCGACGCCGACAACGCGGCCGAGACGACCGAGGCTGACGCCGAGGCCGCCTTCAGCGACGAGGCTCCGGCCGACGACGCCGCTGCCGACGAGGCCAAGAAGTAACCAGCAACTCGCGCCACACAGAAGGCCCACCCTCCTCAGGAGGGTGGGCCTTCTGCCGTCTCGCGCCCCTGCCGTCTCCAGCCCTGCCCCGCTTGCAAATTCGAAGGAAAAACCCGCCGGCGGCGACGAGAACATGCCGATCCGGGCCCGGTGTGACGAGAATCTCCTTCAAATTCGGCGGGGCAACAGGTCGGTAGACTCGTCGACCGTGAGCGACGAGATGACAAGGATCCGCCTCGACGTCTCTTACGACGGGACCGCCTTCAATGGCTGGAGCACCCAGCCGGGCCTCCGCACGGTCGAGGGCGAGCTCACCCGGGCTCTCGAGATCACGCTGCAGCGCTATCTTCCGGCGCCTCGACTGATCGTGGCCGGTCGCACTGACACGGGCGTCCACGCCATCGGCCAGGTCGTGCACCTCGATCTCACACCCGAGCAGTTCGCCTTTCTGTCGGTGGCGCACCGCAACCGCACGAAGTACCCCCCGTATCCGCCCGCCATGCGACTCGGCCGTCGGATCAACGGTCTGGCGGGTGCCGAGGGCGACCTCCACGTCACGGACGCCACGATCGTGCCCCGCACCTTCGACGCGCGCTATTCGGCCCTCTGGCGCGAGTACGAGTACCGGGTGTCGGATCTCTCGGGCCCTCGGCATCCGATCCGCCGCCTCGACACACTGTGGTTCGACGCGACGGTCGACATCGACCGGATGAACGCAGCAGCCCTCTCGCTCCTCGGTTTGGAAGACTGGGCGGCGTACTGTCAGCAGCGCGATGGCGCGACGACCATCCGCACACTGGAGGCATTCCACTGGCGACGCGACCCGGATGGGATCCTCGTCGCCCGCGTGCGAGCCGACGCCTTCTGCCACAGCATGGTGCGGTCGCTGGTCGGTGCGACTCTCGCCGTCGGCGAGGGCCGCCTCGAGGTCGACGACGTGGTCAGGATCCGAGACTCCCGCGCCCGCAAGGGCCAGTTCAAGGTCGCCGCAGCCAACGGCCTCACTCTGATGCACGTCGCCTACCCCGACGAAGCGGAGTTCGCCTCGCGAGCGGCTCTCACCCGCTCGAAGCGCGAGGCCATGTGACGGACGCGACCAGCCCGCTTGCCGGGTGTTGTCGGATCCTGTAACGTATCCCCTTGGTGTCTGCGCAACTGCGCGCTTCACCCGAAGTTGAGCCCTCCACCTGACTCATTCGTCTCGCATCGCGAGTGAATGGCAACGGAGCGGGATTCACGAACCTCTCACCTCGACCAGAAAGCAGCACTACTGTGACGCGCACTTTCTCCCCCAAGCCGGCTGATGTTCAGCCGGAGTGGCTGATCATCGACGCGAACGACATCGTTCTCGGCCGTCTCGCCAGCCACGTCGCCGCACTTCTCCGCGGCAAGCACAAGCCGACCTTTGCTCCGCACATGGACATGGGCGACTTCGTCATCGTCATCAACGCCGAGAAGGTCGCACTGACCGGCTCCAAGCTTCAGACGAAGCTCGCCTACCGCCACTCGGGTTACCCGGGCGGCCTCCGCGCTCAGACCTACGCCGAGATGCTCGAGAAGCACCCGACTCGCGCCGTCGAGAAGGCGATCCGCGGCATGCTGCCGAAGAACTCGCTGGGCCGTGCCCAGATCTCGAAGCTGAAGGTGTACGCGGGCCCTGAGCACCCTCACGCCGCTCAGAAGCCCACGGTGTACACCCTCGACCAGGTCGCCCAGTAGCGACCGCTGAAGACTTAAGGATCCCTACAGTGGCAAGCATCGCCGATTCCATCGAATCCACCCCCGAGAGCTTCACGACCGAGAGCGCAGCCCCGGTTGCCGCGGCCGCCCCTCGCCCCGTCCTCACCGTCGGCGGCGGCGCCGTCGGTCGTCGCAAGCAGGCCATCGCCCGCGTGCGCCTCACGCCCGGCACCGGTGTCATCACCGTCAATGGCCGCACGCTCGAGGAGTACTTCCCCAACAAGCTGCACCAGCAGCTGATCAACGACCCGTTCAAGGTCCTCGATCTGCTCGGCTCGTACGACGTCGTCGCGAAGATCTCCGGTGGTGGCCCCTCGGGTCAGGCCGGCGCCCTCCGCCTCGGCATCAGCCGCACGCTGAACGAGATCGACGAAGAGAACAACCGCGCCGAGCTGAAGAAGGCGGGCTTCCTCAGCCGCGACGCTCGCGTCAAGGAGCGCAAGAAGGCTGGTCTCAAGAAGGCCCGTAAGGCTCCTCAGTTCTCCAAGCGCTAACACCTGGCGAGGCTTCGCGATGACGCGACTTTTCGGAACCGACGGAGTTCGGGGCCTTGCCAACCGTGAGCTGACGGCCGCGCTTGCCCTGGGTCTTGCCCAGGCGAGCGCGGTCGTGCTCACTCGCGGGCATCACGCCGATGCCCGCCGCGCGGAGGGCCGCCGTCCCACGGCCGTCCTCGCGCGTGACCCCCGTGTCTCGGGTGAATTCTTGGCCGCTGCGGTTGCCGCCGGCCTTGCTTCCTCTGGCGTCGACGTGCTCGACGCCGGAGTGATCACCACCCCCGCCGCGGCGTTTCTCGTCGACGACGCGAGGGCCGATTTCGGTGTGATGATCAGTGCCTCGCACAATCCCGCACCCGACAACGGCATCAAGTTCTTCGCATTCGGAGGCACCAAACTGCCCGACGAGGTCGAAGACCGGATCGAAGCGACCATGGACGCCCCGCGGCTGATGCCGGTGGGTGGCGACGTGGGCAGGATCCGCCGCTTCGCGGACGCCGAAGACCGCTACGTCGTGCATCTGCTCGGAGCCGTGAAGAACCGACTCGACGGCATCCACGTCGTGCTCGACTGCGCCCACGGAGCGGCAGCCGGCGTCTCGCCCGAGGTCTTCCACGATCTGGGCGCCAAAGTGACCGTGATCGGGGCAGACCCCGACGGCATGAACATCAACGACGGTGTGGGCTCCACCCACCTCGATAACCTGGCGGCCGCAGTTCTCGAGCACGGGGCCGACGTCGGCATCGCGCACGACGGCGACGCCGATCGCTGCCTCGCGGTCGACGCCGACGGCAACGTGGTCGACGGCGACCAGATCATGGCGATCCTCGCCGTTGCGATGAAAGAGCGCGGCGACCTCGTGCACGACACGCTCGTCGCGACGGTCATGTCGAACCTGGGTTTGAAACGCGCCATGGCCGCCAACGGCATTGCGATGGTCGAGACCGGAGTGGGCGACCGCTACGTGCTCGAGGCGATGAACGAGCACGGCTACAACCTCGGCGGCGAGCAGTCGGGGCATATCGTGTTCGCCGATCACGCGACGACGGGTGACGGGATCCTGACCGGGCTCTCGATCGTGGCCGAGATGGCTCGCACCGGCAAGACACTCGCCGAGTTGGCCTCGGTCATGACCGTGTTCCCGCAGATTCTGATCAACGTGCGCGGCGTCGACCGGACCCGCCTCACCGGCGACGAGGTCATCGACGAGGCCGTCCTGGCCGCGGAGCGCGAACTCGGCGACTCCGGCCGAGTGCTGCTGCGCCCGTCCGGCACCGAGCAGCTCGTGCGTGTGATGGTCGAGGCGGCATCCCAAGACGACGCCGACCGGATCGCGCACTCGCTCGCGGAGGTCGTGCGGGAGCGCCTGGCCACTGCCGCCGCGTAGGGCGTGCCGCCGGATCCTTCGGTTCTGTCGTCAGATCTTGCGGAGGAGCACGCTCGACACCTTGTGGTCGGCGCCCTTGCGAAGCACGAGTGTCGCGCGAGATCTCGTCGGCTGAACGTTCTGCTTGAGGTTCGGCTCGTTGACGCTCCGCCAGACCTGGCGTGCGAATTCGAGGGCCTCCGCCTCCGGGATGGCCGCGAACCGGTGGAAGAACGAGTCTTCTTGGCTGAACGCGCCCTCTCGCAGTGATCGGAAGCGCTCGACGAACCAGTTCTCGATGTCGTGCGTGCGAGCGTCGACGTAGACCGTGAAGTCGAACAGGTCGGAGAGCGCGAGGCGACCGCCGATCGGCGGCTGGAGCACGTTGAGGCCCTCGACGATGAGGATGTCGGGGCGTCGGACGACCACCTCGGCCCCCGGCACGATGTCGTACTCGATGTGCGAGTAGAACGGCGCCCGGACCTCTTCGGCCCCGCTCTTGACGTTGGTCACGAACTTCAGGAGTGCGCGGCGGTCGTACGACTCGGGGAAGCCCTTGCGGTCCATGATGCCGCGGCGCTCGAGCTCGGCGTTGGGGTAGAGGAACCCGTCGGTGGTGATCAGCTCGACGCGGGGGGTGTCGCTCCACCGCGACAGGAGTTCGCGGAGCAGACGCGCGACCGTCGACTTGCCGACGGCGACGGAGCCGGCGACCCCGATGACGAAGGGGGTGCGCTGCGCGCGCTCCCCGAGGAAGTCGCTGGTGGCCCGGTGCAGGTTGCGCGCACCACCGGCGTAGAGGTTGAGCAGGCGGCTCAGCGGGACGTAGACGTCGCTGACCTCCTGCAGATCGAGCCGGTCGCCGAGCCCCCGGAGCTGCACGAGCTCCGTCTCTGTCAGCGGATTCTTCGCCACGGGCGCGAGCGCAGCCCAGTCCGCACGGTCGATCTCGACGAACGGCGTGGGATGGGTGGGAGGAGCGGCGGTGGTCGCATCGGCCATGCGGTACAGGCTATCCATCGCGAGGCGGACGAGGTGCACGGGACAGGTCGAATAGGCTGGCTCGCATGTGTGGCATCGTGGGTTACGTCGGAACGGACAAGAGCGTCGAGGTACTTCTCGGCGGATTGAAGCGGCTTGAGTACCGCGGCTACGACTCGGCAGGAATCGCCATCGTCGACGCCGACGGAGAGCTCGGCATGCGCAAGAAAGCCGGCAAGCTGCAGATGCTGGTGGACGACCTCGAGGCGGCTCCGCTCCGAGACGGCACCACCGGAATCGGGCACACGCGCTGGGCCACCCACGGCGGCCCGACAGATGAGAACGCGCACCCGCACCTCTCCGACGGGGGCCGGCTCGCGCTGATCCACAACGGGATCATCGAGAACTTCTCCGAGCTGAAAGAAGAGCTGCTGCTCGAGGGTGTCCAGTTCGCGAGCGAGACCGACTCCGAGGTCGCGGCGCACCTCGTCGCCCGGGAGTACCGCCGTTCGGGCGACCTCACCGAAGCTCTCCGCGCGGTCGTGCAGCGGCTCGAGGGCGCGTTCACGCTCCTCGTCGTGCACGCCGACCAGCCCGGCGTCGTCGTCGGTGCCCGCCGCAACTCGCCGCTCGTGATCGGGCTCGGCGACGGCGAGAACTTCCTCGGCTCCGACGTGGCCGCGTTCGTCGAGTTCACTCACCGTGCCATGGCGATCGGGCAAGACCAGATCGTGACGATCTCGTCCGAGGCCGTCAACGTCATCGACTTCGAGGGCAACCCCGTCGAGGCGAGCGAGTTCGAGATCACCTGGGACGCGAAGGCGGCCGAAAAGGGCGGCTGGTCGAGCTTCATGGCGAAAGAGATCAGCGAAGAGCCCGAGGCCGTGGCGAACACGCTGCTCGGCCGCGCGGTCGACGGGGCCGTTCACCTCGACGACCTCGACGCGATCAAAGACCGCCTGCTGACCGTGAACCGTCTCATCATCATCGCGTGCGGTACGGCGGCGTATGCCGGGATCCTCGGCAAGTACGCCATCGAGCAGTGGTCGCGCCTCCCCGTCGAGGTCGAGCTCGCGCACGAGTTCCGCTATCGCGACCCCGTGCTCGACGCGCACACCCTCGTCGTGTCGATCAGCCAGTCCGGCGAGACGATGGACACCCTGATGGCCGTCAAGTACGCCCGCGAGCAGGGCGCCCAGGTGCTGTCGATCTGCAACACACAGGGCGCGACGATTCCGCGCGAGAGCGACGCCGTCATCTACACGCACGCCGGCCCGGAGGTCGCGGTGGCGTCGACCAAGGCGTTCGTCGCCCAGGGCACCGCGCTGTTCCTGCTCGGCCTCCACCTCGCGACGATCCGCGGCACGATGACGAGCGCCGAGATCGCCGAGCAGGTCGACGACCTCAAGGCGATCCCGGAGAAGATCTCGCGCGTGCTCGAGACCGGCGAGCGGATCAAGACGCTGGCCGGCTGGATGGCCGATACCCGCTCCGTGCTGTTCCTTGGCCGTCATGTCGGCTACCCCATCGCTCTCGAGGGAGCCCTCAAGCTCAAAGAGCTGGCGTACATCCACGCCGAGGGCTTCGCGGCAGGTGAGCTGAAGCATGGCCCCATCGCTCTGATCGAGCCGGGCCAGATCGTCTTCGTGATCGTCCCGTCGCCCCGCGACCCGCGCTCGCTGCACCCCAAGGTCGTCTCGAACATCCAAGAGATCCGGGCCCGCGGCGCTCGCGTCATCGCCATCGCCGAAGAGGGCGACGCCGCCGTGCTGCCCTTCGCCGACGAGGTGCTGCACATTCCGCTCGCGGCCCCGCTGTTCGAGTCGCTGCTCGCCGTGGTGCCCCTGCACATCTTCGGAATGGAGCTCGCAGCCGCCAAGGGGCTCGACGTCGACCAGCCCCGCAACCTGGCCAAGAGCGTCACGGTCGAGTAAGCGGTGGCCATCGTCGGGATCGGGGTCGACGTGGTCGACGTCGCACGCTTCGGGCGTGCGCTCGAGCGGACCCCGAAACTGCGGTGGCGACTTTTCAGCGACTCCGAACTGGTGCGAAACGGCGAGCCGCGGGCGATCGAGTCTCTCGCGGCCCGGTTCGCGGCGAAGGAGGCGCTCATCAAGGCGCTCGGCGGTTCGGCGGGAGTCTTCTGGCACGACATGGTCGTGGGGGCCGACGACCAGCGGGCTCCCTCCCTCCAGCTCAGCGGCGGGGCTGCGGCGCTCGCCGCCTCCCGCGGAGCCGACGAAATCCACCTTTCGCTCAGTCACGACGCCGGCATCGCGACCGCCTTCGTCGTCGCCGAGCGAACGACACGACAAGGATCCGACGGCTGATGCGTGGCCCACTCGTCTCGATCGATACAGCGGCTCTGCGCCAGAACGTCCAGGTGCTCCGTGCGGCGGTCGCTCCGGCCAAGGTGATGACGGTCGTGAAGGCCAATGCCTACGGGCACGGCGCCGTCGCGTGCGCGCTCGCCTTCGAAGACGCCGGCGTCGACTGGCTCGGCGTGGTCGACCTCGACGAGGCCACAGCGCTTCGTGCCGGCGGGGTGAAACTGCCGATACTCGCCTGGCTGCACGCCCCCGGCGAGACGTTCGAGCGCGCCGTGCAGCACGACATCACCCCGGGCATCTCCGACCTCGCGCAGCTCGAAGCCTGCGTCGCGGCTGGCGTGCCCCGCGTGCACCTGTGCCTCGACACCGGGCTGAGTCGCAACGGCGCTGTGGAATCGGAATGGCCGGCGCTCTTCGACCGGGCGGCTGAACTCCGCGACCGCATCACGGTCGAGGGCGTCATGAGCCACCTGTCGAACACCTCGCCGCAGGCGGACGGGCACCAGATGGCGTCGTTCGTCACCGCCGCCGGCATGCTCGGCGAGCGAGGCATCACGCCGCCGCTGCAGCACCTCGCCGCCTCCGCGGCCTCTGTGTCGTACGGGGCGTCGCGGATCACGATGGTGCGCATCGGCCTCGCGTCATACGGTCTGTCACCCTTCGCCGACCGTTCACCCGGCGACCTCGGCCTCCGCTCGGCACTGACCCTGTCGGCCCCGGTGATCGGCATCAAAGAGGTGGCGGCCGGTGAGGGCACCTCGTACGGCTACACCTGGCGCGCTGAGCGCGACACGCGACTCGCGCTCCTACCGCTCGGCTACGCCGACGGCATCGAGCGGCACGCGGGCAACCGTGCGTTCGCCCTGATCGGGGGCGAACTGCGACCCGTCGTGGGCCGCATCGCCATGAACTCGATGACGGTCGACATCGGGCCCGAGTCGACGGACGCCGGTGCGGCCGTGCACCTCGGCGACGAGGCGATCCTGTTCGGCGACGCGACGGTCGGGCACCCCACCGCATTCGATTGGGCCGAATCGACGGGAACAATCAACTACGAGGTCGTGGCGCGACTGTCGCCGCGACTGCCGAGGAGCTACCGATGAGCGAGGTCTCACCCGCCGAGACACCGTGGCTGCGACGCGCGACCATCGACCTCGGCGCCTACCGGAGCAACGTCGCGCGCCTGCGCGAGCTCGTAGCGCCGGCCGAGCTGATGGCCGTGGTGAAGGCGGACGGATACGGACACGGCGCGACACACGTCGCGGCGGCGGCTGTGGCTGCCGGGGTGACGTGGCTCGGATCCTTAAGTCTCGAGAACGCGCACGAGTTGCGTGCCTCGGGGATCGGCCCCGAGATCGCGGTCTTCGCATGGCAGTTCGCTGCGTCGGAGACCTTCGAGCGAGCCGTCGCCGAGAAGATCGACCTGGGGCTGTCGTCGGTCGCGCAGCTCGACGCGGTGGCGCGGGCCGTCGAGGCGATCGCCGAGGCGGCCGCGCCCGACGCCACCGAGGGGCGCTCGGTCGAGCCCGCCCGGGTGCACTTGAACGTCGACACCGGCCTGCACCGCGACGGAGTGCTGCAGAACGACTGGGACGCCGTCGTGACGCGCGCTGTCGAACTGGTGGGCCGGGGGATCCTGGAACTGCGAGGGGTGTACTCGCACCTGGCGGAGGCCTCCGATGAGGAAGACACTGACTCGGCCATGCTGCTGACCGAGTCGATCGAGCGGGCTCAGGAGCTCGGTGCGCGGTTCAAACTGAGGCATCTGACGGCGTCGAGCGCGGGGATGGAGCGCCCCGAACTGCGGCTCGACATGGTGCGGATGGGGTCGAACACGTATGGGATCCCGGTGACGGATGGCGTCTCGGCCTCCGACCGCGGGCTCACCCCGGTGATGACGCTGCAGGCTCGGGTAGCGCGGGTCAAGCGCGTGGCCGCCGGGACGGGCGTGTCGTACGACTACACGTTCGTCGCTCCGAAAGACACGACGCTCGCTCTCGTGCCGGTCGGGTACGCCGACGGCATCTCGCGGCGGGCGCAGCACGGGGTCACGATTGCGCTCAACGGCAAGCGGTACCCGATCGTGGGCCGGGTCGCCATGGACCAGTTCTTGATCGATGTGGGCGACGACGAGGTGTCGGTCGGCGACGAGGTCACGCTGTTCGGCTCGGGCTCGCAGAACGAACTCACGGTGGGGGAGTGGGCCGACCTGATCGGGACGATCGGCGAAGAGGTGTGCTGTTCGATCGGGGCGCGGGTGCCGCGGGTGTACGTGTGATCCTGTTCGACGGTCCTGTGGCCGATGCAACCGCCATGGAGGGTTTCGGCCTGCACCTGGCCGGGCTGCTTCGGGCCGGAGACCTGCTCGTGCTGACCGGGCCGCTCGGAGCCGGGAAGACGACGATGACGCGTGGTCTCGGCCGCGGTCTCGGGGTGCGGGGTCAGGTGGCCTCGCCGACGTTCGTGCTCGCGCGGACTCACCCGTCGCTCACCCCGGGCGGAGTGCCGCTCGTGCACGTCGACGCGTATCGGCTGGGTTCGGCGGCCGAGCTCGACGACCTCGACATCGACTACGACGCGTCGGTGGTGGTCGTGGAGTGGGGTGCCGGGCTGCTCGACGGCGTGGCGTCGTCGTGGCTGGACGTGAAGATCTCGCGGCCTGTGGGTGCTGGGGACGGTGCTGGTGTTGGTGACGCGGGTTCTGCGGGCCCCGATGCGATCGACGCCGCTGAGGTGCCCGACGAGCCGCGTCACGTGGTCGTCGAAGCGCACGGGCCCCGCTGGCACGGGGTGTCGCTGGGCTGAGTGGCCGGAGGTAACGCAGGGCGGGGGCGTTGACGCGGGCGCGGGCATCTCCCTGGAGGCGTTTTGCGCGCGATCAAATTTGATGCGGCGCAAAACGTCTCTGAGGAGGTGCCGCCACCCGCGAATCAGACCGGGGTGCGGGGAGGCGGGGCGGGCCCATGATGCGGACTCGGCACCATCAGGATCCGTGGTGCCTTGTCCGCATCGTGGGCGAATACAGTTGACAGATGCTTCTCGCCATCGACACGTCGTCAGGAACCTCGGTGGCGGTGGTCGACCGCGACGGCGGCGTGCTCGCCGAGGTGACCGAGCTCGATACGCGCCGCCACGCCGAGGTCATCGGCGAGTCGATCGCGTTCTGCCTCGATGCGGCCGGCGTCGCTCCGGACGAGCTCAGCGCCGTCGTCGCAGGCATGGGCCCGGGGCCCTTCACCGGGCTGCGGGTCGGCATCGCGGCCGCGCGAGCATTCGCGTTCGGGGCGGGCAAGCCCTGCCTGCCGCTCATCAGCCACGACGCCATCGCGTTCGAGCGGCTCGGCGGGCTGGCCCTGGCGATCAGCGGCGAAGCCCCCGATCCCGCCGCCCCCCTTCTCGTGATCACCGACGCGAGACGCCGCGAGCTGTACTGGAGCGCGTTCAGCGGACTCGACGGCGCCGGGCTGCCGGTGCGGCTGGCAGCGCCCGGGCTGGCCCGCCCCGCTGAGCTCGATGAGGCTGTCGCCGGATCCTGCGGTTCGGCCTTTGTCGCCGAGGCGACGCGAACCGACCCGACCTCCACTCCCGTGTCGGCCGCCGCCCTGGGCATGCTCGGCGAGGTGCTGTTCGCCGCCGGGCGTCCGTTTGCCCGCGACGAGCCGCTCTACCTCCGCTCGCCCGACGTCACCGTTCCGGGCGCGCCCAAGAGGGTCTCGTGACGAACGCCGAACCGGTCTACCGGCGTGCCGTGGCCGACGACCTCGACGCGATCATGGCGCTCGAGTCGGCGCTGTTCGTGAACGACGCCTGGAGCCCCGAGCTGATGGCTGCCGAGCTGGCTAATCCGCAGGGCTTCTATCTGATCGCCGAACAGGTCGAGAGCGTGGTCGGCTACGCCGGGCTGCTCTCGCCGCGAGGGGCGCCGGAGTCGGACGTGCAGACCATCGCGGTGGCTCCCGAGGCCCGGCGACAGGGGATCGCCCGCGCCCTGATGAACCGTCTCCTCGCCGAGGCGGTGGAGCGCGGCGCCCGCGAGACGTTCCTCGAGGTGCGCGTCGACAACCCCGGCGCGCAGGCCCTCTACGAGTCGCTCGGCTTCGAGGGGATCGCCGTCCGCCCCCGCTATTACATGCCCGACGGCGTCGACGCCCTCGTGATGAAGAAAGACCTGGAGCGAGCCGAATGAGCGCCACCGACCCCCTCGTGCTCGGCATCGAGACGAGCTGCGACGAGACCGGAATCGGCATCGTGCGCGGCCGCACCCTGCTGGCCAACGTCATCGCGTCGTCGATGGACGAGCACGCGCGCTATGGCGGAGTCGTGCCCGAGATCGCTGCGAGGGCCCACCTCGAAGCACTGCAACCGACGCTCGAGGCCGCGCTCGCCGAAGCCGGCGTCACGCTCGACGACCTCGACGCCATCGCGGTGACGAGCGGCCCGGGCCTCGCCGGAGCGCTCATGGTCGGCGTCGGAGCGGCGAAAGCGCTGGCCCTCGGCGCAGGCAAGCCCCTGTACGCCGTCAACCACCTCGTCGGACACGTCGGCGCCGATGTGCTGCGAGACGACGGCAGCGAGATCGAACTCCCCACCATCGCACTGCTGGTCAGCGGCGGACACACGTCGCTGCTGCACGTGCGCGACCTGCTCGACGACGTCGAACTGCTCGGCGAGACGATCGACGACGCTGCCGGCGAGGCCTTCGACAAGGTCGCGCGCCTGCTCGGGCTGCCCTACCCCGGAGGGCCGCAGATCGATCGGGTAGCGGCCGATGGCGACCCGGAGGCGATCCGGTTTCCGCGCGGGCTCACCCTGCCGAAAGACCTGGCTCAGCACCGCTACGACTTCTCGTTCTCGGGCCTCAAGACGGCGGTCGCCAGGCACGTCGAAAAGCTCCAGAACGCAGGATCCGACGTGCCGACCGCCGACGTCGCCGCCAGCTTTCGAGAGGCCGTCGTCGACGTGCTGCTGACGAAGGCGCTCGCCGCATGCGCCGAACTCGGCGTGCCGCGCCTCCTGCTCGGCGGCGGTGTCGTCGCCAACGCGCGCGTGCGCCAGGTCGCGGCTGAGCGGTGCGCTGCGGCGGGAATCGAACTCAGGATCCCACCGCTCGCCCTCTGCACCGACAACGGCGCCATGATCGCGGCTCTCGGCGCTGAGCTGGCGTCGCGCGGGCGGGCGCCCAGCCCCCTCGGCTTTGGTGCCGACTCGACGTTGCCGGTGACGAGCGCGCAGGCCAGCTGACGCCCGTTGCGTGAGTGCGTGCGGGTGGGGCGGTTGGGCGCTCGGGGTGGTCTCGGCAATTTGAGAGTGATTTCTGGTCGTCGCCCCATTTTTCTCCGTGCTTGTGGGAGGCGCCGAACGGATCGCTCTCAAATTGTTGACGATCGGGCCAGGTGTGGCCGGGGCGAGTCAGACCGGAGCTGTCGGCTGCGGCGGAGACTCCTTCTGGGGCCTCCGCCCTCTGCCTGGCGGCGGGTACTGTCGGGGATGAACGACCCACGGCCGCGATCACAGACCGGAGCTAGTCACCATGACCGACAACAACTCACACGACCGTCCTTCCGCCGACGATCAGGCGCGGGAAGACTCGCAGCAGCCGCCGAGGTACGAGCCGAACCCGACCTACGGGCAGCAGCCGAGCGGGCAGCAGCCGACGTATGGCCAGCAGCCGACTTACAGCCAGCAGAACGCGCAGCCGCCGGCGTACGGTCAGCAGCCGACTTACGGCCAGCAGCAGTACGGCCAGCAGGCGTATGGCCAGCAGCAGTACGGCCAGCAGGCGTACGGCCAGCAGCAGCCGAACCCGTACCAGCCCTACGGCCAGCCCGGTTACGACCGTCCGACCACCAACGGGCTTGCGATCGCCTCGCTGATCACGGGCATCGCAGGGCTCACGATCTTCCCGGTCGTGCTGCCGAGCATCGCCGCCATCATCCTGGCGATCATCGCGCGCGGGCAGATCAAGGCGCGCAACCAGGGCGGTAAGGGACTCTCGCTAGCCGGCCTCATCCTCGGCATCGCAGGCGTCGTCGTCGCGATCGGCATCATCATCCTCGTGATCGTCGCCTTCTCGGCTGGATACTCGAACGGCGACTTCGACCCCTCCTCCTACCCGAACACGTGATCCCGGCCCTCTGGAGGCTCGGGCTGCTCCTTGCCCTCCGCTCCAGGGTGCGTCCGGGTGCGCCGGGCACCCTGCCGGCCACGGCGACACGCGTCATCCTCAGTGTCTGGATCGGTGCGCTGGCCGTGGCGGCGCTTGTCGTAGTGGCGTGCGTCGCCCTGCTCGTCTGGGTTGTCGTCCGGGCCTGAGTGCCGCTCAGCGAGCGAAGGCGCCTCGAGTGGCAGCGCCGCGAGATGGCCGTATCTGCAGCTGTGGTGCCGATCGGCGGGAGATCAGGCCATCTCACGCAGCGTCTGAGCTAGGCGCCCGCGCCGAGATCCGCCGCGACGACGCGCTCGCAGAGCAGCGCCGTGTGTCGGCCCGCCACCCGCGTCAAAATCAGTGTGGCCTCGTTTGCGCCCTTCAGCTGCAGCTTCTTGCGGAACGCCGCCGGGTCGACGTCGACCCCGCGCTTCTTGATCTCGACCCGGCCGATGCCGCGCGTCTTGAGCTCCTGGCGCAGGCGCTTCTCGTCGAGCGGGAACGTCTCGATCACACGGAAGCACTGCGCGAACGGAGTGGCCCGAGCGGTCGCCGACGACAGGTAGGCGATGTCGCGGCTGATCGTATGAGCGTTGAGGGCCCGGGCCAGATCGCCGATCAGACGTGCCCGGATCACGGCGCCGTCGGGTTCGTAGACGTACTCCGAGAGCTCGGCCACGTCGACGTCGTCCGAGTCTCCGGGGGCCGTCATCTCGGAGGGCCCGTCCGGGCCGAAGACGAGTGCCGCGCGGCCGACGCCCGGGCGAGCCAGAGCGCCGAACCAGACGCCGACCTCCACCACGGAGCGGTCGACCGAGATCCACTGGCATTCGGCATCGGTCGGAAGCAGATCGCGGTCGACGCCGGGGCCGAGCTTCACTCCGGTCGGAAAACGCGAAGCGAAGGCGAACGCGGTATCGAGTGTCGGAGACCACTGACTCGGATCCTGAATCCGTGACGTGTTGGCGTGGCCGGCCGTCCGGCGCGCAGGATCCAGGAACACGCCGTCCACCCCCGCCAGATCCACCTGTTCGGCGTCACCCAGCCGCACCTCGGCGCCGCTCCACGGGGCGAGGTTGTAGGTCGCGACGGCCGCGGTCACCTCGTCGCGGTCGACGGCCAGCACTCCCAGCTCGAGGGCCGCGAACGCCAGGGCGTCGCCGCCGATGCCGCAGCCGAGGTCGGCCACCCGGGTAACACCCGCCCGGCGGAAGCGGCCCGCGTGGGTGGAGGCGACCGCCAGGCGTGTGGCCTGCTCGAGCCCGGCCTCGGTGAAGAGCATGCGCTCGGCGAAGTCACCGAACTTGGTACGACCCTTGGCGCGCAGCCGCGACTGGCCGAGCACCGCGGCGACGAGCTCGGGGGAGTGGCCGGCTTTTCGGAGGCGTGCGACCTGGGACACCACGTCAGCCTTCTGGTCGAAGGGGGGCAGCGAATCGAGCAGCCGCAGCCCCTCGGGCGTGAGGAGCTCGCGGAGCTCGGAGGATTCCATGAGTTCATCGTCGCACCTGGCACTCGGATTGACCGAGTGCCAGCCACGCTCTAGAGTTTGTTCTGGCACTCACACGCGTGAAGTGCCAACCAGAGATTTCCAGAGTCACGCCGCTTGTGAGAAAGAAGAGGTCAACCGTGTCGGTCAACATCAAGCCGCTCGAAGATCGCATCGTCATTCGTCAGGTCGACGCCGAGCAGACCACTGCTTCCGGCCTCGTGATCCCCGACACCGCCAAGGAGAAGCCCCAGGAGGGCGAGGTCGTGGCTGTCGGACCGGGTCGCATCGACGACAACGGAAACCGCGTTCCCCTCGACGTCGCCGTCGGCGACAAGGTCATCTACTCGAAGTACGGCGGAACCGAGGTGAAGTACTCGGGTGAAGACCTGCTGGTGCTCTCGGCCCGCGACGTGCTGGCGGTCATCGTCCACTAGGTCGAAGCCCCCTGCGAAGGGCCCCGTCTCAGTTGAGACGGGGCCCTTCGTCGTTGGCGCTCCCGTGCTGGGGTGTGGCAGTCCGGAACCCCTCCGATGACGGAGGTCGTCGATAGTCTTTCCCAGTGAAAGACGACATCGGCACCGCCCGTTCCGGCCTGATCTACGCGGTCATCGCCTACGGCCTCTGGGGTGTGCTGCCGGTGTACTTCCTGCTTCTGCGGCCCGCAGGCGCCGTCGAGATCGTGGCGTGGCGGATCCTCTGGTCTCTCGTCTTCTGCGGCGTGCTCCTTGCCGTCACGCGCTCGTTCGGCCGATTCGTGGCCCTGCTGCGCGATCGCAGCATCGCGGGCACACTGGGGCTCGCTGGGGCGTTCATCGTCGTCAACTGGACCACCTTCATCTTCGCGACGCTCTCCGGGCACGTCGTCGAGGCAGCCCTCGGGTACTTCATCAATCCGGTTGTGACGGTGCTGCTGGGCGTGCTGCTGCTGCGCGAACGCCTGCGGGTGCTCCAGTGGGTGGCCGTCGGCATCTCGCTCGTCGCGATCCTGGTGATCGCCATCGGCTACGGCCAATTCCCGTGGATCTCGCTGATCCTGGCGTTCTCGTTCGGCTTCTACGGTCTGATCAAGAAGAGGGTCGGAGGCCGGGTCGACGCGGTCAGCGGCCTGAGCATCGAGACGCTTGCACTGGCAATGCCCGCGGCTGTCGCCCTCGTCGTCGTGAGCGCGACCGGCTTCACCTCGCAGACCGGCGGCCTCGCGTTCGGCTCGTCAGGCACCCTGCAGACCGTGGCGGTGGTCGGCACGGGCGTGATCACGGCTGTTCCGCTGCTGCTCTTCGCGAGCGCGGCACGGCGGCTGCCCCTTTCCACGCTGGGGTTGACGCAGTACATCGCGCCCATCCTCCAGCTGATCGTCGGCGTCGCCCTCCTGCACGAACCGATGACGCCCGCTCGGTGGATCGGATTCGCGCTCATCTGGGTGGCCCTCGTCGTGCTCAGCACCGATGCCGTCCGTGCGTCCCGGCGCGGTCGACCCGAGCCCGCAGCCGATATGGCCGCCGACGAACCGCAGAAGCACGCAGGTGATTCATCACGAATTGCTAACGAAACCGCAAGGTGACGCCCGCAACACACGGTCGAAACAATCTGCACATAGGTTCTAACCCATTCACACGGTTGGGCCGCGCACCATCGCGCGGCCGCATCACCACCGTCAAGAAAGGGTTCACGGATGATCCGATCCATCACCGCCCTCAAGGGACTAGCCGTCATGGGGGCAGCCTCCATGCTCCTCGTGGGCTGTTCCTCGACAGGGGCAACGCCTTCCAACACGTCGTCAGCGTCGTCGACCACGAAGGCCGATCCGGCCGCCAACTGCAAGGCGCCCTCGTCGCCGAGCACTGACGCGATGAAGATCGGCACCATGCTGCCGCTCACGGGTTCGCTCGCGTACCTCGGTCCGCCCGCCATCGCCGGCGCCGGGCTCGCTCTCGAAGACATCAACAAGGCCGGCGGCGTCGTAGGCAAGCCCGCCGAGATCTCGACCGCCACCGACTCCGGCGACTCGACCGACCTCACCGTCTCGAGCGCGGCTGCCGCCAAGCTCAAGGCCGCCAAGGTCTCCGTCGTGCTCGGCGCCGAGTCGTCCAGCGTCACGCTGAACGTGGTCGACCAGATCACCGGCAGCTGCACCATCGAGATCTCGCCCGCCAACACGGCGTCGACTCTCTCGGGCTACTCGTCGTACTACTACCGCACCGCACCGCCGGACTCGGTCCAGGGTTCGGCTCTCGGCCAGCTCATCGTCAACGACGGTGCCGCCAAGGTCGCGTTCCTCGTCTTCAACGACTCGTACGGCACCGGCCTTCGCGACTCGACCCAGGCCGCCATCGAGGCAGCCGGCGGCTCGGTCGTCTACGGCGGCAAGGGCAAGAGCCAGGAGTTCCCTCCCGGTCAGACGACCTTCTCGTCCGAGGTGACCGCGGCGCTCGCCGCCAAGCCCGACGCGATCGTCATCCTGGCCTTCGACGAGACCAAGTCGATCGTTCCCGAGCTCGTCTCGCAGGGCGCCGACCTGTCGACCGTCTACATGTCGGACGGCAACACGGCCGACTACTCGAAAGACTTCAAGGCCAATACCCTCTCGGGCGCCCAGGGCACCATCCCCGGCGCGCAGCCGAACGACAGCCTGAAGAAGCGCCTCAACACCTGGTACAAGACGAACAACGGCAAGGCGCTCAGCGACTACTCGTACGCCGCTGAGTCGTACGACGCGATCATCTTGACCGCTCTCGCCGCCGAAGCCGGCAAGGGCACCGACGCTCCGACGATCCAGTCGAAGATGGCCGCTGTCTCAGGTGCCGACGGTGGTACGAAGTGCACCACCTACGCCGAGTGCAAGAAGCTCCTCGACGCGGGCACGGACATCCAGTACACGGGCCCCTCGGGTATCGGACCGTTCAACGAGAACAACGACCCGTCGAGCGCCTTCATCGGCATCTACAAGTTCGACAAAGACAACAAGCCGGTCTACCAGAGCAGCATCCAGGGTGACGTGAAGTAATTCACCACCCCTCCACAGAGGGCCCGGCGGGAGCGATCCTGCCGGGCCCTTTGGCGTGTGCTGCGGGCTGCGTTGCGCGGACGGCTGAGACCCGCATGGCGGGCGGAAACCCGCACAGCCGGCACGAACAGCATGCCTAGCCGCGGCGTCCGTGCCGATCGGCGAGCCTTCGTGCCGGTCGTGCGGGTTTCAGAGCGGCGGGGGCAGGATCCTGCGGTCCGTCCTGTCATCCATCGAGGATGCGGCGATGCAGCCCGAGGCCGCCCGCAGTCTGTGGCTGGCCGGCATGCGCGACGACAGCGCCGACGATCGAGAGCGCAGGATCCTGCGGTCCGCCGCTCAGCCAGCCCTAGAGCCGCCCCACATGCCGAGTGGCGGCATCTGCCGCTCCGGCCGAAGCCGAAGTCGCAGTTGCCGCCACTCGGGGCACGCGGGCGGGGTTACTCGCCGTCGACGTCTTTCGCCAGGGTGCCGAGGTAGAGCTCGATCACCTTCGGGTCGTCGGCCAGCTCGCGACCGGTGCCCGAATAGGCGTTGCGGCCCTGGTCGAGCACGTAGCCGCGGTCGCAGATCTGCAGGCAGCGGCGGGCGTTCTGCTCGACCATGATCACCGAGACGCCGGCCTTGTTGATGCGACGCGTGCGGATGAACGTCTCGTCTTGACGCACGGGAGAGAGCCCGGCGCTCGGCTCATCGAGCAGCAGCACCTTCGGGTCCATCATCAGGGCTCGTGCCATGGCGACACTCTGACGCTCGCCACCCGACAGCGAGCCGGCGCGCTGGTCGCGGCGGTCTCGGAGCACGGGGAAGAGATCGAAGATGACGTCGAGGCGCTCCTCGAACTTCTTCGGGCGGAGGAACATGCCCATCTGGAGGTTCTCGACGATGGTCAGCGACGGGAAGACGTTGTTCGTCTGCGGAACGAACCCGACACCGGCCTGGACCAGCTTGTTGGCCTTCAGGTTGGTGATGTCGCGGCCCGCGAGCGTGACCGACCCGGAGTGGATCTTGACGCCGCCGAACAGTGCCTTGAGCAGCGTCGACTTTCCCGCGCCGTTTGGCCCGATGATGCCGATGAGCTCGCCCGGATAGCAGACGAGGTTGCAGTCGTTCAGGATGTTGACGCCCGGGAGGTAGCCGGCGACGAGGTGCTCGGCGCGCATGATCGGCTCCTGGCCGGCGAACTTCTCCGTGCCCTTGTGGGTGCTGGTGTCGAGGATGCTCATGCTTTGCCTTCCGATGCCTTGCCGTCTGCGCCGTGGTCGATCTCGGCCCGGGCGGCGTCCTCTTCTTTGACCTCGGCCTCGAGCTCTTCGAGTGAGTCGTCGGTGAGGAGGGAGTCGTCACCGAGGTCGGTGTCGTGGTGGGCGCCGAGGTAGGCGTCGATCACTGCCTGGTTGTCCATCACCGTGTCGGCGGGCCCCTCGGCGACGATCTTGCCCTCGGCCATGACGATGACCCAGTCCGAGATGTGCCGCACCATGTGCATGTCGTGCTCGACGAAGAGGACGGTGGTGCCCTCGTCGCGGAGACTCTGGATGTGCCCGAGCAGCGACTGCGTCAGGGCGGGGTTCACGCCGGCCATGGGCTCGTCGAGCATGATCATCTCGGGGTCGCTCATGAGCGCCCGGGCCATCTCGAGGAGCTTGCGCTGGCCGCCCGAGAGGCTGCCCGCGTAGTCGTCCTTCTTCTCGTAGAGCTTGAAGCGCTGCAGCAGGTCTTCGGCCTTCGCCTCGATCTCGGCCTCGCGCTTCTTCCAGAGCGGCTTGACGATCGCGACGAAGAAGTTCTCGCCCGGCTGGTCGCGCGCTCCGAGGAGCATGTTCTGCATCACCGTCAGGCGCGAGAGCGCCTTGGTCAGCTGGAACGTGCGGACCATGCCGCTCTTGGCGACCTTCGCGGCGCCGACCGCACCCATCGCCTTGCCGTCGAAGACCCAGCGGGCGGTGCCCTCGCCCCGGTTGGTCAGCGACGGAGCCGAGTTCGGCTTGTCGAAACCGGTGAGGAGGTTGAAGAACGTGGTCTTGCCGGCGCCGTTCGGGCCGATCAGCGCGGTGATGGCGCCGCGCTGCACCTCGACGTGCTGCACATCGACGGCCGTCATGCCCCCGAATTTGCGGATCACATTGTCGACGGTGAGGATCGGGTTCGGTTTGGCGGATCCTGGTTGTTCGGAGACGGTCGCGAGCTTCTTGCGAAGTTCGACGCGGTCGTAGTCGTAACCGGGCTTCAGGTTGGTTGTGGTCTCAGACACTGAACGACAGCTCCCTCTTGTTACCCAGGATTCCCTGTGGTCTGAAGATGATCAGGCACATAAGTGCGATTCCGACGAGAACGTACGAGAACTGCACGGTCTGCTGGGCTCCCATGATCGAGTCGGGGATGAAATCCTGCGCCAGCGTCTGGATGAGAAGACGCATGACGAAGAACAGGATTGCGCCGAGAACGGGGCCGAAGACGGTCGCCGCACCACCCAGCAGAAGCGCCGTGTAGATGAAGAACGTCGTCGAACGACCGAGGCCGTCCGGCTGCACCGACGACGGCAGCACGTAGATGATTCCGGCGATCGCGCCGATCACACCGCCGAGCACCAGCGCCTGCAGTTTGTAGCTGTAGACGTTTTTGCCCAGGCTGCGCACCGCATCTTCGTCTTCGCGGATGCCCTTGAGCAGGCGACCCCACGGGCTGCGGGCGAGAGCCCAGATCAGCAGGAGGAAGAGAGCGACGAGGCTCCAGCCGACGATGCGGATCCACCAGCCGTTGACGCCGTTGTTGTCGTACGTGAACCACAGGATGGTGGTGGTGCCGTTCGGCAGGGGCGAGAGAGCGGTGAAGGCGCCGTTGTAGGAGTTGCCCGTGATGCCGTTCGATCCGCCGGTGAGATCGGTGAGAATGCTCGAGCGGCCGACCATGCGGATGATCTCGGCGGCCGAGATCGTGACTATCGCGAGATAGTCGCCCCGCAGTTTGAGCGTAGGCAGACCGAGGATGAACGCGAAGACGAGCGCGCAGAGCATGGCGACCAGGACGGCCGCGAAGATCGGCAGACCCCGCTCGACCGCGATGGCGAAGCCGTAGGCGCCCAGCAACAAGAACGCCGCCTGGCCGATGTTGAGCAGACCCGCGAAGCCGAAGTGCACGTTGAGGCCGATCGCCGCGATGGCGAAGGCGGCCGTCGTCGGCGCGAGCGCCTGGACGGTCAGCGATTGGAAGAGATTGACGATGTAGTCCATGAGTTGTCTCCCTTAACCGATGCGCTCGCGGCGGCCGAAGATGCCCTGCGGCCGGAACAGCAGGATGAGGATGAGGATGAGGAGGGCCGTCGCGTACTTGAAGTCACCGGGGAGCACGAGGTTCGTGAGCTCGACGATGATGCCGACGATCATGGAGCCGACCAGGGCGCCGAAGGCCGTGCCGAGGCCGCCGAGGGTCACCGCGGCGAAGATCAGCAGAAGGATCTGCAGACCGGTCTGCCAGTTGACACCGTTCAGCACGAGGCCGAGCATGACGCCCGAGAGGCCGGCGAGACCGGCGGCGACCGTCCACACGAGGCGGATGATCCGGTCGACGTCGATGCCGGAGGCGGCGGCGAGCGACGGGTTGTCCGAGACCGCGCGGGTGGCACGGCCGGTGCGGGTCTTCAGGAGGAAGAAGCCAGCGCCGGCGAGCACGACGATCGAGATGCCCATCGCAACGTACGACTGGACGGTCAGCGTCACGCCGCCGATCGTCACCGTCTCGGGGTTGGCGGTCGAGATGCGCACCGTGGCCGCGCCGTAGAAGTACTGGAACGCGTACTGCAGGGCGATCGAGAGACCGATGGTGACGATCATGAGCTGCGTCAGGCTGAGCCGCTTCTTGCGCAGCGGCTTCCAGATCAAGGCGTCTTGGAAGAACCCGGTGGCCGCCGAGATCACCACCGTGACGACCGCGGCGAGGATGAGGTTGAGCCCCAGCACGTTCGCGAACGTGTAGGCGAGCAACCCGCCGAGCGTCACCTGCTCGCCGTGGGCGAAGCTCTGGAGGCCGGTCGTGCCGTAGACCAGCGAGAGGCCGATGGCAGCGAGGGCCAGAAGGAGGCCGAGCCGGATCCCGGAGACCGCCTGCTGGGCAAAACGCTGCCAGGTGACGTCGTTGGTCGCGGCGTTGTCGATAGTCGCGCCCTTCGTGGTCGTCAGCTGGAAGAGCGTTCCGGCCGACGAGCCGAGACTCACCTGGACCTTGCGGTCGTTCGTGCCGGCGTTCGCGAGGAACTGCCCGCTCGGCAGGGTCGACTCGTCGAGCGACACGGTGTAGGTGCCCGCCGTCTTGGCCGGAATCACCCAGCGGCCGACCGCATTCGTCGTGCCGGTCAGGGCATCGCCCGACTCGGGCTTCGCCGAGATGGTGACGCCCTCGGCGGGCTTGCCGTCGCTGGTCTTTAGCGTGCCCTGGATGCACGCGGTCGTTGCATCGGCCACACAGGTCGTGGTCGCCGCCTGCGCCGAGGTCGGCGCGAGCACGAGCGAGGCGAGGCTGGCCAGCAGCCCGAGCATCAGCAGTGATGCCACGACGACCAGCGAGTGGCGGGTGGGGATGCGGGAACGGGAGCCCGATCGGGTATCAGAACGCGTTCGCAGGGAGCGGGAACTCCGGAGCGGTGGTGTGTTCGTGGGCACGAGAATCACAGAACCTCCTGGACGGCCCAGTCGGACATTTCCCCGAGGGTCTGGCTCGCCGTCGTCGTTGACAGTACTTTCCCTATGTGTCGGCTGTGTTTCCGCGAAAACACGGTAGAGACACAGGAGTCTAAATGGTTCCTAGGCTCATTGCGGTACCGGCGGCTCGTGTCGGCGCTGTTGCGGGTCGGGGGCGGGCCTGCTCCGCTCCGGTCTCGGGAATGATCGCGTGCCTCGCGGGTTAAGATGTATCACCGGTGCTCGACGGCGAAACCGGCCCCCACTGTCGCAGCTTCATTCACTCAAAAGGTGGCTCATGGACCAGCCGGATCCCTTCGGTTTCATCGGACTCACGTACGACGACGTCATGCTCCTGCCCGGGCACACCGACGTCATCCCGTCCGAGGCAGACACCTCGTCGCAATTGACGAAAAGGATCCGGGTGGCGACGCCGCTCCTGTCCGCGGCAATGGACACCGTCACCGAATCCCGCATGGCCATCGCCATGGCGCGCCAGGGCGGTCTCGGCATCATCCACCGCAACCTGTCGATCGCCGACCAGGCGGCCCACGTCGACAAGGTCAAGCGCAGCGAGTCGGGCATGATCACCAACCCGGTCACCACGACGCCCGACGCCACCGTCGCCGACGTCGACGCCCTGTGCGGTCAGTTCCGTGTGTCCGGCCTGCCGGTCATCGAGCAGGACGGCACGCTCGTCGGCATCATCACGAACCGCGACATGCGCTTCGTCTCGAAGTTCGAGATGGCCAGCACGCTTGTGCGCGACGTCATGACAAAGGCGCCGCTCATCACCGCGGCCGAGGGCGTCGATCCCGACTCGGCGATCGCCATCTTCGCGCAGCACAAGATCGAGAAGCTGCCCCTCGTCGACGAAGCCGGGCGCCTCCGCGGCCTCATCACGGTCAAAGACTTCGACAAGACCGAGCAGTACCCGAACGCGACCAAAGACGACGCGGGCCGACTTCGTGTCGGTGCGGCGATCGGCTTCTTCGGCGACGCGTGGCAGCGCGCCCAGGCGCTCCGCGATGCGGGCGTCGACGTCCTCGTCGTCGACACCGCCAATGGCGAGAGCTTCGGCGAGCTCGACATGATCAAGCGCATCAAGGCCGACCCGACCTTTGCCGACATCGACGTGATCGGCGGTAACGTCGCAACGCGCTCGGGTGCCCAGGCGCTCATCGACGCCGGCGCAGACGCGATCAAGGTCGGCGTGGGCCCCGGCTCGATCTGCACCACCCGCGTCGTCTCGGGCGTCGGCGTGCCCCAGGTCACCGCCGTCTACGAGGCGTCGCTCGCCGCACGCGAGGCCGGCGTTCCGGTCATCGCCGACGGCGGCCTGCAGTACTCCGGTGACATCGCCAAGGCCCTCGTGGCCGGCGCCGATACGGTCATGCTCGGCTCGCTCCTCGCCGGCTGCGACGAGAGCCCGGGCGAGATGGTGTTCGTGGGCGGCAAGCAGTTCAAGGCGTACCGCGGCATGGGATCCCTCGGAGCCATGCAGACCCGCGGCAAGAACACCTCGTACTCCAAAGACCGCTACTTCCAGGCCGATGTGCCGAGCGACGACAAGCTCATTCCCGAGGGCGTCGAGGGCCAGGTGCCCTACCGCGGCGCGCTCGCCAACGTCGTCTACCAGCTCGCAGGCGGGCTCCGCCAGTCGATGTTCTACGTCGGAGGCCGCACGATCCCCGAGCTGAAGGCCCGTGGCAAGTTCGTGCGCATCACCGCTGCTGGGCTCAAGGAGAGCCACCCGCACGACCTGCAGATGGTCGTGGAGGCGCCGAACTACCGTCGGTAGTCGCTAGGCACCGCTTTCCGGAGAGGGCACCGCCGATGGGCGGTGCCCTCTCCGTTTTGCCGCGGTGAGCGGGGATGTGTTTCGCCACGAGGGCTGTGGAGAGCGCGAGCGAAGGATCCTTGGGGTCGTCGAAGCTCGTCGCATGCGATTCGATCTTCCGCCCGGGCCATTCGAGGGCGTCTATGTCTCGAGGGGTGGCCGGGCACTCGAGACCCTCCGGCAGGCCTGCAAGTCGGGTGTGCTTCGTCGAGTGAGAGCCGGCGCGTACGTTGACGCTTCGCTCTGAGAGGCCAGCGATCGCCGACGGCGATCACTCCTAATCATTCAGGCGGTGGCGGCGTCGCGCGGGTTTCAGGATGTGCTGTCTCACGAGTCCGCCGCCGTTCTGCTCGGACTGCCGCTACTGAACGAGCCTGAGCTTGTTCACTTCACGAACCCGGGTGCCCGAAGTACCAGGTCGAGGTCTGGCACCGTCTGGCATGCTGCCCCGTTGACCGCGACCGACGTCATCGAGGTGCCGCCATTCACACTGACCTCGCCAACACGGACTCTCGCGGATATCGCGCTCGGAAGTTCTTTCCCCGACGCGGTCGCGGTCTGCGACGCGGCACTTCGACTCGAAGGAACAACCATTGATGCCATTGCGTGCGCCCTGGGGGATTCCGGCCGGACCCACGGGCGCCAGCAGGCTCAGCGTGTACTCGCCTTTGCCGATCCTCGGGCGGCCAATCCGGGTGAAAGCCTGTCGCGCGTCGTCATCGACAGCCTCGGCTTCGAGGCGCCGCAGCTGCAGGTCCCTTTCGACGACCGCCTAGGCCGCATCGGCGTCGTCGATTTCTGGTGGGAGCGAGCGGGGGCTATCGGCGAGCTGGATGGCTTTCAGAAATACGCGAAGGCCGAGTACCTCCGTGGGCGTACACCGTCGCAGGTGGTCGTCGAGGAGAAGCATCGCGAGCGCCGACTCGAAGCCCTGCCCGAGGTTCGCAGTGTGGTGCGATGGGTCTGGCGAGATGCGCTGGAGCCGCCACGGCTTCACGCGCTGCTGAGCACCGCCGGCGTGACTCGGCGATGACGGCGACACCGTCTTTCGGGGCGGAGCACGTCCATCGGCGGTGTTGAGTCCGAAAAGCGGTGTCACGGGCAGGAGGGCGGCAGGCCGGTAGGGTTGACGAGTGACTGAGGTAGAGATCGGCGTCGCCAAGCGCGCCCGCCGCGCATACGCGTTCGACGACATCGCGATCGTTCCGAGCCGCCGCACCCGTGACCCCCGCGACGTCAACCTCGGCTGGTCGATCGACGCGTTCCACTTCGAGACGCCGATCATCGCGGCCCCCATGGACTCCGTGGTAAGCCCGGCGACGGCCATCCGCATCGGTCAGCTCGGCGGCCTGGGCGTGCTTGACCTCGAGGGCGTCTGGACTCGCTACGACGACCCCGAGGCGGTGCTCGCCGAGATCCGCGGCCTGCCCGACGAGATCGCCACCGCCCGCATGCAAGAGATCTACGCGGCACCCATCCGGCCCGAGCTCGTCACGGCGAGGCTCGCCGAGATCCGTGCAGCCGGGGTCCCGGTCGCCGGCGCCCTCAGCCCGCAGCGCACCCAAGACCTCTATCAGACGGTGGTCGACGCCGGTGTCGACCTCTTCGTGATCCGCGGCACGACGGTCTCGGCCGAGCACGTGTCGAAGAACGCCGAGCCGCTCAACCTGAAGAAGTTCATCTACGAACTCGACGTGCCCGTGATCGTGGGCGGTGCCTCCACCTACACGGCGGCGCTTCACCTCATGCGAACGGGTGCGGCCGGCGTCCTCGTCGGTTTCGGCGGGGGAGCAGCCTCGACCACCCGCGCCTCGCTCGGCATCCACGCACCCATGGCGTCGGCGGTCGCCGACGTCGCCGGAGCACGCCGCGACTACCTCGACGAGTCGGGCGGCCGGTACGTGCACGTCATCGCCGACGGCGGTCTCGGCACCTCGGGCGATATCGTCAAGGCCATCGCGATGGGGGCCGACGCCGTCATGCTCGGTGCCGCCCTCGCCCGTGCGACCGACGTGCCGGGTGGCGGTTTCCACTGGGGAGCCGAGGCGCACCACCCCGAACTGCCTCGTGGCCGACGCATGCACGTCGGATCGACGGGCACGCTCGAGAACATCCTGTTCGGCCCGGCGCCGACGACCAACGGTACGGCGAATCTCATGGGAGCCCTCCGCCGCTCCATGGCGACGACCGGCTACAGCGACCTCAAAGAGTTCCAGCGCGTCGAAGTGGTCGTCGCGCCGTACCACCCGCACTAGCCGCGCAGGTCGGGTCGAGCGGCGCGTGTTGAGGCCCTTCGGATCGCACCGACGAGAAGCGTAGGATCCCGCGGACCGGGTTCGCTGACAGCGTGCGCGGGGCGACCCGGTGCCGGGAAGCGCCGCCGCCGGATCCTTGTTGACCCTGTGGACAGCCCGGCTCGCCTCGATTTTCGCGACGGTAAGCTGAGACGACTGCCCCCGAGCTTCTGGAGACCAGCCCATGGTTGACGTGCGTCGTGTGAAACTCCCCGGTGTGGGAGTGCTTCACACCTTCATCACCGACGACGGTGGCAAGTGCGGAGTGATTACGCATCGCTCCGGCCACAGCGACCTCATCACGTTCAGCGACGATGCCGACGGCGACAACGTCACGAAGGTGTCGCTGCGTCTGAGCGAAGACGAAGCGCACACCCTCGCCGAGTTGCTCGGCGGCACCCGCATCACCGAGTCGCTGTCGGCGCTCGAGCAGATGCCGGGCCTCAGCATCGACTGGTTCACGGTCGACTACGACGACCACATCGCCGGGCAGCCGCTCGGTGACCTCGCGGCCAAAGGCGTCGTCGGTCTGACCGTCGTCGCGGTCGTGCGCGGTGAGACCGCGAACCCGGCGCCCTCGGGCGACTTCAAGGTGTTCCCGGGCGACACGCTCGTGGTCGCAGGTTCGCCCGAGAAGGTCGCGAAGGCGTTCCACTTCTACCGCAGCGGCGGTATCAAGTCGGCGGCCGGCGTGCCCGCGGGCGGCAGCACGCTCGTCGACGGCGGTTCGTCGCTCGACTCCCCGCCGGGGGTCTAAGCCGTATGCACCTGGGTCAAGAGCTCCTCGTCTTAGGGATCCTCCTCGTCCTGGCGTACATCCTCGGCCGGCTGGCGAAGCTGATCGGCCTCCCGACCATTCCCGTCTACATGGTCGTCGGCCTGCTCGCGAGCCCGCACGTGGGCTGGTTCCCCCTCGACTTCGAGTCCGACAAGATCGAGCTAATCGCGATCTTCGGGTTGATCCTTCTGCTGTTCAACCTCGGGCTCGAGTTCGATCAAGACGAGTTCTTCGGCAACGTCGGCAAGCTGGTGCTGTCGGGTGGCAGCTACATAGCCGTGAATATGGTCGTCGGCCTGGCCTTCGGCTTCTGGGTCGGCTGGGGCACGCGCGAGGCGCTCGTGATCGCGGGCATCACGGCCACGTCGTCGTCCGCGATCGTCACCAAGCTGCTGATCGAGCTCGGCCGTCTGGCGAACCGCGAGACGCCGATGATCCTTGGCATCACCGTCGTCGAAGACATCTTCATCGCGATCTACCTCGCCATCGTCTCGGTCGTGCTCAGCGGCGAGACCGCGCCGTGGCCGGTGATCGGCAAACTCGCGATTGCGTTCCTGTTCCTCATAGTGATGTTCACCATCGCGAGATGGGGCGGCAAATGGGTCTCGAGACTCATGCGCACCAAAGACGACGAGCTCTTCACGATCCTCTTCTTCGGGCTCGCCGTCATGTTCGCGGGGATCGGCGAGATTCTCGGCGTCACCGACGCGATCGGGGCGTTCCTGATCGGTCTGGTCTGCGGGGCGACGCGGTTCCGCAACCGCATCGAGACCTTCGCGCTCCCGATGCGCGACGTCTTCGCGGCGTTCTTCTTCTTGAACTTCGGCCTCGCGCTGAACCCCGGCACCTTCCCCGCGGTGGTCTGGCCCGTGATCGCGGCCGTCGTCATGACGATCGTGCTCAACGCGGGTGCCGGCCAGTTCGTCGCGTGGCTCAACAAGCTCGGGCCGCAGGCCGGAATCAACGCGGCAGCAATTCTGCACAACCGGGGCGAGTTCGCTCTGATCCTCGCGACGCTCTCGCTGGGGGCGGGGCTCGACGACCGCATCCAACCGTTTGCCGGTCTTTACGTGCTCATCATGGCCGTCATCGGGCCGCTGCTTGCCGCCAATTCCGAGAAGATCGGAGGCGTACTCTTGCGCAAGAAGAAGAAGGCCGCCCGGGCGAACGCGAAGCAGCAGGTCGTGCCGCGGGGCAGCGAAGAGATCGCTCTGATGGAGGCGGCCCTCGCCGGTGAGACACCCCGGCAGAGTGCCGATCTCGACGACGACCTCGAGGCTGTGGCGCTCGCGGTCCCCGTCGACACCGACGAATTCCTCTATGGCACCGACGACGACGAGGTCGACGCTGCGGCCGAGCAGGCCAGCCAGCAGTCCGACCACCGAGCAACACGGCAGAGAGACCCCGAATACTGATGCGCGACGACCAGGCGAGACCGCTTCCCGACAGCATGTGGGAGGTCGCGCGTCGACCGCGCTGGATCGGCATGCTCGCGCTCGCCCTCGCTGTCGCCGGGCTCTTCGCCTGGCTCGGGCACTGGCAGCTCGATCGCAGCGTCGACAGTCTCAAGCCCGTCAGCACAGGATCCGAGACCAGCACCCCCCTCTCCGACCTCACGTCGCCCCAGAGCAAATACCTCGATAAGTTCACCGGCCAGAAGGTGACGGTCACGGGCGCGTTCGACAAAGACGACTTCCGCGTCATCAGCGGCCGCCTCAACCACTCCGACAGTGGCTACTGGCTCGTCGGCCGCTTCGTCGACTCCTCGACGGGCGGCTCGCTCGCCGTCGCGCTCGGCTGGGGTGCGACTGCCGCCGACGCGCGGAACGCGATCTCGTCGGTGCCGGCGGCCCCGACGACGACCGCGCTCGCCGGGCGGTATCTGCCGAGTGAGGCTGCATCCGAGGGCAAGTTCCAGGAGGGTAGGGAGACGGTCGTCGCCGTACCGCAGCTCATCAATCAGTGGAGCGACTTCTCGGGCGACGTCTACAACGGCTATGTCGTGGCCGATCGCTCCTGGGGCGACCTGTCGGCGATCTACTCGCCGCCTCCGATCGACAAGACCTCGATCAACTTCTTGAACCTCTTCTACGCGATCGAGTGGGTGGTCTTCGCCGGCTTCGCGATCTTCCTCTGGTTCCGTCTCGTGCGAGACGCTTTCGAGCGCGAGATCGAGGAGGCCGAAGAGGCCCGTGCGCTGCTCGAGGGCGGTTCTCCCCAGGCATCGCTTCACGCCGACTGACCCCTGATCCGCCTCGATTAGACTGGCTCCCATGCCCCTGAAGCCTCGGCCGCGCAATATCCCCAAGATCCCGGGGGCGGTGCGCCTGTACAAGATCTCCGCCTACGTCACCGGTGTGATGCTCCTGCTGCTCTGCTTCGAGATGCTGTTGAAGTACACCGGCCTCCAGACCGAGATGGCCATCGGCGATCCTCGCGGCTTCTTCGTGCGCGAGGGCACCATCCGCAGCCCCGCGCTCGACCTGTCGCTCGGTATCCTCATCGCCCACGGCTGGCTGTACGTCGTCTACCTGTTCACCGACTTCCGCCTGTGGAGCATCATGCGGTGGCCGTTCTCTCGGTTCATCCTCATCGCTCTCGGCGGAGTCATCCCTCTGATGTCATTCTTCGTGGAGCGCCACATGGCCAAGATCGCCCTGACCGAATACGAGGCGCTGCAAGCAGAGCGCGAGACGGCGAAGGCCACCGCATGAGCGACGAGACCGTGCAGAAGCCCGTCCTCGTCGTCGACTTCGGTGCACAGTACGCCCAGTTGATCGCCCGACGCGTTCGCGAGGCCGGCGTGTACTCCGAGATCGTGCCGCACACCATCACCGCGGCCGAGGTCGCGGCGAAGAGCCCGGTCGGCATCGTCCTCAGTGGCGGCCCGTCGAGCGTCTACGAAGAGGGTGCGCCGGCCCTGGACGCCGGCATCCTCGACCTCGAAGTGCCCGTGCTGGGCATCTGCTATGGCTTCCAGGCCATGGCCGTCGCCCTGGGCGGCGAGGTGGCGAAGACGGGCGCCCGTGAATACGGCGCCACCGACGTGACCGTCTCGGGCACCGAGTCGACACTGCTCGATGGTCAACCCGCCGCACAGACGGCGTGGATGAGCCACGGCGACTCCGTTTCGAAGGCGCCCGAGGGCTTCGAGGTGCTCGCCTCGAGTGCGTCGACCCCCGTTGCCGCGTTCGCATCCGACGCCCGACGCCTCTATGGCGTGCAATGGCACCCCGAGGTCAAGCACTCCGCCCACGGGCAGGCCGTGCTCGAAAACTTCCTGCACCGCGCGGCAGGTATTCCCGCCGACTGGAACAGCGGCAACGTCATCGCCGAGCAAGTGGCGCGCATCCAGGAGCAGATCGGTGCGGGGCTCGTTATCTGCGGTCTCTCGGGCGGGGTCGACTCGGCCGTGGCCGCGGCCATCGTGCACAAGGCTGTCGGTGACCAGCTCACCTGCATCTTCGTCGATCACGGCCTGCTGCGCGCCGATGAGCGCACTCAGGTCGAGAACGACTACGTCGCTGCCACGGGCATCCGTCTCATCACGGTCGACGCCGAGCAGCAGTTCCTCGACGCTCTCGCCGGAGTCTCCGACCCCGAGCAGAAGCGCAAGATCATCGGTCGCGAGTTCATCCGGTCCTTCGAAGAGGCGGCCACGGCCCTCGTTCTCGAAGCCGACGCCTCGGGTGCTGGCGAGCCGGTCAAGTTCCTCGTGCAGGGCACGCTCTACCCCGACGTGGTCGAGTCGGGCGGCGGCACCGGCACCGCGAACATCAAGAGCCACCACAATGTCGGCGGCCTCCCCGAAGACCTGCAGTTCGAGCTCGTAGAGCCGCTCCGCACCCTGTTCAAAGACGAGGTCCGCGCCATCGGTCGCGAGCTCGGGCTTCCCGAGGTCATCGTCGGCCGCCAGCCGTTCCCCGGGCCCGGCCTGGGTATCCGCATCGTCGGCGAGGTCACGCACGAGCGCCTCGAGCTGCTTCGTGCTGCCGACAAGATCGCCCGTGCCGAGCTCACCGCGGCGGGCCTCGACAACGAGATCTGGCAGTGCCCCGTCGTGCTCCTTGCCGACGTCCGGTCGGTCGGCGTCCAGGGCGACGGGCGCACCTACGGTCACCCCATCGTGCTCCGCCCCGTCTCCTCCGAAGACGCGATGACCGCCGACTGGACCCGCCTGCCCTACGACGTGCTCGCCAAGATTTCCAACCGCATCACGAACGAGGTCGCCGGCGTCAACCGCGTCGTGCTCGACGTCACGTCGAAGCCGCCGGGCACCATCGAGTGGGAGTAGCGGCGCGCAACTAGCTGGCTGCCTGGCTCCGAGGCGCACCGCTTTCGGCCCGCGACACCGTCTTTCGGCGGTGTCGTGGGCCGTTTGCGGTTCCGGGGTGCGAAGGGCGGGGGCGGGGTGGCTTGTCGCACCGTGACGGCGCCGAGATCGCACTAGTGGTCGGGTGGTGGTGACCACTAGTGCGATCTCGGCGGAGTGCGGGCGGAGAGCGCGAGGTGGCCTGAACTACGGGAATGCCGGCATAGAGCGGAAGATCGGGCCATTTCGCGGGCCGGGCGACGACGCCCGGGCGCCGAGATCGCAGTAGTGGTCGGGTGAGGGCGACTCCAAGTGCGATCTCGGCGGCCACAGCGGCCGCGGCTGCCCATCGACCGCGGCCGAACTCATGCCCGATCCGCACCAGGGTGGACGCAAAACGGGCCGCCCTCCGTGAGAAGAGCGGCCCGTTTGCTGAGGCGCGAGCTAGTTGTTGCCGCGCAGGATCGCGAGCATGCGCAGGATCTCGGTGTACAGCCACACGATCGTGACGACGAGGCCGAAAGCGGCCTGCCATCCGAAGACGCGCGGGACACCCCGCTCGACGCCGACCTTGATCTGCGTGAAGTCCATCACGAGCGAGTAGGCGGCGAGGAGAACGACGATGATGCCGATCCAGAAGCCGAGCGGAATGCCGAGGAACTCGATGCTGCGGAGGCCAAACTGACCCGAGGTCACGCCGGTGAGCTGCAGAACGAAGCTGATCAACGAGAAGGCCAGGTAGCCGAGCATGGCGACGAGGAAGATCTGGGTAGCGCGCTTCGACTCGCGGACCTTGCCCGACTTGAAGAGTGCCAGCGTCACCGCGAACACGCCGAGCGTGCCGAGGATGGCCTGAACGACGATGCCGTCGTAGGCGGCCTCGAAGTAGCTCGAGAGCCCACCGACGAGAAGACCCTCGAAGCCGGCGTAAGCGAGAACGAGAGCACCCGACGGGCGCTTCTTGAAGATGTTGACGAAGGCGAGGACCAAGCCGACGATTCCGCCGACGACGGCGAGAGCGGGAACGAACCAGCCGATCGCGGCACCGACGAGGAGCACAGCGAAGGCGCCGACGGTCTTGGCGACGACGTCTTCGTACGTCATCCGGTCGGTGTCGACCGGCGTCGCGCTGGGCTTGCTGTACAGGTCGTTGAGCTGCTCGGCAGTCATGCCGCCGTTCACGACCGGCTGCTGACCAGCCTTGCCCTGAGCTGACTGCGCGGCCTGCCAGTTCACCAGGTCGTTGCCGTTGTTCGAAAAGGCCGGCGACTGACTGAAGCCGGGATTCGAGTGAGCCAATTGGTCCTCCAGGGGATCCGCGTCGGCGATGGTTGGTGGGGTCGACCGACACTGCTTTTGTTGAACTCGAGTCTACGTGTCTGCTGTAAGACACGTGCTGAGAATTCACCTGATGAGAGGCGGTTTCGCCACGGGAGAACGTGCAGGGCGTGCACGTTTGCACCCGACTGAGAGCGGGGTGGGGAGAGGGTCGTGAGCCGGGCTGTCGGATCCTGCGGTTACCGTGTTCTCGTGACCCTCGAACCCCTCGTCATCGCCCATCGCGGAGCCAGCGGCCACCGCCCCGAGCACGGCGCCGACGCGTATCGGCTCGCCATCGAGCTCGGAGCCGACGCCATCGAGCCCGACATCGTCGCGTCGAAAGACGGAGTGCTGGTACTGCGGCACGAGAACGAGATCTCGGGAACGACCGACGTCGCCGAGCACCCCGACTTCGAAGATCGCCGCACGACCAAAGAGGTCGACGGCCAGCAGGTCACCGGCTGGTTCACCGAAGACTTCACCTGGCTCGAGCTGCAGCGCCTGCGCATCCAGGAGAGATTGCCGCTGCTGCGACCCCAGAGTACGGGCCACGACGGCGAGGGCAGGATCCTGCGGTTCCGCGATCTGCTCGACCTCCTTGACGCAGACGAGGCCGTGGAGGCCGCCGTCTCGCTCGTGGCCGAGGTGAAGCATGCCACCTACTTCGCCTCGATCGGGCTGCCGCTCGGCGAGCTGGTTGCGACGGAACTGGCCGAGACCGGCTGGATCGACGACCCCCGGCTGACGGTGGAGAGCTTCGAGCGGGGCGTCCTCGATGACCTGCGCGGGCGCGGTGTCGGAGGGCGCTTCGTCTATTTGCTCGAGGCGGCGGGCGCGGCGTTCGACCTGGTGGCGCGCGATGGCGCGGCGGCGACGACGTACGCCGAACAGCTGACTGCGGAGGGCATGGCCGCCCTGAACCGCGACGGAGGTCTCGACGGAGTCAGCGTGCCCAAGGGCCTGCTACTCGGCGAGGGCGGTCGCGGCGACGCGACCCTGGTCGAGCGGGCGCACGGGCTCGGGCTTGAGGCCTTCACCTGGACCCTGCGACCGGAGAACGCGTTCCTCGCGAAGCCGAACCGCATCGGGTCGGCGAAGGCCGATCACGGCGATTGGCGCACCGAATTCCACGAGATCGCCGCGACCGGCGTCGACGGGGTCTTCACCGACTTTCCCGAGCTGCTGCTGGAGGTTCTTCCGAGGGTGTCGGCCAACAGCTGAGACGCACGCCGCGGGTGGCGGTGTCGGTGGGCGGCCGTAGGCTTGGGGGATCATGACGATCGTCCTCGAGCCCTTCGACAGCACCGGCGGCACGCCGAACGATCGGCTGACCGCCGGCCTGAATCCGCAGCAGAAAGAAGCGGTCGAGTACCGCGGCCAGTCGCTTCTCATCGTGGCCGGCGCCGGCTCCGGTAAGACGAGCGTGCTCACCCGCCGCATCGCGGGGTTCCTCGACTCGCGTGAGGCCTGGCCCAGCCAGATCCTCGCCATCACCTTCACCAACAAGGCGGCAGCCGAGATGCGTGAGCGAGTCGCCCAGCTCGTCGGGCAGTCGGCCGAGGGGATGTGGATCTCGACGTTCCACTCGGCGTGCGTGCGCATTCTGCGGCGCGAGGCCGAGCAGTTCGGCTTCACCAAGAGCTTCACGATCTACGACAGCGCCGACTCGAGGGCGTTGCTCAAGCGAATCCTGAAAGAGCTCGACGCCGACTCGCTCGGGTTCACGGTGAGCCAGGCCTCCGGAAAGATCTCCAAGCTCAAGAACGAGCTCAGCGACGTCGAGACGTACTCCCGCCAGATCAACATGGGCGACCCGCAGGAGGTCATGTTCCTCGAGATCTTCCGGCAGTACACCCGCGAGCTCCAGCGCGCCAACGCCTTCGACTTCGACGACCTCATTGCCCAGACGGTCTACCTGTTCCGAGCGTTCCCGCATGTGGCCGCCGTCTATCAGCGTCGGTTCCGGCACATCCTGGTCGACGAGTACCAAGACACCAACCACGCGCAGTACGCCCTGATCCGCGAGCTCACGCGCCCGGTCGAGACACCCCTCGTCGAAGAGCTCGAGCGCGGCGGCCAGTACGTCGCCTCGCTGAAAGACGGCAGCGGGCGGATCCCGGGGGCGTCGCTCACGGTCGTCGGCGACTCCGACCAGTCGATTTACGCGTTCCGTGGCGCCGACATCCGCAACATCACCGAGTTCGAGCACGACTTCCCGAACTCGAAGGTGATTCTGCTTGAGCAGAACTACCGGTCGACGCAGAACATCCTCGACGCGGCGAACGCCGTCATCTCGAACAACTTCGACCGCCAGGCGAAGAGCCTCTTCACAACAGTGGGGTCGGGCGACAAGATCGTCGGGTTCACGGGCTACACCGGGCACGACGAGGCGCAATTCGTCGCCGACGAGATCGCGTCCCTGCACGAGGCCGGCATGGCCTACAAAGACGTGGCCGTCTTCTACCGCACCAACTCGCAGACGCGAGCCCTCGAAGAGATTTTCATTCGCTCCGCCATCCCGTACCGGGTGCTCGGCGGAACGAAGTTCTACGAACGCGCCGAGATCAAAGACGCGATGGCGTACCTGATCGCCGTGGCAAACCCGGCAGACCCTATGGCGCTCCGGCGCATCATGAACACCCCGAAGCGCGGCATCGGTCCGGCGACCGAGACGGCGCTCCAGCGGTATGCCGACACCAACGAGGTGGGCCTGCGCGACGCAATGCGCAACGCCGCGGCTCTCGGCCTTGGGCCGAAGGTGACCGGTGCGATCACCGGCCTGGCTCAGCTGCTCGACGACGTGACAGCCACCGCGGCGACCGCTCCGGTCTCCGAGATCCTCACGGCGCTGATCGAGGGCAGCGGGCTCGTAACCGCTCTCCGCGCGTCGCGCGATCCTCAAGACGAGGCCCGCGCCGAGAACATCGATGAGCTTGTCGCCGTCACCCGGGAGTTCCAGAAGAACAACCCCGACGGGGTCCTCCTCGACTTCCTCACCGAGGTCACTCTCGTCGCCGCGGCCGACGACCTCGACGACACCAGCGGCACGGTGTCGCTGATGACGCTCCACACGGCGAAGGGGCTCGAATACGAGGCGGTGTTCCTCACCGGCGTCGAAGAAGACCTGCTGCCGCACCGCATGTCGGCATCGGAGCCGGGCGGGCCCGCCGAAGAGCGACGGTTGTTCTACGTGGGCATCACGCGGGCGCGTCAGAAGCTGTTCCTGTCGCTCGCGATGACGCGGGCGCAGTTCGGTGAGGTCAACGTGGCGATGCCCTCGCGTTACCTCCAAGAGATCCCCGTCGAGCTGATCGACTGGAAGCAATCGCCCGGCATGGCCAACAGCCGCGGGGGCACAGAACCGCGCGCGCTCAACGCCCGCCGCGATAGCGGCTTCACCGATCGCGGCTTTGGTGGCGCTCCTCGAGCCGGTGGACTACGCGGCGGGGGCGGCATGGGGGGCGGCAGCTACGACCGGGCGGCAGCCGCGGCCAAGACGAAACCCAAGACCGAATGGTCCAACCGGGTCACCGGCACCGTGCGCGACAACGGCGACCTCGAGCTCGCGGCCGACGACCGCATATCACACGTCGACTTCGGCGAGGGCCGGGTCGTCGCCGTCACCGGCATCGGTCCACGGCGCATCGCCGAGGTGCAGTTCGACACCGCGGGCCGAAAGAAACTGCTGATCAAGGTCGCGCCGATCGAAAAGATCTAGGCGGGCTGCCGGGTGCTGGCTGCCGGGTGGGTCCGGCTACCGGGTAGCGGCGCTGCCCGGTGGTCCGGCCGGATTGTGAACGCGGCACGAGAGTGACCAAAACGGCGCTCACCGAGCTGGCAAGCACCGTTTTGGGCACTTTCGTTGTGGGCCGGCTAGACGGTGTCGTCGAGCGGGGGTGCGGCGGATCCTGGAGTCGATGCAGGTTCGCGCCGAGCTCGGAGGCGGCGAGCGATCACACCGGTGAGAACTGCCAGGAAGCCGAGTCCGAGGCTGCTTCCGGCGGCGATCGCGATGGGTCTGAGAGGCCCGGACCCGGTGAAGGCGAGCAGGCGCGGAGGCCGGGGCTCGTCTGGTGCGGGAGGCACGGGCGTCGTCGTCGGAGGAGTGCTCACCGAGGGGGTCGGTGGCGTCGGCGGGGTTGTGGGCGGCACGGATGGAGTGGGCGTCGGGGTCGGCACGTCGGGTTTCGACACGACGAACCGCTCGCTCGCGTGAGCGGTGAGATCGGTGAAGGGGGCGACCGCCTGCGCGGCGCCGATCGGCTTCGACCCCTCGGAGAGGAAGACCCAGACGTAGTGCCCCGGCTTTCGCGTCTCGACGCAGGGTGATTCGTACTCGCCGTCGCCCGTCACGGCGGTCTCGACTCGGCCTGCGACCGGTAGATCGTCGAGGGTCGTGTCTGGCCCGAAGTCGTGGCCGTCGGCGGGCGCATCGGCGAAGGGGCCGAGAAGGACGGATTCGACGACGACATCGCCCGCGTCGGCGGGGAAGCCGGTCGCGACGAGACGATCGGGCGTGCATTCGCCGGGAACGACCTCGTCGTGCTCCACCGACGTGGCGATCGACGGGAGCGGGGACGGGGGTTTCGGTGGCGAGAACGTCACCTCGGTTGCGGACGCGAACGGTGACTTCCAGGCCTTGACCCGGGAGCGCCCCTGAGCGACGGGGGTGTCTTTCGGATCGATGGTCTCGACCCAGACGAAGTAGCCCTCCGAGGGGAGCGTGCAGGGTTTCGTCCGGTAGGTACCCGGCCCCGTTTTCACGACCGTCGCAAGGCGGCAGACCTCGGGGGCCTTCGCCGGCCACGCAGACGACGTCGCCGGTTTTTTCGCGAATGGTCCGAGGAGTCTGCTGCGGATCGTCACAGGCACGGGATGCGAGGTGCCGGAGACCCGGTAGACCCCCCACTTCGACAGCAGCCCCGTGCCCGGTTTCACAGAGAGCTTCAGCTCGTCGGTGACGGTCGCTCCGGCCGCCGCCTGTGCCGCGCTGGTCGTCGTCACCACCCGGGGCTGGAAGGGGCGGGGTGAGACGGCCTCGACCGTCTCGGTCTTCGCCGCCGTGCCTGTGGGAGCGGTGTCGAAGAGGAGTCGCTGTGATCCGGCTGCGCTTGAGCCGACCGTGATCACGGCGCGGTAGGGAAGGCCCGAGAACGACGCGGTGGCGCTGACGTGGTTGATCGGCGTCGTACCGGTCGCGCGGAACGACTGATTGCGACCGTTACGCAGGGCCTTGGTCGACGAACCGTCGGCGAAGGCGCCTCCACGGAGGGTGATCGAGCCGGCGAATGCACCCGCTGCCACCGTCGTGCCTCCGCCCGATTCGAGCCGGGCGCTGAGATCGGCGCGCACTCGCCCCGCCCCGGTGCCGTCGAGGGTCAGGCTCACATCGGCCGTGACCCCGTTCGTTGCCTGCGCAGCAGCCCTGGCGCTGAACGTGGCCGCCTTCTTCAGCACCGCATCGCGCTTCTCGTTGGCCCGGCCGGCGTAGTACTCGAGGGTGTGCCCGTCGAGACCGGTGATCGACCAGACCGAGAGCTGGGCCGCCGCCGCCGTCACCGGATCGGTGGTGCCCGACCAGGTGCGCGCGATATAGGCGAGACGGGCTATCTCGGTCGAGGTCAGGCCGAGCCCTGTCGCCGAGGAGCTCAGGTCGTAGTCGTTGCCCACCGGCGACGACCTGCCGACCTCGAGGCAGAACGCGGCCCGCCCGTCGGCGAGGCGGTACGTGCCGAGCCAGGAGACCCCGTCGCCGTCCCACAGGAATCCGCGACCGTGCCCGGTCGACTGGAGGGCGGAGGCGGGAGGCGGCGGAGCGAACAGCAGACAGGTGGCCAGCAGAGCCAGGAGGGCGAGCAGGATCCGCCGTGGCCGGATCGAGCCCGCGTGCGGCGGTGGGAGAGGGGCAGACGTTCGTCGATTCATGCCGATGACCCTCTCGGATCCTCGGACGGCTTCGCCGCCGCTTTCCACAGAAGTGCTCCGGAAACCACGAAGACCCCCTCTGTGGAGAGGGGGTCTTCAGGTGTGGACGATCAGTTGTCGGCGTCGTCGCTGAGGTCGATGTCGTCACCGGCGAGGTCGTTCTCGGCGTACTCCGGCTCGCCCTCGGAGGGTGCGCCGCCCGTCGGCCCGTCGTTGCCTTCACCGATGCCGGGCTCGACGGTTTCGCCCGCCACGGCATCGTTGGTGACGATCTGCTCCGACTCGGCGAACGATTCGTCGGGGTCACTCGCGTCGGTGAATGGTGCGTCGCTCATGTCAGGAGTCCAATCCGAGTTGCTGCATCAGGGTCGCCTGGTCGGTGGCGCCCCAGCGCTCGACGATCAGGCCTTCGTCGTTGAACTTGCCGACCTGGATGCCTCGCACCTGGAAGCTCTTGCCGGTCGGCTCGTTGCCCTCGAACGGACCGGTGTGGGTGCCCGAGATTGTGAAGACCGCGGTGACGTACTCGTCGTCGGCGACCAGCGTTTCTACCTTGAGGTCGACGTCCGGGAAGGCCTCAAAGAAGGAGGACCAGAACTCCTGGATGCCGGCAAGGCCCGCGGGCGCACCGGGAACCGGGTCGTGGTCGACGACGTCGGCGTGGAATCCCTCGCCGAGGCGTGACACCTCACGGGCGGTGAGGATCTCGCCGAGCTTCTCTTGCGTCTTGACGTTCGTGTCTTTAGCCATGCCTCCGGTCTACGCCGCGGGGTACGGGCTGTTCTGTGGGCGCTCCCAGGGGAACGGACCTGTGGCCAGCGCCAGAAGCGTGTTGGGGGTGCGCGCTAGGCTGATGGACGGCCCATAGTCTCGATGTCGAGAGAGTTCGAGACGCCCTTCCCGCCGGTTATCCAGGCTGGGAGAGGAACGACACCGTGTGGTGAGACGCAGCGATGCGGATTGGAAGAACAGCGTGGATCTTTTCGAGTACCAGGCCAGAGACCTCTTCGAGGTCTACGGCGTACCAGTCCTCCCCGGCATCATCGCCGATACTCCCGCCGAGGTGCGGGCTGCGGCGGAGAAGATCGGCGGCGTGACCGTGGTGAAGGCCCAGGTCAAGGTGGGCGGTCGAGGCAAGGCCGGCGGCGTCAAGGTCGCGAAGACAGCCGCCGATGCCGAGGCCGCTGCGGAAGCGATTCTGGGGCTCGATATCAAGGGCCACACGGTCAAGCGCGTCATGGTCGCGGGCGGGGCCCAGATCAAGCAGGAGTTTTACTTCTCCGTGCTCCTCGACCGGGCCAACCGCTCGTACCTCTCGCTCTGCAGCGTCGAGGGCGGCATGGAGATCGAAGAGCTCGCCGTCGAGCGTCCCGAAGCTCTCGCGCGAGTCGAGGTCGACCCGCTGACGGGCATCGACCTCGCGAAGGCCACCGAAATCGCCAGGGCGGGCGGATTCCCCGACGACCTGATCGAGAAGGTTGCGCCGGTGCTCGTGAAGCTCTACGACGTCTACAAGGGCGAAGACGCCTCTCTGGTCGAGGTCAACCCTCTCGTGCTTACCGAGCAGGGCGACATCGTGGCACTCGACGGCAAGGTCTCGATCGACGAGAACGCCGACTTCCGTCACCCCGGCCACGCGTCCCTGGAAGACGCGGAGGCCGCCGACCCGCTCGAGGCCAAGGCCAAGGCTGCTGGTCTCAACTACGTCAAACTCGACGGCCAGGTCGGAATCATCGGCAACGGCGCGGGTCTCGTCATGTCGACCCTCGACGTCGTCGCCTACGCCGGAGAGAAGCATGGCGGGGTCAAGCCGGCCAACTTCCTCGACATCGGCGGCGGAGCGAGCGCCGAGGTCATGGCGAACGGCCTCGACGTCATCCTGGGCGACGAGCAGGTCAAGAGCGTCTTCGTCAACGTCTTCGGCGGCATCACAGCGTGCGATGCCGTCGCCAACGGAATCGTCGCCGCGCTCGGCATCCTGGGCGACGCCGCGACGAAGCCCCTGGTCGTGCGTCTCGACGGCAACAACGTCGACGAGGGCCGAAAGATCTTGGCCGAAGCCGCTCACCCCCTCGTCACCGTCGTTGCGACCATGGACGAAGCCGCCGACAAAGCCGCCGAGCTGGCTTTCGCCGCTGCCGACGAGAAGTAAAGGATCAGAACAATGTCGATCTTCCTCACCAAAGACTCCAAAGTCATCGTCCAGGGCATCACCGGCGGCGAGGGCACCAAGCACACCGCTCTCATGCTGAAGGCGGGCACGCAGGTCGTGGGCGGCGTCAACGCCCGCAAGGCCGGCACCACCGTCTCGCACGGCGACGTCACGCTGCCCGTGTTCGGCACCGTTACCGAGGCCATCGAGACGACCGGCGCCGACGTGTCGATCGTCTTCGTTCCGCCGGCGTTCGCGAAAGACGCCGTCGTCGAGGCCATCGAAGCGGGCATCCCGCTCGTCGTCGTCATCACCGAGGGCATCCCGGCGCAAGACGCCGCCGAGTTCTGGGCGCTCGCCAAGTCGAAGGGTGGCGCGACCCGCATCATCGGCCCGAACTGCCCCGGCATCATCACGCCCGGCGAGTCGTTGGTCGGCATCACCCCCAACAACATCACCGGCAAGGGTCCGATCGGCCTCGTGTCGAAGTCGGGTACGCTCACGTACCAGATGATGTTCGAGCTCCGCGATCTCGGCTTCTCGACTGCGATCGGCATCGGCGGCGACCCTGTCATCGGCACGACGCACATCGACGCGCTCGCGGCGTTCGAGGCCGACCCCGAGACGAAGGCGATCGTGATGATCGGCGAGATCGGCGGCGACGCCGAAGAGCGCGCTGCCGACTACATCAAGGCGAACGTAACGAAGCCGGTCGTCGGCTACGTGGCCGGATTCACCGCTCCCGAGGGCAGGACCATGGGCCACGCCGGTGCAATCGTCTCCGGGTCGGCCGGCACAGCGCAGGCCAAGAAGGAGGCCCTCGAGGCAGCCGGCGTCAAGGTCGGCAAGACGCCAAGCGAGACTGCTGCCTTGCTGCGCGAGGTCTACAGCTCGCTCTGACGCCGCTCTCAGGCCTCGCGCCGCTGTTCGGGCCTGGCACTGCATTTCGGTGCTGACACTGCATTTCGGTGGCACGACCGCCCATCGGCGGTGTCGGCGCTGAATTCCGGCGTCACGGGCTGAGGCTTGCTTACTGAAGGGCCGCTCCGCTTTCGGCGGGGCGGCCCTTTAGCGTCGGTGGCCCCCGGTACAGTCGTGGCCGTATGAATCGCCCTCTCACCGCCGTCTTCGCCGCGCTCGAGTCTCTGCTCGTCGTGGGCATCGGCGTGGGCATCCCCGTGGTGTCGCTCACCTTCCTCTGGGCCTTCCAGTACGGGCTGCAGATCGACTGGGTCGTCTTCTGGCAGGCCGGCGTCGACGTCTGGCTGGTGGGTCACGGGGCCGACCTCACCCTGACGCTGTCGAAATCGGCTGCGGCGGCGACCGGAATCAGCGGCGCGGGTGCTCCGATCGTCATCTCGATAGCGGCTCTGGGTTTTGCGCTCACCACCGTGCTGCTCGGCGCGCGGGCCGGCCGGCGAATCGCCGAGACGAGCCACCGCGCGATCGGCTCCGGCGTCGCCGTCCTCGCGTTCGCCCTCGCCTCGGCCATCGTGACAGCCACGGCCAGCCGTCCCGGGGCGACCGTCTCTCTCGCGCAGGGAATCGTCCTGCCCACGCTCGTCTTCGCCGTTCCCCTGCTCGCGGCGGCCGAGGTCAACCGGCGTCGCCGCGGCGCGACACCCGACCCGCTCACGGCCCTTCTTCTGCGCGGGGTAGAAGCCATCCCGGCACTCGGTCGGTCGATCAGCCTGGTGTCGCTTCGCGCGGGCGCCGCCGTCGCGGTCATCGTCTTCGCCGTCGCCGGGGCGATCCTCGCACTCCTCCTGCTCACGAACTACGCGTCGATCATCTCGCTGTACGAGGGGGCACACGCCGGGGTGCTCGGCGGCCTCGCTCTCACGATCGGCCAGATCGCACTGGTGCCCAACGCCGTCGCCTGGGTCGCGTCCTGGCTCGTCGGCCCGGGCTTCGCACTCGGCGAAGGATCCTCGGTCTCGCCGCTCGGCACCACCCTCGGCCCGATGCCGGCCGTGCCCTTCCTTGGCGCCCTGCCTACGTCGACCCCGGCTTTCGCCTTCGTCGGCCTCCTCGTTCCCGTCGTCGCCTCGTTCGTTGTCGTCACGTTGATGCGCGGCCGCATCGAGCGCGCTCTGGGCGCCCGCGACTCCCTTCTCTTCCGCGCCGTCGTAGGCGTCTCGACGGGCGTCGTCGCCGGTCTGATCATCGGCGGGGTGGCCGGCGTCTCGGCCGGTTCCGCCGGCCCGGGTCGGCTTGCGTCGGTGGGTCCTGACGCCTGGGTCGTGGGGCCGTTCGCTGCACTGGAGGTCGGCATCCCGGCGGTTCTCGCCCTCGTGGTGAAGTCCGGGGCCGAGGCGATCGGCGACCTCGCGCAGGTGGTGGGCGAGAGGCTGCCGGAGCGTGCGGCCGCTGCTCGCGCCAAGACGGAGCCGGTGTCGGCCGTGTCGGATCCTGGTCGCTCGCGTAGTGCCGGTGACCGTGACGCCGGCGGGCCCGGCGCGCCCGAGAGAGTTGATGGGCTGCCGAGCCTCGACACGGTGCTGCCGCGCGACAAGCGGTCGTCCGACGGCCGCTCGTCCGACACGCGCTCGCCCGACGACGTTCCGACTGAGCGCCTCGACGGGTTCACGCGCTGATGCCCACGATGCAGACTCGACACCATGGTGGGCCTTGGTGTGCTGTCCGCATATTGGGCCGACTGGTGGGCCCGCTTCGGAGCAGCTTTCCCGGGCCGGATAGCCCTGTGGAGAACCGCCCGGGCAGCGCTAGACCGCACGCTAGGCTTGCCGGGTGCTAAGGCTCGTCGTGCTCATCTCCGGCGGGGGCTCCAATCTCCGGGCCCTCCTCGAAGCCGCGAGCGACGTCGAATATCCGGCCCGGGTCGTCGCAGTCGGGGCCGACCGAGCGGCCGACGGTTTCGAGCATGCCGAGGCGTTCGGCATCGCCACGTTCTCGGTGCCGTTCACGAGTTTTCCCGACCGCGAGGCCTGGGGCGACGAGCTGCTCGACCAGATTCGGCAGTGGCAGCCCGACCTCGTGGTTCTCAGCGGTTTTATGCGGCTCGTACCGCCCCGCGTCGTCGAGGCGTTCAGCCCGAGGCTGATCAACACGCATCCCGCCTACTTGCCCGAGTTTCCCGGCGCCCACGGGGTCCGCGATGCGATCGCGGCCGGAGTGAGCCAGACCGGGGCGAGCGTCATCGTCGTCGACAACGGCGTCGACTCGGGCCCCATCCTGTCGCAGGAGCGCATTCCCGTGCACCCCGGCGACACCGAAGACACGCTCCACGACCGCATCAAGGTCGTCGAGCGCCGGTTGCTTGTGCAGAGCATCCTCGATATCGCCAACGGAACAATCGACCTGACGGAGAAGACTCCCGCATGAGCGGCCACGCAATCGACCCCAGCCTCTACCGCGACCGCGACGCCATCGAGATCGCGCGCGCGCTGATCTCCGTGAGCGACAAGACCGGGCTGGTCGAACTCGCGACGGCCCTCGCGAAGGCGGGCGTCGAGATCGTGTCGACGGGTTCGACCGCGCAGACGATCCGCGACGCCGGGTTCGCGGTCACCGACGTGAGTGCGGTGACCGACTTCCCCGAGTCGCTCGACGGGCGCGTCAAGACGCTGCATCCCGCCATCCACGCCGGCGTGCTCGCCGACCTGCGCCTCGAGACGCACGAAGACCAGCTCCGCGACCTCGACATCAAGCCGTTCCAGCTCGTCGTGGTCAACCTCTACCCGTTCGTCGAGACGGTGGCGTCGGGCGCGGATGCCCCGACCGTGATCGAGAACATCGACATCGGCGGCCCGGCGCTCGTCCGGGCGGCGGCCAAGAACCACGCCAACGTGGCGATCGCCGTCTCACCCGCGTCGTACCCCCAGATCACGAAGGCACTCACCCTCGGCGGCACGACTCTGGCCCAGCGTCAGCGTCTCGCGGGCGAGGCCTTCGCCCACACCGCCTCCTACGACACCGCGGTCGCGGCGTACTTCGCGGCGAGTGTCGGGGTGCGGGCCGAGCACGATGCCGGCACGGATGCCCCAGCGGCGACGGCAGGATCCTCGGCCCCGTTCGATCAGACCTTCGCCGTCTCGGCCGAACTGGAGCACACCCTCCGCTACGGCGAGAACTCGCACCAGGCAGCCGCGCTGTACGCCGAGACGGACGGAACCGGCATCGCGCAGGCGACCCAGCTGCACGGCAAAGAGATGTCGTACAACAACTTCGTCGATGCCGACGCGGCGGTGCGGGCGGCATTCGACTTCGACCGTCCGGCCGTCGCCATCATCAAGCACGCCAACCCGTGCGGGATCGCCGTCGGAGGTCTCGATGAGGCTGACCCCATCGCCGACGCGCACGCCCGCGCGCACGCCTGCGACCCCCTGTCGGCCTTCGGGGGAGTGATCGCGGCGAACCGCACCGTCACCATCGCCATGGCCGAGACGGTCAAAGACATCTTCACCGAGGTCGTCGTCGCACCAGGCTTCGAGCCGGAGGCGCTCGCGATCCTGACGGCGAAAAAGAACATCCGCCTGCTGCAGCTTCCCGACGGGTTCGCCCTCGCCGACCGCGAGTACAAGCAGATCTCGGGCGGCGTGCTCGTGCAAGACAGCGACCGCTTCACGGGCTTCTCGTCGTCGGGCTGGAGCTTGGTGGCGGGCGAGGAGGTCGACGAGGCCACGCGCGCCGACCTGGAGTTCGCCTGGATCGCGTCGCGGTCGGTCAAATCGAACGCGATTCTGCTGGCTTCGGGCGGTGCCTCGGTCGGCGTCGGCATGGGGCAGGTCAACCGGGTCGACTCGTGCCACCTCGCCGTGCAGCGGGCTGGCGATCGCGCTCAGGGCTCCGTAGCTGCCTCCGACGCGTTCTTCCCGTTCGCCGACGGGCTCGAGGTGCTTCTCGCCGCGGGCGTTCGCGCCGTGGTGCAGCCGGGTGGGTCGATCCGCGACAACGAGGTCATCGCCGCCGCCCAGGCCGCCGGTGCCTCGATGTACTTCACCGGAGAGCGTCACTTCTTCCACTAGGCAGGGCGTCTTCCAGGCCAGCCGTCTCCGCCGATTTCGGGCTCTCCTGCCGGAGCGCGGCATCGGGCCCGAATTTGAAGGAGAAACGCGAGCGCGCCGACGACTCCATGCCGATCGGGCGGGGTCGGCCGGGCGTTTCTCCTTCGAATTCGGCGGCAGCGCGAGAACCGAACTTTTCATTGCGGTTTACGTCGGCGTCGGTTTATCCTGTAAGGCTGCTTGCGGTCACCTTCGAGGTGGCGGCATGAAGCCACGTGACTATATGCAGAAGCGAATGCCTCGGGAGGACACAATGACGAAGACAGCCCACACCCCGTTCCGGACGGTGGCTATCAGCGCCGTTTCTTCCCCGCGCGCTCGCCGACACTCTGCCTCGGCCGCCTGACCAGCGATCGCCTCCGCAGCACCATCCGCGCCCGCGTGGCGCCGTTCACGTGACCTCCTTCACGGTCACGCCCACCACATCGCAACTTTCAGGATCGCCGCGTCGACCCTGCCCCACGACTTGGATCCTTCATGTCTCAGCATCCCCCTCCCACGAACACGAACACGAACACGAACACGAACACCGGCAACACCACGAGCACCGACACGGCCGACCGCCTCTCGACGTTCGGCACGCTCAAGCGCCTCTATCCCTTCGTCAAGCCCGCCTTCCCTCGCATCGTCCTCGGCATGGTGGCCGCGCTCCTGGCCTCCGTCGTCGCCCTGCTGATCCCGTTCGTGCTCCAGCAGCTCGTCGACGGACCGCTGTCGAGCGGCGATTCGCGGCAGGTGTGGCCGGCGTTCTGGATCGTCCTCGGGCTCGGCGTCGTCGAGGCGGTCATGATCATGGGCCGGCGCTGGCTGGTGCTCACGCCGAGCACGCACGTCGAGACGAGCATGCGCAACGGCCTCTACAAAAAGCTGCAAGACCTGCCCGTGGCCTTCCACGACCGGTGGCAGAGCGGCCAGCTGCTCAGCCGTTCGGTCAGCGACCTCAGCCTCATCCGCCGGTGGCTCGCGTTCGGAATCGTTCTGCTGATCGTCAACTTCTTGACGATCGTCGTCGGCTTCGTGGTGCTGTTCTTCTACAGCTGGCTGCTCGGCTTGATCTTCGTGGTCGCGTCGATTCCGATCTGGGTCGTCGGTCTGCGGTTCGAGAACCGCTACTCGGTCATCGCGCGGCGGAGCCAAGACCAGGTCGGCGACCTGGCGACGAGCGTCGAAGAATCGGTGCACGGCATTCGGGTGCTCAAGGCGTTCGGTCGCGGCAAGCATTCGCTGCGCGACTTCGCGAAGCGTGCCGAAGAGCTGCGCGGCACCGAGATCGAGAAGTCGAAGGCGATCGCACAACTGTGGCTCTGGCTGCTGCTCGTGCCCGACGTGGCGTTCGCGCTGTGTCTGCTGGCGGGCATCTGGCTGGCGTCCGAGGGGCAGTTGACGGTCGGCGAGCTCTTCGCGTTCTTCGCTACGGCGACCGTGCTGCGCTTTCCGGTCGAGTCGATCGGGTTCCTCCTGTCGATGACCTTCGACACGCGCACTGCCGTCGATCGCTTCTTCGAGGTGCTCGACAGTGTCAACACGGTGACCGACCCGGTCGAGCCGAAGACCATCACGAACCCCCGCGGTCACCTCGAGTTCCGGGCGACGCACTTCCGGTACCAAGACAGCCCGGCGCAGTTCGCCGACCTCGTCGACGGCGTCGATCTCGAGCTGCAGCCGGGTGAGACGATGGCCCTGGTCGGGCTCACAGGATCCGGCAAGACCACGCTCCTGGCTCTGGTGCCGCGCCTGTACGACGTCACCGGCGGCGAAGTGCTGCTCGACGGTGTCGACGTGCGCGATCTGACGCGCGAAGAGCTCCGCCGCCACATCGGCATGGCCTTCGAAGACGCGACCCTGTTCAGCACCACGGTGCGCGACAACGTGCTGCTCGGACGACCCGACCTGTCGGGCGACGAGGCCGATCGCGTGATGCGCGAGGCCCTCGACATCGCTCAGGCCGGGTTCGTGCACGATCTGCCCGAGGGTGTCGACACGACCGTCGGCGAAGAGGGGCTCAGCCTCTCGGGAGGCCAGCGCCAGCGGCTCGCCCTGGCCCGAGCCATCGCGGCGCGGCCGTCGGTGCTGGTGCTCGACGACCCGCTGTCGGCGCTCGACGTCGACACCGAGGCCCGCGTCGAGGCGGGGCTCCGGAGGGTCCTCTCCGAGACGACGTCGCTGATCGTGGCGCACCGCCCGTCGACCGTGAACCTCGCGGATCGCGTGGCGCTCCTCGAAAACGGACGCGTCACCGCGGTCGGTCGACACTCCGACCTGATCGCCACCAACGACCACTACCGCTATGTGATCTCGTCGCTCGACGACGACGATCGGACCACCCGAGAGGACGTGCTGGCGTGAGCACCACTGCAAGCACCCAGGGCGTCAAGGGCGAAGAGCGCAACGACTTCACGCGCGACGAGAGCAGGCGACTGCAGTTGCGTTCGCGGCGTCTTCTCGGATCCTTGTTGTCCCCTTTGAAGCGCAGGATCCTCGTCACCGCGATCATCGTGGTGCTCTCGACCGCTGCCCAGGTCGCCGGGCCCACCCTCATCGCGTACGGCATCGACAACGCGCTGCCGGCGCTGCTGGACGATCAGAACTGGGCTCCGACCTTCGTCGTGGTCGGCCTGTACCTCGCGACCGGCATCATCGGCGCCGTCATGATGGCGCAGTACACGGTGCTCTTCGCCCGGATCAGCCAGAGTGTGCTGTTCGACCTGCGCAAGCGGCTCTTCTTGCACACGCAGCGACTCAGCCTGGAGTTCCACGAGAGCTACACGTCGGGCCGCATCATCTCGCGCCAGACGAGCGACCTCGATTCGATCCGCGAGCTGTTCGACTCGGGTATCAACCAGCTGGTGCAGGGTCTGCTGTACATGGTCTTCACGGCCGTCGCGCTCGTCAGCCTCGATGCTCCGTCGGGATTGATCCTCGGGGTGGCGCTGATCCCGCTGTTCGCCTTCACCCGGTGGTTCCAGGTGCGGTCGCAGCGACTGTTCCGTGCCACCCGCACGACCAGTGCGCGCGTGATCGTGCACTTCGTCGAGACGATGACGGGCATTCGCGCCGTGCAGGCGTTCCGCAAGGAGAAGCGCAACGAAGACACCTACGGCGAGTACGTCGAGAGCTACCGGCAGGCCAACGCGAAGGTCTTCCGCCTGTTCGGAACGTTCGACCCCGGCCTCGTGATGATCGGCAACGCGACCCTCGCCGCGGTCGTACTGTTCGGCGGGTTCCGCGTCATCGACGGTTCGCTCGAGATCGGCGCGCTGCTGGCCGTCGCCCTCTACGCGAAACGCTTCTTCGATCCGGCCGAAGAGCTGGCCATGTTCTACAACGGCTACCAGTCGGCGTCGGCCGCGCTCGAGAAGATCTCGGGCGTGCTCGAGGAGGAGCCGAGTGTGCCCGATCCGGTGCGCCCGACCGACCTCTACGACGCGAAGGGCGCCGTCGACTTCGACGACGTCGAGTTCGCGTACAACAGCGATGCGGTCGTGCTCCCCGAATTCGACCTGCACGTGCCGGCCGGCCAGACCATCGCGCTCGTGGGATCGACCGGCGCCGGCAAGTCGACGCTCGCGAAGCTGATCGCCCGCTTCTACGACCCCTCGCGCGGCAGCATTCGACTCGACGGCGTCGACCTGCGCAACCTGCACCCGAAAGACCTGCGCCGGGCGATCGTCATGGTCACCCAGGAGGCGTATCTCTTCTCGGGATCCGTCGCCGACAACATCGCGCTCGGCAAGCCCGACGCGACGCGTGAGGAGATCGAGCGGTCCGCGCGGGCGGTCGGCGCGCACGAGTTCATCATGGCGCTGCCGGACGGCTACGACACCGACGTGAACAAGCGCGGCGGTCGTGTCTCAGCGGGTCAGCGTCAGCTGCTCTCGTTCGCGCGGGCGTTCATCGCCGACCCGGCGGTGCTGATTCTCGACGAGGCGACGGCGTCGCTCGACATCCCGTCGGAGCGGCTCGTGCAGGAGGCGCTGCAGACGCTGCTGAGCGACCGGACAGCGCTGATCATCGCGCACCGGCTCTCGACGGTCGCGATCGCCGACCGGGTGCTCGTGATGGAGTACGGACGCATCGTCGAAGACGGCACGCCCGATGACCTCATCGCCGGGACGGGCCGGTTCGCGCAGTTGCACGCGGCGTGGCGGGAGTCGCTGGTCTGAGCGCCGACACCACGTTTCGGGCAGGGCACCGTCTTTCGGCGGTGCTTGGCCCGAAACATGGTGCCACGAGCGCTCGTGGCTCAGGGGCGCCACTCGGCAGCGCTGAGATCGACGCGCCAGGTGCCCGTGCGGCTCCACCGGAGCGGCGTGCCCTCGACGCGGTACATCTCGAGGGCGCGCTGCTCGTGGCCTTCGGGTGGATGACCCGACGCGCGGATCACCCGCCACCACGGCAGATCGTGGCCGGCCTGCGCCATCACCTTGCCGACGCCGCGTGAGGAGCGGGAGCCGAGCAGGGCCGCGACCCCGCCGTAGCTGAGCGCGCACCCGGCGGGAATGGACTCGACGACGGCGACAACGCGGGAGACCCAATCGTCGGCGTCTGCCGGACTCGCGAGGTCGGCGCCGGGCTCGGAAGAGCGCATGGAACGCTGCGGCTCAGGCGTCGTCGGGGCTCAGGCCTCGTCGTCGTGGGGCGACGGCGCGATGGTCAGCGCGGCCAGGTGCTCGCCGTAGGGGGTCTCGCCGATCACTTCGAAGCCGACGTGCGTGAAGAAGCTCTCGGGGCCGTCGTCGCCGGGCTCGTAGATGACGGTGAGTCGCTCGAAGCCCCGGTTGCGCGCCTCGGTGGCCAGCGAGTGCACGGCGAAGCGGCCCACCCCCTGGCCCTGCGCGTCGGCCGACACGTTGATGCGCCAGATACAGCTGCGGAGCTCTTCGTGATCGTTGTCGGGGTCGAACTGCCCCATGATGAAGCCGACCACCTCGTCGCCGTCGAGCACGACTCGTGGCCACGCCGACGTCGGGTTGACGTAGGCCTCGGCGATGGAGTGCGACACGGGCGCCACGTACTGCTCTTGGCCCGGCTTGAGGGTCAGGGTATTGGCCGCGACGATGGTCTTGGCCGACAGCTCTTCGAGGCGGAGGTCACTCATGTGCCCAGGCTAGCGTGCGGCTCCGGGGTGCAACAGGATCCCTTCGGCCCTTGTGGAGAACCCCTTGTCAGCCGGATGACCGCTACTCTCGACGCCATGCGAACCGGCACGAACCTCCCGGCGATCGGCGGCTACAACCAGGCCGTCGTGCTCGACGCGATCCGGCGCGCATCCGAGGGGCTGAGCCGGGTCGAGCTGGCCGTGCAGACGGGGCTCAGCGCCCAGACGATCGGAAACGTGTCGAGGCGCCTCCTCGAGGCGGGCCTCGTGCGCGAGACGGGCAAGATCGTCAACGGCCCGGGCAAGCCGCGCACCATCCTGCAGCTCGAAGCTCGCGGCAGCTACGCGGTCGGCGTCCATATCGACCCGGCCGTCATCACCTACGTCGTCCTCGATCTGCGCGGGGCCGTCGTGTCGCACTCCCGCACCCGCACGCCCTCCGCATCGGAGCCCGTTCAGCTGATCGACCTGATGGCGCGCTCGATCGACCGGTTGATCGGCGACTCGGGCGTGGATCCTCGGCTCGTGATCGGTGTCGGAATCGCCTCGCCCGGCCCCATCGATGCGGAGCAGGGCATCGTCCTCGACCCGCCGATGCTGCCGCTCTGGCGTCATGTGCCGCTTCGGGCAGCACTCAGCGAAGCGACGGGGTTGCCGGTGCTGCTCGAGAAAGACGTCACGGCTGCCGCGGTCGCCGAGCTCTGGTTCTCGACGGCCTCCGAGCGCGCCAATTTCGCGTTCGTCTACTACGGCACCGGGTTCGGCACCGGGCTCGTCGTCGGCCGCGAAGTGGTCCGGGGCTCGAGCTCGAATGCCGGCGACGCGGGGCACATCACGGTCGATCCCGCGGGGGCGATCTGCGTCTGCGGGCGGGCCGGCTGCGTGGGCGACCTCATCACGCCGCGCGCGCTGGTGTGTCAGGCGGTCGACGCGGGACTGCTTCCGGCGCTCGACGACGGCGCCGATATGGAGTCGGTCAGCGGGGCCTTCCACCGGCTCGCGGCCATCGCGGGCGGTGCTCCCGTCGACGTGACCGAAATCGAAGGATCCGGCCCGGCCGATGCCCAGGCGACGCCGTCCTCCGACCAGCGTGACTCCGCCCGGCGCATCCTCCACGGGGCCGGGCTGCACCTCGCCCGGGCGATCGTCGTGCTGGTCAATTTGCTCGACCTCGACGAGCTCGTCTTCGGCGGCCCGTTCTGGGACGAGATCGGCGATGTCGTGCTCGAGGTGCTTCCGGAGGCGGTGGAGCAGTCGGCCGCTCTCATCCCACGGCGCAGGCTCGGGTTCGTCGGCTCGGCGATCGGCGAAGACGTCGCCGCTGTCGGCGCTGCGTGCCTGGTGCTCGACCATGCGTTCTCGCCGCGGCCGTCGGGGATGCTGATCTCGGTCTGACCCGCTCGCGGCTCGCGGCACGGTGTCGAATTCGAAGGAGATCCGCGTGGGTGACCCCGACGGATCCTTGATTTCTTGTCGCCCGGCGGCGGTTTCTCTTTCGAATTTGCACGAGCGGCGACGGCACCAGCGAACGCAGGATCCCGACTGGAGCGTTACGAAAATGAGTCTTGACAGAGGTTAGTAAAGACGATTGAGTAATGCCGAGCGGATCGGCGGAGTTGCCGAGACGGCGTCTTATGGAGCAAGGGAGCACCATGATGAGCAGCACCGGCACCACCACTTCTCGCAGGGGGCGGCGAGCCGCCCGCATCCTCGCCATCGCGGCCACCGTCATGACCACAGCTTTGGTCGCGACCGGGTGCAGCGCCGGCGGCGGTGGCGATTCGAACACGATCAAGATCGCGTACCAGAAGTTCGGCACGTTCACGCAACTCGACGCCCACCTCAAAGAGGTGAAGAAGACGTTCGAGAAGGCCAACCCCGGCATGACGGTGCAGCTCGAGCCGATCGCCGCCCAGAACGACGACTACTACACGAAGCTCGCCCTGATGGAGCGCGCGCCCTCGACGGCCCCCGACGTCATCTACGAAGACACGTTCAAGGTGAAGGCCGACGCCGAGGCCGGCTACCTGCTGTCCCTCGACAAATACACCGCCAAGTGGGCCGATTGGAGCAAGTTCTACGACAACGCCAAAGAGGCGGGCGTCGGCACCGACGGCAAGACCTACGGGATCCCGATGGGCACCGACACCAGGGCCCTCTGGTACAACAAAGACCTCTTCAAGAAGGCCGGTCTGACCGTGCCGTGGGAGCCCAAGAACTGGGACGACGTACTGAGTGCGGCCAAGACGATCAAGTCGAAGCTGCCCGACGTCGTGCCGCTTAACGTCTACTCGGGCAAGCCGCAGGGCGAGGGCTCGACCATGCAGGGCTTCGAGATGCTGCTCTACGGCACCCCGAACGGCACCCTCTACGACGACGCGTCGAAGAAGTGGATCACCGGGTCGTCGAACTTCACCGATTCGCTCGGCTTCATCAAAGACGTCTACCAGGGCGGAGTGGGCCCGACACCCGAGCAGGCCCTCGACACCAACATCTCGACCGTCGTCGGCGGCGACTGGCTTCCCAAGGGCAAGCTCGCCATCGACCTCGACGGCTCGTGGCTCAGTGGCACCTGGCTCTCGACCGGCACGAACCCGTGGCCCGAGTGGAGCAAGGTCATGGGCCAGGTCGGAATGCCGACCCAGAACGGCGAGGCTCCCGGCGTGAACAGCATGTCGGGCGGCTGGACCCTCGCGGTCGGCGCGACCAGCAAGAACCCCGACAAGGCGTTCGACTTCATCGCCGACGCACTCGATAAAGACGGCTCGATGTCGTACGACATCGCCGCCAGCCAGATCGCGGTGCGCAGCGACGTCGCGACCGACCCCGACTACGCCGACTCGAACCCGAGCTTCAAGTTCTTTTCGTCGCTCGTGAAAGACACGCACTTCCGACCCGCGACCACCGACTACAGCCAGATCTCGAACCAGATCACCGTGGCGATGGAGGCGGTGATGACGGGCCAGCAGACGCCCGAAGAAGCGGCGAAGGCTTACGACACAGCCCTCACCGGCATCGTCGGCGCCGACAAGACGGTCTCGAAGTAGGGCTGATGGCAACGATCGCGCCGACCCCTCTCGGCAAAGACACTGACCCGACCGGAGGTCGGGGCTCGAGCGGCACCTCGTCGCAAGGGCCCCGGCCGGGGTCGGCGCGAGCGCGGAACATCCGCACCGTCGGCCGCACGATTCCCCTCGTGCCGTCGATGGTGCTCCTGGCGCTGTTCCTGCTCGGGCCCATCGTCTCGTCGTTCTACGGTTCGTTGACCAACGCCTCGCTCACCGGGGCCGCGGCGCAGAAGTCGTCGTTCATCGGGCTCGACAACTACGTCAAGCTCTTCAACTCGCCCGACTTCCCCAAGTCGATCGTGCTGACCCTGGTGTTCCTGTTCGCGTCGGCAGTCATCGGCCAGAACGTCCTGGGGCTCGGCCTCGCCCTCCTGATGCGTTCGGCGAACCCCGTCGTCCGCTCGCTCGTCGGCACGTTCGTCGTCGCGGCCTGGGTGCTGCCCGAGATCGTCGCCGCATTCGCCGCGTACGCGTTCTTCAACCAGACGGGCACGCTCAACACGGTGCTCGCGTGGTTCGGCATCGAGGGCGCGAACTGGCTCTACACGTTCCCGATGATCGCCGTGATCCTGGCGAACATCTGGCGCGGCACGGCCTTCTCGATGCTGGTCTACGCGGCGGCCGTGCAAGAGGTGCCGCCCGAGATCACCGAGTCGGCCGAGGTCGACGGAGCGGGCGGGTTCAAGCGCCTCATCTACATCACGCTGCCCGTGATCCGACGCAGCATCTCGACCAACCTGATGCTGACGACGCTGCAGACCCTGTCGGTCTTTACCCTCATCTTCGTGATGACGGGAGGCGGGCCCGGCACCAACAGCTCGACCCTGCCGATCCTCGCCTACCAGGAGGCGTTCAAGTTCTCGCAACTCGGCTTCGGAACCGCGATCGCGACGATCATGCTGCTCATCGGCGCGATCTTCTCGATCGTCTACATCCGGGCCCTCAAGCCGGAGGTCGACTGACCTTGGCCATGACCTCTCCCAGCGGCCGCAACCTGCGGTTCGTCTCGAACGGCGTGCTCGTCATCATCGCCGTCTGCTTCGCCGTGCCACTCGTCTGGCTCGTGCTGGCCTCGTTCGACTCCTCGGCGACGCTGTCGGTGAAGATCCCGACCGAGTTCACCATGGAGAACTTCCAGAAGGTGCTGACGCCCGACATCTCGTTCATTCCCCTGATGAACAGCCTCATCCTGTCGGGCGGGTGCGCGATCGTGACGGTCGTCGTGGCGATCCTCGCGGCGTACCCGCTGTCGCGCTACCGGATGCGGATCAACAAGCCGTTCCTGTACGGGATCCTGTTCGGCACCTGCCTGCCGATCACCGCGATCATGGTGCCGGTCTACAGCCTGTTCGTGTCGCTCAACCTGATCGACTCCGTGGCCGGCACCGTGTTCTTCCTCGCCGCCTCCAGCCTGCCGATGGCGATCTGGATGTCGAAGAACTTCATGGACTCCGTGCCGATCTCACTCGAGGAGGCCGCCTGGACCGACGGCGCCTCGATGTTCACCACCCTGACCCGGGTGGTCGTGCCGCTGATGCGACCGGGCATCGCGGTCGTCTTCATCTTCGTGTTCATCCAGGCCTGGGGAAACTTCTTTGTTCCCTTCATCCTGCTACTGAGCCCGGGCAACCAGCCGGCGGCCGTGAGCATCTTCAACTTCTTCGGGCAATACGGCTCCGTCGCCTACGGGCAGCTCGCCGCCTTCTCGCTCGTCTACTCGGTGCCGGTGATCGCCCTGTACGTCTTCATCTCGCGCGTGCTCGGCGGCTCGAACGCACTGGCCGGTGCCGTGAAGGGGTAGGCCGGTAGGCAGAACCCCTCGATCCCGTTCCACCTCTCGCCCTCGCGTCGCCCCTCGGGCGGCCGCGAATTCTGCAAGGAGCACCACCCCATGCACGACAACTCTGCCTCCGTCGAAGTCCGCGTCGACCGTTTCGTCTTAGAGCGGCTCATCCCGGCCCTGTATCGCCGATCCCATCACCTCACCGTCGAGGCGTGGGACGTCCCCGACGAACCCGTGCCGTTCGCCGAGGCGGTGGCGCAGGAATTCACGCCCTTCGCTGTCGGCACCCCGTGGAGCAAGCCGTGGGGGACCACCTGGTTCCACGTGACCGGCGAGGTGCCCGCGGGGTGGGGCAGCGCTGGAACGGCTCTCGAACTCCTCGTCGACCTGGGGTTCAGCACGCGGCAGCCCGGCTTCCAGGCGGAGGGCCTCGTCTTTCGCCCGGACGGAACCATCGTCAAGGCGATCGAGCCCTACAACGGCTACGTGCCGATCGACGTCGCTCCGGGCGACCGTCTCGACTTCTACATCGAGGCGGCATCGAACCCCGATGTCGGCGGCAACTTCTTCTACATTCCGACGCCCCTCGGCGACAAGGCGACCGCCGGCACCGAGTCGATCTACACGCTGCGGCAGATCGACCTCGTCGAACGCGACGTCGACGTGTACGAGCTGGAGCGCGACGTGTGGAGCCTGCTCGGTCTGATGCGCGAGCTCGAGCCCACTCTGCCGCGTCGCGCCGAGATCCTGCGGGCGCTCGAGAGGGTCTGCGACGTGGTCGACCCCGACGACGTCGCCTCCACCGCGGGCCGAGGCCGAGCGGCACTCGAGGCGGTCCTCGCCTCGCCGGCCTACGCCAGCGCGCACGCCATCACGGCCGTCGGCCACGCGCACATCGACTCGGCCTGGCTCTGGCCGACCCGCGAGACCGTCCGCAAGTGCGCTCGCACGTTCTCGAACGTGCTGCAGCTGATGGACGTCGACCCCGACTTCGTTTTCGCCTGCTCGAGCGCCCAGCAGTTCTCCTGGATGAAGCAGTTCTACCCCGAGCTGTTCGAGCGCATCCGCACGCGAGTCGCCGAGGGCCGCTTCGTACCGGTCGGCGGCATGTGGGTCGAGAGCGACACCAACATGCCGGGCGGCGAGGCGCTCGTGCGCCAGTTCGTGCACGGCAAGGGCTTCTTCCTCCGCGAGTTCGGCTACGAGCCGAAAGAGGTCTGGCTGCCCGACTCGTTCGGCTACACGGCCGCGCTGCCCCAGATCGTCAGGGCGTCAGGATCCGACTCCTTCCTCACGCAGAAGATCTCCTGGAACGACACCAACAGGATGCCCCACCACTCGTTCCTCTGGGAGGGAATCGACGGGTCGCAGGTCTTCACGCACTTCCCGCCGAGCGACACCTACAACTCCGACCTCGCGGCCTCTGATCTGGCCCGCGCCCAGAGGCAGTACGCCGAGAAGGGCGCGTCGAACATCTCGATGGGCCTCTTCGGCTGGGGCGACGGCGGCGGCGGGCCCACCCGCGAGATGCTCGCCGCAGCCAAGCGCACCCACGACCTCGAGGGATCGCCCAAGGTGACTATCGGCTCGCCGCAGCAGTTCTTCGACGAGGCGAAGGCGACGCTGCCCCACCCGTCGGTCTGGTCGGGCGAGATGTACCTCGAACTGCACCGCGGCACCTACACGTCGCAGGCGAACACCAAGCAGGGCAACCGGGTCAGCGAGCACCTGCTCCGCGAAGCCGAGCTCTGGAGTGCAACGGCCGCCACCCGTGGCCTACTCGACTACCCCTACGACGAGCTGACCGATATCTGGCAGACCGTGCTGCTGCAGCAGTTCCACGACATCCTGCCCGGCTCGTCGATCGCCTGGGTGCACCAGCAGGCCGAAGAGAACTACGCCCGCATCGCGCGGGAGCTCGAGACGCTCATCGGAGCGGCGCAGCGCGCGCTCGCCGGGTCGGGCGACGCCGAGCTCGTCTTCAACGCGAGCCCCGTGGCCGCGGGGGAGGTGGCGCCGCTCGGCGCCGGTGCGGACGGACGCGCGCGCACCGTGCGCCCGGTCGAGACGAGCGACGGGATCACCCTCGACAACGGGCTGCTGAGCGTGCGACTGGACGCCGCCGGATCCTTGGTGTCGGTCCGTCATCTGGCCTCCGGCCGCGAGCTCGTCGCCCCCGGCGAGGTGGCCGCGCGCCTGCAGATCTTCCGTGACACCCCGAACCAGTGGGATGCGTGGGACATTGACCGCCACTACAAGAACAACCGATTCGAACTCGACACCCCCGACTCGGTTTCGATCGCGGGCGACGTCGTCGAGGTCGTGCACACGCACGGACAGTCGACGTTCACCCAGCGCTACTGGCTCGTCGAGGGCGAGGCGGCCGTGCAGCTCGAGACCGAGATCGACTGGCACGAGACCGAGAAGCTGCTGAAGCTGGCGTTCCCGCTCGACGTGCGGGCCGAGCAGGCCTCGTCCGAGATCCAGTTCGGCCACATCAACCGGCCGACCGCCGTCAACACGTCGTGGGATTACGCCCGCTTCGAGACGATTGCGCACCGCTGGGTGCACGTCGGCGAACCCGGCTTCGGCATCGCGGTGGCGAACGGCTCGACGTACGGCCACGACATCACCCGCTCGACCCGCGACGACGGCGGCACGACCACGCTGGTGCGCGAGTCGCTGCTGCGTGCCCCGCGGTTCCCCGACCCCGAGGCCGACCAGGGCGTCCACGTGCTGCGGACCGCGCTCGCCGTCGCCGACACCGTTCTCGACGCGGCTGCCTACGGCTACCGACTGAATCTGCCGGCGCGAACCATTTCGGGCGCAGGATCCGACGGCGTGGCCCCCATCCTCACCGTTTCGTCACCGGCGGTGCTCGTCGAGTCGGTCAAACTCGCCGAAGACCGCTCGGGCGACCTGGTAGTGCGCCTGTACGAGGCGCAGGGCGGTCGCGCGCGGGCGACGATCGGGCTCGGCGTGCCGGTGGTCTCGGCGTGGACCACCGACCTGATCGAGCGGGAGCTTTCGGGCGATGCCGCCGCAAGGTGGGGTGCCGATGACGCCATCGAGCTCGAGCTGCGGCCGTTCCAGGTGGTGACACTGCGGGTGAAGGTGGGCTAGGCCCTCGCTTGCGGCATAGACCCGCACGGTCGGCGCCCACACCTGCCCTACGCGGGGTGCTTACGCCGGTCGTGCGGGTCTGCGCCGATCAGGCGGGCCGGCACTCCGCCAGCGCCGGGATGTCGACCACACCGCCGACGATGTAGTCGTGCGGGCCTTCCGCGAGCGCCTCCCGCGAGAGCGACCCGGTGAGCACGCCGACCGAGATCACCCCGGCATTGCGCGCGGCCTGCAGGTCGACGAGGGTGTCGCCGGCCGCGAGCACGCGCGCGACGTCGTGCACCTCGGTGAGCTCCATCGCGTGGTGGATCAGGTACGGCGCTGGGCGCCCGGCGGCGACGTCCGAGGTGGTCACAACCGCGTCGACGGTGGTGGAGGCCGAGATCGGAGCCGCAGGATCCTCGGCCACCGTCCACCCGAGCGATGCCAGCAGCCCCTCGACGACCGGCCGATCGAACCCGGTCGAGAGGGCCACCCGAATGCCGCGGGAGCGCAGCGAAACGAGAGCCTCGGGCACGCCGTCGAAGGCGGTCGGCGGGTCGGTGCGGTAGGCCTCGGCGAGGGCGACCTTGAATGCGGCGAAGCGGCTCGCGACCAGCTCGTCGGTGGGGGAGATGCCGCCGAGATCGAGGAGGGCGGTGATCGCCTGCACCTTGTCGGTGCCCATCCACGCCTGAAGGTCGCCGTCCGAGAGGGTCGCGCCGGCTCCGGTGACGGCCTCCGAGAGCGCACGGTAGACGGCGCCCCCGTCGTCGATGGTGGTTCCCGCCATGTCAAAGACTGCCAATTCGATCATCCTCCGAGCGTAGGTGGGGCCGAAAACCCGAGGGCGACGGTCAAGCCGTTGGTCGCCGAGAGTTCGCAAGCCATTCACCGAGCCAGCGTGTCCCCGTAACGGGGGACGGCAACCATGGCCCCCGATCGACCTGCGGATTCCCCCCGTCCGGCACCACGGACCACCGCAGGCGTCCTGGAGGAAACACAGTGCAGACATCGTTCTCGAAGCCGGCGAAGCGCATCGTCGCCGGGCTTGCGTTCTCCGCGGCCGTCGCCATCGTGCTGACCGGCTGCTCGACGGGTTCGAGCGCCGGCGGAAACGCCAGCGACTCGAAAGCCGCCACCGCGACCAGCGCCGCCGACTTGGGCGGCATGGATGCCCTCGTCAAGGCGGCCAACGCCGAGGGTGCGCTCAATGTCATCACGCTGCCCCCGTCGTGGGCCAACTACGGCAAGATCATCGCCGGCTTCGAGAAGAAGTACCCCGACATCAAGATCACCTCGGCGAACCCGAACGGCTCGTCGGCTGACGAGGTCGCCGCGGCGAAGTCGCTCAAGGGCCAGTCGACCGCCCCCGACGTGTTCGACCTCGGCACGGCCGTGCTCAACGAGAACACCGACCTGCTCGCCAAGTACAAGGTCTCGAACTGGTCGGACATCCCCGCCGACTTCAAAGACGCCGACGGCACCTGGTACTACGACTACACCGGCCTCATGTCGGTCGGCTACGACTCCAGCGTCATCAAGACGGCCCCGACGTCGATCACCGACCTGCTCTCGTCGGAGTACAAGAACAAGGTCTCGATCAAGGGCGACCCGACGCAGGCCAACGAGGCCGCCTCGGCCGTCTACCTCGCAGCCCTCGGCAACGGCGGCTCGGCCGACGACATCCAGCCGGGCATCGACTTCTTCAAGAAGCTGAAGGGCGACGGCAACTTCAACTCGACGCTGCCCACCCAGGCCACGGTCAACTCGGGTGAGACCCCCGTCGTGATCCAGTGGAGCTACAACAACCTCGCGTGGGGCCCTGCCGGAGGATCCGCCGGCAACCCGAACTGGAAGACGGTCGTGCTCCCGGGTACCGCCCTCGGCTCGTACTACAACCAGGCCATCAACAAGGACGCCCCGCACCCCGCTGCGGCGCGCCTCTGGGAGGAGTACCTCTACAGCCCCGAGGTGCAGAACCTCTACCTGGCCGCCGGCGCGTACCCCGCGACCCTCGCCGCCATGGAGAAGGCCGGCACCGTCGACAAGGACACGCTGAAGACCGTCGGCGAGGCGCCCAGCGACTTCGTCCAACTCACCAGCGACCAGGCCACGGCCGCAGCCAAGCTCCTGACCGCCGGCTGGGCCAAGGCAGTCAACTAGCACCGGAGAAGACACCTCATGACGACACGATCGATCCCCGAAACGGCATCCCCCACGGTGGGATCGGTCGTGTCGTCGGAGCTGCGTGCGGGGAGTGCTCGGCGTTCACCCGCTCCGCGCACCCCCGCCGGGCGCGCCCCGGCCCCGGGCGACAGCGGCGGCACCGGGGGCTCGCGACCTCGACGCCGCAGTGCGGCCTGGCTCGGCTTCACGCCGTTCGCCGCCTATGTCGTGCTGTTCCTCGGCATCCCTGCGGTGATCGCGGTGGCAAGCGGCTTCTTCACCGCCGACGGCGCCTTCACCCTGGCGAACCTCTCCGCTCTCACCGATCCGACGATCGTCAAGGCGTTCCAGGGCTCTCTGCTGGTCTCGATCGTCAGCGCCCTGCTCGGCGCCGTCATCGGCGCGCTCGTCTGCTTCGCGCTCCTCGGCACGAAGGCAGAGGGCATGCTCCGCACCGTCGTCGATGCCGCTTCGAGCGTGCTCGCCCAGTTCGGCGGCGTCATGCTCGCCTTCGCGTTCATCGCGACGATCGGTTTCCAGGGGGTCGTGACGCTCTGGCTGAAAGACACCTTCGGCCTCGACGTCAACGCGAACGGTGCGCTGCTCTACCAGACGTCCGGCCTGATCATCCCCTATTCCTACTTCTCGGTACCGCTCATGGTGCTCACCTTCATGCCGGCGATGGAGGGGCTCAAAGCCACCTGGGGCGAGGCCGCGGCCACTCTCGGCGCGACCCGATTCCAGTACTGGACGAAAATCGCCATGCCGGTGCTCGCACCCGCGTTCTTCGGCTCCGTCCTCCTCCTCTTCGCGAACTCGTTCTCGTCGTTCGCGACGGCCGCGGCCCTACTCAGCCAGGGCGGAATCGTGCCGCTCGCCATCAAGCAGCAGCTCACCAGCGAGACGATCGTCGGGGTCGCGAACTCCGCGGGCGTCCTCGCCCTCGGAATGCTGGTGATCATGGTCGTGATCATGTTCTTCTACTCGCTCCTGCAGCGTCGGGCAGCGAGGTGGCAGCGATGAGCGCGCCCCGCATCGGCGCCGAGCCGAGCCGCACCGCACGCCTCGTCATCCTGATCGTGGTCGGGCTGGTCTTCGTCGTGCCGCTGGCGGCGATGTTCCAGTTCACGCTGCGCCTGGCGGGCAAGAGCGGCTACTCGTTCATCCACTACGTCTCGATCTTCCATCCCGACCCCGCCCTCGGCACCGACTACTCGCCGATCTGGCAGGGCATCCAGAACTCGCTGGTGATCTGCGTCATCACCGTCGCGATCGTGATGCTGGTGCTGCTGTCGACCATGCTGCTGGTGGAGCTGCGGTATCCCCGGTTCCGTCGGATCCTGGAGTTCGTCTGCATCCTGCCCATCACGATCCCGTCGATCGTGCTCGTAGTCGGCTACGTGCCCGTCTACCAGCGGGTGGCGGCCGTGTTCGGCAGTGCGCCCTGGACTCTCGCGTTCGCGGTCGGCATCATCGTGCTGCCGTACGCCTACCGGCCGATCGCCACGAACATCCAGGCCTTCGACCTCGTCACGCTGACCGAGGCGGCACGCTCGCTCGGCGCCTCCTGGCCGACGGCGATCGCCCGGGTGATCCTGCCGAACATGCGGCGCGGGGTCATCTCGGCGGTGTTCCTCACTGTTGCCGTCGTGCTCGGCGAGTACACGATCGCGTCGTTCCTCAGCCAAAACACGTTCCAGACGGCCCTGTTGCTGATCAGCCAGACCGACTCGTACGTGGCGACGATCTTCGCGCTCACCGCCCTCGTGTTCGCCTTCGTCCTGCTCGTCATCATCGGCCGCTTCGGTGCTGTCCGCCCCGGCGGTCGCGTCAAGAAGACCCGTCGCCCTCGCGGCACGGAGCCGAGGATCCCCCTCCCGACACCGACACCCGCCCGGAGTGCCTCATGACGTCCACCAGCCCCGCCCCCACCCTCGAGCGTCTCGGCGAGGGCGCGACCGTCGAGCTCCTCGGCGTCGTCAAGGAGTATTCGGGAGTCCGCGCCCTTGACGAGCTGTCGCTGACGATCCGTCCCGGCGAGTTCGTCGCCCTGCTCGGCCCCTCCGGCTGTGGCAAGACGACGGCCCTCCGCGCGCTCGCGGGCCTTGAGCAGATCACGGCCGGCGCCATCCGGATCGACGGGGTCGACGTGGCGGGCGTGCCCGTCAACCGACGCGACATCGGCATGGTGTTTCAGCAGTACTCGCTCTTTCCGCACCTCACCGTGCAGCAGAACGTCGAATTCGGCCTGCAGATGCGCCGGGTGTCGGCATCGGACCGGGCGACCCGCGCTCGCGAGGCACTCGAGATGGTGTCGCTCGACCACCTCTCCGAGCGGTACGCGCACCAGATGTCGGGCGGCCAGCAGCAGCGCGTCGCCCTCGCCCGCGCGCTCGTGACCCGGCCGCGTGTGCTCCTGCTCGACGAGCCGCTGTCGGCTCTCGACGCCAAGGTGCGGGTGTCGCTCCGCGAAGAGATCCGAAGGATCCAGACCGAACTCGGCATCACCACCGTCTTCGTCACGCACGACCAGGAAGAGGCCCTCGCGGTCGCTGACCGGGTCGCCGTGATGCGCTCCGGCGACATCGAGCAGATCGGCACGCCCGAGGAGCTGTACCTCACCCCGGCAACACCGTTCGTCGCCGACTTCGTGGGGGTGAGCAACCGGATGCGCGGACCCTTGGTGTCGGGGGTCGTCACCGTGCGCGGCTCGCGACTGCCGTCGATCGACCCGGCCCTGCCGAACGGCGAGGTGCTCGCGTTCGTGCGGCCGGAGGACATCGTGTTCGTGCCGACGTCGTCGACTGCCCCCGGCGACTTCTCGGGGACGGTGGCCTCGACGAGCTTCCTCGGGTCGCTCCGCCGCACGACTGTGCGCCTCGACGACGACACCATCGTTTCGGTGCAGCACTCGGTCGAGGAACGCTTCGAGTTCGGCGACGCGGTGACTCTTCGTCTGACCGGGCGGCCCGTGGCGTCGTCACCTGTGGAGGGCTGAGCGCGCGGCGTCGGAGGCACTCACTAGTCTGGGGGGAGATGCCAGCGGGCTCATGGGTCGGCGAGGTATCTTGATATCGAGACAGTCCGATGCACCTGGGCCGCAGCTCGAGGCATCGCCGCCAACGAAGGAGTCGCCACTCGCATGAGCACGATCATCTACACCTTGACCGACGAGTCACCCCGGTTGGCGACCTTCTCCTTCTTGCCCATCGTCGAGGCGTATGCGGCCAAGGCCGGCGTCGACGTCGAGTCGCGCGACATCTCGCTCGCGGCCCGCATCCTCGCCCAGTTCTCCGATCGGCTCTCCGAGGCGCAGCGCGTTCCCGACACCCTCGGCGAGCTCGGCGACCTGGCGAAGACGCCCGGGGCCAACATCATCAAGCTGCCCAACATCTCGGCATCGGTGCCGCAGCTGAAGGCGGCCATCGCCGAGCTCCGCTCGCAGGGCTACGACCTTCCCGATTATCCTGACGAGCCGTCAAGCGACGACGATGCCGCGTCTGCCGAACAGCGCGACATCCGGGCGCGCTACGACAGGGTCAAGGGGTCGGCCGTCAACCCGGTGCTCCGCGAGGGCAACTCCGACCGCCGGGCACCGCTCTCGGTCAAGCAGTACGCCCGCAAGCACCCGCACCGCATGGGGGCCTGGAGCGCCGACTCGAAGACGAACGTCGCCACCATGGGCCACGACGACTTCCGGTCGAACGAGACGACCGCCGTCGTCACAGCCGCCGGCTCGGTGAAGATCGAGTTCACCGGCGCCGACGGCACGAAGAGCGTCCTCCGTGAGTCGGTGCCCGTGCTCGAGGGGGAGGTGCTCGACGCGACCGTCATGCACGTCGCCGCCCTCAGCACGTTCCTCCACGAGCAGATGCAACGCGCCGAAGACGAGGGTGTTCTGTTCTCGGTGCACCTCAAGGCCACGATGATGAAGGTCTCCGACCCGATCATCTTCGGCCAGGTCATCCGCGTCTTCTTCGCCGACGTGTTCGCGAAGTACGGCGACGACCTCGCCGCCGCGGGCCTCAACCCCAACGACGGCCTGGGCGCGATCCTCAACGGCCTCGACTCGGTCGCGAACGGCGCCGAGATCAAAGCGGCTTTCGAAGCCGGCCTCACCGCGGGCCCCGAGCTCGCCATGGTCGACTCCGACAAGGGCATCACCAACCTGCACGTGCCGAGCGACGTGATCGTCGACGCGTCGATGCCCGCGATGATCCGCACGTCGGGCCACATGTGGGGTGCAGACGGGGCCGAGCACGACACCCTCGCGGTCATCCCCGATTCGAGCTACGCCGGCATCTACCAGGCGACGATCGACGACTGCCGTGCCAACGGCGCCTTCGACCCGACCACGATGGGGTCCGTGCCGAACGTCGGCCTCATGGCCCAGGCCGCCGAAGAGTACGGCTCGCACGACAAGACGTTCCAGCTGGCCGCCGCGGGCACCGTCACGGTGTCCACCGCATCGGGCGAGGTGCTCCTCGAGCAGTCCGTCGAGGCGGGCGACATCTGGCGCATGTGCCAGACCAAAGACGTCGTCATCCGCGACTGGGTCAAGCTCGCGGTCGCTCGTGCCCGTGCCACCGGAGCCCCCGCGATCTTCTGGCTCGACCGGACGCGCGCGCACGACGCCCAGCTCGCCTCGCTGGTCACGACCTATCTCGCCGACCACGACACCGACGGCCTGCAGATCGAGATCATGTCGCCGGTCGACGCCATGAAGTTCTCGCTCGAGCGCATCCGTCGCGGCGAAGACACGATCTCGGTCACCGGCAATGTGCTGCGCGACTACCTGACCGACCTGTTCCCGATCATGGAGCTCGGCACCTCGGCCAAGATGCTGTCGGTCGTGCCTCTGCTCAACGGCGGCGGTCTCTTCGAGACCGGTGCCGGCGGTTCGGCCCCGAAGCAGGTCTCGCAGCTCGTGCAGCAGAACTACCTCCGCTGGGACAGCCTCGGCGAGTTCCTCGCACTCGCGGCCAGCTTCGAGCACCTCGCGGCGACGACCGGCAATGCCCGAGCGCAGATCCTCGCCGACACCCTCGACCGGGCCACGGCCACCTTCCTCGATGAGAACAAGTCGCCGGCACGTGCTATCGGCTCGATCGACAACCGCGGCAGCCACTTCTACCTCGCGCTCTACTGGGCGAACGAGCTCGCCGCGCAGACCGACGACTCGGCTCTCGCCGCTGACTTCGCGACGCTCGCGAAGGCGCTCGGCGACGGCGAAGAGACCATCACCGGCGAGCTCAACGGGGCGCAGGGCCACGCGGTCGACATCGGCGGCTACTACCAGCCCGACGACGCGAAGGCCTCGGCCGTGATGCGCCCGTCGGCGACGCTGAACGCCGCGCTGGCCGCCCTCTAGGCGGCACCCGGCGTCACAACACCGCCTTTCGGGCGCGGCACCGCCCATCGGCGGCGCCTTCCCCGGAAGGCGGTGTTTTCGTGTCGCCGCGCGAGTCGCAATCGAGCCACCGACGCCGCCCCGAGCGTAGCGTCGCCCCCATGTCAAAGATCGTCATTATCGGAGCAACGGGGCACGTCGGCGGTTACCTTGTTCCTCGCCTCATCGCTGCCGGACACGAGGTCGTGGCGGTGAGCCGGGGCACGAGCGCTCCCTATCGCGACGACCCGGCCTGGGAGAAAGTCACCAGGATCCAGCTCGACCGCGAGCAAGGCGACGCCGACCGCACCTTCGCGCCGGCCATCGCGGCCCTCGAGGCCGACGTCGTGATCGACATGGTGTGCTTCACCCGCTCCTCCGCCAAGCAGCTCGTCGACGCACTCCGGCCCGCTTCGCCTCTTCTCCTGCACTGCGGCACGGTCTGGGTGCACGGCCCGGCGACCGAGGTCCCGATCACCGAGAGTGCGATCCGCACCCCGTTCGGCGAGTACGGCACCGGCAAGGCCGAGATCGAAGAGCTTCTGCTGCGCGAATCGCAGCGGCCCGGCGGTCTCCGCTCGGTCGTGCTGCACCCCGGGCACATCACCGGCCCGGGCTGGGCCATGATCAACCCGCAGGGCAACCTCGACCTGTCGGTCTGGGAAGACCTGGCGCACGGGCGCCCCGTCACGCTTCCGGGGTTCGGCCTCGAGACGCTCCATCACGTCCACGCCGACGATGTCGCACAGGCGTTCGAGAAGGCCATCGAGCGGTCGACCGCGGCGGTCGGCAATAGCTTCCACGTCGTCTCCGACCGGGCCGTCACCCTGCGCGGTCTCGCCGAGGGCATCGCCCGCTGGTACGGGCAGGAGGCGCAGCTCGAGTTCGAGCCGTTCGCCGAATGGAGGCGGGGCGTGAGTGCGGAGTCGGCGGAGGCGAGCGAGGCACACATCTCGCGCAGCCACTCGATGTCGATCGAGAAGGGGCGCCGGATCCTCGGCTACGAACCCCGCTACACGACACTGCAGGCCGTCGAAGAGGGTCTGGAGTGGCTCGCCCGCGACGGGCAGCTGACCGTCTGACCACCTGCCCGTCGAGGAGCCGACTCAGAGAGCGGCAAGCCGCCGGTACAGGTCGTCGGTCGCTCGCGCGGTCGACGCGTGGATCGGCTCGAGCGCGCAGTAGACCCCGTTCGCGACAGGATCGGGCACGAACTCGTCGCGGACGGAGACCATGGCCTCCTGAGCGGCAGCGAACGACGGGTGGACGCCTGTCGCGACAGCTGCGCAGACAGCCGCGCCCAGCCCGGCTCCGTCGGTCGTCCGTGGGCGGTGGACCGGCCGATCGAAGACATCGGCCAGGATCTGCGCGAGGAGCGGCGAGACGGAGCCGCCTCCTGAGATCACCACGCGGGTGAAGTCGGTGTCGAGCTCACTGGCCATGGCCGACGCGTGCCCGTGCATCGTAAGTGCGATCGATTCGAGGATCGACCGGTAGATGTGAGCTCGGCCCTGCCTGCCGTCGAAACCGAGCAGCGAGCCACGGCGGTGCGATTCGTCTGTGGGCGCCAGCCAGTCGAGGACGGTGATGAGGCCGCCGGATCCTGGGGGGACTTCCTGCGCTTCGAGCCCGAGCTGCTCCTCGACCGACAGCCCCCGGGTCGCTGCGGCCACGGCCGCCTCGGGGCCGAGCAGATCGCGGAACCAGCTCACGGTCCACATGCCGCGACGGATTCCGCCGCACTCGTAGAGGTAGTCGCCGGGCTTGGAGGCGAAGTTCGACCAGAACGACACCGCATCGGGGTGGCTCGACGCGCCAATCGTCATGCCGGTGATGTAGGTACCCAGCGAGATGAGCAGCGTCGTCGGCTCCGACAGGCCGCTGCCGAGCGCTTCCACCGCCTTGTCGTTCGCCGTGGCGACGACGGGGAGGCCCTCGGGCAGGCCGGTCGCGTCGGCAGCTGCAGCCGTGACGCGGCCGAGGATCCCGCCGGGGTCGATCAGGTCGACGAGCTGGTCTCGCCGGAGGCCGAACGCCTCGAACTCGGGGCCGTCCGGCAGCCACTCGCGACTGGCCGTGTCGATCGGCCACTGCCCCTGGTAGTTGGCGTTCGTATCGACGAACTGCCCGGTCAGCCGGTGCGTGATGTAGCCGGACGAGGTCGTGACGACGGCAACATCGTCGTCGGTCTGCTCGTGCGGGCGAGACACGCGATCGTCCATCCAGCTGAGCACGGGAGCGGCCAGGGTGCCGTCGGCGCGCACGAGAGCGCGGCAGAACCGGATCGTGCAGAGCCCGACCCCGACGATGTCGCCGGTGTCGTGACCGGCCGCTGTGAAGTCGGCGAGGGCGGCCCGGGAGGCCACACCGATCGATGTCCAGAGATCGTCGTCGGGGTGCTCCACGACTCCGGCGCGGGGCGTGCTGTAGGGCCGAAGGGCAGAGCGACCGCTGGCGATCGCCGCCCCGTGCTCGTCGAAGACGGTGACCTTCGACGACTGTGAGCCGTTGTCGATGCCGACCAGAAATCGGGCCACGACGATCAGGCGCCTGCGGTGTCGGAGGCCGCGGTGTTCGAGACCGCGGCGTCGGCGGCTGAGGTATCGGAGACCGCGGTGGGCGCGATCCCGGCGCCCTCGACGGGGTAGATGGTGCCCTTGTTCATGATGCCGTTCGGGTCGAACTGCGCCTTCAGGCCCGCGAGGATCGGGTAGGCGGTGCCGTGCTCGGCCACAGTCCACGGGGCCCGGTACTTGCCGATTCCGTGGTGGTGCACCATCGAGCCGCCGAAGCGCAGGGCCTCCTCCACGATGATCGCGTTGAGTGGCACGTGGTACTTCTCGATCTCTTCGCGCGGGCTGCAGTTGATCCGGTAGTCGTAGACGAAGTACATGTTCGTGCCCGTCTGGTAGCTGTGCGACGAGTGGCCTCCGAGCATCGTGAGGTCATCGGCGAACGGGTATTCGGTGCGGATCCGGTGCATGACGGCGTCGTAGATCGTGCCGACCTGCGACCAGTCGGCCGAGATCTCGGTGGTGTACCCGAGCTGGCTCCCGGCACGCATGACCTCTTTCTCGGCCTCGATCTTCTCCGGGCCCCAGTTGAGGTTGTCGAACCAGGCTTCGATGAGCGACGGGTCGACCGGCTCATGTCGGACCGTGCTCAGGATTCGGCGGATCTCGGCGCTCGTGGCCGCGACGATGCCGGCGGGGCCTTCGGCGACGAACACGACGACGCACTTGCCGTTCGCGAAGTGCGAGAAGTGCTGCGCTGCGTCTTCGGGGGAGTACAGGCGAGCCACCGAGGGGTGGAAGCCTCCCGTGATCACCTCGCGGAGGATGGCGATGCCGGTGGCCATGTCGTCGACGAGCGCGCCGTGGAACTCGTTGTTGTCGGGGTAGTGCTTGAACACCTTCACCGTCACCTCGGTGACGAAGCAGAGGGCGCCCTCGTTGCCGATGATCACGTGGCGGATGTCGGGGCCGGCCGCTCGCCGTGGCACGTTCTTGACGCGAATGACCGAGCCGTCGGGGAACACCGCCTCGAGCCCGACGACCATGTCTTCGATGGCGCCGTAGAGGGTCGAGAACTGACCGATGGAGCGAGTCGCGACCAGCCCGCCGTACTGCGCAAGGGGTTTCGACTGCGGTGAGTGGCCGGTGGTCAGGCCGCGCTCGCGGAGGGCGTCTTCTACGACCTGGAGCGGGGCGCCGGCCTCGACGGTGACCTGCATGTTCACCTCGTCGATCTTCAGGATCCGCGACATCCGCGATCCGTCCAGAACGATCGTGTCGACCACACTGGTCTCGAGCCCGCCCTCCGTGCCGGTCCGCCCGGTGCGCGGAACCACGTTGATCAGGTTGTCGTTGGCGAAGCGGAGCACGGCGCTGACGTCGTCGGTGCTCTCGGCGTAGACGATTGCGGCCGGCTTCGGGCCGTCGTAGATGCCGTGCACAGACTGGTACTTCTTGAAGCGGTCGACGCTCGCCTCGGCGAGATGGGCCGGGTCGGTGTCGATCTTCGAGGCGCCAATGAGGTCGGTCAGGGCGGCGACGATCTGCTGGCGTTCGAGGGCGGAGATGGAGGCGATCATGGGAAGTGTGTCTTTCTGGTGGGGGAGGGGACGAGGAGAGGGAAGCGCGGTGTCAGCGCACGAGGTAGCCGCCGTCGACGGTGAGGACGTGGCCGTTGACGTAGTCGGAGGCGCGGCTCGCGAGGAAGACGGTGGCTCCCATCAGGTCGGCGACCTCGCCCCAGCGACCGGCCGGGATGTGGTCGAGCACGCGCTGGTTCGTGACCGGGTCGGCCCGCGTCGCCACCGTGATCGCGGTGGCGAAGTAGCCGGGTGCGATGGCGTTCACCTGCACGCCGTCGGCGGCCAGCTCGTCGCAGTACGCCTTCGTGAAGCCGACGATGCCGTGCTTGGTGGCGGCATACGCCGGCGACCACTGCCCGCCCAGAAAGGAGAAGAGCGAGGCGATGTTGATGATCTTGCCGGCCCCCTGGGTCGACATGACCCGGGCCGCCTCCTTGCCGAGTTCGAACGGGGCGGTGAGGTTGAGCCCGATCATGGGATCCCACTCGGTGCGACCGAAGTCGGCGACGGGGGCGATGCGGCAGATGCCCGCGGAATTGACGAGGATGTCGACGGCGCCGAGACGTTCGATGCAGGTGTCGATCACTTCGCGCGGTGCGCCCTCGCCCGTGATGTCGATCTCGAGGAACTCGTATCGCACGCCCTCGTTCTCGACGAGGGTGCGTGTGGTGCCGTCGTCGTCGAGGATGCTCGGCACGAAGATGTCGGCCCCGGCCTTGGCGAGGGCGAGGCTGAAGGCCTGGCCGAGGCCGGTGTTGCCGCCGGTGATGATGGCGGTCTTGCCTCGGAGGGAGAAGAGGTCGAGCGAGAAGTCGCGGATGTCCACGGGGAGCCTTTCGGAAGCGGTGAGCAGGGAGAGGGAATGAGATCTAGGCGGAGAGGAGGCGAGTGTCGTCGGCGTCGGCGCGGCTGCCGGCACGGCGGGCGGCGACGCGCTCGGTCGCGACCGTGAGGAGGACGCCGATGAGCCCGGCCGCGATGAGGGTCGTGAAGAGCGCGGTGAATCCGCCCCCCTGCTCGGGTATTCCGGCGGCGGTATCACCGATCCACCACGCGCACACGACAGGCAGGAACGCGTCGGGCAGATAGGCGATGCCGGATGCCAGGCCGATCACGCCGCCGCGCTGGGACTCGGGGATGCCGAGTTCGCCGACGGGGGCCCAGTAGACCCCGCGGCTCATGAAGACGGCCAGGCACAGGACGACGAGGAGGGCGAGGGCGACCCAGGTAAGGGCGGGGTCGTGGGGGAGGAGGAGGAAGGCGAGGGCCAGCACGGTCGAGACCACGAACATCCAGCGAAGGAACTGCGAACTCGAGCGGGCGACCTTGTCGACGACGAGCCCGCCGACGGGCCCCGCCACGAACTGGAAGACGTAGCTGCGGACGACCCCGATCACGGCCAGGGCGCCGAGACCGACCCCGAATCCGGTCTCGAGCAGCGGCGAGAAGTAGCCGAGAGTGGTGTAGAAGCTGAACGACATGGCGATCGTGCCGCCAATGAGCCACGTGAACGGGTTGCGGGTGGCCGCGAGAAGCTGGCCGATTCCGACGGCGGACGATACGAGTTCGGAGACTCGAGAGCGCTCCTCGCGGACGACGACGAGGACGAGGATCGCGAAGACGAGGCAGAGGACGCCGTAGACACGAATCAGCGTCAGCACACCCGTCGATGGCACCAGCGCGGCCGAGACGATGCCGGCGCCGATCAGACCGACCACGGTGGAGGTGAGGCCGCGAAGCCCTTCGAGGAACCCGAAGGCTCGCCCCTGACTCGACTCGTCGCCGAGGAGGCCGATCGATTTGACGAGGGCTGGCCAGTACAGGCCGGTGCCGAGGACGGCCATGACGACGTGGGCACCCACGACTCCGACGAAGCCCGGGCGGGTGGCGACGGCGAGGTCGGCGAGCCCGATGCCGACCAACGCGATGACGATGAGGAGCCTCGGTGAGAACCGGTCGGCGAACCAGCCACCGCAGAAGTACATGACCGTCGCGGTCGCGCCGAATACCGAGACCACGACGCCGTACTCCTGGCCGGTCAGGTCGAGCGCCTCGTAGGTCTCGCGCAGGAAGACGTAGCGGATGTAGGCGACCTGGAAGATCACCCCGCCGGTCATGGACAGGATGACGAACGTCAGAAGGCGCCGGGCGCGTGCGGCGCGCGAAGGGATGGATCGGGGTGAAGACATGGCCACCTCATCGTGGGTCGAAACAGGACTCCGACGAATTTAGAGTGACAAACACGACATGTCAATTTCGGGTATGAATACCCTTTCGTTTGAGACGGAGTCGCGCACCCCGTGCGCCGCTCACCCCGCACTGGGGTCGAAGGGCCCCCTCAGCCTCCGCAAGAATGAACGCGTGACCACCCTCTACGTCTGCGACCTCGACGGCACCTTGCTCTCGCCCGACGCGAGCCCCAGCGCCTTCACCGTCGATACGGTCAACTCGCTCGTCGCGCAGGGGCTTCCGATCGCCATCGCGACGGCCCGCTCCGTCGTCTCGCTGCGGCGGGTCACCGAGGGCCTCCATCTCGAGGGGCCCGCGTGCGTCTACGGCGGGGCGTTCATCGTCGACCTCACGACCGGCGAGACGCTCGTCGATCACGTCATTGACCCGGAGCTCGTCGACGAGGTCCTCGGCGTCTTCGCCGAGAACGGTGCCGCCCCGCTGGTGTACTCGCTCGACTCGTCGCCGGAGGCCGAGGCGCACGCCGACACGGTCGGCTGGGTGCGCGGGGCCGAAGGCCCGGGCATCGAGTGGTACCTCGCGGAGCGCGGCGCGGATCCGCGATTCCGGCCCGTGGCGCACCCGAGCGAGCTGACGCGCGACGGCACATTCTCGATCGTCGCTCTCGCGCCGGAGGCCGATCTCGAGCCGGTGCGAAGGATCCTTGACTCCCGCTACGGCGATCGGCTGACGGTCACGCTGCAGCCCGAGACGTATCTCGAGGGCATCCACTGGCTCGAGGTGGCCGCGCTCGGGTCGGACAAGGGTGCTGGCGTTCGCGAACTGGCCCGGGCCTGGGGAGCCGATCGGGTGGTCTGCTTCGGCGACAACCTCAACGACCTGCCGATGTTCGACGTGGCCGACGAGGCCTATGCCATGGCCAACGCGAGCGACGAGGTGAAGGCGCGGGCAACGGGGGTCATCGACTCGAACGCCGACGACGGTGTCGCGCGGTGGTTGCAATCGAACGCGAGGATCCCGGCCCAACACTGATCGGGGATCGGTCGTCGTGACGGGGGCTTGCCGTCGCTCGGTGCGGGGTCCATTCTGTGTCTCACCGCGTCGCCGATTGCCCGGCAGTCGTCGACGGCGCTTCTGCATCGGCCACCACCCGAAAGAGGACGATGATGACTCCCCGCACAGACCCGTCGGCGGCGCTCCCGGCCTCGTCGAAGGTCGCATTCACCCCGCGGCCCTGGCCAATTCCGCTCGACGAGCTGCCGACGCCGGTACTCACCATCGACACGGCCGTGCTCGACCACAACATCGACACGATGGCCCGGTGGTGCTCCGAGGCCGGGGTCGATCTCGCCCCGCACGGTAAGACCACGATGGCCCCCGACATCTGGCAACGCCAACTCGACGCCGGGGCCTGGGGGATCACCGTCGCGACCGCGTACCAGGCCGAGGTCGCGCGTGAGGCCGGCGTTCGCCACATCATCTTCGCCGGCACCACGTTCTCGACCGACGCGCTTCTGCTTCTGGTCGAGCCCGGCAGCGACGTGCTCATGTGGGTCGACTCGGTCGCGACAGTCCACCTCGTCGATGCGGCGCTCGAGCGGGGCAACGCCACCCGGCCGCTCCCCGTGCTCGTCGAGCTCGGCGCGCGCGGTGGTCGGACCGGGGCTCGCACCCTCGACGCGGCGCTCGCCGTGGCCGCGGCCGTCCGCGACGCCGACCACCTCGTGCTGGCCGGAGTCGCCGGCTACGAGGGGGCTCTGACCCACGGTATCGACGCCGAGTCGCTCCAGCTCGTCGACGACTACCTGGCGACGCTCATCGAGTTCCGCGATCGGCTCGATGGCGAATCGTTCACCCAGTGGCTCGACCTCGGCGGAGACGTCGTGCTCACGGCCGGCGGCAGCGTCTACTTCGATCGCGTGGTCGAGGCGCTCGGATTCCGGCACGACCCCGACGGGGTGCGCGGGGTGCGAACCCGCGTCGTCCTCCGATCGGGCGCCTACGTCACGCACGACCACGACCTGTATCGACGACTCACCCCGTTCGAGCGCATCGAGAATGCCGACCGCTTCCTGCCGGCGCTCGACCTGTGGGCGAGCGTCATCTCGAAACCGGAGGCGACGCTGGCGCTGCTCAACGTCGGCCGACGCGACACCGCCGACGACGAGGGGCTGCCGATTCTCATCGAGGCGTACCGCACCTCGGCCCAGGGCGTGAGGCGTGTGCCCGGCGCCGTCGAGGCCGCTCGCGTGACGGGCCTCAACGACCAGCACGCGTTCGTCGAGCTCCCGCCCGAGTCATCGCTGGCGATCGGCGACCTCGTCCGTCTCGGCATCTCTCACCCGTGCACGACCATCGACAAGTGGACCGACATCGCGACGATCGACGACGGTCGGGCTCAACCGCGCGCGCTGCCTGCGGTCTCGGGGGTCATTCTTACTTGCTTCTAGCAGGTGGGAGGCTTTGAGACCTCAAAAACGACGCCTGAACGAGTCGTGCGGTCGTCGATTCTGACGTCTCGCCGACCGGAACCTAGCGGGGAGCGTTGCGACCCGACCGGGGCCAGGTGTCGGCTGCGACGCCGCGACGAAGCAGCAGCGCCAGCCCGATCCCGAGCACGAGGCCGGCGAGTCCGACGGGAAGGCAGATGGCCGATGCGACGATCGGTGCGGTCGTGAGCATCAACGTGAAGGCGACGACCAGGAAAAAGCCGCCCACCAGCCCCGAGACGATGGCGATGCGCTCTGTGATCCGACGACGCTCTGACTTCATACCCGAACCTTAGAGTGCACCGCCGCCGCGCGCAGTCGTCTCTTCAGGGGACACCCTCAGCCGACAGCGACCCGACCCGTCAGTCGATCGATGAGCGCATCGACCTCCGGATCCACAACGCGACGCGAGGGGTCGGCGTCGTGCCAGGCGATGATCTGCCGGGCACCCTCGGCGAAGGGGATTCGCGGCTCCCATCCGGTGGCCAGTGACCGGATCTTGGTCGTGTCGAAGATCGCCGGGTGGCTGCGGTCACCGCGGAGCGATTCGTCCCACTCCGGGGCCTCGACGACGAGGTCGTGAGTCGTGCGGTGCACGATCTGCGGCGTCTCCACCCCGGCGGCGTCGGCCAGATCGAGGGCGATCGCGTTCCAGGTCAGCAGTTCGGGCGACATGATGTTGAACGCCTCGCCGATCGCTTCAGGGGCGCCGAGCAACGACTGGAACGCGGTGGCGAAGTCATCCGAGTGGGTGATCGCCCAGGGCGAGGTGCCATCGCCGTGGAGCACGATCGGCAGTCCGCGACGCAGGCGGTCGATGACGGTCCACCCGCCGAGCAGAGGTACCTGGGTGCGGTCGTAGGTGTGGGAGGGGCGAACGACGGTGACGCGGACCCTGCCCGCCGCATGCTCGTCGCGCAGCAATCGCTCGCAGGCGATCTTGTCGCGGCTGTACTGCCAGAAGGGGTTGAAGAGGGGGACGGTCTCGTCGATCGGCAGCCGAGCCGGGGGCTTCTGGTACGCCGAGGCGGAGCTGACGAACAGGTACTGGTCGGTGCGATCGCCGTAGAGGCGGACTGCCGCAGCGGCCTGGTCGGGAGTGAAGGTCAGAAAGTCGGCGATGCTGTCGAAGCGGCGGTCGCCGAGGATCCGAGACACGTCCGCTTCGTCATGCGCATCGGCGGTGAGCACTTCGACGCCGTCGGGAATGCTCCGTGCCGTCGTCGTGCCGCGGTTGAGGACGGTCACGGCGAGGCCGTTGCGCACCGCCTCGCGGACGCACGCCGCACTGATCTGGCCGGTGCCGCCGATGAAGAGGAGAGACGTCGCTGTCATCCGTCGATCATGTCAGACGCGCGCGCCGCCCGCCCGGCACCGTCGCAGGGGTGAGCGGCGTCGTCACTCGGCGGCGCGAAGCTCGCGTCGGAAGTGAATGATTCCCGACCCGAGGGCGACCACGGCGAACACCGCCGCGACGAGGGGATAGCCGAGGCTGAACCACGCGTACGCCGCGGAGCCCATCACGGCGATCTCGACGATGGCCCGCCCGAGCGGGTCGGTCTTCAGCGGACCGCGAGGCGAGCGGAAAAGCCACCACACCACAGCGGCGAAGAGCGGAGCCCCGATGACGAAGAACAGCGAGGGAAAGGGGAACGGCCAGGCCAGGTAGCCCCAGAAGGCGAGGCTGAACAGCGCGAAGACCTGGAGGACGATGCGCACGACGGTGTTCGGCGAGATCGGGTGGCCGGTGCCGTCGTCTCCGCCTCCGCGACCGGGGCGTCTCTTGGGAGTGTCGAACATGGATCCTGGTGTCTGCTCTGGTCGTGTGTCGGGGTGAGGCGTCAGCGGAAGACGATCGTGCGAGCGCCGTCGAGGAGCACGCGGTCTTCGGCGAACCAGCGGACGGCCTGCGTGAGGGTGCGGCTCTCTTCGTCTTGGCCGATCGCCACCAGGTCGCCCGGAGTGCGGCTGTGATCGACCCGGACGACGTTCTGCTCGATGATCGGGCCCTCGTCCAGGTCGCTCGTGACGAAGTGGGCGGTCGCACCGATCAGCTTCACGCCGCGGGCATGCGCCTGCCGATAGGGGTTCGCGCCCTTGAAGCCGGGCAGGAACGAGTGGTGGATGTTGATCGCGCGGCCCTCGAGAGCGGCGCAGAGCTCGGGGCTGAGGATCTGCATGTAGCGGGCCAGGACGACCAGCTCGATGTCGTGCTCTTTGACCGCCTCGAGCACGCGGCGCTCGAAGTCGGCCTTGAGCTCGGGGCCGACGACGGCGCGGTGCTCGAACGGCACGCCGTAGAACTCGGCCAGCTCGGCGAGATCGGCATGGTTGGCCAGCACGAGCGGGATCTCGATCGGCAGCTGCCCGGCGCGCTGGCGGAAGAGGAGGTCGTTGAGGCAGTGCGCGGCCTTGCTCGCGAGCACGAGCGTGCGGAGGGGGCGGCCGACGACGTCGAGCTTCCACTCCATGTCGTAGCGCTCGGCGACTGGCGCGAGTGCCCCGGCGAACGCGTCGCGGCCGGTGTCGGAGACGACCTGCAGGCGCATGAAGAAGGTGCCGGTGTCGATGCTCGAGAACTGCTGCGACTCGGTGATGTTGCCGCCCGCGTCGACCACGGCGCCACTGATCGCGTGGACGATGCCGGGCTTGTCTTGGCAGACGAGCGTGAGGGTCCAGTGGGTCTCGGTCACGCGGTCAATCCTAGGCGACCCGTCTCCTCCCGAATTGGAAGGAGATTCGTCGCCCGGGCAGGCCGCGATCGGGATGAATGCGTCCGACCTCGCGGGTTTTTCCTTCGAATTCGGAGGAGGGGGGAGCAGCGGCGGCTCAGACGACGCTGATGGGCTCCGTGTCGGCGCGCGTGGCAGCGCTGTCGTCGGCCGGCTTCGACGTCGCCGGCCGCGAGGCCTTCAGTCGCCGGTCGAAGATGGTCAGGGCGCTGAGCACCACGGCGATCCCGACGATCACCCAACCGAGCTCGTGAAGAGCGCCGGTCGTCGGCCGGTCGCCGTACGCGACGCCGATGAGGCTCGTCGACGCGATCGCGCCGATGTAGATGCTCGTGCGCGACAGCCCCGCGGCCGCTCCGATTCCGGCAGGGTCGACCTGGCGGTAGAGCGCGGCCTGGTTCGATACCGAGGCGAGCCCCTGCGGGATCGTGAAGAAGATCGTGGCGACGACGAACAGCCAGACCGGGGATCCCGAGGTGAGCGACACCACGACGAATCCGCCGACCAGCGGAATCAGGGCGGCCGCGATCAACGGCAGGCGGACGCCCGCTTTTCGCGCGAACCAGAAGGACGCGACACCCGCGAGGATCGCACCGGGCAGCTGGATCAGGCCCGCCGTCTGAGACGAGATGCCGGCGACCTCCTGCACCCACTGCGAGAACCCGTAGGTCATCGTGTAGGCGATGCCGTAGACCAGGAACAGTCGGAGGTACGTGCGGGTCAACGGCCCGTTCGAGGCGAGTATGCGCACGTCGATGAAGGGGGCAACGGCGCGACGCTCCCAGACGATGAGTGCGACGAGGGCCGCAGCCGTCACGATCAGCAGCCACCACAGGCCCGCCCCGAGGTCGAGGAGGAACACCAGCAGGCTGCTGATGGTCACGGCGAAGAGGCCGAGGCCAAGAGGGTCGATGGCCTGGACGATCGGGAGCGGCGCCGAGCGGATCGGCCGGATTTTGTCCGATGGAAGCCACAGCGCCGCCAACACGAGCCCGATGCCCGCCAGAGGCACGTTGACGAGGAAGATCGCGTGCCAGCTGAAGGCGCCGATGAGCGCGCCCGCGAGGGGTGGGCCGGCTGCGGCCGAGACGAGCGATGAGATCGACAGGCCGCCGAGCACGAGCGGCGGGGTGGCGATCGAGAGACGGTCGCTCTGGTTGCGGATCGCGCTCATCGCCGCCGGGTAAGCCGACGACGTGCCGATGCCGATGAGCACTCGCGAGACCAGGGCGCCGCCGAACGTCGGGACGAGAGCGGGCAGGATCCCTGCCACGATCACCACGACCATCCCCAAGAGGAAGATCTTCTTCGGACCGAACCGATCGGCGAGCTTGCCCATCGTGGGCTGCGCGATAGCCGAGGCGAGGTAGAGCGAAGAGACGAGCCAGATGGCCTGGTCGCTACCGATACCGAGATCGCGGGAGATCGGGGCGAGGGCAACCGCGATCATCGTGGTGTTGATCGGGTTGAGCAGAGGGCCGAACAGGATCGGGATGACGAAGCGGGGGCCGAAGCCGGTCTCGGTGCGGGTGCTGCGGGTGCGGGGGCTCGTGGTGGTCGCCTACTCAGGTCGTCGACGGACTGGTCGACGGCGGCGTCGATCGGGAACTTATGCAGTCTACCTGCATATGTTGGGTCGCGTCAGGGATACCCGATGAACCACAGCGGAATCAGTGCCACCGCCTGCAGCACCACCGCCACGACGAGCACGACCACGCGCCGCCGCCGCGTCTCCGAGAACAGCCGACTGCCGAGCAGCGGCGCGACCGGCATCATCAAGCGGATCAGGCTCTGCTGCGGCAAGAACACCGCGACGAGGTACAGCCAGTACGAGGTCGTGAAACCGACGATCTCGTGCCCGAGCTCGCGCGTCGACCGCCGAGTGAGCCAGAACGCACCCGCGGCGAGGGCCAGGAGCACGAGCAGGACGCCGGGCCACGACAGCCAGGTCGCCGCCATCGTGAACCATGGCGTCAGCGGACGGAAGGCCTGGTGACCGACATAGCCCACCCACCACGACAGCTCCGTGTCGAGGTAGGCGTCGCGCTCGCCGGTCACGCCAGTGGCGACCCAGGGCCACGCCAAGCCGGCGACAGTCACGACGACGCCGGCGAAGAGGATCTGGAGCGTGTCGCGCACCGGGAGGTGACCGCCTCGGATCCTCGACTCCCGCCACCGGACCACGAGGTGGATGCCGAGGGTGAGGGCGAACGCCAGTATGCCGGGGCGTGTGAAAGCCGCGACCACGGCGAACGGGATCAGCAGCAGGTAGCGCCTCGTCATCAGACACCAGAGCGCCGTGAAGAAGAAGAACAGGAAAGCGCTCTCGGCATAGGCGCACTGCAAAAGGAACCCCATCGGCCCGACGCAGAACACCGCGACCGCGAAGAGCGCCCGCTCCCGCGGCACCCGTAGGGCCAGCAGGCGGTAGAGCATCAGTGCCGCGCCGAATCCGAACACGGTCGCGACCAGCACGCCGGCCGTGTAGAACGGCAGGCCCGTGATCGTGACCACAGCCCGAACGATGCCCGGGAACACCGGCAAGAAAGCCCACGGATTCGTCTGCACGTAGCCGTCGTCGTCTTTCGGCAGCGTCGTCGGGTAGCCCTGCTCGGCGATCGTCTTGTAAGAGCTGGCATCCCACGAGCCCGAGAACGTAAAGAACGTCGGGTCGGCCCGGTCGCTCGCGAACGTCCAGCCCTGCGAGGTGGCGAGGGCGAACAAGGATCCGAGGAGTCCGGTCGAGAGCACCCGCGACAGCAGGTAGACCCCCAGTACCGCGGCCCACGGGCTTCGGGCGAGGAGGGCGGGCACCCGACAAACCTAGTCGGCGGTGCCTCGGTCGGGGTGGACGGCGGGGTGACGCTGAGTCAGGAGCGGTGGCGCCGGATCCTAATGGGGCCCTTGGCGGTCGAGGGATCCACCACGCTGCCGCCCTGCGTGATGTCGACCTCGCCCGCGGCCACGAGCCGCCGGGCAGCGCGACGGGCCGGCTCCATCAGCTCGCGCCAGCCGTCGTCGTCGCCCTCGTAGACGTCGCGGGCGGCATCGGACGGGCAGATGGTGGAGGTGGCAGCACGACTCGCGAGTAGGCGCTGGATGCTCGCCTCGAGCGCCCGGTCGACGGGTTTGATCTTGTGGCGGCGGCACGCGTCGCTGCAGTACGCCACTTCATCCCAGTTCTTCGCCCACTTCGCGCGCCGCTCGATACGCCGACCGCAGGAGCGGCAGGTCTTCTCGTCGAGGGTCATGATTCCGTTCTACTCCGTCGGCCCTGGTCGCTAGGCTTTTCCGGTGACGACGACAACCGCACTCCGTTTTCCCTGGGCCGGGTTGATCGCGCTGGCGATCGCGTCGTTCCTCTCGATCTCGGGCGAGATGCTCCCGACCGGCCTCCTGCCTGAGATGGGCGACGAACTCCGTGTCAGCGAGTCGTCGGTCGGGCTGCTGGTCTCGGTGTTCGCCTTCACCGTCGTGCTGACGTCGCCGATCCTCACCCACTTCACCTCCCGGATCCCTCGCCACCGCCTTCTCGTCGGTCTCATCCTCGTGATCGCGATCGGTGCCGCCGGCACCGCCCTCGCCCCGAGCTACGCGACGTTGGTCGTCGCCCGCGTTGTCGGGGGCCTGGCCCACGGGGTGTTCTGGGCCATCACCGGCGCCTACGCCGCGCACCTCGTTCCGCGCGACCAGGTGGGCAAGGCGCTCGCCGTGTCGTCGAGCGGCGGCACGCTCGCGTTCGTGCTCGGCGTGCCGCTCGGAACCGCGGTCGGGCAGGCGGTCGGGTGGCGCCTGGCGTTCGGCCTCCTCGCGGTGCTGATGGTGATCGGAGCCGTTCTGGTCTGGCGGCTGCTGCCCGACGTCGGCTCGGGGGCGTCCGATGCCGCGACGCTTCGCCAGGAATACAGCGACGCGATGACCGGCGCGACCCCGATCGGCCCCGGTGCCCTCGCGACCGGCTCGATTCCGATCATCCGGCCCGGCTCGCGCGCCGGTGGCCGCCCGCCGCGCGAAGAGATCGATCCGAGCGTGCTCGGCGTGGTCATGGCCTGCATCGTCACCGGGTTCTTCATGGTCGGCCACTACTCGCTGTACACCTACGTGGCGCCGTTCCTCACCCGGTCGAGCGAGCTCCCGTCCGACATCCTGAGCAGCACCCTCTTCGCCTACGGGATCGCCGGAGCCGTCGGCCTCCTCCTCGTCGGCATCGTGCTCGGCAGGCGCCCCGACCTGAGCATCCCGGTCGTCATGGCCCTCGTGGCAGTCGCCGTCGTCGGCTTGCTCGTCTTCGAGGGTCAGCCGGTGCCGTCGTTCGTGGTCTTCGTGATCCTCGGTGTGACGTTCGGCGCTCTGCCGCCTCTCTTGCAGACGCGTCTGTTGCAGGTGGCCCCGGCCCGCATCCGCGACATCGCGAGCTCGTTCTACACGTCGTCGTTCAACGCGGGCATCGGCGCCGGCGCCCTGCTCGGCGGCCTGGTGCTGTCGGGCGTGGGGCTCGACGACCTGCCGCGGCTGTACATCGTCATCGCCGTCGTGATGCTCGTGGTGACCGTGGTCTCGAATATCGCACTCGTGCGCCTCGATAGGCGCCGCAAGACGGTTCGGCGTGCGGCGCGCGAGGCGAGGCGTCTGGCTGGTCCGCGCTAGCTCTCCGCTGCGGGGCGAATTCTGGTCGCCGTGTTCCGTGCCGCTGGCCGGGGTGGGCGGGTGCTGTGAGGAGTCGGCGGGTGCTGCAGCACCCGCCGACCCTCATCGACACCCGCCCACTCGTACCAGCACCGGCGGCACCCCGAGACCACGCGACATAATGGCCCGATGCCCGAAGAACAGCGCGACGAGGTCGACCGAATCGTCGCCAGCTGGAACCGCGAGCGCCCCGACCTCGACTTCGAGCCCCTGCACGTGTTGTCGCGCGTGGGCCGGCTCGCGAAGCACCTCGACCGCGAGCGCCGCGCCGCGTTCACGGCGAGCGACCTCGAATCGTGGGAGTTCGACGTGCTGAGTGCCCTTCGCCGCGCCGGATCGCCCTACGCGCTCTCGCCGAAGGCCCTACTCACGCAGACACTCGTGTCGAGCGGGACGATGACCAACCGGATCGACCGCCTGGTCGGGCGGGGTCTGGTCGCGCGGAACACCGATCCGAGCGACGGGCGCGGGATCCTGGTGTCTCTGACAGACGACGGTCGTAGCGCTGCCGACGCCGCGATCACCCGGCTCGTCGAGGCCGAACGCAGCCTGCTCGGCGACCTCTCATCCGCCGACCGCGAGACGCTCGCCGGGCTGCTGCGCTCGCTGTCGCTCACCCTCGGCGCCTAGAAGCCGGGCCGAAACCCAAGGATCCGGCCCACCCCCGCTCAGCCCTCGAGCTTCTCGCTCACTGCGAGCCATGCCAGCTCGAGCTCGTCGGCCTTGACCTCGATCGCGGCCACCTTCTTCTGCAGCTCTCCGAGCCCCACGTAGTCGTTCTGGTCGTGGGCGGCGAACTGGTCGAGGAGCGTCTGGCGCTCGGCGGCCGCCTTCTGCATGCGACGGTCGAGCGAAGCGCGCTCCTTTTCGGCGTTGCGCTTCTCGGCGCCGCTCAGCCCCGAGGCCTTGGCCGCCGCGGTGACGGTCGCCGAGGCTCCCTGCGTCGCGGTGGGCCGGTCGGTCGCCTCGCCCGCGCCGCTGACCGCGATGCGGCGCAGCTCGAGGTACTGGTCGACGCCTCCGGGCAGGTGGCGCATCTCGCCGCCGAGCACGGCGTACTGCATGTCGGTGACGCGCTCGAGCAAGTATCGGTCGTGGCTGACGACGAGGAGCGTGCCGGGCCAGGTGTCGAGGAGGTCTTCCATCGCCGCGAGCATGTCGGTGTCGAGATCGTTGGTGGGCTCGTCGAGGATCAGCACGTTCGGCTCGTCGAGCAGGATGAGTAGCAGCTGGAGACGGCGCTTCTGACCACCCGACAGGTCTTTGACCGCGGTCTGGAGCTGCGGGGTGGTGAAGCCGAGACGTTCGAGGAGCTGACCGGGCGTCAATTCTTTGCCGCCCGAGACGTATGACGAGCGGTAGCGGGAGACGACCGTATTGACGCGCTCGTTCGCGAACTCGTGGAGGTCGGCGAGCTGCTGGTCGAGCACGGCGAACTTGACCGTCTTGCCGCGGGTGACGCGACCCGTCGTCGGCAGAACCGCCCCGGTGACGAGCTTCAGCAGCGTCGACTTACCGGCGCCATTGACGCCGAGAATGCCGGTGCGCTCGCCCGGAGCGATGCGCCACTCGATGTCTTTCAGCACCTTGCGCTCGCCGTAGTCCACCGACACGTCGATGATGTCGACGACCTGCTTGCCGAGGCGCGACGTGGCCATCTGCGACAGCGAGACCTTGTCGCGCACGGGAGGCTCGTCGGCGATGAGCGTCTCGGCCGCCTCGATGCGGAACTTCGGCTTCGCGGTGCGCGCGGGGGCACCGCGGCGCAGCCACGCGAGCTCCTTCTTCATCAGGTTCTGGCGCTTGGCCTCGGAGACGGAGGCCGATCGGTCGCGCTCGACGCGCTGCAGCACGTAGGCCGCGTAGCCACCCTCGAAGGGCTCGACGATGCCGTCGTGCACCTCCCAGGTGTCGGTCGAGACCTCGTCGAGGAACCACCGGTCGTGAGTCACCACGACGAGTGCACCTTCGCGCGGCGACCAGCGGCGCTTGAGGTGCTCGGCTAGCCAGGCGACACCTTCGACGTCGAGGTGGTTGGTGGGCTCGTCGAGGAAGAGGACGTCCCAGTCGCCGACGAGGAGGGCTGCGAGCGCGACGCGGCGGCGCTGGCCTCCCGAGAGGGCACCGATCGTGGAATCCCAGGGGATGTCGGTGGCGAGGCCCGAGATGACGTCGCGGATGCGGGCGTCGCCGGCCCACTCGTGCTCGTCGCGGTCGCCGACAATGACCTCGCTCACGATGGAGTCGAGGGGCAGGATGTCGCGCTGGTCGAGCACGCCCATGGTGATGCCGCGGCGGCGGGTGACGCGGCCGGAGTCGGGCTCCATGCGGCCGGCGAGGAGCGACATGAGGGTCGATTTGCCGTCGCCGTTGCGGCCGACGACGCCGATGCGTGAGCCCTCGTCGATTCCGAGGGTCACGCCTTCGAAGATCACACGGGTGGGGAATTCGAGGTGAAGCGCTTCAGCGCCGAGAAGGTGGGCCACCCGTCAAGGGTAGGCGGTGTGAGTGCCGCGCCGTGCCAGGAGGGCACGGCGCGACACGCACAGCGCCTACAAACGCACGCAGCGGCGGTGTAGGCGCGCGCTTCGACCGTCAGACCCTCACGATCGGCGTAAACACCTGCCTAGGAGCGGTGTTTACGCCGGCCGTGAGGGTCTGGGCCGATCGCGAGCGTCTGGGCCGATCGCGCGGGTCTAGCCGAGCGACGCCACCCACTCGCTCGTGCCGTCGGTGAAGTCCTGTTTCTTCCAGATCGGCACGCGGGCCTTGATCTCGTCGATCAGCAGCGCGCATGCGGCGAACGCCTCGGCCCGGTGCGCGCTCGAGACCGCGGCCGCGAGCGCGACGTCGCCGATGCCGAGCGGCCCGGTGCGGTGCTCAACCGCGATAGCCACTTCGGGATGAGCCCGCGCGATGTCGGCCGCCACCCCCGCGAGCACGTCGCTCGCGCTGGGGTGCGCCTCGTATTCGAGAGCGGCGACCCCGCGGCCGTCGTCGTGGTCGCGGACGACGCCCTCGAACGTGACGACAGCACCGGCTGTCGCCTCGTGCACGAGCGCCGAACAGGCCGCCACGCTGAGCGGATCGGCGGTCACCCGGGCGAGGAGCACGCGGGGCTCCAGGATCCGGCGCACGTCGTCATCCATGCCCGCCACCGCCGAGCTGGTCGAGGAGGTGGTCGAGCACGCCGCCGAGAACGTCGAGGCCATCGCGCACTCCCCCGGGCGATCCGGGGAGGTTGACGACGAGAGTGCGGCCGGCGATTCCGACGAGCCCCCGCGAGAGGAGTGCAGTGGGAGTGTGCGCGACACCCCGGCGCCGGAGCTCTTCTTCGAGCCCGAGGAGGCGCTTGTCGAGCAGCGGCGCAGTCATCTCGGGGGTGGCATCGGTAGGAGTCACACCCGTGCCGCCCGTCGTGATGATGACCGAGACGGGCTGGGCGATGCCGCCGATGAGGGCCTGGCCGACCGGCTCGCCGTCGGCGACGACCGCGGGGTCGTCGAGAGTGAAGGAGCGCTCGCGGAGCCAGGCGGCGATGACCGGGCCGGTGCGATCCTCGGCTTCGCCGCGGGAAGCGCGCGTCGAGGCGACAATGACGAGGGCCGTCCGTGGCACGACGACCGGAGCGGAAGCAGCAGAGAGTGGGTCGGTCATTGCGCACCCTGCGAGTCGCGAGCCCAGTCGCCGCTCTTGCCGCCGGACTTCTCGAGCACCTGGATCGCCTCGATCACGGCGAACTTGTCGACCGCCTTGATCATGTCGTACAGGGTCAGGGCGGCGACGGAGGCGGCGGTCAGCGCCTCCATCTCGACACCGGTCACGCCTCGCGTCGACACGGTCGCGAGAATGCGCACCGACTCGTCGCCCGGTTCGAAGTCGATCGTGACGGAGCCGATCGGGAGCGGATGGCAGAGCGGGATGAGGCTCGACGTCTGCTTGGCCGCCATGATTCCGGCGACGCGGGCCGTGCCGAGCGCCTCGCCCTTCGGCAGGGAGCCGTCAGCGATCATCGCGACGACGTCGGATCGCGTGCGAAGCACGGCCTGTGCCGTCGCCACACGCTTGGTCTCGGCCTTCTCGGTCACGTCGACCATGTGGGCGCTGCCGTCGGCGCGCACGTGCGACAACCCTGAATCACTCATCGAGGGCCCACACTACGACCTCGTCGCCCGGCTCGACCCGTGAGACGCCGAACGGGATGTGCGCGAGCACGGTGGCCTGCGCATAGTGGTGCAGCAGGTGCGAGCTCGGGCCGCCGACGAAGTGAACCCGGCCGTCGGCGTCGAGCCTGGCGCGACGGATCTGGTGCTTGCCGGGCGGCGAGTCGGCGGCCTCGGCGAGAGGCGCCCGACGATCGCGATCAGCGAAGGCGGCGTGCGCTGCGCGGGCGAGCGGCTCGTGGAGAAATGCCTCGAAAGAGACGAGCGCGCTGACGGGATTGCCCGGAAAGCACACGATCGGTAGAGAGCCGTGCTCGGTGTCGACCGCGCCCCAACCCTGCGGCCCGCCCGGCTGCATCGCCACCGAGCCAAATTCGACGCCGCAATCGTGAAGCGCCTCGCGGACGACCTCGTAGGCGCCAGCGCTGACACCGCCGGTCGTCACGACGAGGTCGATGGCGGCACCGTCGGCGGTCGTGGGGTCGGCCCCGCCGAGGCCCCGGATGAACGCGAGGAAGGCATCGACGTCGTCGGTCGCCTGGTAGGTGGACACGTGCACCCCGAGGGAGGCGATCGCCGACCCCAGAGCGGCCGTGTTGGCGTCGTGGATCTTCGCCGCGCCAAGGTTGCCCGGGCCCATCGCCAGCTCGGCCCCCGTCGAGACGAGCATCACGCGAAGCGGGGCGATCACCTCGACCGTCTCGACACCCGACGACGCGAGCACACCCCAGTGCGCCGGTCGCAGAACCGTGCCGCGCTCCAGCAGAACAGACCCGCCCGGCAGATCGGAGCCGCGAGACCGGACGAACTGGCCGGCGGGGACCGACCCCGGCAGAGTCACGGAGGCCGGGCCCGCCACCTCGTCGAGAAACCGCGGCGGATCAGCGAGCTCGATCTGGACGACGGCGTCGGCGCCGTCGGGAATCGCGGCGCCGGTCATGATGGGGGCGGCCGTACCGGCAAGAAGCGGTGGCGGAGCGACGCCGGCCGGGATCCTTCGCCCGACGGTCAGCGCCCGTGGCCCCGCGGTGAGGTCGGACGAGCGCACCGCATAGCCGTCCATCTGGGAGTTGTCGAACGGCGGCAGATCGAGCGGCGCGATCACGTCGTGCACGAGCTCGCGCCCGCGAGACGCCGGGCCGAGCGACAAGGACCCGGAGGCAGCCGCCGCGACAGGCAGAATCTCGGTGCCCCGCGACGCCAGAGCCGCCTCGACCAGCTCGGAGATCGCTCGCTGATGCTCTTCGATCGTGCGCACTCGCACCTCGCTTTCACTCTCGGACGGGGCTGTCCCAGTAGTCTCGCATTCATGTCGCAGGCACCTCGGGAGTTGTCCACAGGCGCGCTTCCCCGCGTCGACGTCGCCGTGATCGGCGGCTCCGGTCTCTATTCGCTGTTCCCGCGCGGGGCATCCGACGAGGTCATCGTCGACACCCCGTACGGCCCCACGTCGAGCCCCGTCTCGATCGGCGAGCTCGGCGGCAAACGCGTCGCGTTCCTCACCCGGCACGGCGGCGACCACTCGGTGCCGCCGCACCAGATCGGGTATCGCGCGAACATCTGGGCCCTCGCGGCCCTCGGCGCCAAGGCGATTGTGTCGTCGTCGGCCGTCGGCGGCGTGCACCCCGACTACCCGCCGGGAACGATGGTCATCACCGACCAGTTCATCGACCGCACTTGGGGCCGTGCCGACACCTTCTACGACCAGGGCTCGGTGCAGCACCTGTCGGCCGCCGACCCGTTCGACCCGACCCTGCGCGATCTCGCGGTCGACGCGCTCGCGAAAGAACTCGGATCCTTCGCCCCGTCCGGCACCTGCGTCGTGATCCAGGGCCCGCGGTTCTCGACCCGTGCCGAGTCGCTCTGGTGGCGGCAGGCCGGGGCCCACACCGTCAACATGACGATGGTGCCCGAGGTGCCTCTCGCCGGCGAGCTCAACATCGGCACCGTCAACCTCTCGTTCGTCACCGACGCCGACGCGGGGCTGGCCCCGAGCGACGACGACGCCGAGGCGGACGTCGAGACGGTCAGCCACGGACTCGTGATGGCCCGCCTGGCCGAGGCGCAGCCGCTCATCGTCGCGGCGATCGAGCGCATCGTCGCGTCCATCCCGAGCGACTTCACGCCTCGCCAGCTCATCCCCGCCGAGGCCGTCGACGCGGTTCTCTCGCGTCCGGTCTCGGGCGATCCGAGGCTTCCCGAATGACCGAAGGATCCGCGCCCACCGCCCCTCTGCTCCTTGTCACCGGCGGTGCAGGGTTCATCGGCTCGGCCGTCGTCGATGCCGCCCTCGAGCGCGGCTGGCGGGTGCGGGTGCTCGACTCCCTGCGGCCGGATGTCCACGGCGGGCCAGCCCCGATCGACGCTCGGGTCGACTTCCGTCGCGACGACGTCCGCGACGTCACCGCCGTCGACGAAGCTCTGCTCGGCGTCGACGCGGTGTGCCACCAGGCCGCGAAGGTCGGTCTCGGCGTCGACTTCCAAGACGCCCCCGACTATGTCTCGTCGAACGACCTCGGCACCGCCGTGCTGCTCGCAGCCATGTCTCGCGCGGGCGTCGACCGTCTCGTGATCGCGTCGTCGATGGTGGTCTACGGCGAGGGCGCCTACCGCGGCCCCTCCGGCATCGTGCGCCCCGCGCCTCGCCGCATCGCCGACCTCGATGCCGGCATCTTCGATCCGCGCGACGACGCCGGCGATCTGCTCGCACCCGAGCTCATCGCCGAAGATGCCCCGCTCGATCCGCGCAACGTCTACGCCACGACGAAACTCACCCAGGAGCACCTCGCTACGGCGTGGGCCCGGAGCACCGGCGGTCGCGCCGCCGCCCTCCGCTACCACAACGTCTACGGCCCCGGCATGCCGCAGAACACCCCCTACGCCGGAGTCGCCTCGCTGTTCCGCTCGGCGCTCGAACGCGGCGAGGCCCCCCGCGTGTTCGAAGACGGAGCCCAGCGACGCGACTTCGTGCACGTGCGCGATATCGCCTCGGCGAACATCGCCGCCCTCGAGTGGACGCGAGACCAGGATCCGACGGCTTACCGGGCCTTCAACGTCGGCAGCGGGATAGTCCACACCATCGGAGAGATGGCTGCCGCTCTTGCCCTCCACGCGGGCGGGCCTTCGCCGATCGTGACCGGCGAGTACCGATCGGGCGACGTGCGCCACATCACTGCCTCGTCGGAACGCCTTCGCCGCGAGCTCGGGTGGGAGCCTTCGGTGTCGTTCGAGGAGGGCATGCGCGAGTTCGCAACCGCTTCCCTGCGCGCCAGCGTGTAGGGCACCACCTCGCCGTCCCGGAGCCGAGCGCAAGCGCCCGCTGTCGCCGCCGCCTTCTCACTTTGCTCACTCGACGAGCGAGGCGGGCACGAACACGTCGAACCGACAGCCGCCCTCGATGTTGCGGACGGTGACTCGGCCTCGATGCGCCGTGACGATCCCGTTGACGATCGCAAGCCCCAGGCCGGCCCCGCTGGTGGTCGTTCCCACGCCCTGCGTGCGTGCCGTATTCGCCTGCCAGCCGGGCTCGAAGACCCGCCCGAGGTCGGTCTCGTCGATCCCGCCCGCCGAGTCGCTCACTGAGAGCACGCCGAAGTCGCCGGTCGGGTCGGGCGTCGCCGAGAGCACGATCTCGGTGTTGGGGGCCGAGAGCCGGATGCTGTTCATGACGAGGTTCGCCACGGCGCGGGTGAGCTCGTCGGCGTCCGCCTCGAGCGATACGTCGCGCGCGTCCGAGACGACCAGCCGTACGCCTCGACCGGCCGCGACCGGCTCGAGTTCGGTCACGATGTCGCTCAGCAGCTCCGCCGACGACACCGTGCGCAGTGTGAGGCGGAGCGCCCCGGAGTGGATGGTCGAGAGCTGGAAGAGGTCGTCGATCATGCTTCCGAGACGCTCGACCTGCACCGCCATCTGACCGTGGTAGCGCGGTTCATCGACGACCACGCCGTCTTGGAGCGCCTCGGTCATGGCTCGAAGACCCGCCAGGGGCGTCCGCAGGTCGTGCGAGATCCACGCGACGAGTTCGCGCCTCGCTGCCTCGGCCCGGGCCTCCCGCTGACGCGATCGGCGGAGTCGCGCATCGGAGTCGGCGAGCTCACGAGCGAGGACGGCGAATTCATTAGCCGCCGGTGCGATGGGCGAGGCCGAGGCCTCTTCGCTTCCGACGGCCCGCACCTGTTGCAGGAGTGCCCGGCTGTTGCCGATCAGCGACCGGCCAAGAGCCGCCGCGAGACCGGTCGAGACGGTGCCCGCGACGACCGCCACCCAGAGGAAGACGGTGAAATCATGAGCCGAGAGGTACATCTGGTCGGCGGCGACGAACATGCCGGCGACAAGTGCGGCGATGGACGACACCGCGACGAAGATAATCTGGACCACGAGCGAGAGGCGTCGCAGGGGGCGGAGAACGAGCGCGGCGACGGAGCCGACCACGATCGCGGCACCCAGCGCCCAGCCGACGACGAGCAGGAACTCGCTCAGGCTCACGACCGCGCCGTTCCCGGGGTGAATCGGTAGCCCACGCCCCACACTGTGAGCAGGTTGGCCGGCGACGAAGGATCCTCCTCGATCTTCTCTCGGAGCCGCCGCACATGCACCGTGACCGTCGAGAGGTCGCCGAGCTCCCAGTCCCACACGGACCGGAGCAGCTCGTCGCGACGGAACACCCGATCGGGGTGTGTGATCAGATGGGCCAGGAGGTCGTACTCGCGTGCCGTCAGCGAGACGGGGCGCCCGTCGACCGCGATCTCGCGACGAGCGCGGTCGAGACGGAACCTGCCTGCCACGATCGTCGTCGGGGGCTCCTCCGGCGAGGAAGTGCGTCGGAGAACGGCTTCGACCCGGAGCATGAGCTCTCGGGGCGAGAACGGCTTGACGAGGTAGTCGTCCGCCCCAGCCTCGAGACCTGAGATTCGGTCGTGCTCCTGTCCCAGAGCGGTCAGCATGATGATGGGCACGTCGGTCAAGAGCCGGATTCGTCGGCAGGCCTCGAGTCCGTCGATTCCGGGCAGCATCCGGTCGAGCAGCACCAGATCGGGTGGCGTCTCGCGAACGGCCTCGACGGCAGCGAGCCCATCGACGGCGAGGCGACCCGCGTGCCCGTTCGAGACGAGATACGACACGACCACGTCGGCGATGACCGGATCGTCTTCGACGACGAGAACGCTTCGCTGAGTCGACGCCGGCGCCTGCGACGGAGACGAGGGCGGAAGGGCAGGCGAAGACACTGACGGGTACGGCATGTGTGATATTTTACCCTAAGGAGCCTGGATGTCGTACACACTCCTCATCCGTTCGACTCCTGTAATCCCTTGAACGGCCCAAGACCCGCGCCGCCCCGTACTCTCAGGGAATGCCGTTTTCTGCCGTCGACGTCGTCTTGCCCTGCCTCGACGAAGCTGCCGCCCTTCCCGGCGTCCTCTCACGGCTGCCCGAGGGTTACCGCGCGATCGTCGTCGACAACGGCTCGACCGACGGTTCAGCCGACGTGGCCCGAGCCCACGGGGCACTCGTCGTGACCGAACTCCGGCGCGGCTTCGGGTCGGCTGCCCACGCCGGCCTCCTCGCGGCAACGGCACCACTCGTCGCTTTCTGCGATGCCGACGGCTCGATGGATCCGGGCGATCTCCCTCGGCTCGCCGCCCCCGTGCTGGCGGGAGAATTCGAACTGACGCTCGGCCGCCGCCGCCCGACCACCCGCGGGGCCTGGCCTCTCCACGCGCGGTTCGCCAATCTCGTTCTCGCCCGCCTGATGCGGAAGGCCTCCGGTGTGGCCCTCCACGACCTCGGTCCCCTCCGAGTCGCCTCCCGAGAGGGGCTTCTGGCCCTCGACCTCCAGGATCGCCGAAGCGGCTACCCGCTCGAAATGGTGCTCCGCGCCTCCGAGGCGGGCTGGCGCATCCGCGAACTCGACATCGATTACTCCCCCCGGGTCGGGCGCAGCAAAGTCACCGGAACGGTGCGCGGAACGATTCGCGCAATCAAAGACATGTCGAAACTCCTCCGCCAGGCACGAGCATGACGACCCTGGTGGTGATCGCAAAGGAGTGTCTTCCCGGCAAGGTGAAGACCAGGCTGCACCCACCCCTGTCGCTCGAGCAGGCGGCGGAGGTGGCCGCTGCCAGCCTCGGTGACACCCTGCTCGCTACCGATTCGCTGCCGGCGAGCCGTCGGATCCTTCTCTTCGATGGCAACCGACCGCCGGTCGGCTCCGAACAGTTCGATGTGATCCCCCAGACGACCGGCCCCCTCGACGAGCGGATCGCTGCGCTCTTCGACCAGGTCACCGGGCCGACCGTGCTCATCGGCATGGACACCCCCCAGCTGGTGCGCGACGACCTCGCCCCCGCCTTCGACGGTGAGTGGCCGAGCGATGTCGACGCCTGGTACGGCGCCTCGACGGATGGCGGGTTCTGGGCCCTCGGCCTGCGCGACCCCGACGGCTCACTCGTGCGCGGCGTGCCCATGTCGCGAGACGACACCGGAGCGCACCAGCTCGCGCGCCTCGCGGCCGCCGGGCTCCGCGTGAGCCGACTCCGCACCCTCACCGACGTCGATCACATCGACGACGCGATCGCCGCAGCCGCAGCCGCTCCCGGCGGCCGATTCGCCGCCGTGCTGAACGACGCGCTCGGGAGCACCGAATGACCATCGCCGAACTGGGCCGCGAGGCCACCTTCGGTGCCGGCGGCGCCGAGCCCTACGCGCATGCGCTGCGCCGCGAAGGGCGTCTGACTCTCGTCCGCTCCGATTCGGGCGGCGAGAGTTCAGGATCCCACGGCGAAGGATCCACCGAACCGGGCTCGGGCGACTACGACCTCGGCCGCTGGATGGCAGCCGCTGACGATGTCGACCGTGCCCTGCTCGCGGCCGAGCGTGGCCCCGTGCTCGACATCGGCTGCGGGCCGGGTCGCATGGTCGAGGCCGGAATCGCGCTGGGTTTCGTGGCACTCGGCATCGACGTCTCTCCGGCCGCCGTCGCGGTCGCCAGGAACGCGGGTCTCCCCGTGTTGCGCCGGACGGTCTTCGAGCGCCTGCCCCGCGAACGTCACTGGGGTACGGCCCTCCTGCTCGATGGCAACATCGGAATCGGCGGCGACCCCGTGCGCTTGCTGAACCGCTGCCGCGAGTTGCTTTCTGCGACCGGCGCCGTCATCGTCGAGGCCTCCCCCCGCGACGAGGCCGATTCCGTCTTCTCGGCACACGTCGTCGACGATCACGGTCGCGCCTCCTCGGACTTCCCCTGGGCCGAGGTCGGCGCCGACGCCATGGCGCGCCATGCTGCCTCGGCCGGCCTGCGTGTCGACCAGGAGTGGCGTATCGACGGGCGCGTGTTCGCCCGGCTCGTTCGCGCGTAGGCGCCGCTGAAGCCGGCGCGAGTCCGGCCCGCAATCACCGACGCACCCCCTGATGGCCAAACACCCCCCGATTGCCAGGCCGATCGTGGCCAACAGGGGGTGCATCGCGGGCTGCGGCGGACGCAGGGGCTACGGACGCTCAGCCCGCCGGCGCACCACCCGCAGGTAGACCACGATGGCGAGCGCAGCCAGCACGGCGATAACCGCCCACAGGATCGCCAGCCGGTCGGCGTAGTCGAACGGCAGCACCGTGACGTTCTTCGGACCCTTGGCCTTGCGGATAATTTCGGGCACGACGACGAGGGTGAAGATCGAGCCGACGACGATGGCGCCCTGAATGATGCCGATGACGGCGGGCCGGACCCTGCGACCGCGTTTGCGCATCGCGAGGCTGATGGCGACGACAGCCGGCGAGATGATGCCGTCGTGGATGATCACGGCGCCGATCAGCCAGGTCACCAGGCCCCAGATGTTCTTGGGCTTGACCGTGTCGACCATGACGTAGGCGCCGAACAGGATCGCCGCCGCACCGAGGCCGAGAAGGATTCCGCGAGCGATCTTCACGACAGCACCTCCAGTCGGCTCAACCATTTGGTTTGAAGCACGCCGGGGCGGCCGGGAGCGATCATGCGCGCCGGATACCCGTGCTCGATGTCGAGCCGGGCGCCGTTGAGGTGGAGGGCGACCAGGGTGTTCTCATCGCGAACGTATTCGGCTCCCATGAGGGTCACCCGGTAGCCGCCCTTCTTCTCGAGGCTCGTGATGCGGAGGCTGTCGGAGTCGCTCGCGCCGACCAGCGCCACGATGTCGCGCAGTCGCGGGCCCCTCCAGTCGGCCATCTGGCTCCAGCCCTCGACGCAGGAGATCGGCAGCGCGGCGTCGTGCTGGGGCAGCGCCTGGAGGTCGGCGAGCGAGAACGTGCGAGACGAGGATCCGCGAACCACCGTGAGCTCCCACCCCGGGTCGGTGGCGGTCTCGAGCACCTGGGCGGCCGCCGCGGTGCGGTTGATCGGCAGATCGTTCGGGCCGAGGCCGTTCTTGCGCGGCGCGAAGGCGTTGATCGGTGAGAGCGGGGTGGCCGACTGGCCCGCGGTCAGAGCGACGAGGCCGGCCGTGGTGACGCCGACGGCGCCGAAGAACGCACGGCGAGAGGTCTTCGGGTCGATGGTGGGAGTGCGGTCGATCCACTCGAAGACGCGGCCGATGAGACCGGACGGGGCGCGAGCGGCGACGACCTCGCGGGTGACGTCTTCGGGCAGGACGATCCGCGGATCCTTGAGGTCGTCGGGGTCGACGCCCATCGTCGCCAGCTTCTCGCGCGCCACCCGCTGGGTCGTGGGCGGGACCTCGTCGACTCCGACGCTCTCGTCGACGAGGAAGCGGCCCTCGGCGTCGTAGCTGTCGCGCCCCCGCCAGTAGCGAGCGATGATCGGCAGTTTGACGCCGATGTGCACCGCCAGCGAACCGATGATCACGTACGAGAGCGCGTAGTGCACCTGCTTGAACGGGAACGGCCACGGGTAGTACTGGAAGGTGTTCAGCAGGCCGGTGAAGATCTGCACGAGCGACGCCGCGACGAACAGGGCGATCGACGCACGCTCGAGGATCTGCGCGGGAGACGAGATCGGCGGGTACTTGAAAAGCTGCGGAAACACCGCGTAGAGCTTGCCGAACAGGAGCGGGAAGCAGGCGATGCCGACGGTGATGTGGATGCCCTGAGTCCAGCGGTAGAGCGAGACGGGCTTCGTCGGGAACGACATCCAGGCCGCGGGCTCTTGGAGGAAGTGGCTGTAGAGGCCGGTACCCAGGCAGATGACGAAGGCCAGGCCGAGAAGTCGGCCCATGACCACGGCCGTCCGCGCATTGCGGTTCGGCGAGGTCATCGACCGTCGGAGTCCGTAGAGCAGTTCTCGCATACTGAATCTCACCATGATCGGAAGGAGCGGCGGCCCGTTTCAAGCGGATCGGCTCGAGATGTCACAGTCGCGTAAGGAGTTCGGACCGGAACCGGCTTCGGTTCGGGCAGAGTAGGAACGTGCGCACCCCTCTCGCCCTGCTCGGCTCGGCCGTCGTCGCCGCGACCATCGCCTGGGGCGTCGTGACGCTCGGCTTCTACAAACCCGGTGTCGGACACTCGTTCCAGATCTGGACCATCGTCTGCTGGCTGCTCTTCGTCGGTGCGGTCGTGCTTCTGCAACGGGTACCCGCGCGGGCCGCCACGGTCGTCGTGCTCATCGGATCGGCGCTCATCGGCGGCGCCGCCATCGCGGGGCCGCCGAACACGAGCACCGACTCGGCCCGATACGCGTGGGATGGCATCGTGCAGAACGCCGGCGTCTCGCCCTACGCCCATGCGCCCAACTCGGCTGCGACGGCCCAGCTGAAGCCGGAATGGCTGTTCCCGACGCCGACGACCGCGTCCGACGGCACCCAGCAGTGCACCGGCACCCGCATCATGACCACGCACGAGAAGGGGTCAGGAGACCTCCTGTGCACGGCGATCAACCGACCCCGGGTCTTCACCATCTACCCGGCGGCGGCGGAGCTCTACTTCGCCGCCGTGCGCGCGGTCGTGCCGGTCGAGGCCGAGTACTGGCCACTGCAGGCATCGGGGCTGCTCATCAGCCTGGCGATCACCGCGGGGCTCCTCGTGCTGCTGCGACGCCGCGGACTCGATCCGCGCTGGGCCGCGCTCTGGGGGTGGTGCCCCCTCGTCGCCTCCGAGGCGGTGACGAACTCGCACGTCGACCTTCTGGCCGCCGGGCTGTGCCTGCTCGCCACCGCGCTGGTGGCGACCGAGGGTCATTCCAGAATCCGCCGTTGGGGCGGTGGCGCGGCACTCGGAGCGGCGATCGCGGTCAAGCTGATTCCCGTGGTCGCGGCCCCTGCCCTGCTCCGCCGCAAGCCCCTTCCCGTGATCCTCGGGTCGATTGCGGTCTTCGCCCTCCTCTACGTGCCCTATGTCGTGTCGACGGGCCCCAAGGTGCTCGGCTACCTTCCGGGCTACCTTCAAGAAGAGGGCGTCAACGACGGGTCGAGGTTCGCGCTGGTCTACTTGCTGGTGCACGGCACGGCGACGACCGTGCTGGCAGTCGTCATCCTCGCCGTCGTGGCCGTCATCGCCTGGCGCACGTCCGACGTCCACACCGTCTGGCTCGGACAGCTGGTGATGATCGGCGCCTTCCTGTTCGTTCTGAGCCCCCGGTACCCCTGGTATGCACTCCTGCTGATCCCGTTCGTCGCCATGACGGGCCGGATCGAATGGCTGACGCTGGCGCTCGCGATTTCGATCCGGCAGTTCTGGCCCTTCGCCTACGTGCGGGCCTCGACACTCGGCGTGGCTCTCGCCGTGATCATCGCCGTCAGCATCTGGCGGTCCGGGCCGGGGTGGACGGGCAGGATCCGGGGTCGAGCGGCCTCGGAATGGCGCCTCCTCACCTGCCGGACGCCGCCGGTCGCCCGTGCCGAAACCCTGTCGGGCCTCTAGGATCCGGGCATGCCCCAGATCAGAATCAGCGAAGCCGCCCGGTACCTCGGGGTCTCTGACGACACCCTCCGGCGATGGATCGACAACGGCACCCTCGAGGCGTCGAAGAACGAGGCGGGTCGCACCGTCGTCGACGGCTTGGCTCTGGCCCAGCTGGCTCGGAAGAACTCGGTGCTGCCGGAGGATCCCTCCGACGTCGGCCGCTCCGCCCGCAACCGCTTCGTGGGCCTCGTGACCGACATCACGATGGACACCGTCATGGCCCAGGTCGAGCTGCAGTGCGGGCCGTTCCGCGTGGTGTCGCTGATGAGCTCAGAGGCGGTGCGCGAGCTCGGACTCGAGCTCGGATCGGCGGCTATCGCCATCGTCAAGGCCACGACGGTCCTCATCGAGACGCCGTCCCGCTGAGGCCCCGAAAGATTTTCTTGAACACTCCAAACCCTCTTCGGGAGCACTGCGAACTCCTTGGAGCGCCGTCCCTACAGCGGTGCTCACTCTCTGCCAGGCGAGAGACCCGCAGCCTGGCACGCACCACACCGGATCGGTGCGACGCCCGGAATCCCGCAGCGAACAACTCGCGTTGCAGTCTTCCGGGCGTTCGCCGTTCCCCGGGGCGCAGGCACCTGGGACAGCGGCGAGCGTGACCGGTCAAGCCGCCGCGAGAGCCGAAGTCGGGGGAACGGATGCGGCTCGGCAAGCGGGATAGATGCCCGACAGTCCCCCGATGGCGACGGTGGAGCCGACGCCGCCAGCGACCACCCAGATCGGAACGGTGGGAGGCCAGCCCTCGATGGCCGAGAACACCACCGTGACCGCTGATCCGAGTGCGACGCCGCAGGCCCCGCCGAGGAGGGCGAGCAAGAGCGACTCGATCAGGAACTGGTCGCGGATGTGTCGCCGGCGTGCTCCCAGGGCTCGACGGACACCGATCTCTGCGCGCCGCTCGAGGACGGTGATGACCATCGTGTTCGCGACTCCGATACCGCCCACGAGAAGCGCTACGAGACCGAGACCGAGGAGGAGGCCCGTGAACGAGGCCTCGGACGCCTGCTGTGCCTCGAGCGCGTCGGAAGGGCGCGAGACGGTGGCCCCGGCTTCGGCCCCGGGGTTGGCGGCTCGAGGAAGCACGGCGCGAACGGCGTCGAGATGGGCGGGGTCGGCCCGCGCGTAGACCTGCGTCGGCACTCCGTCGAAACCGAGGCGCGAGGCTGCCGCCTCGACGGGGACGAACACCGACGAGTCGAGGTCTTTTGCAAGCGTGAGCGGCTCGAGGATGCCGACGACGGTCCACCAGCTGCCTCCTATCCAGACCCGCTCGACTCCCGTGACTCGTTCGACGCCGAGAGCCGAGGCGGCGTGGCTGCCCAGCACGACTTCGGAAGGCGATCCGAGGGACTTCTCCGAGGGAGTGCTGTTCGTGCCCGACCGGTGCAGCCACGACCCCGAGAGGAAACCGCCACCGAGGATCCCGGGGACGTCGTCGAAACCGGCGCGGACGTCGAGCCCGCGGGTCTGGAGCTCGGGGATCTTGTCGTTGCGATAGACGTGGGCGCCGCGAACCACCCCCGTGCCCGCGCTCTCCAGCACCCCGGGCACTCGGCCGACCTGACCGACGGCGGAGGCCGGCAGCGGAATGGTCTCGCCCGAAAGGGACTTGCCCGGCGAGACAGCGAGGAGATTGGTGCCGAGTCGGTCGAGAACGCCTTGAAGCTGCGCTTGACTCGACGAGCCGATGCCGACCACGGACACCATGGCGGCGATTCCGATGGCGATGCCGAGAGCGGACAGGACCACCCGCGTCGGCCGAGTCCGGAGTCCGAAGAGGCCGAGTCGGACGAGGTCGCCGCCACTGACACCCGCACGTCGCCCTCTGACGACCTGGCTCGCGGGGCGGCGCCTCATCGAATCCCTCCGGGAGTCTCGCAGCCAAGAGCCGAGAGCCTGCCGTCGCGCATGCTCACGCTCCGAGGCAGCGACGCGGCCAGATCACGATCGTGCGTGATCATGACGACGGTGGTGCCATCGGTGTTCAGTCCCCGAAGAATGTCGAGCACGTTGGCTCCCGACACGCTGTCGAGGGCCCCGGTGGGCTCGTCCGCCAGGAGCACGCTCGGATTGCGGACCACGGCGCGGGCGATCGCCACTCGCTACTTCTCTCCGCCCGAGAGGAGAGGCGGGCGATGCGCGAGTCGGTGAGACAATCCCACGCGGTCGAGTGCTGTGGCGGCTCGTGCAAGCCGTTCAGCCCGGGGCACACCGCTGTAGAGGAGTCCGTCAGCGACGTTCTCAACGGCACTGGCCCCCGCGGAGAGGTGAAAGTGCTGGAACACGAAGCCGATGTGAACGGCGCGCAGCTCGGCGAGGTCGTCATCGGAGAGATGCTCGACGCTGTGGCCGGCAAGGGCGAGACTGCCCGAGGTGGGCCGATCCAGCGTGCCCATGATGTTAAGCATGGTCGATTTTCCGGAGCCGCTCGGCCCGACGATCGCGAGGATCTCGCCCGCTTCGACCGAGAGGTCGACCTCGTGCAGCACCTCGGTATCGCCGTAGGACTTCGAGATCTGCCGGAGGTCGATGACCGGCCCGTTCATGCGGGCGCCACGACCTTCGTTCCCTCGGTGATGCCGTTCCCGCTGATCTCGACCCGCCCCTGCGCGAAGAGACCGAGTTCGACATGCACCCGAACGGTTCCCTTCGGCGACTTCGTCTCGACCTCGTACGCGCCCTTCTCGTCGACGACAAGGGCGGCCACAGGGACGGAGAGCACGTGCTTCCTCGTCACCCCTGGAACACGCACGTCGACGGATCGCTCCCCGCCGGCGATCTTCGTCGCCGGCCCGGTGGGCGCCATCGTGACCTCGACGGTGGAGTCGCCCGGCGCATCACCCACACTCGAGTCGGCGTCGACCTGCGAGGTCTGCCCGACCACCGTGGCCTTCGCCGTCGAACCGTCGGGCAACCCGATCTCGACCTTGGCGCCGACGGCGAATGCGGATGCCTGTCGAGTGCTCACGGTGCTCGTCACGACCCGTCGCGTCGACGTGTAGTCGACGATCGGCCCCGAGGCCGAGGATCCCACGTGGGCGGTGACGGCCGCGATGCGCACGTCACCCGGCACGAAGGCGATCTGCTCGGCGCCGATGATGCCGTCGGCGACGTGGCCGTGCTCCTTCTGCCAGGCGCTGACAGCTCGAGCTGTCTCGCTGGTGAATTCGTCGGAATCGGGCACCGTGGCGTGGCCGAGGGCTCGGAGGCTGCTGTTGAGCTGACGCACGTCTCCCCCTTTCATTCCCCACGACATGGTGCGATAGACCGGCAGAGCACCGTGAAACGCCACCACGGGACGCTCGTCGACGGTGTACAGGGTGCCTCCCAGGCGGACGACTGACCCGAAAGCCGCGATCGATGTGACGACGCCGGACGCCGACGCCTCGAGGGGCTCCGGGCTCCCGTAGCCGAGGACCCCGGGGTAGAGGGTGCTGTCGACGAGGTCGCCCCGCGTGACGGCGACGGTGGACGTCGCGATGCGCGACTCCGCCACCGCCGGCTGCGGCACGGTCAGGGCCATGGCGCCGACACACGCGCCCCCGAGCACGAGGACTGCCGCGGCCCCCGCCATGCAGATGGTGCGTCGGCGCATCAGAGGCCCAGCGATTCGGTGTCGGGCGCGTGCATCTTCTCGCACTTGGGAAGCCACTCCTTGAACGCGGGGTTCTCCTGATCGACCTTGCTGAAGTCGACGGCGCCCACGTCGTTCGGCGCAGGAACACCGGTGACACCGTGTTCGTCCAGACAGGAGGTGACGGCCTCCGCCTGCTTCTTCCACTTCGCGATGTTCTCCGGCGTGGCCCGGTGTTCGTCATCGACCCCGCGATCCTCGGGCTTCCCCGCGCACTTCTGCGAAGCCGTGTCGAAGGTCGCCCGGTCGACCCCGGCCGGCAGGGAGGTGATGCCCTGTGAGAACTGCTGCGGACTGGGATCCTCGACCTGCACGCCGTTGTCACGCATGCAGGCCCCCCATTTCGCCGCCGCGGCGGTGACGTCGCCGACTCCGGATGACGGCTTGGGCGAGCCCCCGGACGAGCAGCCGGTAAGCGTCACGACCAGAGCGAGAGCTGCGGCGGAGCCGAGGGGGAAGGGACGGAGAACGGATGGCATTGGCGAGCCCTTTCGTGTCTAAGCATCTCGACCGAGGTGCTGAGACCAGGTCACCAGACGGCCTGTTTCGCGGACGTCTCTCCACGCGAAAGGTGTGCGAAACACTCCTCCCCGTAAGGTGCTGACAGATGTTCGCCCTGCAGAAAGAAGATTCGGATGCGACTGCTGGTCGTCGAAGACGAGGTCATGCTGGCCGACCTGGTGGCCCGAGGTCTCCGGGCCGAACACATCGCCGTCGATGTCGCGCACCGTGGCGACGAGGCCGATGAGCTCCTCAGCATCAACGACTACGACGTCGTCGTGCTCGACCGCGATCTCCCCGGGCTCCACGGCGATCAGGTCGCCCGGCGGATCTCCGAACGCGGCGACAGCACCAGGATCCTGATGCTCACGGCCGCGGGGACGCTCGGCGACAGGGTGGCCGGCCTCGATCTCGGCGCCGACGACTACCTGGCGAAGCCGTTCGAGTTTCCGGAGCTCGTCGCTCGGGTGAGGGCCCTGGGGCGACGCGCGTCGCCCGCTCTTCCCATCGTCCTCACGGCCGGCGACATCGCCCTCGATCCGGCCCGCCACCGCGCGACGCGAAGCGGTCGACCCCTGGATCTCACTCCCAAGGAGCTGATGCTGCTGCAGGTGCTGCTGGAAGCGAGGGGTGCCGTCGTGAGCGCTGAACTGCTGTTGGAGAAATGCTGGGATAGGAACGTCGATCCTTTCACCGGGGCAGTCCGGGTCGCGATCAGCAAGCTGCGCGGAAAACTGGGAGAGCCAACGGTCATCACCACCGTTCACGGAAAGGGGTATTCGCTGTGACTCCGCATCCGTCTGCCTCTCGACTCGGCCTCCGCGGGCGAACCGCCCTCGTGTTCGCCGCGGCGTTCCTGGTTCTCTCGGGAGTTGTCTTGGCGGTGATCAACATCCTGACGGGCATCGGAGTGAGCGCCAGATCGGGTGCATCGATCACCCTCGAGAGGGCGAGCGGCAGCATCGGCGAGATGACCGTGCACGTCGACGAGATCGCCCGCCAGCAGCTCCTCCTGTGGTCACTCGTCGGTCTCGTCTCGGCAACCCTTCTCGCAGCCGTGGTCGGATGGCTTGTCGCCGGTCGGATGCTGAAACCGATCCGAATGGTGACCGCGGCCGCAGGCCGAATCTCGGCAGAAGACCTCCACGAGCGGATCGCACACGACGGCCCCGACGACGAGCTGAAGAACCTGGCCGACACCTTCGACGGCCTCCTGGCGCGCCTGGAGGTGACGTTCGAGAGCCAGCGCCGGTTCGTGGCGAACGCCTCGCACGAACTCCGCACCCCACTGGCCATTCAGCGCACCGCCATCCAGGTCGGACTCGCCGATCCGACACCCGAGAACGTCGTCGCGACGGCCGAGCAGCTCCTGACGGCCAATCGACGCAGCGAACGCCTCCTGTCGGGCCTCCTCGCCCTGGCGAAAGGCCAGCGCGGGCTGAGCCGCACCGAGGAGGTCGACCTGGCGACCGTCGTCGCCGAGCAAGTCGACATGCGTCGAGAGCGGACCTCGGCGGACTCCACGACCCTTCGAGTCCGCCTTGACGAGACGAGAGTCACGGGCGATCCCGTTCTCCTCGGTCAGCTCGTCGGTAACCTCCTCGACAACGCCCTCGACTACACGCTCAGCCCCGGTGCCGTGCAGATCGATCTTGTCGACCGATTCCTTCGAATTCGGAACTCGGGGGCAGTGATTGACCCCCCTTCCGTCGAGAGCCTCTTCGAACCGTTCGTCCGGCTCGACCGCGACCGCGACAGCGCCGGCGCCCATGCGGGTCTCGGATTGTCCATTGTCCAGTCCATCTCCGAGGCCCACGGATTCACGGTGAAGGCGCAGGCACCGACCACTGGTGGCCTCGTCGTAGAGCTCGCACTGACATAGGGTCGAGGAATGAGCATTTCGCTGGGCATGCCCACCCTGCCGGGTCAGCAGGATCCTGCGCGCCCGGGTGCTGTCTCCCGCCCCGCGGGCGTGCCGGGCCTCCTCGACCGTTTCAACCGGGTCGCGACCGACCTGCGGGTGTCGTTGACGGACCGCTGCAACCTCCGCTGCACCTACTGCATGCCGGCCGAAGGCCTGCCCTGGCTCGATCGCGAGCAGGCGCTCTCCGCCGACGAGATCGTGCGGCTCGTGGGGATCGCCGTTCGCGACCTCGGAGTGCGCCAGGTGCGCTTCACCGGGGGCGAGCCGCTGCTGCGCGCCGACCTAATCGACATCGTCAGCCGCTGCGCTGCACTCGAGCCTCGACCCGAGATCTCGCTCACGACGAACGCGATCGGCCTCGCCTTCCGAGCTCAGGGCCTCGCCGACGCCGGGCTCGACCGGATCAACGTCTCGCTCGACTCCCTCCACGCCGAGACGTTCGCCGCACTGACCCGGCGCCCCTTCCTGCGGCAGGTGATCGCCGGAGTGGACGCGGCCGCCGCAGCCGGGCTCGGGCCCATCAAGATCAACGCGGTTCTGCTGCCGGGCGTCAACGACCACGAGGCTCCGGGGCTGCTGCGCTGGGCTCTCGAGCGCGGCCACGAACTCCGGTTCATCGAGCAGATGCCCCTCGACGCCGACCACACCTGGAGTCGCGACAGCATGGTCACCGCAGCCGACATGCGTCAGCTGGTGGACGCCGAATTCACCCTCACCGTCGCCAGGGAACCGCGCGACGGGGCGCCCGCCGAGCGCTTTATAGCGACCGCGCGCGACGGCTCCGGGCTCACCGGAACCGTCGGCATCATCGCCAGCGTGACCGAGGCGTTCTGCGACGACTGCCGTCGCACCCGGCTCACCGCCGAGGGCAGCGTGATGAGCTGCCTGTTCTCACACGAGGAGACCGACCTGCGAGCCTCGCTTCGCACCGGTGGCTCCGACGACGACATCGCCGACCTCTGGCGGGGCGCGATGTGGGCCAAGCCGAAGGGCCACGGCATCGACGACCCCTCGTTCGTGCAGTCCGACCGTTCGATGAGCGCGATCGGTGGCTGACGCGATGTCGACCACCGTCACCCTCCGCTTCTTCGCCGCCGCTCGGGCTGCCACCGGCCTCGACGAGCTCGCGTGCGTGTCGGCGGGCGAGCCGACCATCGGCGAGCTCGTCGATGGTGTGCTTCCGGCCAATGGCAAGGATCCCGACGAGCTCGCCCGAGTGCTCGGCCGGTGCGCCTTTCTCGTCGATGGCGTCTCGACGCAGGATCGGTCGCGAGTTGTACCAGCCGGTGCGGTCGTGGACGTCATGCCGCCCTTTGCCGGAGGCTGAAGACCAGAGGCTGGCACGGTGGGCTCTCCTGCAAATTTGAAGGAAAAACGCGGCGGGCCGAGCGCAGACATCACGATCGGCGGGGGTCGACGCGAGGTTTCTCCTTCAAATTCGGAGCGGAGCAGGGCGGGGCGGCGGGACGGGGCGCAGCAGCCTACGAGTGCAGGTTGGGCCGGAAGCCGTCGGGGTCGATGTCGCCGAGCGGCAGCGGCACCCGTCCAGTCGCACCAGCACCAGCACCAGCACCAGCACCAGCGGCGAGCGCGCCCGGGCGCAGATTCCAACCGAGCATGCCGCGGGTGAGCACCGAGACGTCGTACCCCTCAGCCGCCAGCAGCTCGGCGGCCTGTCGTGACCGCGGCTCGCGCGCGCAGTACACGACGACGGGCACGGCCGGGTCGAGCGGCGGGTGGTCGGCGCTGGTCGACCCGAATCCTGCAGCGAGGATCGACCCGGGGATCGCCTCGACGTCGTGCTCCTGCCGCTCGCGCACATCGACGAGCGCGAAGTCAGCGCCACCGTCGGCGCGAGCGGCGAGGCGCTCTTCGAGGGCGTCGGCGGTTAGGGCCGGAACGGTGACAGGCGGGCGGGCGGCGGCTACCGGGCGGTGTGCCGGATCCTGCCGTCGTTCTTCGGCCCGTTCGGGCGACCGCCGCAGTCGTGATTCGCGCCAGCCGCCGCCGAGCGCGTCGATCGTGACGACCCGGCCCAGCAGAGAATCGCCCGCACCGGTCAGCAGCTTGATCGCTTCGGTGGCCATGACCGAGCCGACGAGGCCGCAAAGAGGACCGAGCACGCCGACATCGGCGCACGATTCGTCCCAGCCGTCGGCGGGGGCCTGCGGGTGGAGGTCGCGGTAGTCGACGGCGAGCCCGTCGGGAGCGGCATCCCAGAAGACGCTGACCTGGCCGTCGAAGCGGGCGACGCTGCCCCAGACAACGGCGAGCCCTCGGGCGGCTGCCGCATCAGCGACCAGGTAACAGGTGTCGAACGAATCGCTTCCGTCGACGACGAGGTCGTAGTCGTCGAGGATCCGAACGGTCGCCTCGTCGAGACGGAACGCGTGAACCCGCACGGTCACCTCGGCATTGGCCTGCCGCACCCAGTCGGCGGCTGCGCGTGCCTTCGGCAGCCCCACCTGATCGGCGCGGTAGAGCACCTGCCTCTGCAGGTTCGAGAGATCCACAGCATCGTCGTCGACGATTCCCAGGGTGCCGATGCCGCTCTGCGCGAGATACTGGATGATCGGGCTTCCGAGCCCACCCGCTCCAATGACGAGCACTCTCGCGTTATGCAACCGAGACTGACCGCTCAGGCCTATCTCAGGCAATCGGATAGAGCGTTGGTAGCGTGCGAGGTCGGGTGCTTTCGCGCCCTCTTTGCTGTGTCGGGGGAAAGCACCCCCGCTCGAGCCTTTTTGTCCGTCACCCACCAGACCGTCACCCACCAGAGGAGGAAGCGCCACCATGACCAACCTCCTCTCGTCGTCGACTTCTGCTATTCCTACTGTACGGCCCTCTCAGACGGGCCCGATCGGTCTGCTTCGACGCCTGCGGGCACACCCGGGCGGCGACCCCGCGATCGCGGGTCTCTTCGGCTTTTTCGTCAGCGTGGCATTTTCGTGGGTGCCCTCGGTCTGGTTCGACGAGTCGGCCACCGTCGTCTCGGCGACCCGCTCGTGGAAGCAGCTCTTCGCCGAGGTGCAGAACGTCGATGCCGTCCACGCGACGTATTACGCGCTCATGCACGGCTGGTTCGACCTCGTCGGCTACACGCCCTTCACCCTGCGGCTGCCGAGCGCTGTCGCGGTGGGAGTGGCCGCCGGTCTTCTCGTCGTCCTCGCCCGTGAGCTCACCACGCGGCGAACTGCCCTCGTCGCCGGCCTCCTCTTCGTGGTGCTGCCACGGGTCACGTTCATGGCCACGGAGGGGCGGTCCTATGCCACGGCGACGGCCCTGGTGGCCGCCCTAACGCTCGTGTTCGTGCACGCCTCGAAGCAGACCCTGAAGAATCCTCCCCGCTTCGTTCGGTGGTGGCTCCTCTACGGAGTCGTGGCCTTGGCCTCCGGCGCGGTCTTCCTCTACACGGTGCTCGTCGTCGTGGCCCACGGCGTCACCCTCGCCCTCTGGAGCCTGCGCGGGCGCCGCGCCGGCCGGGCTCAGGCCTGGCGTTCCCCCATCGGCGGCTGGTTGGTCTCCTCCGCGATCGTGGGCGCCTGCCTGGTACCGCTCGCTCTGCTGTCGAGCAGCCAATCGAAACAGATCAGCTGGATCTCAAAGCCCGACTTCTCGACGCTCGTTAGTCTCTTCACCTGGCCGTGGTTCATGCAGAACTTCCCGATGGCGGTGTTCGGCTGGGCGCTCGTCGCCGTCGGCATCATCGCGGTCGTGCGGCGGCGATCGCGTTACGACGCTCCCAACGTCGTGCAGATCGCGGTGCCGTGGATCCTCGTCCCCGTCGTCGGCCTGATCGTCGCCTCGACCGTTCTCAGCCCGCTCTACTCGCCGCGGTACGTCGCCTTTGCGGCCCCCGCTGTCGCGCTGCTGATGGCGGCGGGCCTGACGTCGCTTAAGTTCCGAGCTGTGATCGGCGCGGGCCTCATCGCCGCGATCGCCCTCACGGCTCCGAGCTACGTCGAACAGCGTCAGACCGAGGCCAAAGACAGCTCGTCGTGGTCGGAGGTGGCCGCCCTCATCGCGAAGGAGCGCGCCCTCGAGCCGAGCGGAGCCACCGACGCGATCATCTACGGCCCCATCCGTCGGCACCCGGCTGCATCGGCCCGCAACATCGCCTACTCGTACCCCGACGCATTCGAGGGCATGACCGACGTGACGCTCAAGACGCCCGCCGCCGAGACCGGCTCGCTGTGGGAGACCCGCTACCCGCTGTCGGAGACGATCGACCGCGTCGACGGGCATCGGTACGTCTATCTCGTCACGAGCAACAGGCAAGACCTCCGCCCGAGCGTGACCTCGGCCCTCAAGGCCGAGGGGTACGCCGTCGATCAGGAGTGGAGCCTGACCTGGGTCAACATCGTCCGGTACGAGCGCTAATACCTCTCTGGCAGAACGAAGTCGGCACCGGGGAGTCGGCGCCGGTCGCCCTCGATCAGCCCGAATGCAGCGTCAGTCGACGATGAGGCGGGCGCCGTGAACGGGCCCGGTCGCCCGCACGACCTCGAGCTTGGCCGCGCCGAGGGCGAGTTGCAGTTCGAGCGCCGCATCGAGATCGGGGGCGAGGAACGCGACGGTCGGGCCGGATCCTGACACCATGCCCGCGAGGGCGCCGTTCTGCTCGCCCAGCTCGAGAACGGCGGCGAGCCCCGGCTCGAGGTGCAGCGCGGGGGCCTGCAGGTCGTTGTACATCACGTCGGCGAGGCGGGCGGGGTCGCCTGCTCGAAGAGCCTGCAAGACCGCGGAGTCGACGCGGGGTGAGCGCACGACGGGGCTGATGTCGGCCTGGTGCCGCAGCCGGTGCTGGTCGAGTTCGCTGTAGACGGCGGGGGTCGAGAGGCCGAAGTCGGCCAGGGCGAGCACCCACTGGAAGGTGCCCTGGGCCAGCGCCGGGCTCAACTCGTCGCCGCGGCCGGTGCCGATGGCCGTGCCGCCCATGAGGGCGAACGGTACGTCGGCGCCGAGCTGGGCTCCGAGTCGCTGCAGTTCGTCGCGGGACAGACCCGTGTTCCAGAGGGTGTCGCAGGCGAGGAGGGTCGCCGCCGCGTCGGCTGAACCGCCGCCCATTCCACCGGCGACGGGGACGTTCTTGTCGATCGAGAGTTCGACTCCCCCGCGGTAGCCGGCCGCCTTCGCGAGAAGTCTCGCGGCACGGATGGCCAGGTTGGTGTCGTCGACCGGCACGCCGGAGAGATCGATGCCAGCGGTCGTCGAGGTGAAGCGCACCGTGAACTCGTCGGAGTCTCGGGCCCGGACGTCTTCGTAGAGCGAGACAGCCTGGTAGGCGGTGGCCAGCTCGTGGTAGCCGTCGTCTTGCAGGTCTCCGACGGCCAGGAAGACGTTGATCTTGCCCGGGGCGCGGGTGTGCACCACGGTCGAGGGCGCCACAGACGTCATACGACCAACCTACCTGGGTGCGACGGCCTCTCGTACCGACGTCGATTCGGCCCGCACGAGGGGAATGACGTCACGGGCGAACCGCTCCATCTCTTCGACCTGCGGCGAGAACTGGAGCAGCAGCGTGTCAACGCCCACCGCTTCGAACTCAAGGATCCGGTCGGCCACCTGCCGCGGGGTACCGACGAATCCGGGCCGGAGCCCCCGGTTCGACACCGAATAGTCGCGAAGGTCGGGCTGGTGCTCGAGATGCGACTGCTGGACGAAGTCCTGGTACGACTCGTAAGCGGCGCCCGAGCTCACGTCGGTGATGCGGGCGAGCTCCTGCTCGGCCTCGGCCTCGGTGTCGCGCACGATCGCGTAGGCGGCCATGCCGAACGCCTCGAACGGCGTGGCACCCGCCGCCTCGCGCTTGACTCGCATGTCGTCGATCTTGACCCGGAGCTCGTCGACGGTGCCGCCGTGCGTCAAATAGGCGTCGGCGAACCCGACGATCGCAGCTTTGCCGGCCGCGCTCTCGCCGCCGGCGTAGATGCGCGGCTGCACCCGCGGTTTGGGCTCGAGGTGGGAGCGGGTGAGGTCGTAGTAGTCGCCGTGGAAGTCGTACGGCGTCTCGTTCCACAGCCCCTTGAGGATGCTGACGAACTCGCTGGTGCGCGCGTACCGGTCGTCGTGCTCCGAGAAGATGCCGCCGTACTGCCGCGACTCCTCCTCCCACCAGGCGCTGACCACGTTGAGAGTGAAGCGACCGCCCGAGACCTCGTCGATCGTCGCGGCCTGCTTGGCCGTGACTGCGGGCAGGTGGTAGCCGGGGCGAACCGCCGCCATCAGCTCGAGCTTGTCGGTCACCGCAGCGATCGCGGCCGTGAGCGACCACGCCTCGAGCGAGGGCGCCGCGACGCCCTTGATGTCGTTGAGGTTAAGCTCAGGGATCAGCGTCAGGTCGAAGCCGACGCGCTCGGCCGTCTGCACGACCTTCTTCACGTAGTCGAAGGTGACGGGCATTTGCTCGTCGTCGATGTTGCGGAGCCAGCCGCCGAAAATTGGTGTCCAGAAGCCAAACCTCATGCGAGGGCCTCGACCTTCGACGACTCCGGGTACCGTGCTTCGAGCAGGCCCCCGAGGAACTTCGCGATCTCGCGCGGCCCCGACCTCGGAGCCGCGGCCTCGACGTCTGGGTTGTAGTTCGTGTTGGTGTTGACGTCGTAGACGACCGTGCGGCCGTCGGTCGTCTCGATGAACTCGATGCCGGCGATCTCGATCTCGTTGGCCGCCAAGAACTCGGGAAGCCGCTTGATCAGAGGGTGCTCCGCGATCGGGTCGCCGTTCGCTGTCCGCTCGCGCAGGGCGAAGAGCGGGGCCTGGCCAGGAAGCGCGCACGCGTCGGCCGGGCAGAATTCGAAGGATCCGCCCGACGTATCGACGCGCACCGCATACACGAATTCTCCGCCGACGAACTCGGCCCGCGTCACAAACGACTCGGCGCCGACGAGCAGCTCCTGGATGAGCGTGATGCCATCCGGCGACGATTCGAAGTCCGGGCCATCGACCCAGGCCCGGAACTCGTCAATCGAATCCCAGCGGCGGACGCCGAGGCCCTTGCCGCCCTGGTTGTGCTTCGAGATGAACGGAGCGCCGAACGCCTCCGCGGTCGCGACCAGATCGGTCGTGCCGAACACGGCCTTCGTGCGGGGCACGTCGAAGCCGAGCGCCTGCAGAGCGACGTGCTGCTGCACCTTGCTGACCTCGAGGTCGATGACCGTGCGGCCACCGACCGTGCGGCGACCCGCGGCCTCGAGCCACGACAGGGTTGCGCGCGTGAACTCCTTCGAGAACTCGTTGCCGCGCGTGTGGGCACTCGCCGACATGCGCGACCAGTAAACGCCCTCGGCGGGTTCGGCCGAGAGGTCGATGGCGCCGTCGGTGAGCAGGAGCTCCTCGACGGGAACGCCCTCGGCCTCGAATGCGGCGCGCAGCGGGGGGAACCACTCGGGGTTCTCGTGGATCACGTAGACGGTGGGCTGATCGGTCACCGCCTCAGCCTAGGCACTCGCCTGGGTGTGCGCTGAACTGTTGCCTCCGGCTACGGTCGCTCCAGCTTGACGAGATTTGCAGAATTCTGATAGTTAATTCGCATGAAGTTTGCATGTGTAACATACGAATGTAAGGATCTCGGTGTTTTTCGCGGAGGCCGCAGACGCGCAACTCAACTTGGAGCTCTTGCGGTTGTGGCAATGCTCCCTGGCCTGGCAGGCACCTCGCCCGCTGTTGCCAAAATCATGCCGGAGCGATGCGGCGCCGGATTGATCTTCATCGGAGTACGCGGAACCGGCGAGCGCCCAGGCATGGGTGGCACGGTCGGACTGGTCCAGAGCTTCTTCAACGAGGACAAAGACATCCCGACTTGGAGCCAAGCGCTCACTTACCCGGCGACGGCGACATCAGTTCCGGATCCGTACTACGGCAGCGTGAAGACAGGCGCCACGAATCTTCGTAGCCTCCTAGGAACGATATTCAGAGAATGCCCACACGCTTCTATCAACCTTGCTGGCTACTCCCAAGGTGCCCATGTGATTGGCAATGTCCTCTCGGGTTCCGGCGTCAGCCCGATTGCAAGCTCCGACCGCCACCACATTACGAGTGTCGTCTTCTTCGGAGACCCGTCATATCGGGCGGGTGAAAAGTACAACTCGTCGGCTTCCGGGAGGGGCAACGGTCTCTTCGCGAGAGGCGCGGGCGCCCTTGCCTCCTGGACGCGACTTGCATACCCCTCGGCAACATCAAGCAAGCCCAAGCAAATGCCGATCATTCGGTCTTACTGCTACACCGGTGATCGCTGGTGCCAAAAGGGATTGGGATCAAATGCGGATGCGATTCACTCCAGCTATGCCTCCCGGTCGACCTACGCGGCCTACGCATTCATGCGAGCTTGGAACATCGACCAGACCCGATCCGGCATTCCCGTAGTGAAGGAGTAGACGCTGTTCCCGGCTAATGAGGATGACTGGTCGCCAGGACTCGGACTCGACCCTGACCCCAAGCGGAGCACCTTGAGGCAGCTGCTGGCTATGGCCGCTCTCATCACGGCTCAGTTGATTGTGACCGGGGTGGCGGTAGTCGCGGTCTTCTTCGGACCGTGGATCGTCGGACCACACGATCCGCTCAGAAGCGGCATCGCTCTCAACGTCACGTTCGGAGTGGCCGTCGGATCATTCGTCCTGGCTACGGTGGGGTCTCTCCTCCGATACCGCCGCCGCCGATCGTCGTGGTGGGTGCCCTGCCTCGGCGGCCTCATCACCGCGGTCACGGCACTCACCGCACTCGACTACTTGGCCGGGTGAACCGACGTGGATCGGCCAATATCGTGCGCCGCGCCGCGTCACATTGGCCGATTCGCGTCGCATCGCGGCGGCGAGCCGGGCACACTGGAGCAATGGCACGGATGCAGCACTTCGGATGGTTCTTCGGCCGAGGCTTCGGCCCGCAGGGCTGGCTCCGGCCCGACTGGCACTGGAACCTCCGGTGGGATCGCCCCGACCTCTACCAGCAGTCGGCGCGCGAACTGGAGCGCGCTGGCCTCGACCTGCTGATCATCGAAGACAGCCTCTCCCCCGGCCCCCGCGAGCAGCTCGACCTGCGCGTGCGCGGTGCCCTCGGCGCTCCGAAGCTCGACCCGCTCCAGCTCACCCCGTACCTCTTCGCCGCGACCGAGCACCTCGGCGTGGCCCCGACGATCAACGCCGGCGTCTTCCCGCCCTACCTCGCCGCGCGCCAGTTCGCGACTCTGCAGCACCTGAGCGACTACCGCGTCGGCCTCAACGTGGTGACCGACGTCAAGGGCAGCCGCCACTTCGGAATCCCCGAGCTGGCGCACGATCAGTCCTACGACCGCGCCGAGGAGTGGATGCACGTGGTCCGCCAGCTCTGGCACAGCTGGGCTGACGGGGCGATCGTCGAAGACACCGACACCTGGCGCTACGCCGACGGCTCGAAGCTCGACGCGTTCGAGCACCGCGGCGAGTACTTCTCGCTCGACGGCCCGCTCAACGCTCCCCCGTTCGACCCGGCGGCCGGCGGCGGAGACGGCGACCCGGTCATCGTCTCCCCGGGCGGCTCGGGCCGCGGCCTGGAGTTCGCCGGGCGCAACAGCGACGTGCAGCTCGCACTCGCGAAGCTCGACGTGGAGACCGTCCGGGCATACCGGCAGAAGATCCACCGAGAGGCCGAGGGGCGGAAGGCGACCGACATTCGGATCCTCTTCGTTCTGACCCCCGAGATCGTCGCGAGCGAGGAAGAGGTCGACCGGATCGTGGCTGCCTCGGCCCACCCGAGCGACGCCGATCTGCACGAGGTCATCGAACGGCAGTCGATCATCACTGAGACCGACCTCACGGGGCTCGACCTCGACAGGCCGCTCGACCCGGCGGTCTTCGGTCAGCACGTGTCGACGGGCAGCATCGGCGGACTCGTGGGCGGCGCCGACCCGGCCACTCCGTTGCGCGAGCTCTTCGTGGCGAAATACCGCAAGGGCCGGATCAGTGACGGATCCGGGTTCGTCGGCACGGTCGAGCAGGTCGCGGACTTCATCGAACGGCTCGGCGACGACGCCGACAACGACGGCTTCATCTTCAACGGCGACCTGCACCCGGTCACGGTGCATCGCGTGCTCGACCGGCTCGTGCCCGAGCTGCGGAAGCGCAGGATCCTGCGCTCCTCGTTCGGTACCTCCGGTCTGCGCGGCAACCTCACCGATTTCTGACCGGCCCCGAAACTGCCCATCGCGTTTCTCGACAATTCGAAGTAATCTCGGGAGTGTCGTTGCTACGGCCCGACACGGCTACCCGAGCCACCTCCGCGTCAACCGCTACCCGACCGGTTCGCCCTCCCCCAAGCGAACTGGTGCCAAGACGCTGATCCAGTACCACGCACTGAAAGCACCCCTTTGTTCCTGTCCCGAAACAGGAGACTCGCCGCCGCATCGGCAACCGTTCTCGCGCTCGTCGCGGGAAGCCTGGTCGTCGCCGATGCCGCGCTCGCGGACTCCGCACCCACCGCCCCGACCAACCCGAAGACTCCGGCCACCGTCTCGGCGGTGTCTCTTCCGACGCCTCAGATCAACGGCGTCGTCTGGACCCAGACCGTCGTCGGCAACACCGTCTTCGTCGGCGGCAAGTTCTCGACCGCGCGACCAGACGGCGCCCTGCCCGGCCGGTCGACGGTCAAGCGCTCGTCGATCCTGGCGTATGACATCCGGACGGGCGCTCTGATCGCGAAGTTCGCGCCCGTGCTGAACGGCCAGGTCAAGACGATCGTGCCGTCAGCCGACAAGAAGCGTCTCTACATCGGCGGTGACTTCACGACGGTGAACGGCACGACGAGGAATCGGATCGCCGCGATCTCGCCCGCTTCGGGCAACGTCGTGTCGTCGTTCCGCGCTTCCGCGAACAAGCAGGTCAGCGCCATCGGCGTCTACGGGTCGACGGTCTATGCCGGCGGAGCCTTCACGACGATGGACAGCCGGTCTCGAGTGAAGGTCGCCGCCGTGTCGTCGAGCACGGGCGCTCTCACCTCGTGGGCCCCCAAGCTCAAGGGCGGCGACGTGACGTCGATCGCAATCGCGCCGCGCGGAACACGGGTCGTGCTCGGCGGAGCCTTCACGTCGGTGAACGGCTCGTCGACCTACGGCTATGGCCTCGCCTCGCTCGTCCGCACCACGGGTAAGACCACGCGCTGGGCGGTCGACCGCGTAGTCCGCAACGCCGGGGCGAACTCGGCCATCACGAGCCTGACGGCCACGTCGACCGGTGTCATCGGCACAGCGTTCCGCTTCGGAACCAGCGGAAACTTCGAGGGGGCGTTCCGAGCCGACTGGTCGACCGGGGCCGTCCGATGGCTCGAGACCTGTCGGGGAGACGTGTACTCCGCAGCCGTCTCGGGCTCGGTCGTGTACACCGCCGGGCACGCTCACAACTGCGACTCCGTGGGCGGATTCCGCGAGACCAAGCCGGTGACCCACCGGCGCGCTCTCGCGTTCACGCTCGCAGCGACCCAGAAGCTCAATGACCGAGGATCCGGGCCGAACGCCGCTTTCACCGGCCGCCCTTCGCCGAGCCTGCTCAACTGGTACCCCGAGCTCACCCCGGGGACCTTCACGGGCAAGCAGCAGGCGGCCTGGAGCGTCGCCGCGACGTCGAAGTACGTGCTGTACGGCGGCGAGTTCACGGCCGTCAACGGACGCCCCCAGCAGGGTCTCGCGCGGTTCGCCGCACCGGCCTCCGCAGCTCAGTCGACCGGCCCCGTGTCGAACGGTGCCGGCTTCTTGCCCACCGTCACGTCGACGGTTCCGGGAACGGCCACGGTGAGCTGGAAATCGAACGCCGACCCCGACAACTCGACGCTGACCTACCAGCTCTACCGCGACAGCCTCAACGACGCGCCCCTCTACCAGGTCAAAGCGGACTCGAGCGTCTGGTACCGACCCCGGTTGTCATTCACCGACACGGGACTCACTCCCGGGGCCACCTACTCGTACCGAATCCGGGCCATCGACCCGTACGGCAACGCCGCGCTCGGCGACCGCGTCTCGGTGACCATCGCCTCCTCTGCGCCACCGGCGTACGCCGCGTCGGTCCTCGCCGACAAGCCCACGTCGTTCTGGCGGTTCGGGCAGGCGAGCGGCAGCACCGTCCGCGACGAGACGGGACTCGCTCCGTTGACCGTCTTCGGAAAGCCCGTCGCCGGGGCCGCGGGCTCCAGTGCCGACCGCACCACCGCGACCCAGTTCACCGGTGCGACGTCAACGTACGCCGGCACCGCGGAGCCGTCGACCACGACAGCCGGAGCGCAGACCATCGAAGCGTGGGTCAAGGTGCCTACGGGCAAGGGCGGCACCGTGGTCGTCTTCGGAGACTCGATCGGCCGGACCTCGGGAGCGACCGACCGGATGCTCTACGTGAGCTCGAAGGGCCTTCCGGGCTTCGACCTTCGATCGACGACCACCGGCGACCTGCTCGGTAAGAGAAGCATCGCCGACGGCAAGTGGCACCAGTTGGCACTGACGGCCACGACGAAGTCGGCACAGCTGTTCGTCGACGGCAAGGTCGTCGCCTCGAAGACAGCGGCCATCTCGCTTCCGTCACGCTGGGGCTACTGGCGCGTTGCCGGCGATCGATCGACGATCGCGAAGCCGTACCTCACCGGCACCGTCGACGACGTGTCGCTCTACCCGCGCGCACTGTCGAGCAGCCGCATCGCGGCGCACTTCACGGCGTCGAAGAAGGCACCGGCCTCGAAGTAACGAGGATCGGCCATATCGACCCGGTTCGCCGCGTCGGTATGGCCGATTTGCGTCGGTTCGCCTCCTGAAGTCACACGCGGCTAGTGACGTGCCTGAATGCGCCGGATTCTCGGCAGCAGGGCCGCCAGCCCCGCACCGACGATTGCCAGGGAGACGATCCAGGGCACCGCTGGCGTTGCACTTTCCTCCAGGATCACCGCCCATGAAGCTCGACCCTCGTGGGCTGCCGAACCCGCCGCCATGCACGTGATGACGTAAGCGCAACCGGGTACCCACGCGAAGATGAGGTCTACGACTGCTATCGCGGCGAAGCCCAGCCCCATCAACAGTGCCCCGTTACGCATGATGACGAAGAACTCGGGTGGCGAGCCCCCGACTACGGTCAGCCCGATCGCCGATCCCCCGGCAAACAGCAACGAGCAGACGAGCACACGTCCGCAGAGGAGAACACGAAGCGGACGGACCGAGGTGACGACGAGCGCGCCGAAGGGGTCCACGATAACGGCGAGTGAGACGCAGGCGGCGACCAGAGGGAGAAGGAGCGATGCGGGCACATGAAAGTCGATCTGGTAGCCCACACCGACAGCCACACTCTGCCCCCAACCACAGATATAGCCGATTAGCAGCAAGACCGAACCAACACCCGTGAGCCGAAACGACTTTGCCAGACCTCTCATCGGAGCGACGTCAGCGAGGCCTCGCCGCCGCAGAGCTCTCGCACGTGACCGCGAACCCAGGTCTTCTGCTCGGATTCGGACATCGACGCGAGTCGATCGTAGGCCTCACCGCCGTCGTCCCATTCGTCAGCGACAGCACGCGAGCCGGTTGCCCATCCAACGAAAACGAGGTTCGGTCCGAACAGCATCCTCTCCGAAGAGACAGGGGCATAAGGAGCACACGGCGATCCCGGTTGGCGAGACGCGAGTTGCATCTGTACGAGCTCTCCCAGGTCGCGCGCCTGCCACCCTGTAGCGAGATCGTCGACCACCAACTGCACCGAACCATCGGGTTCCCGTAAACCGCCGCCGCGTGATGTGACCACGACTGTGTTGATGGCGAACGGTGTGGAGGCCAAGCGTCTCTGTAGGGGGCCGAGGGCATCACTCAAGGGCCGACGGACGGGCTCATAGGCCGGAATGAGGCAGAGCCGAGGTCTTGCCCCCGAGCAGTGGAATGCGTCAGAGGGCGTGTTCGTCGTAGGCCCCGTTGGCGTCATCCACACGAGGCCGGCACCGGCGACCAGTGCACACGCGCCGGCAGCGGCCAAGCCCACCGCGGGTCCCAGAGGGCGGGCGATGCGGAGAAAGCAGACCGCTGCCGCCACGACTGCGATACCGAGAAACCACGTCGCTCGGCCGGCGAACACGGGATCGTTGAGGTCGAAATACGGGCCCAGCGAGGCCACGAAAAGCGGGGAAAGCTCGGGAACGTTCGGGCCGACCGCGGTGCCCAGAACAGTCGCGATGACCCCCACCCCGTAAGAAGTGATACAGCTGGCTGGAGCTATCCACCAGACGGGGAAGACCAAGCCCGCCCCGAAGCCGACAAGCCCGGCGGAGACGACCGCGAAGTACGACGACAGCAGCCAGGACCAGTCGGGCGAACCCCCGGGAACACCTGACCCACCCCACGAGAAGAAGACTCCACCGGCACAGACAAGGAAGACGCCCGTGCTGAGAATCGCCGAGGTCGCCACGGTCGCGGCGGCGGCGTGATACCCACCCCTGATAGAGGTGCGCGCGAGCACGAAGAAGGACGATTGGCGGAATCGGCGAGCATCGACGGCCGACATGCCGCACACCAGAGGCAACACGAGGGTCAGACTCGCCGCGACAGCCGCTGTTCGGTCGCGCCAGAGGTAGAGGCCCTCGGCAGTCTCGCCGAGCCCGATCGCGATACCGGCGACTGCAACAACGAAGCCGATTGGGCCCAAAACCGACCGCCGAGCAAGGAACCAGACTGCCCCGATGCCGTTCACGACGTTCCCGTCACAGAGGCGTAAGCCGACTCCCACTGGTCCACTGCGCCCCGAGTGCTCCGGCGTCGGAAGTCACCCGCAGAACCGTGAAATCGAGCCCGTCCCTGATCAACAATGAGCACATCGTTTGCCGATGCCAAATCCGATGTGATGTGGGTTGACATGATCACAGTGGTGGTCTGACCGATAACCGATATGACCTGAAGGACGGCTCGACGCTCCGCGGGATCCAGAGCTGCGCTCGGCTCGTCCAGGAGGAGAAGCTCCGGGGAATGGACGATGGCCTGGGCGATGGCCGCCCTTTTCTGTTCACCACCGGACAATCTCTGCAGAGCCCGCCCCGCTAAATCAGTCAGATGGGTCGACTCGAGGGCGCGGGTCACGGCCTTCAGCGACCCTTGCCGTGGGATGCCTTTCAGCCAGGCCGCGTAACCGACCGACTCGGCGACGGTGAACCGTGGTGGAAACTGGGGTTTTTGAGGCTGAAACCCCGTCATTGCTCGAGCAGCCTTGAGTCCGTTCCCGCTCCGCAGGTCGTGCCCGGCGAACCGGACGATTCCCGCATCGGCTTGCCCGAGGCCTACGAGAACGCGCAATAGAGTGCTTTTCCCAGCCCCGTTCGGCCCAAGGACAGCGAGGACGCCGGGGTTCGCCACGAACGAAAGCTCGTCGAGGACTAGCCGCCGCCCGCGCCGCGCCACGAGCGACTCGACGCGCAGCGCGGGCGCTATGGCTGCCAAGAATCAGCCCCCTGTTCCGGCGCACGTGCGGATGTGCTTGGCCCCGCTGGTTTTAGATCCGCCGTAGTCGACTTCGACCCTGGTGTAGTAGTCGGCCTCCGTCTGGTTGTCACAGCGCCGGTTCGAGTAGCTAAACGACGCTCCGTTCTGGGGTCCAAGCTTTGCGCCCCAGAAGACCAGTGCATCGGGGATGATTCCGGGATAGCGGTGGAAAACGCGCTGAGTGATCGTGCCCTTGAGCCCCACCTGACACTGCGTCGTGCTGTTGCCCTGCACCCGACCGTTGACATTAGTAGTCGACACGCTCTTGAAGTTGCACTGGGCGGCCTGCGCTGGCGCGGCCGGGAGTGCGAGAGAGACGACGATCCCGGCGGCGAGAGCCATCCCGGCGAAAAGTCCGCTGTGCCTGGTGGTCAATGACTGCATTGTTGCCCCTTGCCGACAAGGCCCTTCCCTGTCACGAGCAGTCAATCGTTAAATATACCAATTAGCAATACTCAATACACATGTATGTATACGTGCGGTCATCGCTTAGCGGGATCAGCGGCGACGCGCTCGATGGCATGCTCGAGGCGACGACGCAGCTCGGGCACGCGTTCGGGCAGCCGGATCCTTGATTCTTCGATCGTCACCGCGCACCGCCCCTCGCGAGACGCGCCCACGCGAGCCTCGAGCCGGTCGCCGCTCTCGAGCAGCCACACGGCGACGCAGCGCTCGGGTTGGCGATGCACCTCGGCTGGCGCGGCACCGCCGATCGTGGCGGCCTCGGCGATCGCGCTGTCGAGGAGGTCGGTCTGGGCACCCCGGATGCTGCGGCTCGCCGCCACCGCGAAGGTCCCGTCGGGCTGCTGACCGGGCAGCGCGATGCCGTGCGCCTGCTGATACCGGACGGCAACTGACTCGGCACCCCAGTCGGGCGCCTCGTAGACCTCGACGAGCAGGTCGACGATCTGCGCGTGCGAGAGACGCGTGGCGGCTTCGGCGTCGAGAATCTCGAACCACTCGGCCACGCCTCGTCCCGACCTCGCGGCAAGCTTGGCATCCGTGGGGCCGGCCGCCGCTCGGCGCGTCGCCGGGCTCATGGCTGCACTCGACCCGCTCGGTGCGCTCTCCGCCCCCTCGGGCTGTCGCCTCCGCTTCGGAGACATGACTACTCGGCCCGGTCAGCCAGCCGCACTCGGGCGATGGCCAGGAAGTCGTCGACCGTGAGCTCTTCGCCGCGACCCGTCGCCGCCAGGCCCGCGCGCTCGATCGCGTCGGATGCCTCCGCCGACGACCCGAACACGACCGACAGCGACTGCCGGAGCATCTTGCGACGCTGCTGGAACGCGGCGTCGATGAGCTCGAACGTGGCGGCACGCTCGACCTCGGTTCCCTTCGGTTCGCGCTGGTCGTAGGCGACCAGAATGCTGTCGACGTTCGGCACCGGCCAGAAGACCTGGCGGCTGACCTGACCCGCCGTCGACCAAATGCCGTACCAGGCCGCCTTGATGCTCGGCGAGCCGTAGACCTTCGACCCGGGCGAGGCCGCGAGACGGAGCCCCACCTCGGCCTGGACCATGACGAGCCCTCGCGTCAGCGACGGGAAGTGCTCGAGAAAGTGCAAGAGCACCGGAACAGAGATGTTGTAGGGCAGGTTTGCGACGAGGTGCGTCGGCTCGGACGGCAGCTCGGTGACCCTCATCGCGTCGGCGACGACCACGGTCAGGTCGGCGTCGGGCTGCAGCAGGCGCACGGTCTCGGGCAGCTGTTCGGCCAGCCGCTTGTCGATCTCGACCGCGGTGACCGAGGCGCCGGCTTCGAGCAGACCGAGAGTCAAGGATCCGAGACCCGGCCCGATCTCGACCACGCGAGTCTCGCGTGCGACCTTGGCAGCCCCCACGATCCGCCGCACGGTGTTGCCGTCGTGCACAAAGTTCTGGCCGAGCTTCTTCGTCGGCTGGATGCCGAGGAGGTCGGCGAGGTCGCGGATCTCGGCGGGCCCGAGAAGCGTGCTGGATACCACGTCAGGCCTCGATCCGGATGGGGTCGGACTCCCACGTGCCGTAGACCAGCTCGGTGGTCGACGTGATCTGCGCAGCGAGCATGCCGACGTCGGTGCCGAGGGTCTCGGCCATCGAGCGCAGGGTGTGCGGGATCAGGTATGGCGAGTTCGGGCGGCCGCGGAACGGGCTCGGCGTGAGGAAAGGCGCGTCGGTCTCGACCATGATGAGACTGCGCGGGGCCTGGATGAGAGCGTCGCGGAGGGCCTGCGCGTTCTTGAACGTGACCGTGCCGGCGAACGACATGTACCAGCCGTTCTCGGCGCAGACGGTGGCCAGCTCGGGGCCGCCCGAGAAGCAGTGGAAGACCGTGCGCTCGGGGGCGCCGACACGCTTGAGCGTTGCGACGACATCGTCGTGGGCATCGCGGTCGTGGATCTGCAGGGCGAGATTGTGCTTCTTGGCGATCTCGATGTGCGCCTCGAACGACTCGAGCTGCGCGGCGCGGGCGGCGTCGCGGGTGTCGTCGTCGGGAAGCCGGAACCAGTCGAGGCCGGTCTCGCCGACGGCACGCACGCGGGGCCTGGCGGCGAGCTCGTCGATCACGGCCAGCGCCTCGTGGAGTTCTCCGGCGGCGGCGAGCTTCGGCGCCTCGTTGGGGTGCAGAGCGACCGCTGCCAGCACGCGCGGTTCACGGCTCGCGATCTCGGCCGACCAGCGCGATGTGGCCACGTCGTTGCCGACCTGCACCACTCCGCGGATGCCGACGCTCGACGCCCGATCGAGGTGCTCGCGGTAGTCGAGGCCCTCTTCGCCGTCTTCGATCTCGAGGTGGGTGTGGTTGTCGTAGACCGGAACCGTGAGGGGCTGCGGCAGCGGCGGGTAGCTCAGATCGCGCTTCTGGCCGCCCGATTCGTCACTGCGCTTGCGGATGTGGGTCGCGCCGGCGTTCTGGTCGTGAGACGGGGGCATCGTCGCTCCGTCGCCGGATTCTGCGTTAGTCACGCTGTGGCCGGCTCCGGCTGCTCGATGCGCGGGAAGAGCGTCGACGGAAGCGGTTGAACGCTCGGTGCCGACGACCACTCCGGAGCGCGGTCGACGTTCTGGCTCGTCAGCTCGCCCTGGCCGATCGACTCCCACAGCTTGCGCGTGGCATCCGGGATGAACGGGCTGAGCAGCACGGTCAGCGTGCCGAGACCCCGAAGCGCCGTGTTCAGCACCGTCGCGAGACGATCGCGCTTGGCTTCGTCTTTCGCGAGAGCCCAGGGCTCCTGCTCGGTGATGTAGCCGTTAAGGGCATCGACGAGCTCCCAGATCGAACCGAGGGCCTCGTGGATCGCGAACCGCTCGATCGCCGCGTCCGCGGCGGCGGTCACGCGCACCTCGGTCTCGCGGATGGCGAGGTCGGCCGCGTCGAGGTCGCCGGCGACGGGCACAGTGCCGTCGAAGTAGCGGGTGATCATGGCGATGATGCGTGACGCGAGGTTGCCGAATCCGTTGGCGAGCTCGGCCTGGTAGCGCGCCGAGATGTCTTCCCACGAGAAGTTGCCGTCGTTGCCGAACGTGATGGCGCGCATGAAGTAGTAGCGGAACGCGTCGACGCCGAAGGTCTCCGTGATCTGCTGCGGCGCGATACCCGTCAGCTTCGACTTCGACATCTTCTCGCCGCCGACCAGGAGCCAGCCGTGGCCGAAGACATGCTTCGGCACGGGCAGACCGGCTGCCATGAGCATCGCGGGCCAGATGACGGCGTGGAAACGCGCTATGTCTTTGCCGACGATGTGCGTGGCGGGCCAGCGGCGGTCGAATTCGGCCTGCTGATCGGGCACGCCGTAGCCGACGGCGGTGACGTAGTTGAGCAGGGCGTCGAACCAGACGTAGACGACGTGCTTGTCATCCCACGGCACCTTGATGCCCCAGTCGAACGAGGCCCGCGAGATCGAGAGGTCGCGCAGGCCCTGCTTGACGAACTGGACGATCTCGTTGCGGACGCTCTCCGGCTGAATGAAGTCGGCCCGCGACTCGTACAGATCGAGCAGCGGCTTCTCGAAGTCGCTCATGCGGAAGAAGTAGTTACTCTCCTTCAGTAGCTCGACGGGCTTCGAGTGGATGGCGCAGACCTGCTGGCCCTCGAACGGACCGGTGCCGTCGACCAGATCGGACGCCTGCTTGTACTCCTCGCAGCCGACGCAGTAGAAGCCCTCGAACTCGCCCTGGTAGATGAAGCCGTCGTCGTAGAGCTTCTGCAGGAAGGTCTGCACACCGGTCTCGTGGCGCTGGTCGGTGGTGCGGATGAAGTCGTCGTTGGCGATGTTCACCGTCTCGAGGAGCGGGATCCAGGCCTCCTCGACGAGCTTGTCGGCCCACTCTTTCGGCGAGACGCCGTGGCTCGTCGCCGTGCGCAGAATTTTCTGGCCGTGCTCGTCTGTGCCGGTGAGCAGCCAGGCGTCGTCACCGCGCTGGCGGTGCCACCGAGCGAGCACGTCGGTCGCGACCTCGGTGTAGGCGTGCCCGATGTGGGGCACGTCGTTGACGTAGAAGATGGGCGTGGTGATGAAGAAGGCGTCGCCGGCGGGCATGTCGTCCATCCTAAAGCCGCGCGGCGGTGCGTTTCGGCGTGTGGTGGTGGTTGGCGGGTGCTCCCCGCGGGTCGGCGGGTGTTGTTGAGAGTCGGCGGGTGCTCCAGCACCCGCCCACTCTCAACAACACCCGCCCACTCGAAGGACCGCGCCTGTGGACAACGCCAGCGAGCAGGGGGACGCATTGGGCACCATCTCGGCATGACATCGAACGACGACGAACTATTGCCCCTCCACACGAGTAGAAACCTCGAGGCGAGCGGAGTCCCCTCTTGGAGCCAATCGCAGGGCTCGCGTGATGGCACCCTCGAACGTGTGCGCCGCGGGGTGTACATGAATGCCGGGGAGTGGAATGACCTCGACGCGCGAAGGCGGTTCATCGCGAGAGCCCAGGCAACGACGTTGAGTCGGCCCAAGCCGCTCGTGTTCAGTCACGTGACGGCCGGGATCCTGCACGGTCTCCCCCTTCTCGGGCCCCTGCCCGACCGGCTCGACGTGCTGATGCACGGTGTGAACGGCGGCCGATCAGAGCCGGGCATCCTGAGCCATCGATCCAACGACGTTGCGGCGCCCGTCGAAGTGCGCTCGGTTTTGGCCACCAACCTCGATCGCACTCTTGTCGACGTCGCGGCGACGAGCTCTCTGCGCCGATCGCTCGTCATGCTCGACTCCGCTCTGCACAGCCAGCGCACGACGCCCGAAGCACTCCTAGCCGAGCTGACCGGGCGGTCGAGCCTCCGAAACCGGGCGAGAGCCGGGCGCCTTCTTTCGCTCGCCGATAACCGCGCAGAATCAGTGGCCGAGTCGTTCAGCAGAGCTCACATGATCGAGACCGGATTCGAATTGCCCGAGCTTCAAGCCGAGCTCGATCTACCCGACGGACGGCATCCCCGCGTCGACTGTTACTGGCGGAAGCTGAAGCTGATCGGAGAGTGCGACGGCTTCGTGAAATACGGGCGCCGGGGCGTCGAGGTAGACGTCGACGAACTCTGGCGGGAGAAACGCCGCGAGGATGCCCTCCGAGCCGCTGGCTACCGAGTGATCCGATGGGTCTGGGACGACATTTGGCGCGGTGATCCCCTCACGCGACTGTTGCTGCGGGCCGGAGTACCGCGGCGGTGAAGCTAACCCGCGAAGTTAGACGCAAGTCAGCGGGCCTTTCCCGGGAGTCGGCGGGTCTTCTCCGGGAGTCGGCGGGTGTTGTGTGGTGTCGGCGGGTGCTCCAGCACCCGCCCACTCTCAACAACACCCGCCCACTCAACGAGAGCAACAATCAACGAGCGGCGAGCGCCCCCTGGTACAGGTCTCGCTTCGAGAGACCGGTCGCGGCCGACACCTCGGCGGCGGCCTCCTTCAGGCGGTCACCGGCAGCAACGGCCGCGAGCACGAGAGCGACGCCGGCCGAGAGGTCGACGTGACGTGCCGCGGATCCTTCGATGACTATGCAGATCTCACCCCGAACCCCCTCGGCAGCCCAGGTGACGAGCTCGGCCGCGGTGCCCCGCTTGACCTCTTCGTGCAGCTTCGTCAGCTCGCGGCAGACGACCACGCGCCGCGACTCGCCGAGCGCCGACGCCACGTCGAGGAGCGAGTCGGCCAGGCGGTGCGGAGACTCGAAGAAGACCATCGTGCGGCGCTCGCCCTCGAGTTCGCCGAGCACCCGCAGACGATCGCCCTGCTTGCGCGGCAGAAACCCCTCGAAGGTGAAGCGGTCGGTCGGCAGCCCCGAGACGGCGAGCGCCGTCAGCACGGCCGACGGGCCGGGAAGGGAGGTGACGGTCACTCCGGCTGCGGCCGCCGCTTCGACGAGCGGGAACCCAGGATCCGAGATGGCCGGCATCCCGGCATCGGTCAAGACGAGCACGTCGGCGTTCCGCGCCAGCTCGACGACCTCGGATGCTTTCTCGCGCTCATTGTGCTCGTGCAGGGCGATGAGCCGCGGGCGGTTCTCGACGCCGAGGGCGCGCATCAGGTGGATGGCCGTGCGGGTGTCTTCCGCCGCGATCACCTCGGTGTTCGAGAGGGCCTCGATCAGGCGCCGGGAGGCGTCGCCGAGGTTGCCGATAGGAGTTGCCGCGAGAACGATCACCCGCCCATTCTCCTTCGTCGGGCCATCTACGATGGCCGAATGACGTTTCGGCCGAGCGGCGACTTCGACCAGCTGGTCGGAAACGCGCCCGTCGAAGGCCCCGGCGGCGAATCCCCCCACGGTGACGAGCCCGACCGGGTCGAGCGACCGCGGAAGCCGGTCGCCCATCGGTGGGGGCTCGCGCCGATCGACGCTTGGTGGGGCCGGGTACTCCAGACTCCGGCCCGACAGCGTGCCTGGCGCTGGGGCGGCCCCGCACTCGTCACGGTGATCGCCGCTCTTCTCCGTCTCTGGCACCTCGGCCACCCGGACAGCCTCGTCTTCGACGAGACGTACTACGTCAAAGACGCCTGGACTCTTCACAACCTCGGCTACGAGGGCACCTGGCCGGGTGATGTCGACGGCAAGTTCGCGGCCGGGCAGACGGGGCTCTTCACGAGCGCCGCGGAGTTCATCGCGCATCCGCCGCTCGGCAAGTGGATGATCTCGCTCGGCATGGCCGCGCTGGGCCCAGCGAACCCCGCGGGCTGGCGATTGAGCACGGCGGTGGTCGGGATCCTCGCCGTCCTCCTCGTCACGCTCATCACGCGGCACCTGCTCCGATCCGATGTGCTGGGAGTGCTGGCCGGGTTCTTCTTCGCCATCGACGGCCAGGCGATCGTCCTGTCGCGGGTGTCGTTGCTCGACAACTTCGTAATGTTCTTCGCACTGCTCGCCTTCGGCGCGGTCCTGCTCGACCGGGCTCAGAGCAAGCGGCGGCTCGATGCCTGGGTGTCCCGGATGGATGCACGCGGGCGCGATCTGGCATGGGGCCCGGCCCTGTGGAACCGGCCGTGGTTGATCGCCGCGGGCGTGCTCCTCGGGGCCGCGTCGGGCGTGAAGTGGAACGGGGCCTACTTCCTGGCCGTCTTCGCCCTCTACACGGTGGCCGTCGACATGATGGCGAGGCGGCGGGTCGGCGTGGAGTTCTGGGGCACCGGCACGCTGTTCAAGCAGGGACCGGTGACGTTCCTGCTGATGGTGCCGATGGCGGCCGTCACCTACATCGCCACCTGGACGGGCTGGTTCGCGACGAGGGGCGGCTACTACCGCACCTGGGTCGAAGACGGCGGTGGCACCGACCGCTGGAAGGGGGCTCTCGCCTGGGTGCCCGATGTCGTGCAGAACTTCTGGCACTACCAGTCGAGCATCTACGCCTTCAACGTGGGGCTCTCGACGCCTCATCCCTACCAGGCCAATCCGCTGCTCTGGCTCGTGATGCAGCGGCCGACGAGCATGTTCTACCTCGGCCTCTCGAAGGGGCAGGAGGGCTGCACCGTCGACCGCTGCGGCCAGGCCATCAGCGGCATCGCGAACCCGCTGATCTGGTACGCCGCCGTGCTCGCCTGCCTCTACCTCTGCTACCGGCTGGCGCGCTACCGCGAGTGGCAGTCGGGGGCGATCTTGATCGGCGTCGCCGCCGGCTACCTGCCCTGGATGATGTACCTCAACCGGACGGTCTTCCAGTTCTACACGATCGCGTTCGAGCCCTATCTCGTGATGGGGCTGGTAGCCGCTCTGGGCATCATCCTCGGCAAGCGCACCGACGATCCGCTCCGCCGCCTGAGCGGAATCCGCGTCGTGGGGGTGATCGTGATCGTGGCAGTCGTGCTGACGATCTTCTACTACCCGATGTGGACGGCGACCCAGGCGCCGTGGACCTTCATCAACCTGCACTACTGGGTGCCGAGCTGGAAGTAGCCCGCTAGCCCCTGGTCCGCGTGCAAATTTGAAGGAAAAACGCGCCGCGGCGACGGGAAACATGCCGATCCGGGGCCTCCAGCACGAGTTTCTCCTTCAAATTCGGGCAACGGCGGCGAGCTGCTCCTCGAACTCGGGCACCGAGCCGACCGGCAGCCGGCACACGAAGTCGCGGCAGACGTAGGCCGTCGCAGTAATTCCATCACCGGCGCCGAGCACCCGCCCCTCGAAGAGCTCGAATCCGGAGGCCGACCACTCTGCCGCCTGAGCCTCCGTCACGACGGCCACGACGGCGCCGGGCTGTCGCACGGCGCGGGCGGAGTCGGCGAGCGAGCCGTCGGATCCTTCGCTCCCGTCGGTCACGACGACCACCTGAACCGCAGGATCCGACAGCGCGACACCGACCGACAGGATCGCCCCGAAAGCGGTCGGGTTGTCGAGTGCCAGGTCGTGCACCGAGCGGACGGCGCGCGCGGCGGCGTCCCGGTAGCGAGCGTCGGCCGTGAGCTGTGACAGGGTCAGGGCCGCCGAGGCCATGGCCGACAGGCCCGACGGGTAGGCGCCCTCCGACGGGTCGCTCGCGAGCTGGAGCCCCTGCGCGGCGAGCACCGGGTCTCCGCCGCCGGGAGCCGCGAACACGCGTGCATCGCCGGATTCAGGGAGGCACTGCTCGACGAGGTCGCGCGCAGCCGTGGCGTACGACACCTCGCCCGTCGCTGTTGCGAGCCGGAGCAGCCCTTCGGCGAGCATGCCGAAGTCTTCCAGGGTCGCGACGGCCTCGGAGACACCCCGCTCCGACGTGGCCCGCAGCAGGACGCCGTCTGACGACACGGAGGACCCGAGGATCCGACCCGCCGCCGCTCTCGCCGCCGCGATCCAGTCGGCTCGCCCCTGCCGCGCCCCGGCCTCTGCCAGCGCGCCGATTGCGAGGCCGTTCCACCCCGTCAGCACCTTCTCGTCGACCTTCGGCGGTGTCGCCGCGGCCCGCCCCTCGGCGTCCAGCGAGTAGTAGCCGCCCTCGCCGAGGTCGCTCTCGCTGTCTTGGGCCGACCCGAAACCACCGCCCGGCCGCTGCAGCGTCGTCAGCAGGAAGTCGACGATGCCCGCGGCCACGTCGAACGATCCGACACGGGAGTAGGCGTCGAGCAACACGGCGTTGTCGTAGAGCATGCGCTCGTAGTGCGGCTCGTGCCAGTCGCGCCGAACGGAGTAGCGGAAGAAGCCACCCTCCACCGGGTCGCGGAGAGGCGACGAGGCCATCGCGTCGAGGGTGCGTCCCACTAGCGCTCGCGCAGCCGGTGCGGCCGGCGACGAACTCGTCGCCACGTCGACGAGCAGACGCTGGACGGGCGCGATCGGGAACTTCGGGGCGCGGCCGAAGCCGCCGAACTCATCGTCTTCGAACGACGCGAGCCGAGCCACGAGCGCCTGGATCTCGTCTGCCGTGACGTCGGATCCTGCGGTGTCGCCTGCGGCGGTACCTACGCCTGTGGTCGTCGACGCTGCGGCGAGCGCGGCGGCGATCTCACCGGCGTTCTGCTCCACCTCGTCGCGGCGGTCGGTCCAGGCCTCGGACACGGCATCGAGCACTTGGCGGAACGAGGGAGTGCCCTGCACCGGAACCGGTGGATAGTAGGTGCCCGCGAAGAACGCGCGGCCCTCGGGCGTGACGAACACGGTCAGCGGCCAGCCGAGGTTGCCGGTGAAGGCGCCGGCGGCGGCGAGGTAGCTCGCGTCGACGTCGGGGTGCTCCTCACGGTCGACCTTGATGGCGACGAAGCGCTCATTGAGGTGCGCGGCCAACTCGGGGTCGGAGAAGCTCTCGCGGGCCATGACGTGGCACCAGTGGCAGGTCGAGTAGCCGATCGACACCATCACGGGGAGTCCGCGGCGGGCGGCCTCCTCGAACGGGGCGGCACCCCACGCGTGCCAGGCGACGGGGTTGTCGGCGTGGCTGCGGAGGTACGGGCTGATGGCATCGCGGAGCTCGTTGGGCATGTTGTGAACCTACGCCGGGCCTCTGAAAATCCCGGGGAACATGACATTCTTGACTTAAATATCTTGAACCGTAAGCTTGAAAGCGCACAAAGGAGCAACTATGAACATCGCAAATTCTGCAATTCTCGCCGCAGCCCTCGCTTCAACGTTGGCCTTGAGCGTCGTATCGCCTGCTCAGGCCGTCCCACCGCGGGCATCCCTCGCTCAGCTAGAGCACTCGGGCGTTCTCATCGCCAACGAGCCACGGAAGGGCGAGCCCACGTCGTTTTCCGATGAGAACGGAGATCTTCCAGCTGGTGAGCGGGACCAGCGAGCCAACTCCTGTGACACGTGGCGCAACTTCTCGGCAAATCCCGGCGGATGGGTTAACTCGGTTCCCGGCTGTTATCTCATCGGAACGTCCAACCACGCCACTGTCACTTACGTCTGGGAGGTGACAAGCGGAAAGGGCAAAGCCACCGTTCAGGGGCTCGGTTTCAATGCCCTCCGGAAGCCTGTCTGGCAACTGGCGGGCGTGAATGCGACGGCCGGAAGAACGACCATTCTCTGGGGTCAGGTTGCAGCGAACAAAAAGATCAGGGGCTATTCTTCGGCATTTTTGACTGGACTTAACTGGCGATAGAGTCGTGCGCACACCCCACCAAAACGCTCTTGCCGCACTCGTTCTCGCAATGCTCGCGACCTCTGTGTCGCTCGCAATCCTGGCCCCCAGCACATCGCAGACGACCGAAGAGGGAACGGGCCGTTCCAAACCCCTCGACAGTGCCTCGCTTGACCGCGAGAATAAAGCTCTTTCACAGGACCTCGTCTGCGAAGAGCGGTTGCCTTTCAAGTCCGACGCTTCGTTCTTCGACCCGGCACGGGGCACGGATTGCATCCGAAGTGACAAGCGCGGGGTATTCGTCCGCGTCTATGCCCATGCCGAAACGATTCCCCACGTGCTCCAGGAGTGGGAGCCGACGATCGGAGATGACCGCTGGTTCGTTCGGGGCAAGAACTCGATCGTCATGGGGCCGCTCGATGCCCTGACACAGGCTGCATCGATGCCGGGCGCAAGCAAACCCAGCAGGTCAGCCGCGACGAACGTCTCGTACTCTGCGTTCGACGGTGATCGAGATACCTGTATGAGCATGTTGGCGTCTGCTGCCGCAGCACGCACAAAGCGCCTGAGCGACTACGACGTGCTACGCCAAGATCTCGATCGGGCAGTCCCCGGCGCAAGCGCCGTTGTTGAGAAAACGGTGACAGCAGAGGTCATTCGCTCTCTCAAGGGAAAACTCGATTACCACATCGACAGCGCCCTCAGTCGTTTCGGGGACCAGTACCGCGAGGTGTGTCGCCGCGCACTGCCTGACCGCTGACTACCGCCCGTGCAACTGGTTCCAACTAAAACGCAAGGCGGACAAAAAATGCGCCGCGGCAGGTGGGCTTGTCCGCCGGGCGTCGGCAAGGGACGGCACGCACACTCCGGGGATTCGACATACTCCACCCGCGACATATCCTGTGCACGTCATACCCGCGCTCGACTGAGCGCACCAGCAATCATGTATTGACGCGACACCAGAATTCCGCCCGCCAGCACGATCTCGACCACGGGAACCGGTGCGCTGCGAGGTCGACAACCCCGAGGACGCCGAAGAAGACGGCACCGACCAGCAGCACCCCGTTCCGGTCCATGCGCCGATCCCGGCGACGCAGGATGAGAGAGATTGCGGCGCAGGCGGCGGTCAGCCCGATGAGGATCACGCTACGGCACAGGAACGTCGCGATACCCCTTCCCCACGTACTCGCTCAGCGGCCGGATGAGAGCGTTCGCACCGCGCTGCTCGACGACGTGCGCCGTCCAGCCGGCGACCCGCGCCGCGACGAACAGCGGCGTGAACACCTCGGCGTCGAATCCGAGCAGGTGGTAGGCAACGCCCGACGGGTAGTCGACGTTCGGCTTGAGGCCCTTCCGCTCGAGCACGCCCTGCTGAAGCGCGTCGTAGAGATCGCGCAACCGCTCGTTCTCCTGCCCGGGCCGCTCGTCGAGCAGCCGCCCGAGAGCGACCTCCATCGTCGGCACGCGACTGTCGCCGTTCTTGTAGACGCGATGCCCGAAGCCCATCAGGGTGCGCTTCTCGGCGAGGGCCGCATCGAGCCAGGCGTCGACCCGGTCGGGGTCGTGGATCTCTTCCAGCAGAGCCAGTGCCGCCTCGTTCGCACCGCCGTGGAGCGGGCCCCGAAGCGCGCCGATCGCGCCGACGAGGGCCGAGTGCAGATCGGAGAGAGTCGAGGCGATCACGCGAGCCGTGAATGTCGACGCGTTGAAGGAGTGCTCGGCGTACAGGGTCATCGACACGTCGAACGCCTCGACGTCGCGCGGATCGGGCTCTTCGCCGAAGACGAGCCAGAGGAAGTTCGCCGAATACCCGAGGTCGTCGCGGGAGTCGACTGGATCCTGCCCTCGTCGTCGACGCTGGTCGTATGCGATCAGGGCGGGGATCTGGGCGAAGACCCGCAGAGCCCTCTCGTAGGTCTCGTCGGGCGACGGCTTCGCCGGTTCAGGATCCAGGGTGCCGAGTGCACTCACGGCCGTCCGCAAGACATCCATCGGGTGCGTGGACTTCGGCAGCGAATCGATCAGCGAGCGGAGGGTCGGGTCGAGCGCCCGGGCACCGCGCTCGGCAGAGCGGAACGCCTCCTTCTCGGAAGCGGTCGGAAGCTCACCGCGCCAGAGCAGCCACACGACGTCTTCGAACGGGACGGCGCCGGCGAGCTGCTGCACCGGATACCCGCGATAGAGGAGGGAATTCGAGGCGGCGTCGACTTTGGAGACGCGGGTCTCGTCGACGACGACACCGTTCAGGCCCTTGTGGATTTCAGGTGCGGTGTCGGTCGCTGCGGATGTCGTCATCGGTCACTCCTTCGTGAGGTCGAACGTGTAGATCGAGTCGTCGAACTGCGAGTAGCCCTCGTAGTCGATCAGGTCGTACAGGTCTCGGCGGTGCTGCATCCGGTCGAGGAGCGCCGCCTGCGTGCCGGCGGCGGCGATCTCGTCGAGACCGCGCTCGGCCTCGCCCATGGCCAGGCGCAACAGCGTGACCGGGTAGATCACGATCTTCACCCCCGCGCTCGCGAGCTCGTCGGCCGTGTGCAGCTCGCCCTTGCCGAACTCGGTCATGTTGGCGAGAATCGGCACGTCAAGGGCATCGGCCATCGCCTCGAACTCGCGGAGGCCCTCGAGCGCTTCGGGGAACACCGCGTCGGCGCCGGCGTCGACGAGGGCCTTCGCCCGATCGACGGCGGCCGCGAGACCCTCGACGGCGCGCACGTCGGTTCGCGCCATCACCAGGAAGTTCGGGTCGCGACGACCGTCGACCGCGGCGCGGATCCGCTTGACCGCCGTCTCGCCGTCAACGACGCTCTTGCCGTCGAGGTGACCGCAGCGCTTCGGATTCACCTGGTCTTCGATGTGCAGGCCCGCCAGCCCGGCGTCTTCGAGCGTCTGCAGGGTTCGCGCGACGTTCATCGGCTCGCCGAAGCCGGTGTCGGCGTCGACGATCGACGGCAGGTCGGTCATGCGGGCGATCTGCCCGGCCCGGGTGGCGACCTCGGTCAGGGTCGTCAGGCCGATGTCGGGCAGGCCGAGGTCGGCACTGATCACGGCACCCGAGATGTAGACGCCCTCGAAGCCCTTGCGTTCGATCAGCCGAGCGCTCAGCGGGTTGAAGGCACCCGGCAGCCGCACCAGACCCGGGCCGTCGAGTGCCCGCCGCAGGGCGACGCGTTTGTCGGCAGCCGAGACCGAGGAGTACAGCACTACAGCAACCCCTCGCGCACGGTGAGCCCCTCAAAATAGGCAGAATCGGGCATCACGGTCAGCCCGCCGAGCTCGTCGGCGGTCAGCTCGGGAAGACGCTCGGCGAGGTCGATGAAGGCGTCGATCGACGACGAATCGAGGATCCCACTGGCCAGGGTCCGGAACTTCGCCACGTAGTCCGCTCGCTGGAACGGCCGTGCTCCCAGGGGATGCGCATCGGCCACCGCGATCTCCTCCACCAGCGTGCCTCCGTCGGTGAACGTGACCTCGATGCGTCCGCCGAACGCCTGCTCGGCCGGGTCGAGCGAGTGGTAGCGGCGAGTCCACTCGGCGTCTTCGACCGTCGTGATGGACCGCCAGAGAGCGACCGTGTCGGCGCGGGCGGCCCGCTCCGGGGCGTAGGAGCGCTCGTGGTGCCACTCGCCGTCTTGCAGCGCCACGGCGACGATGTAGGGAATGGAGTGGTCGAGCGTCTCGCGGCTAGCGGTGGGGTCGTACTTCTGCGGGTCGTTCGCACCGGAACCGATGACGCGGTGGGTGTGGTGGCTCGTGTGAAGCACGATGCTCGCCACGCGCGCTGAATCGCGGAGCTCCGGGTGCTCGCGGCCGAGTCGGCGGGCAAGGTCGATCCAGGCCTGCGCCTGATACTCGGCCGAGTGCTCTTTCGTGAAGGTGTCGAGGATGGCGCGCTTCTGCTCGCCCCCAGCCGGCAGCGGTACCGAGTATCCCGCCTCGACGCCGTCGAGAAGGGTCGCGATCACGCCGTCTTCGCCCTCGTAGATCGGTGACGGGCTCGTTTGGCCGCGCATAGCGCGGTCGATCGCCTCGATCGACTGCTTGCCGGCGAAGGCCGGCGCATAGGCCTTCCAGGTGGAGATGAGGCCCTTGCGCGACTGCCGCGTCGCGGTGGTCGTATGGAGGGCCTGGCCGATCGCCTGGTAGATCGTCTCGGCGTCGAGGCCGAGGAGCGTGCCGAGGCCCGCTGCAGCGCTCGGGCCGAGGTGCGCGACGTGGTCGATCGTGTGGCGGTGCAGGCTGATCGCCCGAGCGAGGTCGACCTGGATCTCGTACGCGGTCGCGATGCCACGCACCACGTCGGATCCTGAACGGCCCGCGTGCTGCGCGACAGCCAGCAGCGGCGGGATGTTGTCGCCCGGGTGCGAATATTCGGCGCTGAGGAAGGTGTCGTGGAAGTCGAGCTCGCGGACGGCGACGCCGTTGGCCCAGGCGGCCCATTCCGGGGCGAAGCGGAGGGTCGGGTCGGTGCCGAATACGGTTGCTCCCCGGCGCTTGGGGTCTGTCGCGGGGCTGATCGGATGTGCCTCGGCCTGGGCGCGCGCCGCTGCCACCGACGCGCGACGCAGCGATGCGGTCGCCACCGCCGCGTTGTCGATCACGCGGTTGATGATCATCTCGGTGACATCGTCGGCGACGGGCACCGGGTCGACGGCCAGCTCGGCGAGCTGCCAGGCGAGCTCCTGTTCTTTGGGGAACCCCTCGTCGCTTCGGTGGACGCGGACCTCGACGTCTCTCACGCGTGAGCCGGGGCGAATCGCTGGACGAGCTCGCGCTTGAGCACCTTGCCGCTCGGACCAAGGGGCAGGGCGTCGAGCACGTGCACGACGCGGGGGTACTTGTAGGCCGCGATCTCTTCGGCGACGAAGGCGATGAGATCGTCCGGGGTCGTCGTGCTCTCGGGCGCCAGGACGACTGCCGCCTCGATCTCTTGTCCATGGGTCTCGTGGGGCACACCGAACACGGCGGCCATGCGCACGTCGGGGTGGCTGGCGAGGACTTCTTCTACCTGCCGGGGATACACGTTGTAGCCGTTGCGGATGATCATGTCTTTCGTTCGGTCGACGATGGTGAAGTAGCCGTCGTCGTCTTTGGTGGCGAGGTCGCCCGTGCGGAACCAGCCGTCGACGATCGCCTTCTCGGTGTCGTCGGGGCGGTTGAGGTAGCCGTTCATGATGTTGTGGCCGCGCACGACGATCTCGCCGATCGAGCCGTTCGGCATGAGCACGATGCGGTCGGAAACGCTGGGGTCGGCGACCTCGACGTCGACTCCCCAGATGGCCGTGCCGATCGTTCCGGGACGCGGCGTGCGGCCGACGTGGTTGAAGGTCGCGACGGGCGACGTCTCGGTGAGGCCGTAGCCCTCGTGGATTTCCGCCCCGAAGATCTCGCGGAACCGGTCGATGATCGCGACGGGAAGCGCGGCACCCCCGGAGATCGCGTATTTGAGACTCGGCCGCGACTCGGTGCGGGTCGCTGCGTCGAGCAGAGCCATGTACATCGTGGGGACGCCCATGAAGATGTCGCAGTGCTGCTCGACCATCACTCGGAGGGCCGTGTCGCCGTCGAACTTTGGCACCATCACCATGGTGGCGCCCGCCCGGAAGGCGACGTTCATGGTGCAGGTCTGGCCGAACGTGTGGAACAGCGGAAGCGCACCGAGAAGACGATCGCCGGCCTCGATCTTGAACGTGGAGAGAAGCAGGGCGTTGGTCTGCTCGAGGAGGCTGAAGTGCGACCCCTCGGCGCCCTTCGGCTGACCCGTGGTGCCGCTCGTGTAGAGGATCGTCGCGGTGTCGAACGGGTCGCGGGGCACATAGGTGTCGATCGGCTCGGCCGCCTCGGCGAGCGCCTCGAGGCGATCGAAGCCGGTGACGAGATCGGGCGGTGCCAGCACGGTGACCACGTCGACGCCGGCCAGACCGGCGCCGGGCGCCCCTTCGCCGAGGAGTGGTGCGGCGCAGACCAGCATGGCCGATCCGCTGTCGTGGAGGACGTACTCGATCTCATGCTGCTTGAGCAGAGCGTGGATCGGAACGGCCACTGCCCCGAGCGAGAGAATCGCGTAGTAGACGCGGGGGAAGTCGGTCACGTTCGGCACGAGCATGGCGACGCGGCTGCCCTCGGTAACGCCCTTGGCACGGAGAGCGCCGGCGTAGGCGCGGGTCTCGGCCCACAGCTCGGAGTAGGTTGTCTCGGTCGGACCGACGACGACGGCGACCGCATCGGCGTGTCGGTCGGCCGACTCTTTGAGGATGGAAGCGACCGACGCGGTGGCACGAGAGGGGGAGGTGCGGGAACTACTCATTGGAGCTCCAATTTCGTCTTCGTTGACGACTCGGGTTCGAGCGGTGATCACAGCATACGGATCGCTCCTGATCGTCGCGAGCGCCTCATTCGAAATCCCAGATCGCCTCCTGCCAGTCGCTCCATTCCGATCGACCGCGGCCGAGTTCGGCGGTGGTGAACGTCGAGGATCCACGAAGACTCGACTTCGGAGAAGACACACTCCGCGGCAGGATCTCGTCGCGCAGCACTTCGGCCCAGCCGAGTCGACGAGTGTCGGCTCCGGCGTTCCAGTGGGTTCGCAGGTCGTCGACGTCCGCGTCGAGCAGTTCGAGCCAGTCGTCTTCGAGCAGGTAAAACCGGACCGGACCGTGGCGGATGGTCTTCGTCAGGCCTGATGCCGTGAGGGTCTTGAGGTGCCGCGAGACCGCGCCCCAGCTGATGTGGAATCGATCGAAGCACATCTGCGCCAGGTCACCCGATGTCTGTTCGCCGACGCAGAGGAGCTCGACGAGGTAGCGCCGCACGGGGTTCGCGAGGGCTTCGATCGGTCGCATCTTAAGCGCCGGCATACGCGGTCTTACCCTTCTTCGTGATAGATGACGAACGTGTGTTGGGTCGGCCCGCTAGTCGATGGCTCCGCTGACGCTCGCGCTCTCGCGGCAGCGAATGTCTCAGCCGCCCGGGTCGACCCTTTCTTTTTTCCTCATTGACTCTGAAATCAAATGACCTCGGGGATCGGCGGAAAAGTCGTCCGGGTCACCTGGACTGACTTCACAGCCAGCCTGCTGCCCACGACTCTGCTGCCCAAGACTCGCGTGCGGCGCGACCGCTCACTTGACTCCAAAGTCAAGCGAGCAGAACGATGCAATTCTTCTGGAACGACGCTTTTCGTCCCGGAAGACCGCGCTAGTGAGGCCGGTAGAAGCGGTCCGATCACTTGACTCTTCAATTGACTTTGGAATCAATCAGGAAAAGAGAAAGTCCCCCTCCCGACGGCAACACAGACACAGACACAGACACAGACCGCCTGCGGGATCGAGTCGGCACACCGGCGATGCGCCTAGGGGGTCGAGTCGACGTAGCGGCGGTAGGCCCGCGCCACAGCAGCGACACCGGCGTCGACCCGAGGTTGAAGCCACGGCCAGGCGAACCAGACGCCCACTGCACAGGTCAGGAGCGCGAAGAGCCGCGAGACCCAGAACAGACCGTCGGCCGCGATCTGCACGTCTCTCGGGGCGAGAGCGGCGAGGACGACGTACGGAAGCACGGAGGAGACGACCGCCACGAGAGCGAGCGCGACCAGGCCGTTCCGAGCGCGGGCAGACGCGTCGGGAGCTCGACCAACCTGGATCGCGCCAGCGACGAGGAGAACCAGGGCCGCGAGCTCGACCACCACGAATGCCCATGAAAACGCCTGAACGGCCGGCGACTCGAACCTTTCGGAGGGCACGCTGCCGAAACTCGACGCGATGGCTGTCGCGAGCGAGAGCGAAGCCGCTCCCACCAGTAGCAGCCGCACCGCCCTGCCCGCGCCGAAGACGCCCTCCCTCCCGGGGAGCCCCAGGGCGAGCACCGCAAGCCCCACCGACCAGGCCAGCGCCCCGAGAAGGAAGGCACCTGAGACTCGACCTGCCCCCACCGACGCGACGCCTGCCAGGAACACCGTCCCGCCACCGACGAGGGCCACGACCGGTTCCGCTTTCAGCTCCACTGCCTCCATGCGCGCCAGCATGGCATAAATATCGCGTATCGGCGACCCCCGGCCTACCCCGCCCTCTTCTGCAACCGCAGGAGCGCGAAGGGCTCCCCCAGCGTCTGACTCTGCATCAGGTCGTCTAGACGACGGCCGTCTTCCGACCGGATGAACCGCCTCGCGCTCTTCTTGCGAGCCGCGTCGGCACTCCGGGCGTCCCATGCGCTGTCGAGAGCGCGCTCCAGCAGGTCGGCCTGGGCATGGTCGCCAGCCAGGCGCAGCCCGACCAGATGGCGACGAGCGGCGGCAAGTTCGTCTCGGAAGCGAGCCTCGTCGAGACCTCGGTAGCCGCCCGAGCGTTCGCGCGTGACGAAGTCGTTGCGCACGAGATTCTCGAGCACCTCCCGTGCGTGCGAGGTCGGGATGCCGAGCCGGCCGGCCGTCCGCTGCGTCAGGTCTTTCTCGCTCGTCACGCCGGTGAGGAGCAGGTCGAGCAGGTGCAAGACGGCGGGGCTGAGTAGGAGGATCAGGGCCCGCCGGTCGGGCGACATCATCACGCGCGCGCCCCCTCGGCTGCTCCGACGGCCGAGACGTGCCCGAGACTCCGGGCCTCGAGCCTCGCGGCGTGCCGGCGACCCGCCGCCGACGCGCGAAACTGCGCCGCGCTGAGCCGTTTCGCCGGATCGGCGCTGCGGGTGTTCCAGGCGGCGTCCAACGCCACGAGGATGTCGTCGACCTGGCGCCCCTCCCCTTTCGATCGCAGCCATTCCAGCTGATCCATCGCCTTCTCGAAATGCGCGGCGAAGTCGTCGAGCCCGAGATCGGCGATCTCGGTGAGACCAGCCCGCCCGATGTACCCGACGCCGATCAACCCGTCGAGCACCGCGGCGGCGTGCTCGACCGTGACGCCGATGCGCTCGGCGGCACGAGCGGCTATCTCGGCCTCGGAGGTGAGGCCCTCGTGCACGAGGTCGAGACAGTAGACGCAGACGGGATCGGTGAAGACGATGAGGGCTTGAACGCCCTCTGAGCTGGAGTCATACGAAGAAGTCATGCGACGAGGATGGCAACCCGAGCGACTCCCCCGCTGGCCCCGACCACCACCCTGTGGATAACTCCTCACCGACCCGCGCGGTAAGCTGGAGGGCTCATGATTCCTGCCATCACCTTCCCCCCGGAGCTGCCGATCTCGCAGCGTCGCGACGACATCGCGGCTGCCATTCGCGACAACCAGGTCGTCATCGTGGCGGGTGCGACAGGCTCGGGCAAGACCACGCAGCTGCCCAAGATCTGCCTCGACCTCGGTCGCGAGATGATCGGCCACACTCAGCCGCGCCGTATCGCCGCCCGCACGGTCGCGGAGCGCATCGCCGACGAGCTCGGCAGTGAGATGGGCGACCTCGTCGGCTACCAGGTCCGGTTCACCGACCATGTCAGTGACGCGACCCGCATCAAGCTGATGACCGACGGGATCCTTCTCAACGAGATCCACTTCGACCGCGACCTCACCAAGTACGACACGATCATCATCGACGAGGCGCACGAGCGCAGCCTCACGATCGACTTCCTGATCGGCTATCTCAAGCAGCTCCTGCCCCGCCGCCCCGATCTCAAGCTGATCATCACGAGCGCGACGATCGACCCGGAGTCGTTCTCGAAGCACTTCGACGGCGCCCCCATCATCGAGGTCTCCGGCCGCACCTATCCGGTCGAGGTGCGCTACCGGCCGTTGGTCGCCGATGAGGTCAGTGCTGACGGAGAAACCGAAGGATCCAGCACCGACCCCGATGATCTCGACTCCCGGGGCGACCGACCGGCCCGAGCCGACGACCGCGACTACCTCCAAGGCATCAACGACGGCCTCGACGAGCTGGCCCGCGAGAGCTCCGGCGACGTGCTCGTCTTCCTCTCGGGCGAGAACGAGATCCGCGACGCCGAGGAGTCGATCCGGGGCCGCAACCTGCCCTCCACCGAGGTGCTTCCCCTCTACGGCCGGCTGAGCGCGGCCGACCAGCACCGCGTCTTCGAGACGAGTCGCACACCGGGAACGCGTCGGCGCATCGTCCTCGCCACCAACGTCGCCGAGACGAGCCTCACCGTGCCCGGCATCCGCTACGTCATCGACGCCGGCACCGCGCGCATCAGCCGGTATTCGACCCGGGCCAAGGTGCAGCGCCTGCCCATCGAGGCGATCTCGCAGGCGAGCGCCAACCAGCGCTCCGGCCGCTCCGGCCGCACGAGCGACGGCATAGCGATCCGCCTCTACTCCGAGCAGGACTTCGAGAAGCGGCCGGAGTTCACCGAGCCCGAGATCCTGCGCACCAACCTGGCTGCGGTCATCCTCCAGATGATCTCGCTCGGCCTCGGCGCGATCGAGAAGTTCCCCTTTTTGCAGCCGCCCGACTCGCGCGGCATCAAAGACGGTGTCGACCTGCTGCGCGAACTGCGCGCCGTCGAGTCGCGCGGTGCGACCGACGAGCCGCGGATCACCCGGCTCGGCCACCAGATCACGCGCCTGCCGATCGACCCCCGTCTCGCGCGCATGGTGCTCGAGTCGAAGCAGCACGGCACCACCCGCGAGGTCATGGCCATCGTCGCGGGGCTCAGCATCCAAGATCCGCGCGAGCGTCCACTCGAACGCCGTGCCCAGGCCGACCAGCAGCACGCTCGATTCACCGATCCGTCGGGCGATTTTCTCAGCCTGCTCAACCTCTGGAACTACCTCGAGGAGCAACAGAAAGACCTCGGCTCGAGTGCGTTCCGCCGCCTGTGCAAGGCCGAATACCTCAACTACCTCCGCATCCGCGAGTGGCAAGACGTTTACCGGCAGCTCGTCCGCGCCTCGAAGAACCTCGGGCTCCACGTCGGCGAGCCGAGCGCCAACCCCGACGGCGTGCACAAGTCGCTCCTGGCTGGGCTCCTCAGCCAAATCGGCCTGAAAGACCTGCAGAAGAAGGACTACGTCGGTGCGCGCCAGTCGCGCTTCGTCATCTTCCCCGGATCGGCTCTCGCAAAGAAGCAGCCGAACGCGATCATGGCCGCCGAGCTCGTCGAGACCTCACGCCTGTTCGCCCGCGTGGCCGGCTCGATCGATCCCGCGTGGGCGGCACCGATCGCGGGCGACCTGGTCAAGCGGAGCCACTCCGAACCGCACTGGGAGAAGAAGCAGGGCGCGGTCGTCGCCTTCGAGCGGGTCACGCTCTACGGGGTGCCGATCATCCCGCGCCAGCGAGTCCAGTTCAGCCGCATCGACCCCGTCTATGCCCGCGAGCTCTTCATCCGACACGCCCTCGTCGAGGGCGACTGGGAGTCGCACCAGAACTTCCAAGACGCCAACGACCGCCTCATCGACGAGCTGACCGAGCTGGAGGAGCGCACCCGCCGCCGCGACATCCTGGTCGACGGCGACGCCGCGTTCGAGTTCTACCACCGCCGTATCCCCGCCGACGTCGTCTCGACGCGATCGTTCGAGGGCTGGTGGCGCAAGGCCCGTGCCGAAACCCCCGACCTCCTCACCATGCGCGCCGACGACCTCCTCGGCGACGACGAGCCCGAGGTCGACGAAAAGGCCTACCCAACCACGTGGCGGCAGGGTGACCAGGCGCTGACCCTCCGCTACCGCTTCGAGCCGGGCTCGCACGACGATGGCGTGACGGTGCTCGTGCCTCTGCCCCTGCTGGCATCGCTCAAGCCCGTCGGCTTCGACTGGCAGGTGCCGGCGTTCCGCGACGAGCTCGTGACCGCGCTCATCAAGTCGCTGCCGAAGCAGCTGCGCAAGAGCGTGGTTCCTGCAGGCGACTGGGCTGCGAAGATCACCGCGGAACTGCCTGACGAACCGCAGGATCCGCAGGTGTCGTTCATAGCGACCGTCGCGGGCGTCATCAAGCGGCTCACCTACGCCCCCGTAGCTGAGACCGACTTCGATGTGTCGCGCGTGCCCGCTCACCTGCGCATGACGTTCGCGGTGGTCGACGAGAAGGGGCGTGTCGTCGGGATCGACAAAGAGCTCGGCGCGCTGCAGCGCTCCCTCGCCGCAGACACGCGCCGCAGTGTGGCCCGGGCGACCGAGACCGCTCCCGCCTCTCGGGTGACGATCCAGCGCGACGGCATCACGAAGTGGGACTTCGACGACCTTCCCGCCTTCGTCGACACCAAGCACGGCGACACGACGATCCGCGCCTACCCGGCGCTCGTCGACGATGGCGCGTCGGTGTCGATCCAGCTCATGGCGACGGCCGCCGACCAGGCTCTCGCCACCCCGCGCGGAGTCCGGCGTCTGCTCATGCTCGGCACCCCGTCTCCGATCGCCTATGTGCAGCAGCACCTGACGAGCGCTGAGAAGCTCATCCTCGCGACCAGCCCGTACCAGAACACCGCCGCGCTCTTCGCGGACTGCCTCACGGCGGTCGTCGACGACGTGCTGTACCGGGTGAAGCCCGACGGCGTCGTCTTCACGAAGAAGGAGTTCGAGACCGTGCGCGATCGGGTGTCGGGAGCCATGATGGATCAGATGTTCCAGACCGTCTCGCTCGTCGCCCGGACGCTGACGGCCGCTCGCGACGCCGACAAGGCGCTGAAGCAGGCCACGAACATGGCGCTCCTGCCGGCGCTCACCGATGCGCGCGAGCAGCGGTCGCGCCTGCTCTACCCCGGCTTCGTGTCGGCCACCGGGATCGCGCAGCTGCAGCGCGTGCCGGTCTACCTCGTCGGCATCCAGCGCCGCGTGACGAAACTGCTCGAAAACCCCGCGCGCGACCGCGCCTGGATGGTCGAGGTGCAGCAGGCGCAGCAACGGTACGTCGATGCGGGTGGGGCCTTCCCGCCCGCGGTCTCTGCACCGGCGCCGATCGTGCGGGCGCGCTGGATGATTGAGGAGTTCCGGCTGTCGCTCTTCGCGCGAGACCTGCGACCGGCCGAGTCGGTGTCGTTGCAGCGGATCCAGAAGGTGCTCGCGACGGCGTCGGCCTGACCCCGCGCTGCCGAATTTGAAGGAGATCCGGCGCCGGCGCGACCGATTCATGCCGATCGGCGGGGTGCCAGCCCGGGTTTCTCCTTCGAATTCGGAACGCGCCCGACCGCGCCGCCCCGCTAGCCTGGCCGAATGCGCGCAACCGTTCGAGACGTGGCGACCCGGGCCGGGGTCAGCCCGAAGACCGTCTCCAACGTGGTCAACGGCGTCGTGTTCGTCCGGCCCGAGACGCGCGAGCGGGTCGAGGCCGCCGTCAAAGAGCTCCAGTACGTGCCGAACCTCAGCGCCCGCGGCCTCCGCAACGGGCGCACCGGTGCGATCGCCCTCGCGTTCCCCGACCTCGGCACCATGTACACCGCCGAGATGCTGCACTGGTTCGTCGAGGTAGCCCACGAGTTGGGCTGGGCCGTGCAGCTCGAAGAGACCGGCCGGCGCCCCGAGCGCGAGCGCGAGCTGCTGTCGCGGGGCCGGGAGCACCTCGTCGACGGCCTGGTGCTCAACCCCGTCACACTCGAGGCCAGCGCGATCGTGGGCGCCGACTCGCTCCCGCCGGTGGTGGTGATCGGCGAGGTCGAGCAGACCCTCGTCGACCAGGTGTCGGTCGACTCGATCACCGCCGCGCGTGACATGACCGCGTACCTGCTGAGCCTGGGGCACCGCCGCATCGCGGCGGTGGGAGCCGTGGGGCCGGCGTTCAATAGCGCCTCTAATCGACAGCGAACCGAAGGCTACCGGCAGGCGATCGCAGCAGCCGGGCTTCCGTCGGATCCTGCGCTCGAGCTCTCGGGCGAGTGGTCGCCCGAGTCGGGTCGCCACATGGTGCTCGACGCGCTCGACCGCGGGCTCGACGTCGACGCCTTCTTCTGCTTCACCGACTCGATGGCCCTCGGGGCGCTGTCGGCGCTGGCCTCCCGCGGGATCAGCGTGCCGGGCGACGTCTCGGTGGCGGGCTTCGACGACATCGCCGACTCGCGGTTCTCGACGCCGCCGCTGACCACCGTCACCTTCGACAAGCGGGCCTTCGCCGATCAGACGCTGAGCCTGCTCGCCGCTCGGGTGTCCGATCGGACCCTGGCGCCGCGTTACGTCGCGATCCCGCACGACATCGTGTCGCGGGCGTCGACTCGCACGCGGCACTGACGCGCCGCGGGCCGGTCTCACGCGGCCCGCGAGCGATGATTCGCACGGGGTACTTGACGCAGGGTTACAACGATGTAATAGTCGTCACCAGCGCAGCGCGGCGCAGTCGACACTCCCCCCGACGGCAGCACCGCAGACCCACGTTGCCCACCGACAAGGAGGTCGAAATGGCACCCCGTCCATCGTCCACGTTCACCCGGCGCAGTCTGCTCACCGCGGGTCTCGCAACGGCCGGAGCGGTGGCCCTCGCCGGCTGCTCCAGCACCCCGCTCGGCGCGGGCCTCTTTGGCTCGCCGCTCAACCCCGAGCAGCTCATCTTCTGGAACCTCTTCGGCGGCGGTGACGGCAGCCGCATGCAGACCATGGAGGCCGGCTACCGCAAGGCCAACGGCGGCACCAAGTCGCTGCAGGCCACGGTCTTCGCCTGGGGCAACCCGTACTACTCGAAACTGACCCTCGCCACGGTCGGCAACAAGCCGCCGGACGTCGCGGTCGCCCACCTCACCCGCGCGAAGCCGCTCTACGACGGCGACATCCTCGAGCCCATCACCGACGCCGACCTCGCCTCCGTCGGGCTCTCGGCCGACTCGTTCAACGCGAAGTCGTGGGACGCCCAGAAGACCGACGGCAAGAACATCGCGATCCCCCTCGACACGCACCCGCTGGTGATGTTCTACAACGCCGACGTGATGAAGAAGGCGGGCCTCCTCGACAGCGACGGCAAGCTGAAAGACCTCACCGGGCTCGACACCTTCGAGGCGGCTCTCGCGGCCATCAGCAAGGTGACCGGTGGCACGGCGATCACGGTCGCCAACGTTAGCGAGACCGCTACGCCGTGGCGCGTGTTTCAGACGCTGTACTGGCAGATCACCGGGGCCACCCCGTTCCTCTCCGACAACGGCTCCAAGATCACGGTCAATGACGATGCCTACGCGAAGGTCATGGAGCGGATCGCTTCCTGGGTCAAGAAGGGGTGGCTCAACAAGGGCCTCGACTACGCCGGTGCCCAGACTGCGATGTTCACGGGCAAGTCCGGTTTCTTCCTCCAGGGAGAGTGGGAGATCACGACAGCCCAGTCGATCAAGGGCCTGAAGTTCGGCATGGTTCCCGTGCCGACCCTGTTCGACAAGCCGGCCGCGCAGGCCGACTCGCACACGTTCGTGCTCCCCCGCAAAGACCGCACGCCGGCCCAGCGCAAGCAGGCGATGGTGTTCATCAAGTCGATGCTCGACCAGAGCCAGACCTGGGCGATGGGTGGTCACGTTCCCGCCTACCTGCCGACCCTCGACAGCTCGGCGTACAAGACCCTCGAACCCCAGGCCGACTACTCGAAGGCGGCTGAAGACGCGGTCTACGACGACCCCGCCTGGTACGGAGGATCCGGCTCCACGTTCGAAGTGACAGTCGGTGCTCAGCTGGCTCTCGTCCAGCAGCTCTCGAGCTCGCCGCAGGCCGCACTGTCGGCCATAAAGGGCCAGCTCAAGGTCTACACCAACACCCCCAGCCCGCTGTGAATCCCCGCACCCCGACCCCAGGAGGTACAACGTCGTGACCGCCGCTCCCGCTCTCACCCGCCGCGCAGCGGCCGCCCCAGAAGCCCGACCGAAGAGGCACTCTGTGCTCTCGCGCGGCGACGGCCGCGGCGCGTGGCTGTTCCTCGCCCCGTTCGGTCTCTTCTACCTGGCGTTTCTGCTCGGGCCGACCATCTGGATGTTCGTCACCAGCTTCTTCAACACGTCGACGGTCCGCACCGGGCTCGGGTCGTTCGCGGGTTTCGCGAACTACGCCGAGATGCTCGGTCGCGCGGATTTCTGGAGCTCGATGTGGCACACGCTGCAGTTCACGCTCTACACGACGCCGCCGCTGGTGGTCCTGGCGTTCTTCCTGGCCATTCTCACCAACCGGGTGCGCCGCGGGCAGTGGTTCTTCCGCCTCGCGTTCTTCCTCCCGTACATCCTGCCGTCGGCGACCATCTCGCTCATCTGGGTGTTCATCTTCACGCCGGGGTCGGGCCTCTGGGCGAGCGCGCAGAGCGTCTTCGGCATCACTCCGGGAGCCGGCGTGCTGGCCAGCCCGAACACGGCCATGATCGGCATCGCGATCGCCACGATCTGGTGGACGCTTGGCTTCAACTTCGTGCTGTACCTGGCCGGTCTGCAAGAGATTCCGCGCGAGCTGTACGAAGCCGCCGCGGTCGACGGAGCGACGACCTGGGAGCAGATCCGCTACATCACGCTCCCGCTGCTGAGCCGCACCACGACTCTCGTTCTGCTGCTGCAGATCATCGCCAGCCTCAAGATCTTCGACCAGGTCTACCTGATGACATCCGGTGGCCCCGGTATCTCGACGTCGGTCGCCCTGACGCTCGTCACGGGCACGGGCTTCACCGACAACCGTCTCGGCGCTGCCTCGGCCGCGTCCGTCCTCCTCCTCATCGTCATCATCGCGATCGCCGTCATCAGGCAGCTCGTCGACCGCGCGGCAGTCCGAAAGGCGGCCTAATCATGGCCCTCACCACAGCTCCCGAACGCCGCACCAAGTCGCCGCTCTCGGCCGCCGCTCCGGCAGCGCGTCCGACCGGGGCCCGCATGGGCACCAGCGGTCGCACGTTCGGCATCGTCTCGGCCATCGTCCTCACGGTCTTCGCGATCGTCTGGCTGATCCCGAGCGTCTTCGCTCTGAAGACCTCGCTGTCCGACAACGGCGCCGCGGCCCTCGGTGCGAACGAGATCCTGAAGACCTGGAACCCGACGCTCCACTCCTACGCCGCGCTGTTCCAGGCCGGAGACATCTGGAACTGGTACCTCGCCAGCGGAGTCACGAGCGTCGTCACCGCGGCGATGACCGTGCTCTTCGCGTCGATGGCCGCCTTCGCCCTGTCGCGGTTGAAGTTCCGCGGCCAGAACGCCGTCTTCCTGCTGATCATCCTCGGCATCATGATCCCGAGCCAGGTGCTCATCGTGCCGATCTTCCAAGAGCTCGGCGCCGTCAACCTGCTCAACACCTACTGGTCGGTCATCTTCCCGCAGGTGCCCGCCGTCATCGCGGTTTTCATCTTCAAGCAGTTCTTCGACGGCATCCCGAGAGAGCTCGAGGAGGCGGCTCGCATCGACGGCGCCGGCCTCTGGAAGGTCTACTGGTCGGTCATCATGCCGCTGTCCCGCCCCGTGATCGCGGCCGTGATCATCCTCACCTTCGTCGGCGTCTGGAACAACCTGCTCCTGCCGCTGTTCGTCCTCTCCAATCCGAACCTGATGACCATCCCGGTCGGTCTCGCCACCGTCCAGGGCAGCTTCGGTCAGCGCTACGCCGACATCCAGGCGGGCGCTCTCCTCGCGGCTCTGCCGCTGGTCATCCTCTACCTGGCGTTCCAGCGTCAGATAGTCGAGGGGATCACGGGGTCCGGCCTCAAAGGCTGACCCCGAGTTCGACACGCGACGGGCGCAGGATCCGCAGCACCGGGATCCTGCGCTCTCGTTTCTTCTGCACCACACCACCCACCACCCACGTAAGGATCCCTATGCCCTCCGCGCGCATTGTCATCGACCGCGACTTCACGATCGGACCGGTGCCCCGCCGCCTGTTCGGCTCGTTCGTCGAGCACATGGGACGCTGCGTCTACACCGGCATCTACGAGCCGGGCCACCCCGAGGCCGACGAGCGCGGCTTCCGCCAGGACGTGCTGAAGCTCGTCAAGGAGCTCGGCCCCACGGTCGTCCGCTATCCCGGCGGCAACTTCGTCTCGGGTTACAACTGGGAAGACGGCGTCGGCCCGGTCGAGGAGCGCCCGCGCCGCCTCGACGGCGCGTGGCACACCGTCGAGACCAACGCCTTCGGCCTGCACGAGTTCGTCGAGTGGTCGAAAGACGCCGACGTCGAGGTGATGGAGGCGATCAACCTCGGCACCCGTGGCGTCGACGCGGCCCGTGAGATCGTCGAGTACGCGAACCACCCCGGCGGCACAGCGCTCTCCGACAGGCGCATCGCGAACGGCGCGAAGGCCCCCTTCGACATCAAGCTCTGGTGCCTCGGCAATGAGCTCGACGGCCCCTGGCAGATCGGCCACAAAACCGCCGAGGAGTACGGCCGCCTCGCGCAGGAGGCCGGCAAGGCCATGCGCTTCGTCGACCCGTCCATCGAGCTCGTCGCGGTCGGCTCGTCGAACTCGGGCATGCCGACGTTTGGTTCGTGGGAGCACACGGTGCTGTCGCACGCCTACGACGAGGTCGACTACATGTCGATGCACGCGTACTACCAGGAGCACGACGGCGACGCCTCGTCGTTCCTGGCCTCGGCCGTCGACATGGACTACTTCATCGAGTCGGTCGTCGCGACGTGCGATGCGGTCCGGGCGAAGCGCAAGGCCAAAAAATACATCAACCTCTCGTTCGACGAGTGGAACGTCTGGTACCAGACCGGCCTCGAAACCGACGACCAGCCCGGCGCCGTGTCACAGTCGTGGCGTGAGCACCCCCGCCTCATCGAAGACACCTACAACGTGACCGACGCCGTCGTGGTGGGCACGCTGCTCAACTCGCTGCTGCGGCACGGCGACCGCGTGTCAATCGCGAACCAGGCGCAGCTTGTCAACGTGATCGCCCCGATCCGCTCCGAAGAGAACGGTCCGGCGTGGAAGCAGACCATCTTCTGGCCGTTCGCCCGCATGGCGGCTCTCGCGCGCGGCGAGATCCTCCGCACCGCGACCACGAGCGACAAGGTGTCGTCGAAGCAGTTCGGCGACGCCGACCAGGTCGACGTGAGTGCGACCTTCGACGAGCAGAACGGACGCGTCGCGCTGTTCCTGGCCAACCGCGGACTCGACGGGGCGGCCGACGTCACAGTGGCGCTGAACGGGTTCGTCGGCGGCCGGGTGCTCCGAGCCGAGCTGCTCGAGATCCCGTCGGGTGGCACGCGCCTAACCGCGAACACGCTCGAGTCGCAGGATGCACTCGGCCTCGTGCCGCTCGACGGAGTCGTCGTCGACGGCTCGACCGCGACGCTGCGCCTGCCGGCTCTCTCGTGGGCGGTCGTCGAGATCGAGGTCTCGAAGGGCTAGAAGCGCAGGTGCATCACGTGCAGGCCGACGAGGCCTTCGGTCGGGTGATCGAAGGCCTCGGGCACCGTGCCGACGATGGTGAAGCCGAAGCTCGTCCAGAGCTTCACGGCCGCCGTGTTGGTCTCGACCACCGCGTTGAACTGCATGCTCCGGTAGCCGTCGGCTGCGGCCGCCGCGACGACGTACTCGCCGAGCGCCCTTCCGACGCCTCGCCCGCTGGCCTCGGAGGAGACCATGAAGCTCGCGGTCGACACGTGCGACCCGCGGGCAGGCCGGTTCGGCCCGTAGTGGGCAGACCCGAGGATCCGGCCCACCGACCCCGGATTCTCGTCGACCGCCACAACCACCGTGTGCCCGCCCACGAACCACTCGCCGATCGCCTCGTCCTCGCTGAGTCCGGTCGGCAGTGCATACGTCTCGCCGGTCTCGACGATCTCGTGGAAGAAGGGCCAGATCGCGCTCCAGTCGGCGGCGGTCGCAGTGCGGATCAGCATGCGCCGAGCGTAGTGCCCGGGTTCGGGCGGTACCCCGACACCTCGATGCGTCTGCAGTCTGTTGGCCGTCATCGAGTGCCGCCTAATGCCGTCTGCGGCCTGGCCTCCCCGGCATATGGCGTCACTCGGGGCGCCGACGGCGACGCCGATCGGCGGACGAGCGGTCTGACGCGGACGATGTCGGCGGAGCACGGCAAGATGGAGTCATGCTTCTCACCTGCGATGACGCCTGGTTCGGCGGCTGGCGCGGGCCCAGCGCGCTGACCATCGAAGCCGGGCGGCTGCGATACGCCGGGCCGGCCAACGCGCTTGCCGGCGACCCGGGCAGCGACCCCGATAGCGACCCCCGGAGAGCAGAACCCGACGGCCACCTCCGCGGGGTCGTGCTCGCCCCCTTTACCGACTCGCACGTGCACCTCGGCCTGATCGATGCCGGCGCTCTGGTCGCCGGCGGCATCGGGCGTGTAGTCGATCTCGGGTGGGATCCCGAACAGGCACAAAGCTGGCCAACTATCGGTGCAGACCCCGCGAGCGGCTGGCCCGAGGTGTCGATCGCGGGCCCGCTACTCGGGGCGCCCGGCGGCTACCCCAGCCGCTCGGCGTGGGCTCCGGCAACGGCGGCCGTTGCCGTCGCAACCAGCGACGACGCGAAGCACGCGATCGACGACGTCAGAGCCGTCGGCGTGAGCATCGTCAAGATCACCCTCAACTCCGACGCCGGCCCCGTCTGGAGTGACGAGACCCTCGACGCCGTCGTCGGTGCCGCCCACGACGCCGGCCTCCCGGTCGTCGCCCACGCGCAGGGCCTCGGCCAGACCCGCCGCGCCGCCCGAGCCCGCGTCGACGCCCTGGCCCACACGCCGTTCTCGGAACGCCTCGATGACGACCTCCTCGACGACCTCGCCCGCTCGATGACCTGGATCTCGACGCTCGCGATCCACGCCCGCCCCTCCGGCGCCAACGGCCAGGGCGGCGACGCCTACGACATCGCCGTCGACAACCTCGCCCGCTTTCACACCCGCGGCGGCTCCGTGCTCTACGGCACCGACCTCGGCAATGGTGAGCTGCCGCTGGGGCTCAACGGCGTCGAGCTCGCGGGGCTCAGCGCCGCCGGGCTGACGCCCGACGCCGTGCTGGGTTCGCTGACGCCCGGCAGCGGTGAGCCCGGCTACGACACACGCCTCGTGACGTGGATGCCCGATCGACCCGCGACGATCGCCGATCTGGCGAGCAGTCGGATCCTGACTCTGCCCGCCCTCGTGAGAGAAGCCGAATGACGCACCCGACCGTTGCCCCCGACAGCAGCCACTCCGACGAGAGCCACCTCGAAGCCGCACCGCGCGACGCAGCCGACCCGCTCGCGCACTTCGCCGAGCGCTTCGTGCCAGCCGAGGGCGTCGTCGCCTACCTCGACGGCAATTCGCTCGGCCGACCGCTCAAGGCCACCGGCGAGCGCATCGCGTCGTTCCTCGCCCACGACTGGGGCACCCGCCTGATCCGCTCGTGGGACGACCAGTGGATGGACGCACCGACGTCGCTCGGTGACCGTCTCGGATCCTTAGCGCTCGGCGCAGCCGCCGGTCAGACCGTGATCGGCGACTCGACCACCGTGCTGCTCTACAAGCTGCTGCGCGCCGCCCTCGATCACGGGCAGAAGTCGGGCCGCGACGAGATCGTCATCGACGACGACCAGTTTCCGACCGACCGGTTCGTGGTCGAGGGCATCGCGCGCGAGCGGGGCGGCTCGATCCGCTGGGTGAGCGTCGACCCGACTCTCGGCGTGACTCCCGAGCTGGTGGCCGAAGCGGTCTCCGAGCGCACGGCCGTCGTGCTCGTCAACCACGTGTCGTACCGGTCGGGCTACCTGGCCGACCTCACTGAGATCACTCGCATCGCGCACGAGGCCGGGGCGCTGGTCGTCTGGGATCTCTGTCACTCGGCCGGCGTCGTCCCGATGTCGCTCGACGACTCGGGCGTCGACCTCGCCGTCGGCTGCAGCTACAAGTTCTTGAACGGCGGCCCTGGCGCTCCGGCCTTCGCCTACGTGCGCCGAGAGCTGCAGGAGGTGCTCGAGCAGCCGATCCAGGGCTGGATGGGCGCCGCCGACGTCTTCGCGATGGCCGCGTCGTACGAGCCCGCGCCGAGCATCCGCCGCTTCATCAGCGGCACTCCCCCGATCGTTGGCATGCTCCCGCTCCGCGACATGCTCGATCAGATCGACGAGGCCGGAATCGAGGCGATCCGCACCAAGTCGCTCGCTCTCACCGACTACGCCTTCGCTCTGGTCGACGAGTGGCTCGTGCCACTCGGGGTGCGCGTGGCGACCCCCAGAGACACCAGGATCCGCGCGAGTCACGTCACGGTCACACACCCGGCGTTCCGCGAGATTCTGCCGTCGCTCTGGCAGGCCGGGGTGATCCCCGACTTCCGCAATCCCGACGCCCTTCGCCTCGGTCTCTCGCCGCTCTCGACCACCTTCGCCGAGGTGCGCGCTGGTGTCGCTGCAATTCGCTCCGCTCTCGCTTAGAGCGCCCGTGAGACCTCAAATCTGACCGTCTAGCGGCGACAGGATCGGTCGTTTCTGAGGTCTCGCCGCCGTTGCCTCGGGGCCTGCCGAGCCAACAGCCTCGCGATAGGGGTATTCAGCCTGCTTCGCCGGGGCTCTCGTCGACTCGGGTCTTCGCGCGGCGTGTATCGATGCCACGCCCCCAGAAGACGAGAAGCATCACGAAACCCGCAGCCGCCATCAGCCAGTCGCGGATCGGCTCAAGGAGTCCTTCGAAACCGAGAACGATCGCAGCTATGAGCCACAGGGCCGGCACGATCCCGCCCAACCACGCTCGATTCGACCGGGACACGAGAAGGTGCCCGCCAAAGACTGCCAGGACTACCAGCCAGATCCAGTCACCCATTCTTCAGCTCTCCTTGACTTTCGTTCGATCCTCTGCGAGGTCATAGCTGTTGTTTGTTGGCCCTCGCAGTGCCTCGGCAATCTGCTGGGCAGTAGTGATGGGAACCATCCGAACGACGACCCGCCGGGTAAAGCGGTCCCTGAAACAGAAGGTCATCCGAGACACACGAAGGTGTTTGCCTAACGGTCCCGTCCACGTGCCGATGGAGTGGAAGGAATGTATCGATCCCGTGACAGTCCTTCGCCAGAAAATGCCGGCTCGGGCCGAGATGATGGTCCTTCGTCCCACGACGTCGATCGTCACTGATCCCGTGTGCCGATTAATAACTGGGACCAACAGACCAAGCACCGCGATCGTTGTAAGCCAGCCGAGCGATTCGGATTCGAGGCCGGGCACGTTATGCAGCTGGCTGCCTACAATCGCGCCTAAAGGCGCGAGTAAGACTCCACAGAGTCCAATAGTGGGCCAGGCGAAACCAACGGAGGCCCGGGGCTCTACTAGGGGCTTGAAGTCCGGAAAAAAACGCTGGACGAGTCGCCGAGCTTCGGGGAGCGTTTCAAGGGGTAGCAACATGTTTCTGGATACGGACGCAGTCGCTTCACCGGTAAGGCATCGAATTTGAACACGACGTGAAAGCCACATGAGCGTGTTCTGTTTCGCCTCGAGAAGACTCACATCGTTCACCGCCACAGTCTTGCGTTCACGGTCCCTGATACCGCCACTAAAGGTAAGGAACGCGCCTTGGCGCACGACCCTGTATTGACGGAATCGAGCCCAGGACAGAAACGTTCCATAGATGACGGCAAGCATGGCTACCCCAACACAGGTCATCACCGTTAAGAACGCTGAATATCCTTGCACGCCATCAAAACCAGGAAGGTCAAGCGCATCAATTCCAGCGTATTCACGAAGGGTGCCCGGAAGGGTAACCGCAAGCGGGACTACAAGGAAGAAGAATCCGTGGGTAAAACCAATCAGTATGTGGTCCGGCAGGCGGAGCTGTTTCGTCAGAACTTGCCCCTTTCTCGCCTGTGTGATCACCGAAGCCGACGATGCCGTAAGACCCCTCGCCATCCGAGAACGGTGAGCATCCTTCTTTTCAAAGAGCCGTCGAATTCGGTCTGCCTCACGTCGGGTGAGGGCAGCAAGCACGATGGAGTCACTGGCAGACTCTATGGCGATGGTCACCCGCTCACGTCTGAACGCAGCCTCAAGTGGCGACGCGTTGACCGAAACGGACCTCACGTCGACCCACGGGATGCTCGATTGAGTCCCAAATAATCGCCCTTTTCGAAACACGATCGAGTGCGTATCGCACTTATAGCGGACGGCAACCCAATCACCTGCGATTCGGTAGACACGTGTGTAGACGTAGTAGCCGAGAGAAACCGTGACTGCCGTATGCCACGCACCCTCCACCCGCGTCAGAGCAATGGAGAGGGGCACGACGACAACCCATGCAGACCTGCACACTTTTACGAATTCAATTAGGAGGAGTCTTGACGAATTTTTCCGATAGGGAATGAGGTTCGTCACGGTTCGCGACTCAAGAGAGGAACCATTGCGTCGAAGGATGCTCGCGAGAGCGGCGGCAGCCTAATGTCTAGCGTGGTGGCGACTATCGAGGCATCAACATGGTCGTACAGTCGACTGAATGGCCCGGACCGTGTCTTGACAACAGTGACTCGGTCAATGGGCACAAGACGCATATGTCGAAAAATGCGGCCTTGACTGATCGTTATGACCCTGTCGTTCACCTCGAGAAAGAACGAGCGTTGGCGAATGGGCTCAAACCAGATCAACTCCAGGAGGGCAAAAAGGGAAATGGCAACGTCGACCAACGCCACTATGCGAGCTACGGTCTCGTTCCCGATGATAACGGGGAGGCTGCTGACGGCAATGAACACAGCGGCCGCGATCAAGGAGGAGACCCGGGACCTTGCCAGAGCGTTGGCAGGCATTCGTATCTCTAGGCAGTCTTGATTCCACGAGAAGGACGGGTCGGGAGACGCGTCGTTCACTTGCTCGACTCTGTATCGACATCATCTTTCCGGGTCAGGGACAGGTAGGTGTCTTCAAGACTCCGCTTTTGCAATTGAAGATTCGTCAGAACGACACCCGCACTGCACGCAAGTTCAAAAGCCTCTGCCGGCGTGGACTCGGGCAGCGAGAATCGGTTCCCTACTTGAAAATCGCAAACTACCCCCGTTCTCTCGAGATGAGCTCGAAATGTCGAGGACCCAGCCAGGACCTCGCATGAAGTACCTATGGAGATTTCGGAAGTGAGGTCCAGAGGCTTATCGGCAACGAGACGACCCCCATCAACGACAACGACACGCGTGGCGACCTGCTGTAATTCCGTGAGCAAGTGAGACGAGACGAGGACGGCACCTCCAGCTGCTGAGAAGTCCTTCAGCTCGCGGCGAAGCCAAAGGATACCTTCGATGTCTAGGCCGTTGACGGGTTCGTCGAGAATGAGAGCCTTAGGTCGAGGCAGAAGCGCGACTCCCAACGCGAGCCGTTGGCGCATCCCGAGAGACAGACGCGAAGCACGGACGTTGGCCTTACCGCCTAGTCCGAGGCGGTCCAACTCCGCATGAGCCTCTAAGTCCGAAAGCTGGCTGCCATAGGCCGCTGCCGCGATCTGAAGCACGTCCCTGCAACGGAGCCTCCTATCCAACCAGGATGGATCGAGAAGGACTCCGACGATTTGACCAGGATTCTCCAGATGGCGGTAGGGCTGTTGAAAAACTAACGCCCGGCCAGCATCTTCGCGCTCCAAGCCGCTGAGAATCCGCATCGCAGTGCTCTTGCCAGAACCGTTGGGGCCAAGCATGCCAACGATTTCTCCGGCCTCGACTTCAAACGAGAGTTCGTGGAGGACCCGACGACCCGCGTACGACTTGCTAATTGTCTGAAAAGAGAGTGCGGCGATCGTCATAGGGGGGCCCGCCCTTGGAGACGGAGCCAGCCGATACCGAGGAGAGTTGCGGGCCAGAGGATGAACGATACAAGGGCAGCCGATTGACCTGGCGAGGCCTCGAGAAGGGACACAGTCAATGCGGCCGGGCTTGCCGCCGTAAGCACGGAGCCGAGTGGGCCTACCCAAATCCCAATTACGGCGGCGGCCACTGGCCAGGCCCAGAGAACTGCCATCAACGCAACAACAGCTCCAGCCAGGGAGCGGAGCGATGACGCAATTGATAATCCAAGCAATCCGTAGAGAACGGATACGACAAGACAGGATCCAAATTTCTCGACTATCTCACCTAGTTGGAAGGAGAAATCAACTCCTATCAGCAGACACACGATAGCCGCACAGATTGTCGTAAGGATGAGGGCAACGCTACATATCACCGAGATGACCACAGACAAGGCCACAGCCTTCGATGCAAGAACCGTCGTGGGCCGTGGACTGGAGAGAAGGGCATAGGCGATAGCCCCCCTGTTGACCTCCCCAGCAAAAACGATTAGGCCCATGAAGGCGTAAAGAATCGGGACCGAATCGCTTCCATACGTGCTCGCCTGGGCGAGCGACAACGCGGTGTTGTTCCCTGAGGAGGCAATAGATTTCCCTAGGCCAAGGGACAAGAAGAGGACCGCGCTCAAACCAAGGAGAACTCGGAGACTACGAATCCGATTCAACTTCATGGTTTCGACTCGAATTGCCCGGTGAAGTCGCCGCCAGCCGAAGGAGTCGATGCGGTGTCGATTCATGGCAACCTCCGCGCTCGGCTTCTTGCAATCCGCGCGCAAACAAGGAGAGTTAAGCCGCCTGCCACGAGGCCAACTCCACCAGCTAGAAGTGCGACCGCCAGAACGCTCTCGTCATGGCTCGCGCCCGTCTCGGCTTCAACTTCCTTGACAACGGCCAGCAAAGGAACCAAGGCCAGAAGCGATACCACGAGTACGACACCGGCGGACGAAAGCCAAACCCAGCTCTTCCGGAAGTTCATTCTGAGACACCCCATTCCGGTTGCCGGAGATCGACGGCTGGTCCGACGATTGGCAACCCCAGGAACACCCTAATACATATTAGACGCTTGACATATCGCACGCCGCCCTGTCAGCCTCATCCCGGCGCGATCGAATCGTCGCACCGTCCCCAAGGAAATCGAAAGAAGGATTATCACGTGGTTGCTTTCCTGAGGCTGATCGGCCTGCTGGGCAAATATGGCAAGAAGGCCGTGGATTGGGCCTGGGCCAATAAAGGCCGGATCCTGAATTGGCTCAATGCCGGACAAGCCATTGATTGGGTTGTTGCCCAGGTTCGAAAGGCCGTCGGCGTCTGATCGACCGATCGCGGGGCGGGCGTGGAATCAGGACGACCGCCCCGCGATTCTGTGCCATGTCCGTTCTGCAAGCGACCCACAGATCACCTCGTTGCCCCCACGAAGGCCTTAAGCGAGACTCGAAGGATGGCAGTTCGCTCGCCGAGGGTGGACAGGTTCTGACGTCTCGCGACCAGGCCAACTAGCGCAGCGTCCTCCAGTGCTAACGAATCTTCGAGTGGCACAGTGGAGGCATGACTTCCGGCGACGCCTTCGAACCCGACCAGCGACATGCAGCCAACGCCACCTCCTTCGGGTCGGCCGCCGACGTCTACGAACGAGGCCGTCCGTCGTACCCGGCTGAGGCCGTCGAATGGCTCCTGCCCGAGGGCGCCCAGCACGTCGTCGACCTCGGGGCCGGCACCGGCAAACTCACCCGGCTGCTAGTCGAGCGGGTGCCGCGTGTTACCGCGGTCGAGCCGTCCGAGAAGATGCGCGAGACGCTCATCCGTGCCGTGCCCGAGGCGCAGGCGCTTCCGGGATCGGCCGAGCGCATGCCGGTCGACGGTGAGAGCGCCGATGCGATCTTCGCCGCCCAGGCCTGGCACTGGGTCGATCCCGAGCGTGCCGTGCCCGAGGCAGCCCGCGTGCTGAAGCCCGGCGGCGTCCTAGCCCTGCTGTGGAACATCCGCGACACGAGCACCCCCTGGGCCGCGGCTCTCGACGAGATCATCGACGCGGCGTCCGAGAGCGAGCTCGAATCCGAGGATCCGCGAGTAGGCCCGCCCTTCCTCCCCGTCGAGCGGCGTGACTTCGCCTGGGTCAACCCAATGACGCACGACGAGGTCGTCGCCATGGTCGCCTCGCGCAGCTATGTCATCACGCTGCCGGAGGCCGAGCGGGAGGCGCAGCTCGCTCGCGTGCGCGAACTGCTCGACACCCACCCCGACACCGCGGGCCGCGCGACGGTCGATCTGCCGTACGTGACGCGCTGCTCGCGGGCCGTGCTACCCGCCTGACCAGTCTTTTTTGCGCTCGCACCCCGTGCCGCTCGCACCCGATGCCGCTTCAGCCAGGCCCCGGGCACGCCGGTCCAGTAAGGTCGCTCCTTGCCCGCTCGCCGAACTCTCGCCATCATCGGTATCGTCGTCGTGCTGGCTCTGTTCGTGAGTATCGGCATCGGGGCGATCCTCGTGGCCGGTCGCGAGTTCTCGAAGACCGACCCCCAGCGCACCATCTCCTCCTCCCCCACTCCGACGTCGACGATGGCACCCTGAGGCCAGCGGCACCCTGAAGCCGGCAGGTCAGACGCCCGAGTAGCGGTGCTCGGGCCGCCCGGTGGTGCCGTAATGCAGCCGCATCCGGGCCAGCCCCTCGGCCGACAGGGTGGCGAGGTAGCGCTGTGCCGTCGCTCGGCTCACCCCGACGCGCTCCGCGACCTCCGCCGCCGACAGCTCGACGTCCGGGGAGAGCACGTCGAGCACACTCCGCTCGGTCGCCGCGCGCGAGGGCGAGCCCGCTTTCGAATCGCCGGAGTGCAGGATCCTCAGGCCCCGCTCGACCGCCTCTTGATCGAGGGTTCCGCGGTCGTCGAGCACGTTGCGGAAGCGCAGGTACGCGCGGAGCCGCTCGGCCAGCAAGTCGGCCGAGAAGGGCTTGATCAGGTAGGCGAGAGCTCCGCGGCGAAGGGCAGACCGGACGGTCGCGGGATCGGAGGCGGCGCTCACCACGAACACGTCGGTGTCGAGGGTGCGGAGCAGGTCGAGCCCGGAACCGTCGGGCAGGTAGACGTCGAGCAGCACGAGGTCGACCGCTGTTTCCGCGACGATGCGCCTCGCCTCGCCCGCCGTACCCACGGGGGCGAGCGCCCGGAATCCGGCCAGCTCGTTGACCTGCCGACGATGCAGGTCGGCGACGTAGAAGTCGTCGTCGACGACGAGGACGACGAGATCGGGGTCGTTCACGAGAGACCTCCCGGGGTCATGACGGCGACGAGACGGGCGCAGAAGATCGCGCCGTGATCGTCGCCACCGGCGGATGCGAGCCACACGTCGCCGCCGCTGCGACGAGCCAGCTCGCGCGACAGGGGCAGACCGAAGCCGAGGCCGTGCGCCGGATCCTTCGCCCCTGGTTGCGGAGGCGTGTCGGCGGGGCCCGGCCGCCGCTCGAACGGATCCGCGGCGGCAGCACCCGGCCTGAAACCGCGGCCGGAGTCCATCACCGAGAGGTGCAGATCCGAGCCGTCGTCGAGTACCTCGATCTCGACCCAGGCAGGGCTGACGTCGCCCGCCACCGCCGCGGCGACCGCGTTGTCGATGAGGTTGCCGAGCACGGTCGTGACGTCGCCCGGCTCGGCGACGACGCCTGCGACGAGCGTCTCGGCACCGAGCTGCAGCAGCACGCCGCGCTCGGCTGCCTCGACGCCCTTCGCCCCGAGGAATGCCTGCAGATATGGCTCGGTCAACCGGTCGGCGTGCTTTACGGGATAGCGGAGCGGCCCACGCTCGAGCACGTCGGCGAGGTAGCCGCGTGCCTGCTCGACCTGACCGATTTCGAGCAGCCCCGACACCGCGTGCAGGCGGTTGGCGAACTCGTGCCGCTGAGCCCGCAGGGCCGTCGTCATCGCACCGACCGCGTCGAGCCGGCGCGAGAGCGCCTCGACGTCGGTCCGGTCGCGGACGACGGCCACGACCCCGAGATCATGGCCGTCGCGCGCAACGCGGCGCACATCGACGAGCAGCACGTGGGCGCCGACCACGAGCGTGCTGTCGCCCTCGGACGACGGCGAGCCGAGGATCCGACGGAACTCGCCCGGAAGCGAGGCCTCCTCGATCGGGCGACCCGTCGGATCCTGAATTCCGAGTAGCGCGGCCGCCCTCTCGTTGCACACCGTGACCACGCCCGTCGGTGACACCGCGAACACCCCCTCCCCGAACCCGCCGAGCACCGCCTGCTGGTTCTGCACGAGTGACACCAGGTCTTCGGGCTGGAGCCCGAGCGTGAGGCGAACCAGGCGTCGCCGGATAAGAATCGACGCGACGATGCCGATCAGCAGCGCGAGCAGGCCCACTCCGAAGACAGGAATCGCGTCGCGCATCAGCGAGTCGTACACGCGGGCTCGGGCGAAGCCGACGCTGACCTCGCCGACGGGCTTCGAGTCTGCTCCCGCGCCGGACGCGTAGATCGGCACCTTCGCGCGGGCCGACTCGCCCAGGGTGCCACGATCCCACGACACGGTCTCTTCGCCGCGGAGGGCCGCTGCCGCACTCGTGCTGACGAGCTCGCCGATCCGGTCGACGTCGGGGTGGGCGAGACGGATTCCGTTGTCGTCGGTGACGACGACGAACAGCGCGCCCGTGCGGCGGGCCGTGTCGAGAGCGCCCGCCTGGACGGGGCCGTCGGCCAACGCCGCGCGATCGAGGTCGGTGCCGTCGACGCTCAGTCGAGCGACCTCGCTTCGCAGGTCGGTGTCGCTGGCGACGCTCTGTGCAATTGCCAGCGCTGTCGATTCGGCACCGGTCTCGAGGCGGTGCACTGCGATGCGGAAGAAGACGGCGCTGGTGAGACCGACCACGACGATCACGACGACGAGCTGGAGCACCAGCAGCTGCGTCGCGAAGCGCGCACCGCGTCGGGCGGGTCGTGCCGTCTCCGGCCTCGTCGTGTCAGCGTCGATCACGCGACCCAGCCTAGGCACTCCCGCCCCGCCCTCGTGAGCAGAATGCGCAGAACGCGGCCAACGCGCTGTACTCGACCAATGCGCAAAAGCACGACGCAGCCACGAGACGCCCCTAGCGTGCTGGGAGCACACCACCGGACAAAGGAGTCCTCGCAATGCTCGTCCTCCTCGGCTACGGCATGGTCATCGCCTTCATGGTGCTGATCATGACCAAGCGCCTCTCGCCCATGCTCGCCCTGATCATCGTGCCGACGATCTTCGGCCTCTTCACCGGGGCCGGTCTCGGGCTCGGCGACATGATCCTCGAGGCCATCGGCACGCTCGCGCCGACGGCGGCCCTGCTCATGTTCGCGATCATGTTCTTCGGGCTGATGATCGACGTCGGGCTCTTCGACCCGCTCGTCCGCTTCATCCTGCGGGTGACCGGCAACGACCCCGCGAAGATCGTGCTCGGCACAGCGCTGCTCGCCGGCGCTGTGTCGCTCGACGGTGACGGATCAACGACCTTCATCGTCGTCACGGCCGCGATGCTGCCCATCTACCTGCGCCTCGGCATGAGCCCCGTCGTGCTCACCTGCGTCGCCGGTCTCACCAACGGCACACTGAACATCGTCCCGTGGGGCGGCCCGACGGCACGCGCCGCAGCGGCGCTCAAGGTCGACGCGGCTGACATCTTCGTGCCGCTCGTACCGTCGCTCGTCGTGGGCCTGATCCTCGCGTTCGGCTTCGCCTGGATCCTCGGCCTCCGCGAACGCAAGCGCCTCGGGCTGGTCGAACTCGGCGAATCGAAGGTGCTCTCCGCCGGTCGCGCAGCCGGCCGTGTCGGGAAGTCGCGCGCTCTCGCCTTGGCCGGGGGCGACGGATCCTCGATGTTCACGAGCTCGACGGTCGCCCTCGGGCTCCGCGGCGGAGTGGCCGACGGGCGTCGCGCGGGTGCCGACGGCACCGACGAGGTGGGTGACGGCGAAGGATCCGGCCCACGCGGTGAGGCTTCGGGAACCCTGGCCGACACGATGCTCGACCCCGACCGCCCCACGCTCCGCCCGAAGTTGATCTGGTTCAACCTCGCGCTCACGGTCGCCGTGATGGTCGTGCTCGTGCTCGACGTCGTGCCGCTCGCCTACGTCTTCATGGTCGCGACCGCCATCGCCCTTTTGGTCAATTTTCCGCAGGTGAAGAGCCAGTCGGCCGAGATCGTGGCCCATGCGCCGAGCATCGTCGGCGTCGTGTCGATGGTCTTCGCCGCGGGCGTGCTCATCGGGGTGCTCGACGGCACCGGCATGGTCGATGCGATGGCCGACTGGCTGGTGCGGGTGATCCCCGACTCGATGGGCCCGTATCTCGCCGTCATCACGGGCGTGCTGAGCCTGCCGCTGACCTTCTTCATGAGCAACGACGCCTTCTACTTCGGCATCCTGCCCGTGCTGTCGCAGAGTGCTGCCGCGTTCGGCATCACCCCGGTCGAGATGGCCCGCGCGTCGGTGGTCGGGCAGCCGGTGCACCTGCAGAGCCCGCTCGTGCCGGCCATTCTGCTGTTGGTGTCACTGGCGAACGTCAACCTCGGCGACCACCACCGGAAGGTGCTGTGGCGTGCGGCCGTCGTGGCGTTGGCGATGCTCGCGGTGGGGGTCATCGTGGGGTGCATTCCGTTCGGCTGAGCTTGCTCTCCGAGCTTTCACCACACGGCGCTGCCCAACGCCAAACGGCCAAAACCACCTGCCGCGGCAGGTGGTTTTGGCCGTTTCGAGTCTTCTGGCGAGGAGAGCCGACTTCTTAGAAGTCCCAGTCTTCGTCTTCGGTGGTCTCGGCCTTGCCGATCACGTACGACGAGCCGGAGCCCGAGAAGAAGTCGTGGTTCTCGTCGGCGTTCGGCGAGAGGGCCGACAGGATCGCCGGGTTCACGTCGGTGACGTCTTTCGGGAACATTGGCTCGTAGCCCAGGTTCATCAGCGCCTTGTTGGCGTTGTAGTGCAGGAACTTCTTGACGTCTTCGGTCAGCCCGACCGAGTCGTAGAGGTCTTGGGTGTACTGCACCTCGTTGTCGTAGAGCTCGAACAGGAGATTGAACGTGTAGTCCTTGATCTCTTGCTTACGCTCCTCGGAGGCGCCTTCGAGCCCCTTCTGGAACTTGTAGCCGATGTAGTACCCGTGCACGGCCTCGTCGCGGATGATGAGGCGGATCATGTCGGCGGTGTTGGTCAGTTTGGCGCGCGACGACCAGTACATCGGCAGGTAGAAGCCCGAGTAGAAGAGGAACGACTCGAGCAGCGTCGAGGCGACCTTGCGCTTCAGGGGGTCGTCGCCGGTGTAGTAGTCGAGAACGATCTGGGCCTTCTTCTGAAGGTTGACGTTCTCCTCCGACCAGCGGAACGCATCGTCGATCTCGGGGGTCGACGCGAGGGTCGAGAAGATCGACGAGTAGCTCTTGGCGTGCACCGACTCCATGAACGCGATGTTCGTGTAGACCGATTCTTCGTGCGGCGTGATCGCGTCGGGGATCAGGCTGATCGCGCCGACGGTGCCCTGAATCGTGTCGAGCAGAGTCAGCCCGGTGAACACCCGCATGGTGAGCTGCTGCTCTTCGGGGGTCAGCGTGTTCCACGACTGCACGTCGTTCGACAGCGGGATCTTCTCGGGCAGCCAGAAGTTGTTGACCAGCCGGTTCCAGACCTCGACGTCTTTGTCGTCGTGGATGCGGTTCCAGTTGATCGCGCTCACGGCACGCACGAGCGGGATGCTCTTGCCGAGGGCGTGAGCCGGGTCTGTAACAGTCATTTCAGGATCCTGTAGTCGTTGTGCGATCAAAACGGGGGAAGACAACCGCGGGTGCGCCACACTCGGCGCCGCACCCGCGGCCGTCAGAGCAGCCTGAGCTTGTCAGCGTGCCGGGGCTTTACAGCATGCAGCTGACGCAGCCATCGACCTCGGTGCCCTCGAGTGCGAGCTGGCGAAGACGGATGTAGTAGATCGTCTTGATGCCCTTGCGCCATGCGTAGATCTGCGCCTTGTTGATGTCGCGAGTGGTCGCAGTGTCTTTGAAGAACAGCGTGAGCGAGAGACCCTGGTCGACGTGCTGCGTTGCCGCGGCGTACGTGTCGATGATCTTCTCCGGCCCGATCTCGTACGCGTCGGTGTAGTAGTCGAGGTTGTCGTTGGTCATGAAGGGCGCGGGGTAGTAGACGCGGCCCAGCTTGCCCTCCTTGCGGATCTCGATCTTCGACGCGATCGGGTGGATCGACGACGTCGAGTGGTTGATGTACGAGATCGACCCGGTCGGCGGCACAGCCTGGAGGTTCTGGTTGTAGATGCCGTGCTCCATGACGCTCTGCTTGAGAGCGCGCCAGTCGTCTTGCGTCGGGATCGTGACGTTGGCGTCGGAGAACAGCGCAGCGGCGCGGGCCGTCGAGGGCACCCACTCCTGCTCGGTGTACTTGTCGAAGAAGGATCCGTCGGCGTACTTCGAATCTTCGAAGCCCCCGAAGATGACTTTGCGCTCGATGGCAATCCGGTTGGATGCGCGGAGGGCGTGAAACAGCACCGTGTAGAAGTAAATGTTCGTGAAGTCGATCGCCTCTTCGCTGCCGTAGTGCACGCGCTCGCGCGCCAGGTAGCCGTGGAGGTTCATCTGGCCGAGGCCGATGGCGTGCGACGAGTCGTTGCCGACCTCGATCGAGCGGACGGAGGCGATGTGGCTCATGTCGCTGACCGCGCTGAGGCCGCGGATCGCGGTCTCGACGGTGCGGCCGAAGTTGTCGCTGTCCATCGACAGGGCGATGTTCATCGACCCGAGGTTGCACGAGATGTCTTTGCCGATCTCGTTGTACGAGAGGTCTTCGTTGAAGGTGGTCGGCGTGTTGACCTGGAGTATCTCGGAGCACAGGTTCGACATGTTGATCCGGCCCTTGATCGGGTTGGCCTTATTCACCGTGTCTTCGAACACGATGTAGGGGTAGCCCGACTCGAACTGGATCTCGGCGATGGTCTGGAAGAACTCGCGAGCGTTGATCTTGGTCTTCTTGATGCGACTGTCGTCGACCATCTCGCGGTACTTGTCGGAGATGGAGATGTCGCCGAAGGGAACTCCGTAGACGCGCTCGACGTCGTACGGCGAGAAGAGGTACATGTCTTCGTCTTTTTTGGCGAGCTCGAAGGTGATGTCGGGCACGACCACGCCGAGGGACAGCGTCTTGATGCGGATCTTCTCGTCGGCGTTCTCGCGCTTGGTGTCGAGGAACCGCAGGATGTCGGGGTGGTGAGCGCTCAGGTAGACGGCGCCAGCACCCTGGCGGGCTCCGAGCTGGTTGGCGTAGCTAAAGCTGTCTTCGAGGAGCTTCATGACGGGGATGATGCCCGACGACTGGTTTTCGATCTGCTTGATCGGGGCGCCGGCCTCACGGATATTGGAGAGCGACAGGGCCACGCCGCCACCGCGCTTGGAGAGCTGCAGCGACGAGTTGATGCCGCGCGAGATCGACTCCATGTTGTCTTCGATGCGAAGCAGGAAGCAGCTGACGAGCTCGCCGCGCTGCGCCTTGGCCGTGTTGAGGAACGTCGGCGTCGCGGGCTGGAAGCGCCCGGCGATGATCTCTTCGACGAGGTCGACGGCGAGCTTCTCGTCGCCCTGGGCGAGGCCGAGAGCCGTCATGACCACGCGGTCTTCGAAGCGCTCGAGGTAACGCTTTCCGTCGAACGTCTTGAGCGTGTACGAGGTGTAGTACTTGAAGGCGCCGAGGAAGGTCTGGAAGCGGAACTTCTTCGAGTATGCGAGCTCGTTGAGCTTCTCGATGAAGTCGAAGGAGTACAGGTCGATCGTGGCCTGCTCGTAGTACTGGTTCTCGACCAGGTAGTCGAGGCGCTCCTTCAGGTTGTGGAAGAAGACGGTGTTCTGGTTCACGTGCTGCAGGAAGTACTGCTTCGCTGCCTCGCGGTCTTTGTCGAACTGGATTTCACCGTTCGGGCCGTAGAGGTTGAGCATGGCGTTGAGCGAGTGGTAATCCATCCCGCTGTTCGGCCCGGCGATTACCTCGAGGTCGTCGACTGCTGTGTCCAAAATCGATCCAATCCTTCTTGCACTGCTTGTACGTCGTCTGGCGTGCCGAAGACCTCGACACGGTAGAGCAGGGGCACTTGGCACTTGGCGGCGATGATGTCGCCGGCGAGGCAGTACCCCTCTCCGAAGTTGGTGTTCCCGGCCGCGATGACTCCGCGGATCAGGTTTCGGTTGCCCTCGTCGTTGAGGAACCGGATGACCTGCTTGGGAACGGCACCTCGCCCTTCGCCGCCACCATAGGTGGGGAGGACGAGGACGTAGGGGTCGCGCGCCTGAAGCGGCTCTTCACTGGGGAAGAGAGGAATGCGCTCAGCGGGGAGCCCGAGCTTCTCGACGAATCGGGCGGTGTTGCCCGAGACGCTCGAGAAGTAGATGAGGTGAGTCGATGTAGTCGCTAGTTGCACGGCCAGACTCCTCTCGATCGGTGGGGAAAGAAACGCGCTCTAGGCGATCGCGGCGGCGAGGCCGGCGATCTTGTCAGGGCGGAATCCGCTCCAGTGGTCTTCGTCGGTGACGACGACGGGCGCCTGGAGGTAGCCAAGAGCCTTGACGGTCTCGAGAGCCTTCTCGTCGACGGAGACATCGAAGATCTCGTACTCGATGCCCTTGTTGTCGAGGGCGCGGTAGGTAGCCGTGCACTGGACGCAGGACGGCTTGGTGTAGACGGTGATCGCCATGGTTCTCCCCTAGAAAAGAAGTGCGGTGGGTGGTGCCGAGTGGTGTTTGCTCGTGTGCTTCGATACTACATCTAGGGGCCGACATCGGGAGGCACAACTAGATGATGTGTTACACCGCTGTAATTACCCGAGGGCGATTATCCACAGGGGTTCTCCACAGAAGCCCTGGCTTATCCCCGGAAAATCGGCGTTGTCCACACCTTCCTCCCCACCACCGACACTCAGATCTGTGGATAACCATTTGCGTTTGGGCGCCGTCCCCAGTTCGGGGCACGGCGTGTCGCGACCCACGACGCAAGGCCAGTAGTCGAACGCGACCAGCATCGGATCCTCGGCCGTTTTGGGGCGTGGAGGAGCGTGGCGGAATGTTGACGCGGATCCGTAGACTTGTCCCCTTGTGGGCGCCTATTCGAATCTTCTGAAGACGCCGGGAGTCGCACGGATCATCGCCGCACAGCTGACTGCCCGGTTCCCGTTCGGCATGCTGTCGCTGGCGTTCCTGCTGCACGTCGAGCACCAGACCGATTCCTATGGCGCGGCGGGCGTGGTTCTCGCAGCAACGAGCGTCGGCCAGGCCATCTCGGGCCCCCTCACGAGTCGTTGGATGGGCATCTGGCGCATGCGACCGGTGTTGCTGCTGACGCTCCTGGTCTGCCTCACGAGCCTCCTGGTGTTCGCGCTCGCTCCGCTGACTCTTCCCCTCTATATGGTCGTCGGCTTCTTCGCCGGGCTGAGTGTGCCGCCGATCCAGCCCGCCGTCCGCACCATCTACCCCAAGATGGTCAACTCGACGCAGCTCACTCCCCTCTTCTCGCTCGACGCCTCCGCGCAAGAGATCATCTGGGTCGCGGGCCCGGTCGTCACCACGTTCGTCGGCACCCAGGTCAACACGGTGGCGGCGATTCTGGTGGCCGCTGCGTTCCTGATCGGCGGCGGAGCCTGGTTCATCGCCTCCCCCGAGGTGGGCCGCGTGCGCATCCCACAGAGCAAGCGCGCCTTCGGCAAGGTGCTGATGCGCCCGACCGTGCTCCTGTCGACGATGACCGGCTTCCTCCTGATCGGCACGTGCGCCGCGGTCGAAGCCGGAGTCATCTCGGCGTTCGGCGACGGCAGCCCCAACTCCGGCTTCGTGCTCGCCATCTTCGCGATCGGGTCACTCGTCGGCGGTCTCCTCCTCGGTCACCTCGCCGTCGGGCCGTGGTCGCTGCCGATCCGCATGCTGATCGTGTTCATCGGCATCATCCTGACGATCGTGATGCCGACGTCGTTCGTCTGGCTGTGCGTCACCCTCCTCATCGCCGGCGTCGGCATCGCGCCCGCTCTCGCCGTGATGTTCGCGATCATCTCGTCGAGCGTGCGCTTCAGCGATACCGCCGAGGCCTACGGCTGGTCGGGCACCGGGCAACTGATCGGCGCTGCGATCGGCTCGGCCATCGCCGGCGCCCTCATCGACTCGAAGGGAACGGTCGGCGGACTCTACGTCGCCGCCGCGTTCGCACTGGTCGGGGTGCTCGTGCCCGTCGTCTTCAAGCGCTGGCTGCCCGATCTGCGCGGCACCGATGCGAGCCCGCTGGCCGACACGGAGCCGGTGCCGATCCAGACGAGCTGACGCGATCGGTCGGCCTGCCCGCCTTCAAATTTGAAGGAGATCTGTGGTGGCGACCCCGTCGGATCCTTGATTCTTCGTGGCAAGACAGGCGTTTCTCCTTCGAATTCGGCCCAGCCCTCGAACCCTGGCGGTGCGGCAACCCTGCCCGGCGATAATCGAGTCATGACTCTCGACGCGGTCCCCAGGATCCGGCTCAACGACGGCAACACCATCCCGCAGCTCGGTCTCGGGGTCTACAAGGTCGACGACGACGAAGCGGAGCGCAGCGTCGCGGCCGCCCTCCAAGCCGGCTACCGCCACATCGACACCGCGGAGTACTACGCCAATGAGGCGGGCGTCGGTCGGGCACTCGCCTCATCCGGCATCGCGCGCGACGACGTCTACGTGACGACCAAGGTGTGGAACGACCAGCAGGGCTTCGACTCGACCCTCTCGTCATTCGACCGCAGCATGACGAAGCTCGGCTTCGACGTCCTCGACCTCTACCTGATCCACTGGCCGGCACCCCGCCAAGACCTCTACGTCGATACGTACCGCGCTCTCGAGCGCCTCCGCGAGGAGGGGCGGGTCCGATCGATCGGCGTCTCGAACTTCCAGGTGCACCACCTCGAGCGCCTGCTCGGCGAGACCGACGTCGTGCCCGTGATTAACCAGATCGAGGTGCAGCCCTGGCTGCAGCAGCGCGAACTGCGCGACTTCGGCGATACCCGCCACATCGTCACCGAGGCGTGGTCGCCGCTGGCGCGGGGCAGGATCCTCGACGAACCCGTCCTCACCACGCTGGCGAGCGCCCACGGAGTGTCGGTCGCCCAGCTCGTGATCCGCTGGCACCTGCAGTCGGGGCTCGTCGTGATCCCGAAGTCGGTCACGCCGTCGCGGATCGCCGAGAACATCGACGTGTTCGGCTTCGAGCTCTCGGCCGACGAGATGGCGTCGATCGCCGCGCTCGATGCCGGCGAGCGTGTGGGGTCGCACCCCGACGAGGTCGGCTAGTTCCGCAACGCCCCGGCCAGGTAGCGCGCCGACCCCGTTGCAAATTCGAAGGAGATTTGGGCACGCGACCCCGCCGGATCCTGATGTTTTCGTTGCCGGCCGCGCGTTTCTCCTTCAAATTTGCAAGCGAACGGCCGAGCGCAGGCACCGAGCGCAGGATCCGACGGCGCAGCTCCCAGCACCAGCCCCGGTACCGTTGCAGGGCACGCGCACTGGACACCGAAAGCGGCAGTGATGCCGGACGATCGAGGCTTGCCCGAGTTCCGGCATCTCAGACGCTTTCGGTGAAGAAGAAGAGCACAAGGAGCACCCATGACGATCACCGCCGCAGCAGACGGTTCCGCCCTCGGCAACCCCGGGCCCGCCGGCTGGGCCTGGTACGTCGACGACTCGCGATGGGCGGCGGGCGGCTGGCCGCGCAACACGAACAACGTGGGTGAGCTGACGGCTGTGCTCGAGCTGCTCCGTGCCACCGCCGACGAAGACGACGACCTGCACATCCTCTGCGACAGCCAGTACACGATCAAGGCGTGCACCGAGTGGCTGCCGGGCTGGAAGCGCAAGGGCTGGCGCAAGGCCGACGGCAAACCGGTGATGAACGTCGAGATCATTAAGGAGCTCGACGAGGCCCTCCAAGGTCGCCGCGTGAAGTTCGAGTGGGTCAAGGGGCACATCGGTCACCCGATGAACGAGGCCGCCGACATCCGGGCGCGCACGGCGGCGGAGGCGTTCCAGCGCCGGAGCGAGGTGCCGCACGGCCCCGGGTGGCCGGGCCGGCCCGTGACGACGGTGTCGGATGCGGCTTCCGCGGATCCTGAGCCCCCGGCCACGCTCTTCTAAGACGCCGCCCGACGTCTCGCGGACTCCCCGCGCTGCCGCGGTAGGTCGCCTAGTCCGCCATACGTCGTGCGGACACGCGCGCCGCCCGCAAATTACCCGCCGACCGGCCCCACAGCGGTCACCCGCACGACCGCCTCGCCCTGCTCGTTCGATTCGGCGAGGTCGACGGTCGCCGAGATGCCCCAGTCGTGGTCGCCCGCGGGATCCTCGAAGATCTGTCGCACCAGCCACTGGGTGGCGCCCTCCTCGACGATGAGCATCGCCGCACTGCGGGCACTCGGCCCGGTGCCGATCGCGTCGTACTCGTCGTAGTACCGGTCGAGCGCGGAGCCCCAGGCGTCGACGTCGAATCCGGCCGCGGCATCGAGTGCGCCGAGAGCTTCCGCGTCATCCAGCGCCGCGAGCTGCACCCTGCGGAACATCTCGTTGCGGACCAGCACGGTGAAGGCCCGATGGTTCGCGGTGAGAGTGCGAAGGGTCGGCGGCACGATCGCCTCGTGCGACGTGACCTCGGTCGGGTTGACCATCTCTTCCCACTCGTCGAGCAGAGACGAGTCGACCTGCCGTACCAGCTCACCCAGCCACTCGATGAGGTCGAGCAGTTCATCGGTCTTGGCCTCGTCGGGAATCGTCTGCCGCATGGCGCGGTAGGCGTCGGAGAGGTAGCGCAGCACGAGACCCTCCGAGCGCGCGAGCCCGTAGAAGTTGACGTAGTCGCCGAACGTCATCGCCCGCTCGTAGAGGTCGCGGACGACCGCCTTCGGTGACAGCTCGAAGTCGCCGATCCACGGCTGAGACCCCTTGTATGTCTCGAACAGCGCACCCAGCAACTCGTCGAGCGGCTTCGGCCAGGTGATCTCTTCGAGGCGCTCCATGCGCTCCTCGTATTCGATCCCCTCCCGTTTCATCTCGGCCACCGCCTCGCCGCGCGCCTTGAACTGCTGCTGCGAGAGGATCGGCCGCGGATCGTCGAGGGTCGACTCGACCACCGAGACCATGTCGAGCGCGTAGGTCGGCGACTCCGGGTCGAGCACCTCGAACGTCGCGAGCGCGAAGGGCGAGAGGGGCTGGTTGAGCGCGAAGTTCGGCTGCAGGTCGACGGTGAGCTGAATGGTCGGACGGGGCGAAGGATCCGCGGCACTCGCGACCCCGGGCACCTGCTCGACCACGCCGGACTCCCGCAATGCCCGGTAGATCGCGATCGCCTGCCGGGCGAGGGCGTATTTCTGCGCCTTCGTCGAGTGGTTCTCGAACACCAGCGACCGGACGTTGCCGAACACGTCGCCGCCGCGGGCGATCACGTTGAGAAGCATCGCGTGGGTGATTTGCATGCTCGACGTGAGCGCTTCGGGTTCGGCCTCGACGAGTTTGAAGAACGAGGGCTCGCCCCACGAGACGAACCCCTCGGGAGCCTTCTTACGCACGATCTTGCGCTTCTTCTTGAGGTCGTCACCAGCTCGTTTGATCTGGGCGAGGTTTTCGATCTCGTGCTCGGGCGCCTGGAGGGTGACCGTGCCTGCGGTGTCGTAGCCCGCCCTCCCCGCCCGGCCGGCAACCTGGTGGAACTCGCGGGCGCTCAGCTGCCGCATGCGCGTGCCGTCGAACTTCGTCAGCGCAGTGAGCAGCACCGTGCGGATGGGCACGTTGATGCCGACGCCGAGGGTGTCGGTGCCACAGATGACGCGCAGCAGACCGCGCTGAGCCAGTTGCTCGACGAGGCGGCGGTACTTCGGCAGCATGCCGGCGTGGTGAACGCCGATGCCCGCGCGCACCAGCCGATTGAGGGTCTTGCCGAAGCCGGTCGAGAAGCGGAATCCGGCGATCAGCTCGGCGATCTCGTCGCGCTGTTCTCGCGTCGCGATCTTGATGCTCGACAAAGCCTGCGCGCGCTCGAGCGCGGCCGCCTGCGAGAAGTGCACGACGTAGATCGGGGCCTCGCCGGTGCTGAGGAGCTCCTCGACCGTCTCGTGCACGGGAGTCGTCGCATAGAAGTAGTGGAGCGGAACGGGACGCTCGACGCCGGTGACGAGGGCGACGGGCTTGCCGGTGCGGCGCCCGATGTCGTCGCTGATCGTCTCGACGTTGCCGAGCGTCGCGCTCATCAGGAGGAACTGCACGTCGGGCAGAAGGAGCAGCGGCACCTGCCAGGCCCAGCCGCGCGAGGGGTCGGCGTAGAAGTGGAACTCGTCCATGACGACCTGCCCCACCTCGGCCGCAGGGCCGTGCCGCAGGGCGAGGTTCGCCAGGATCTCGGCGGTGCAGCAGATGATCGGAGCGTCGGAGTTGACCGACGAGTCACCGGTGACCATGCCGACGTTCTCGGGGCCGAACAGCTCGACCAGCTGGAAAAACTTCTCGCTGACGAGGGCCTTGATCGGGGCCGTGTAGTAGCTGCGCTTGCCTGTCGCAAGTGCCGTGAAGTGGGCACCGGCAGCCACCAGCGACTTGCCGGTGCCGGTCGGTGTCGAGAGGATCACGCTCGCACCCGACACGAGCTCGATCATGGCCTCGTCTTGAGCGGGGTAGAGCGCTCTGCCCGACTCCTCGGCCCAGCTGGCGAAGTCGGTGTAGACCGTGTCGGCGTTGTAGCTGCCGTCGCCGTGCGTGTCGTTCGGCCCGTAGTACTCGGACAGGAGGGCTTTGAGGGGGTACTCGACAGTCGGCATGGTGTCTACGATCCTGCCGTACTCCCCTGCACGGCGCCGGATCGCGTGGGCTGGGCTTGTGGAGTGGGCGGGTGTTCCCCGTGAGTGGGCGGGTGTTGTTGAGGGTCGGCGGGTGCTGCAGCACCCGCCAACACCTAAGAACACCCGCCCACTCGCGCGGAGCCGAAGCCGCGGCCGCGGCCGCGGCGAAGCCGCCAATAAACACAGAATGCGCCCCCGTCAACGAGCCGCGAGGCTCGGACTGGGGGCGCATCGACACGTCCCTGGCGGGCGAACGAGCGGAATCGGATCAGGTGACTGCCGCGCGATCGAACCAGTTGATGGACGTGCTGCCTCGGTAACCAGCCGAAAGCTTTCCTAAGCTATATGCCAACGCATCTGACCAACGGGTGATCATCGGGTGATAGATCGGGCGGGTGTGGGTACTTATGCCTACACGGGGCACAGAATTCAGCGTTTCGGGGCACAAGGTGGCTGGACGATCCGACAAGCAAAGGATCCGGGGCGTGCCCGAACCCTCCAGGCGCCGAGTGGCCCGTCTCAGCTGGCGAGGATCGCCGCCCGAGCGGCCGCGTGCTCCGACTCGGTGATGATGCCGCGCGCCCGGAGGCCGTCGACCTCGCGAAGGCGCTCCTCGAGCGTCAACGTCGGCGGTGGCGTCGGCAGTGGTGTCGGAGCATCCGCCGAGGCAGCCGCACCGGAGGCGTCGTCTGCGGGGGCAGCACCCACCCCGGCCTTCTGCGCCTGCAGCGTGTCCAGGGCCGCCGCACGGATGTCGTTGTCGAGCGTCAGCGGGTTCTTGCCCTGCTGGGCGAGCTTGACGGCGCGATAGATGGCAAGGCCGATCCCGATCACGATGATGATCACGATGATTGTGAAGATCGCCGAGAACGCCTGTCCCGGCCCCGACTGCATCAACGGGTCGCTGCTGCCGCCAAACGGATCGGAGCCGTCGACGAACGGATCGTCGGCCGAGCCGTCGCCGGTCGTCAGAGCCGGATCGAAGGCCGAGGCGAAGACCATCGCGTGTGTGCAGAGTTCCCCCATGCGCTGATTGAAGCGCGGGAGGCCCCGGCGGCGCAAGTCGAGCGCCGCGTGTCAGACCCCCCACAACGGGCCGCCGGATCCTGGGCTCCCCCGTCTGCGATGCTGTAGAACGAAAAGATGCGGTTCTCGCCGCCCACCCCCACTCAGAAGGATCGACGATGTCGTCAGCCCCCACCCCCGTCCGCGTCGCTGTCACCGGCGGCTCCGGCAAGCTCGGCCGTGCGGTCGTGCGCGATCTCGCCGAGCACGGCTACGAGGTGGTGCTGCTCGATCGCGTGCCGTCGCCCGACCCCGTGCCGGGCGTCTCGTTCACCCGCGTCGACCTCTCCGACTACGGGCAGGTGCTCGAGGCGCTCACGCACATCGACGACCGCTACGACCACATCGACGCCGTCGTGCACCTCGGGGCCATCCCGGCGCCGGGGCTGGTGCCGAACGCGGCCCTCTTCACGAACAACGTCACGTCGAGCTACAACGTGTTCGCGGCTGCTCGCGCCGCCAAGATCCGCAACGTCGTCTGGGCCTCGAGCGAGACGCTCCTGGGTCTCCCGTTCGCCATCGACCCGCCCTACATCCCCGTCGACGAGAACTACCCCGTGCGCCCCGAGTCGTCGTACTCGCTGGGCAAGGCCGTCGACGAAGAGATGGCGCGGCACTTCACCCGCTGGGATCGCCAGCTCAAGCTCATCGGCCTGCGCTTCTCGAACGTGATGGACGACGCCGACTACGAGGCGTTCCCGTTCGACGACGACCCGGAGTCGCGCTCGTTCAACCTGTGGTCGTACATCGACCACCGCGACGGCGCTCTCGCTGTGCGTCTGGCGCTCGAGTCGGATCTCGTCGGATTCGAGGCGTTCATCATCGCCGCGTCCGACACGGTCATGAACACGCCGACGGCCGTTCTGGCCGATCAGTTCCTGCCCGACGTCGAGCGTCGTTCAGCCGTCGAGGGCACCATGCCGCTGCTCTCGAGCGACAAGGCCCGCGACCTGCTCGGCTTCGTGCCCGAGTACTCCTGGCGCGGCTGGGGCGATCGCTCCGGCAAGTAGCGCGAGTGCGTGACTGTCCCCGATCTGCTGATGTCCGCGCTGTGCCATCAGCAGATCGTGGACGATCACCCGGCGGTGTGAACGGGTCAGTGATCAGCGGGTGAGAAACTCAGGATCCCGCCCACCACGAGGTCACGCACCTGCGGCAGCAGCTCGGCCCGCAGGTCGGCCTCCGGCGCCTCGAGCAGCTGCGCGAGAGCGCCCACGATCGCCCCGACGCTAAGCTCGCCATCGCTGGCGCCGACGAGCGCCGTCAGGGCCGTGCCCGCGTCGACGCTCCGCCCGAAGCCGCCGCCCTGCCGCAGCGTGATCACCGTCGGATCGTCGTTGCCCGGCCAGTAGTGCCGCTCCTCCGTGACGTCCCCGGCGACCTGCAATGTCGTCTTCGCGAGCTCGTCGTCCGAGAGGGTGCGCAGCCGGTCCAGGGCGTCGAGCGTCGCACCGAGGTGGGCGCCGAGCCCCACATCGGAGCGGCCGAGGGAGCCTCGGAGACTCTCGATCCGTGTCTCGGGCCGCGCCGTGGGATCCTTCGGTCTTCTAAGCGTGACGTACCCGAAGCCGACCTCGACGACCCCGCGCGCATCGAAGTCATCAAGCCATGCCCCGTAGAGCCGCTCGAATTCGGGGCTGCCGGGTCTCGTGCCGCCGTCGCGGATCCAGGTCTCGGCATACGACGCAGGATCCTGCGCCTCGCGCTCCACTACCCAGACGTCCACCGCAACACGACCGCGCTCGGCCCAGTCCCCCACACTGAACGGGCCCCGCTTGTCACTCGTCGCAGCCCCCGTCTCCCAGTTGCCGAGCAGCTGTGCGATGCCGCCCGGCGCGAGGTACTCCCCCGCCTGCTCGACCACCGTCGCGACGAGCGCATCGCCGACCATGCCACCGTCGCGGTACTCGTAGGCGGGAACCCCGTCGACCCGCGGCGTGATGACGAACGGCGGGTTCGACACGATGTGGTCGAACGTCTCGCCGGCGACCGGCTCGAACAGGCTACCGAGGCGGAACTCGATGCCGTCGATCAGGTTGAGCTCGGCGTTGAAGCGGGCGAAGTCGATGGCACGCTCCGAGATGTCGGTCGCCACGACCTGACGCGCATGCCGGGCGGCATGCATCGCCTGAATGCCGCAGCCGGTGCCGAGGTCGAGTGCCCGATCGACCGGTCGGGCGATCATGAGACCGCTCAGAGTTGCGGAAGCGCCGCCGATGCCCAAGACATGGTCTTCGCGAAGGGCCCCCTGCAGGGCGAGCTCACCGAGGTCGGAGGCGATCCACCAGTGTGCTTCGCCGGAGGCATCCGTGAACGAATAGGGGCGCAGGTCGACCAGAGCGCTGACCATGCCGCTGTCGTCGCGTGCCACGAGCTCCAGTTCGATCGCGCCGTCAAGTCCGAGCGTCGGCAACGCGGCAGCCACGGCATCGGCGGGCTGCGGGTAGCCGAGCACGAACAACAGCGCCAGGGTGTCGGACGCGCGTTCTGCAGGCGTCTCCGGGATCCTCGACGCCAGCGCCCGTCGCGCCGCAATCCGCTCGCCCCGGAACAGCGCAGCACCTCCCTGCGCGCCCCAGGCCCCGGCACCGCTCAGATGCGACACGGTGAAGAGGGAGGTGGAGAGGTCGGAGCGGAGGCGGGAGATCAGGTCGGAGCGCACCGGTCCATCCTGCCGCACTCGCTTCGTCGATCGGCGCGGGCTCTCCTAGTCGCGTATCGCAGGCTTAGTCGCGCTTTTTCGCGACTAACCCTGCGATTCGCGACTAGGTGCGAGCCAGTCGACCCGGTAGGAACGGCAGCAGCGGCGCCCGGTAGCGGAACGTCGTGGTGCCCTGCTCAACAGTGAGCTCAGCGGCCCCGAATCGCCACAGCCGATTGAAGAGGAACACGCCGATCGTGTCGCCCGGCTCGACCTGCCAGGTGCCGATGCCCCACTGCGCCGGCTGGCCGCGCCCGTCGATCACGACGGTCGGCTTCGCACACCACCCGATCGGCGGCTTGGCGAGGGCGAGTTCGATGCGAAGCGTCTGCGATTCGGGCACGCGTTCAGCCTAGGTGTCGGTGGCTCCCGCGCCGTTCCTCCCGCGAGCGAAGCGACCGGGCAAGCACATGCAAAAGGCCCTCCCGTAAGGGAGAGCCATTTGCATCGGTGGAGCTAAGGAGACCCCGTCGTTCGGGCAAGCCCTCTCTCCTCCTCGAATCGCTGTGCCTAGACGACAAAAAGCAGAAGACGCGCCCCGGAGGGCACGCCTTCTGCTGTTTGTCGTGGAGCTAAGGAGATTCGAACTCCTGACCTTCTCATTGCGAACACGGTGGTAACTATCCAAATGGAGTGGACACAGCCCCACATGAGTTGCTATGTTGTCCATATGGACGCATAGAGTAGATAGTGCGTCGAAAGCAATGGCGACACGATTGGCAACAAGTGGCTACACGCAGAAGACGGCCGTTCCCGTGCATGGGAACGACCGTCAATCCCCTCCACTGAGCAAGCAGCGAAAGGAACAGCACCAATGTACCGCCCCGAAAGAAGAGCCCACGAGGACAACGGAGTCCTCGCCAACGGCAACGACACCCGCCGTCGCGACAGCAGGAGACACACATGACCACCACCGGCGAGAACCGAGTCCGCTACTCGTCCACCATCGAGGCAGCACCGTCACGGTTCACGGAGCCGGACGCCTACGCCGCCTGGTTTCAGCGCGCGGATGAATGGGCGGTCAGCGCATGACCGACATCACCGCCGCGCAGATGATCGGTCAGGTCGCCCGCGCGGCCTTCGACGAGGACGCCATGAATATGCATCAGACCGTGTCGAGCATTCTTGAGCAGATGGCATCGCAGCCCACCCGGGAAGGCCGCATGTGGCGTCGTGTCCCGGTGAATCTACTGGCCCGCATCGAAGGTGCTTTGCACAGAAAAGACACCCTCATCGAGCAACAGGCCGAGCAGATCGCGGGGCTGACGGCTGAGCGGGACGAGGCCTGGCGAGAACGCTCCGAGATGCTCGATAAAGCCATGCGGCGGGCTGTTCGCAGCGACCGGGCCCGCGCACTCGCGGCCAGGCATCGATACAGAGCCGAGCGCTGGGCGGATCCTCTGCCCGTGCCCGAGTGGGTCATCGAGCTCGAGAGCATTCTCGACGACGAAGCTACGAAGGAAAACTGATGCCGATTCTGAATTACACGACATCGATCGACGTCGCCAAGACCATGGGCGAGATCCAAGGAGCCCTCGCTCGACGAGGCGTTACCCGCATCTCAACCCTGTTCGACGACAACGGGGTCGCGGCCGGCCTCGGCTTCACAATGAAGACCGACTACGGCCTCCGAGACTTCCAGCTCCCCGTGCGGACCGACGGCGTCCTAGCCGCCATGAAGGCCGACACCAAGGTCGCCCGATCGTCGGTCAACCCGGCCCAGGCAGCCCGTGTCGCGTGGCGCATCGCGAAGGACTGGCTCGAGGCGCAGGCTGCGCTCATCGACGCCCAGCTCGCCACCCTCGATGAGGTGATGATGCCCTACATGGTCGACAGCACAGGGCAGACGATGTATGCCGTCTACCGGTCGACGCAGAAGGCGATCGACGCCTGATGGCGACTAAGACACGAGGCAAGGGCGAAGGGTCCGTCTTCAAGGACTCCCGCGGCCTCTGGAACGGGATCGTCGAGCTGCCGCCCCGCGACGGGAAGCGGCGCCGGAAGACCATCCGCCGGAAGAACAAGGCCGACGTCATCCTGGCCCTTCGGGCTATGCAGCGCGAGCTCGAGGAACGTGGCGACCTCCCCACGGCGGACATGTCCGTCGCGCAGTGGTGCGCCTACTGGTACTCGCAGATCGTCCTCAAGGAAGTCCGGCCGAAGACAGCGAGTAGCTACAAGTCCGCGATCGACCGGCACATCGTTCCCGAGATCGGAAGCGTCCGCCTCGCCCGCGTGACCCCGACCGCCGTCCGACGCGTCACCGATCGGATGATCGCCGCCGGCGCAAAGCCTTCCTCAGCCCTGAAGATCCACCAGGTCATGTCGTCGTCGTTCGAGTCCGCGCTCCGCGAAGGACGGATCAGCCGGAACCCCTGCAAGCTGATGGCCGCGCCCAGGAAGAACGTGGCGCAGCTCGACGTCCTCACCCGCGCTGAGGCCATGCAAGTCATCAACTACGTCGCCCAAGATGACGAGTACGGGGCCCGCTGGGCGCTCGCCCTACTCACCGGCGCCCGTCGCGGCGAAGTCCTCGGCCTCGAGGCCGACAGGGTCACTGACGTCCTCGACCTGTCGTGGCAACTGCAACGCGTCCCCTGGGAGCACGGCTGCGGCGCGCCCGTCATCGACGGCAAGAAGCGCAGTTACCCATGCGGGATCGGACGCAACCACATGTGCCCCGACAGGCACTTCGACGTGCCGAACGACTACGAGTACCGGATGCTGAACGACACCATCTACCTCACCCGACCCAAGTCGAAAGCCGGGTGGCGCATCATTCCCCTGGTCGAGCCGCTCAAGTCGATCATCGAGCTGCACCTCGACCGAAACCCGCCAGGCAAATACGGCCTCGTGTTCTCCCATGCCGGGCAGCCCGTCGACCCCGACAACGACTCGAAAGCGTGGGTGAAGATACTCGACGCCATCGGCATCAAGAAGCACGTCCGCCTTCACGACCTTCGGCACACCGCGGTCGACCTTCTCTACGCGGCCGGCGTGCCCGAAGACGTCATCGTGCAGCTCGTCGGGCACTCCACGGTGACCATGACCCGGGCCTACGCCTCGCGCGACGTCACACGCCTGCGCGAAGCCATGACCCGATTCAGCGGCCACGTCACCCAGCTAGATGATTCACGTTCAGGAACACCCGGGTCAATCGCGTCGTGACGCCGAGCTCACGCGCGAGACGGTGACAGTCCGGCGTCCACTTCATCAGCTCTCGACATTCGTCCAGGTCGATCAGATTGGCAGCAGCCATCCGGTCGGCCTGGACTTCGTGCTTAGGGCGATCGTCGGTGTGCCCGAGGACCGCGTGGGCCAACCCGTGCGCGAGGGCCGACCGGTCGTGCACGGCCCGCAGCCCGGTTCTCACGACGACAGCGTTGTGATCGGGCAGCCACAGCTCGTGGGCTGTTCTGATGGGCCGGTGCAGGACGGTTAGCCCTAGCTCATCCGCGTGCTGGTACGGGTCGTACACATTCCCCCTATAGGCCCCGGGCTAGTCGAACTGCTCGGGCTGATCCATCTCGTCGTCACGCGTCGCTGCGTACCGCTGGCCTTCGAGCTCGTCCGCCGACATGTCTTCGACCCGTCGCGGGAGCTTCGTCACATTGTTAGGTGCACCCTCCGACATTCCATCGGCTTCGGCAGTCAACGCCGCAAGACCGCCGGATGCGTCGACGGCACGTCGAATGATGTCCTCGGCGTCAAGCTCAAGCGCGCGAGCTACTGCGAACAGCTGGCTCACGTTCAGATCGCGCTTGTTGTTCTCGATGCGTTCGATCTGAACCGTGGGAATCCCAGAAGCAGCAGAAAGCGCGTCGCGTGTGATGTTTTTGCGGCTTCGTGTCGCCCGGATCTCAGCACCAATAGCGGCGTTGACAGCCGACTTCCTACTCTCCATATGGATGACCGTATCAGCCATTCAGACATCAGAAACTACTAAAAAGTAAACAATGTGCTTGCGCGCATCCATTTGGACATGTAGCTTGTCCGTATGGAAAGAAGATCAGCCGCCGCAACAGTGACCGACACGGTCGCTGCTGCGATGACGCACTCCGGCGCTGACTCGGAGAGCGTTGCACGAGCCGCCGACATCACGCTGCCCGAGCTCGAGAACCGCCTTGCCCATCGCGAGGAATTCTCGATCTCGGAGCTGCTTGGTCTCGGCGGCTTTTTTCGTATCCACCCCGCAGACCTGATTGCAGGACGAGCATGACGAACACCGCAACCCGCATGGTCCCCGAGCAGGATGCCTACTCCGTGAAGCAAGCCGCTGTGCGCCTTGGCCGCAGCGAAGGCTTCGTCCGGAAACTGATCAACGCGAAGAAGCTCAAGGCTCTGAGCGATGAAGGCAGCCTCTACGTGCTGCCCTCGGAGATCGACCGCTACCTCTCCAACCTGGAGAACGCCAGACCGTAGCTCACGAGCTACCCACCATCTCGTCAAACCCGCCTTCACGAGGCGGTGTTTGGCGCGCAACAAATCGCAGGCGACGCCCGGCTAACCACGGGTGCTCAACCGGTCGCCGCGGTACAAGACAACAGCGAAACCGGCCCCGAGTTATGGCGGGCCGAGCAGGTCAAGCGGCCCCCTACGGAACGGACACCCCGCGCACCTGAGCAACACCAATTCTTCGTCTCTACGGAGCGTGCAAGTGGGTAGAAACCGTGCCCCATCGCTGACGAGACGGCCCCCGTGGCAGTAGCCGTGCAAGTCCACCTGACGGGGTGGCGGGGGCACAAGTCCGGTCTTCACCCGAAGTTGACCGGGCCCATTCGAGCCATCACGGATCACAGACGGCCCACTCCGGCCACGACTGAAAGGCACCTCATGCTCACGAACGCAGTCGTCCTCTTTGCCCTCCTGTTCGGCCCGGCGCTGGCCCTGGTTGCGGAGATGCGAATGAACCCGACGCCCATCCGGCAGCGCATCGCTCGAGCGTTCGTAGCCGCGGACCCCGACCCCACCTACTCACGCCTGGACCGCTTCGACGGCCTGCGCGACTGACCGACTTCGACCGAAAGGCATCTCATGTCCAACACCGCCCGCAAGGCCCGCAAACGCGCCGGCGTCCAGTTCGTCCACCCCGTCAAGACGGGCACCCCGGTCGCCGAGCGTCGGGTGAGCGACTACCAACCGCCTGCCCCTCTAGTCGAGCGCATCGCCAAGGCAGCCGCCCGCATGATCCCCACCTACACGAGGAACTGATGACCAACTCAGCTGAGCACATCGAGCACGCCAAGGCGCTGATCGCCAACACGGACGACGACACGCTCGCTCCCATCCAGCAGGGCGTCCTTCTTCTCGCCTCCGTCGCCAACTCAGCCGTCGCGATCGCGAACAGCGCCGCAGACGCGGTCAAGGTCGGCCGGGACATCGTCGGCGCACTCACCGCCATCGGCGCCGAGATTAAGAAGGCGAAACGCTGATGGGACCCGAGAGCACCATCCCCATCCACGACCTCCTGATCCTGATGGCGATCGTGCAGATCTTCGCGGTGTGGGTGCTCGCCGGCGGACCACGACGGATCCGGGCCAGGCGCGCCGCAAGGAGACGTCGTGGCTGAGGTAGTCGGCCACACCATGCAGCTGATCTTCGGTCTGATTGGCGCCGCCGCGGTCTACGCGATGGTCAAGGTCACGATCGACGACCGCCGCGAGAAGCGCCGGTGGACCGAGAAAGACGAGGCCGCTGCTCGCTCTGCCTATCACCGAGCCGCAGACGAATGAGCGCACCCAAGACCCCGCCCTACCGCATCGCCTGCGCTTTGTGCGAGGCCAAGCCCGACGAGCGCTGCAAGAACCCCGACGGCGCCCTGCGCCAGTGGGCCCACGACAAACGCGTCATCGACGCATCCCGATCACAACCAGAACCGGAGAGACCATGAGCTACATCACCAGCCTGCACGCCGAGCACTTCAAGAGAATCACGGCCGTCGACATCGACTTCGACGCCAGCGGCGGGGTCACGACGATCAGCGGCGCGAACGGTGCCGGCAAGACCAGCGTCATCGACGCGCTGGCCGTCGCGATCGCTGGCAAGAACGCTCCGAAAATTCCGAACCCGATCAGCAAAGGGCAGGACGCCGCGGTCGTGATCGCGACGACCGACGACGGGCTCGTGATCACCCGCAAGTTCCGGCGCAAGGACGACGACACGATCGACTCCACCCTCACCGTGACGAACGCGGAGGGCTTCGTCCGCAAGTCGCCGCAGGCGCTTCTCGACACGCTTCTCACTTCGTACGCGCTCGACCCGCAGGCGTTCGCGGCCGCGGACGCAAAGAAGCAGGTCGCCACGCTCCTGGATCTCGTCGAGCTCCCCTTCGATCTCGCCGAGGTGGACGCGCAGGCCACCGACATCTTCGAGACCCGCACTCATGTGAATCGCGAGGCGAAGCAGCTGTCCGCGCAGGTCGACGCTGCAGGACCGATCGACGCCAGCGCACCCGCCGAAGAGGTCAGCGCCGCCGAACTGTTCGCACAACTGCGGGCCGCTCAGGAGGCGAACCAGCAAGCCGACGCGATCGTGCGCAACTACCACGCCGCGTCGGAAGAAGCCCGCGAGGCCGCCTCGGCGCTCGAACAGGCCAAGGCCCGAAAGGAGAAAGCAGACTCCGATCTCGCCATGATCGAGAAGGCGGGCCCTCCAGCACGGTCCGACACTGACGCGCTCGAGAAGAGCATCGCCGGCGTCGACACGACGAACGCAGCAGTCCGGGCCAACGCTCGACGCAACGAACTGGCCCGCACCTACGCCGCCGCCATGGAGAGGGCCGCGTCGCTGACCGCCGAGCTCTCCGCAATCAAGGACAAGCGAGATGCTGGCCTCGCCGCCGCGACGATTCCCGGCGGCTTCGGCTTCGGCCCCGACGGCCTGCTACTCAACGGCGTGCCGTACTCGCAGGCATCCGGCGCCGAGTCGGTAATCGCCGCGGCCGAGGTCGCAGCGGCGGGCAACCCGGAGCTGCGGCTCATCCTCATCCGAGATGCGTCACTGCTCGACTCGACGTCGCGCCAGAAGCTCGCCACCTGGGCCGAAGACAAGGGTCTCCGCGTCGTCATGGAGGTCGTCGACGAGAACGCCGAGACCGGCGTGATCATCACGGACGGAGCCGTGGCATGACCGACGCGGCGTTCGAACAACTCGTCTTCGAGCGCTCTCAGGAGCTGCAAGACCTCTACCCGGATCTCTCGCACGAAGACGCGCTGTCTCGTGCGGAGATCGACGTCAGGAGAAGAAAGTGAACACCGCACGAATTGACTACGAGCTCGACGAAAACAAGTACCACGCGGATCCAGCACTCAGTTCAACAGGTGCGCGGAGATTGCTCGAGTCGCCCGCGCGCTTCGACTGGTGGCGTTCCCACCAGCAGCCGGGAAAGCAATCGTTCGACGTCGGGCACGCCGCCCACGCTCGAATTCTCGGCGTCGGATCGGGCACCATCACCTACCCGAACGAGCACCTGACACCGTCTGGCGCCGTGTCCACCAAAGCTGCAACGGTCGTTTGGGCCGAAGACCAGCGGCTCGCAGGACTGGTGCCGATTGCACCCGCCCAAGCCGCGCGAGTCGACGGCATGGCCGAAGCAGTCCTCGCGCATCCGACAGCCCGGAAGCTGCTCGAGCAAGTCGGGCACGCCGAAGCGTCGATCTTCGCTACCGACCCGGACACGGGAGTGCCCATGCGCGCACGGTTCGACTTCCTACCGGATAGCTCTGAAGCTCCCGTGGCCGTGGACCTGAAGACCACTGCCAAGGAGGCGTCAGCGCTCGGCTTCGCGAAGTCGATCGCGTCGTACGGGTACGACGTCCAGCAGGAGTTCTACGAGCGAGTTCTCGTCGCGGCCGGCCATGACCGCCTCCCGTTCAACTTCCTCGTCGTCGAGACGGAAGCCCCCTACCTCGTCGGCGTCCACCAGATCGACGTCATTTGGCAGCAGATGGGCGCGGCGAAGGTGCAGAGGGCCCTCGACCTGCACGCCGAGTGCACCGCCACTGGCGTTTGGCCCGGATACCCCGACGAAGTCCAGCTGCTCAGCCCGCCCGCTTGGCTCGTCTACCAGCACGAAGACGAGTACGAGCAAGAGACCTCGGAAATCAGGATCTGACCATGGACCTCACACAGTCGATCGTCCCTAAGTCCGACCAGTTGAACGCCGACGACCTGATCACGGGGCCCGTCACCGTGACCATCAGCGACGTCACGGAAGGCAACACCGAGCAGCCCGTCAATGTCCACCTCCTCGAGTTCCCAGGCCGTGCCTACCGCCCGTCGAAATCGATGCGCCGGATCCTCGTCTCAGCGTGGGGCGCCGAGGGCAAGCTTTACGCCGGCCACCAGCTGAGGCTCTACCGAAACCCCGAGATCATGTTCGGGCGTGATCGTGTCGGTGGCATCGAGATCTCGCACCTGAGCCACCTCGAGAAGCCGCTCGTCGTCGCCCTAACTGCCACGCGGGGCCGACGCAAAGACTTCACCGTGCATCCCCTCCCGGCCGCGCCGCCTTCGCGAGACTGGGCCGCCGAGCTGCAGCAGACGAGCGGCAACATCGAAGCTGTCGGCGCGCTTGGGCGTGCCGCCGAAGCCGCCCAGGCACCAGCTGGAGCGATCGCCGCCATCCGAGCGGAGTTCAACCGCCTGCAGCCACCACCCACACCGTGAGGTCTTGGACGCTTCGGTTCGACTACCCGAAGCCACCCCTGAGCCTGAACTACCGGCTGCACCGGATGGAGGAAGCGCGCCTCACGAAAGAGGTGAGATCCGCCACCTACCTGCTCGCCCGCAACGCTCGCATCCCCGAGCTCGGCCGGTGCCGCGTCACCCTTACCTGGTTCGTCGCCACCCGCGGCCGCCGCGACGACGAGAACCCGGTGTCAACCCTCAAAGCAATGTGTGACGGCCTCGTGGATGCGGGGCTCGTCACCGACGACACCCACGAATTCATGGAGAAGATCATGCCGATCATTCGATACGAAAAAGGCGGGCAGCCTCACATGGAGCTGCTAGTCGAGGCGCTGACGTGATCGCGCTTGACCTCTTCGCCGGGGTCGGATGGGCCCTCGCCTGCCGAGCGCTTGGAATCATCGATCGTGGGGTGGACAACGCCCGAACCGTGATCGAGACCAGAGCGCGGGCCGGTCTCGAGACCATCTACCACGATGTCTGGGATGGACTCTTTGGCGTTTTCGGCGTCGGTAGGTACGACATTCTCATCGCCTCTCCACCCTGCCAGACCTTCAGCCCAGCAGGGAAAGGTGCGGGACGGCAGGCCCTAGACGCGGTACTCGCGGCCGTTCGCGCCGGGCTTTACCGAGACCCGATTGCGTTGCACGAGCTGACGGTGTCTCTCGACCCACGGACAGCGCTCGTGCTGACGCCTCTCGCGCACGTCTACCGCGACCGCCCTACCTACGTCGTCCTCGAGCAGGTGACCCCAGTGCTGCCCGTCTGGGAAGCGTACGCAGCAGTCATGCGTGAGCTCGGGTACTCGGTCGTCACTGGCATCCTCAACGCCGAACAGTACGGCGTACCGCAGACGCGGCGCCGCGCCATCCTCGTTGCAAGGCGCGATGGCATCGACGCGGCTATGCCCGAACCCACGCACTCGCGCTACTACTCGCAGGATCCAAACCGGCTTGACCTCGGGGTCGAGAAGTGGGTTTCGATGGCTGACGCTCTTGGTTTCGCAGGATTCGAGGCGCACAAAGTCATGGGCAAGGGAATGGTCGAGCGTCACGGGGAGCGGCCCGGCCGAGACGCTGCCGAACCTGCTTTCACGATCCGAGCTTCAGCCGGAGGGATGGAGCCGGGCGGATTTGTCCTCGTGGGAAACCAGAAGTCAGAGGGGAGTGCTGACTACCACCAGCGCTCTGCTCTCCGGCCCGCGCAGACCATCACGAGCGGGTCACGCAGCTGGAAATGGGAGCGTCGGGGTCTAACCGACCGCCCTTCCCCGACGATCACCGGCGGCGGCACTGAAACAGGGGGAGCCGAGCCGATCGCGAAGCTCGCCCGGTACACGACGCTCCCGTCCTGGGAGGGTGCCACCCATCGCCTTCTGCCGGAAGAGGCGGCCGTTCTGCAGTCGTTCCCATACGACTTCGACTGGGCTGGCAACAAAGGCGAGAAATTTCTCCTCATCGGCAACGCTGTTCCACCGCTTCTCGCCAAGGTCGTCCTGAGCGCCGCCCTCTCTGGTGTCCTCGGAACTGAGGTTGAGCAGGCAGCGGCATGACGTCGGCACTGTTCGCCCTCGCGGCCGGGCAGTGGCACACCATGCGAGCCGAGTACGAGCAGATCCGGGAGAACGCCTACCAGCGCGCCGAGGAAGCCACGAACGGCTACCTCCTGAACGCCCGAGGGAAGCGCGCCGGCATCGACCCGTACTCGCTCTTCATGGGCAACCGCGCCCGCGCCTACGCCTACGCGTCCGAGGAACTGATCGCCCACTGGGAGAAACACCCACGGCTCACCCTGGCCGACTGGGAAGCACAAAGCATCGAAAGAGAGGCCTCGTGAGCACCACGATCGGCAAGAACAAGAGCACCACTGACGCCGTCATGGAGCGCGACAACTTCGCGTGTTTCCGCTGCGGTGCGTCGATCCTCACCCGCATCCACGTCCTCCACGAAAGGAGACCGGGGCCCGCGCTCGGGACCGTGGCGAACACGATCATCCTGTGCGGCAACCCGACTACCGAGTGCAACCAGAAGGTGCGCGCGAACCCGGTGCTGTCACAGAAGCTCGGCTACTCGATTCCGCCGACGGCTGACCCGCTGCGCGTGCCCGTGTTCCACTACGCGCACGGGTTCGTGCTGCTCGACCGCGCTGGCAGCTGGCACCGGGCACACCAGCGCGTCATCGACGGCTGGGAAGACGAATGCGACTGAGATCGGGAGGGCTTGCCGATGTCGTGGTTCAAGGTTGACGACGGATTCCACAGCAGCAAGCCGGTCCTCCGGATCCCGCGGCGCTATCGGGCGGCCGCGGTCGGACTCTGGACGCTCGCCGGTACCTGGAGCGCTCAGGAAGAGCTGGACGGCTTCGTTCCCGACTACGTGCTCGAGCAGGTCTGCGGAACGGAGGCCCTAGCCAAGACCCTCGTCTCGGTCGGGCTTTGGGAGGTCGTCGTGACGTCGTCGACCGATCCTCATCAGCTTCTCGAAGCGTCCTCGTCGGATCCTGGGGTTCCCGGGTGGAGGTTCCGAAACTGGGGCAAGTATCAACCGACGAAGGTCGAGCTCGACGCGGGCCGCGAGCGTGAGCGGATCCGGAAGGCCGCCTACCGCGCGTCCCAGCGGGACACCCCTGGGACAGACACCGGACGGACGGAGGGACACCAGCGGGTGTCCGGACACCCCGTCCCGTCCCGTCCCGACCCGGCCCGGCCACTGGACCAAGACTCTTCTACGTCCTCTTACGTTGGTAGTCGCGAGGGCCCCGAAGTTGACCTGATGAAGGTGAAGTCAGCGGTCCTGAAAAACTGCGGGCGGGAGTGCTCAGACACCGACGCGTTCAAGATCATCGGGACCGTCCTCGAGCGAGCGAAGCAAGTCCCGAAGCACCCGACAGCGTTCGTTACCGGCGCCATTGCCCGCGACCCGTTCGAGTTTCAGAAGCTCATCGACGATGCGACGTCAGGTGCCTAGGTCGAAGAGTTGCTCGTCTCCATCTCGGCGCTCGGCGTAGACCCGCCACTCTCCGTCGTGAAGTCGCAAATCGTTCAAGGGTTCGTAGTCGCCCGAAGCGACCCAGCTTCGGATCACGAACCGTGCCCGAACGTTATTCACGCCAATAGCGGCGCTCCTGTTCATTCCTTCGGCGACTTGCGCAGCAAGTTCCCCAGGGCTGAAGAGCCGGTCTACGTGTTGAACAAGGTCGATGGCTTTCCTCTTTGGAAACGTCGCAGCTCGAGCCATCAGGTCGCTGTAATCGTCGGCGTATCGAGGGGCCGCATCCGCATCGGCTCCCGCCATTGTGGCCGCATTCAGCGTGTCCATGAACGCCAGCATCGCGTCCGCCGCCTCCTGGCGATGTTGACGATCGCGCGACTCGGCTGAGTCGCGCCGAACCGCAGCTGTCAGTCGGTTGGAGTCCACGGCCACTTTCAAGGAGATGCAGGCGACAACCAGCGTCACAAGCCCGAGGAACAAGGGCACGACAAGCCGCGTGACCCAGTCAAAGACATCGTGTGTGGGCGTTCCGCCCATGGTCTCGGTCAGTCGATCGATCGCGCAGGCGATCTCCCCCGCATCACATTTCATGCCCGAACCCTATCGACGGTCCGGGCGCTTCACGACCCCTGGAAGGAGCCCCCGATGGACGAGGGACACACGTTCGGCTCGCCTGCGGGCGACCGCATCAGCCTCTACGCGCCGCCGGCCTACAAACCGCCGACGCGGATCACGCTGGAGACCGACAAGGGCCCGGTCCCGTTCGACCTCATCCTGGAGCGATCGCTCACCTGCGAGAAGGTCTTCGGCATCACTGGCGAGTGCGGATCCTACGAGTGCCACCGGCAGGTGCTCGGGCAGTGCCAGTGCGGCCGCCATCCCGAGGGTGTGCGGATGACGAGGGTCGCGTCGTGACCACTCGTGTCGTCCTAGATATCCCTGACAAAGCGCTCTTCGCCCTGTCAGACGCCGCCGAAGCAGCAGGCATGACCGTCGCCGAATATGCCATCCGTGCCGGCCTCGCGATGGCCGGCTTCGGACACGACCGCAAAGGCAGCATCGAGCGTCTGTGGGAGCTCGGCCTGCCCGACGCGGAGATCGGCAAGCGCTTGAACATGACCAACAAAGCTGTCGCCGAACAGCGCACACGGCTCCAACTCCCCCCGAACCGACTGGTCCGGGGCGCACGAAAGGACACAGCAGCATGAGCAACGCCACGATTACCCGCCCAACCGAGCAGGCCGTCGCCACCGACGACACCACCCGAACCCACATCGTCAACTGGCAGGGCGATTCGGAACCCACCGAGGCGTACCTGATGCGCGCACGGGTCGAGGGATTCGAAGTCACGGCCCTGTGCGGCCACAAGTGGATTCCAGCCCGCGACCCAGAGAAGTTCCCCGTCTGCGATGCGTGCCTCGAAGCGGCGAACATCATGATCGCCGACCTCGAGGGGGGCAACTGATGTCCGGCGAGACCGTCATCACCGTCGTCGGCAACCTGACCTCTGCGCCCGAGCTTCGTTACACACAGGGCGGGCTGGCAGTGGCTAACTTCACGATCGCTTCCACCCCGCGCACGTTCGATCGGGCGAAGAACGAATGGGTTGACGGTGAGGCGCTCTTCCTCCGAGCGTCTGTCTGGCGTGAGTTCGCCGAGCACGTCGCGTCGTCCCTCACGAAGGGATCCCGGGTCATCGCCCAGGGCCGCTTGAAGATGCGCGCCTACGAGACGAGCTCAGGCGAGAAGCGCACGAGCACCGAGCTCGAGATCGACGAGATCGGCCCCTCGCTCCGCTACGCGACCGCTCAGGTCACCCGCGCTTCGTCGTCTCGCGACGGTGCCGCCGGCGGCTCGTTCGGCGGTGGACGACAGCAGAGCCAAGGCGCAGGCCAATCAGCCCCCGCCGGCGAGCCCTGGGGCCAGCCCACCACCCAGGGCGGGCAGGGAGCACCCGCCGGCGACGTCTGGAACACGGGAGGCACCTTCAACGACGAGAGCCCGTTCTGATGGGCCTCCGATGGGTCGTCGTCGTCATGTGCGACGACGAGGGAGACGCCCGCGAGCTCGCCGCACGGATCGAGAGCGCACCCGACGAAGGCCGCCCGGCCCGCGTGCAGCAGGAGGCCGACTGATGGCCGCCGCTCATCAGCCCCACAAGGAGCAGGGGACCCAGCTGAGTGGGCGCGAGACCGAGATCATGCGCCTCATCCGCGACGGGTCATCCACGAAGATGGCCGCCGTCGAGATGGGCATCGGCCTCACCACCGCCAAGGAATACCGCGACCGTGCTTACAAGAAGCTCGGCGCCCACAACACCGCGCAGGCCCTCGGAGCCTTCGCCATGACACAGATCGGAGACACCACCTCATGACGTTCGACAAGACCACCCTCCCCCGACGAGACGCCGGCGAGATCCTCTGGCCCATCGCCGCCGTCCTCATCGCCACGATCATCGTCGGCGGCATCGTCGCCTCCGTGTTCCTCGGAACACAGAACGCGCAGAAGCAGGCCGTGAAGGATCTCGCCCGCTTCGACTCGTGCGTCGCCGCCGGCGGCAACTGGGTCACCTCCCGCTCCCAGGAAGCCCAGTGCATCGGGGTGACGAGATGACCGCCATCGAACCCCTTTCTGCCGCTGGCCTCTCGGAGCTCCGCGAGGCCGAGAGTCTCGACAAGGTCGCCGTCGCGCTCGAAGACCTCTACGCCTGCACGCGTGTGTGGGAGGCGTGGCAGTACAACACGATGACCCAGGATGACTTCACGCCGGCGAACGAAGACCCGGACGTGATCGAAAACGTCATGGCCGTCATCCGCCCGCTGCTCGCCGAGGTGGACCGGCTGACCGCCGCGCTCGACGTTGCGTCTGACAAGACGCTACGACTTCAGATCTCGGTTTCAGGTCTGTTCAAGGCGCTCGACGTTGCGGAGAAAGCGATCGAGAAGGTCCGAACTGCTCGCTCTATCGGTGCGCAACTTGGCATGTTCAATGACGTTGCCACGGCACTGGCCGACTACGACGCCGCGAAGGAGGCGCTGAACCATGAGTGAAGAGCAGGCCCCACCGTTCCTGACCGGAGTTCCCGAGGAATGGTTGTTCGACTCGAACGATGAGCTGGTCGAGAACGCTTTCATCGCAGGCATGGCTTGGCAAGAGCACCAGGACCAAGCCGCGCTGGCCTCGGAGCGCGCTAAGCGAGATGAGGCCGAGACGCTCTTAGACAACGTTATTAGAGCTCGCAACAAGTACGAGGTCGCGCTCGAACAAGCTGAATCAACTATCGACGAGCAAGCCGAACAAATTGCCTCTTTGACCAAAGATCTTGAAGTGGCCCGCGCTCGTACGCGAGGTGCGGTTTCGGATTACGAGGAGCAATACCGGCGAGCAGACGCCGCGAAGGAGGCCCAGAAATGACATCGGAGTACGACGAACTGCTGACACGGCTTGAACATCCTCAGCGGGCCTATGGTGCCGCCTTGGATGCCGCCGCCGCGATTCGTGCGCTCACTGCGCAGGTCGTGGAACGCGAGACCCTGATGCGCAAGCTAATGCTCGTCGTAGATGACGACGAGCAGATCTACAACAAAGACACCGACGACGAGCGACTCATACGGGCGAAGCGAATTATCGCTACGCACTGGGGCTTGGACGACTTCGAATGGGAGCCAGACGAATGATGCGACCCCGACTTTCGAAAGAGGAACAACGCCAGGTCCACAAGGCCACGGCTGAAACCGAGCGGCGCGTAAAGACGTTGGACGCGCTTGCTGTGATGGAGAAACGTGCCCTTGCCGCTGAGGCGCAGCTCGTGGAACGCGACGCCGTGATCGAGCAAGCGATTTCCGCTCACAAAGCTGGGCCAAGCGGATTCGACAAGGCCCACATCGGCGCACTTCGGGTCTACGAAATTCTGTCTCAGGCCCCGCATGACGCCCTGGCCGCTCGTGATGCCGTGCGCGACAAGGCCGTGCGGGCGACAGCGCTACGGGACGCGGCGAAAGGAATCCCCTACGCCTACGACACTCTCGGGCTGGCCGCTGAATGGTTCCGCGACCGCGCCGACCAGGAAGAGACCACGACGACGAACGGAGATCCGGCATGACCGAACTCACCACCCTGACCGACGTCGACGAACGCACAGAGCTGCAGCTCAAGGCAGCCCGAGCGCGACACCGCCTCACCGAGGCACCAGCCATCATCGGCTGGGTCCGCGCCCAAGTAACCCCGGGTATCGGAGGCGTGCAGGACGGCATGCCCCGCGCCGCATCGAAGACCGCCCCGCTCCCGCTCCATGCGGACGCGGTCGACGACTCCGACCTCGCCTTCGCCAGGATCCTCGAGTGGGTGTCCTACTGGGCTGGCGTCTACGACGAGCAGCCGCCGGCGCTCATCCAGACGCACTGGCGAGTAGCAGGCGAGGCGCAGGGATTCCGGGCCGGTATCACGGCCGAGGGTGCACACCACCTCACCGCAGCCGCGACGTTCTGGCTGCTCACCAGACACGATCGCATCCTGATGCACGAGGCAGCGCGCACCTACTTCGTCGACGCGGCGACGATCGTGCAAGAGCTGACCGCCCGCTACCCGACCTCGCCGCGACGGCAACGGCCCGTCCTCGACCGCGCATGCCCCGTCTGCGACCGGTTCACCTACGGTGCCGACTGGCAGGGAGACGACGTCACCGACTTCGAACTCCGGTGCTCGTTCTGCGGCCACCACCAGGACGCCGCCGACTTCATCAAGGCCGGCCGTGTGCGCGAACTTATGCACGAACTCCGAGAAGAGCACGCCGACCCGAAGGCCGAGTGGTGGACGAAGCGGCAGGCAATCACCGAGCTGGAGATGGGCCGCTCAACCCTCGACCGGTACATCGCCGAGGGTCTGCCTACCTACACGGCTGGCGGTGCAGTGCACGTCCGAGTGGAAGAGCTGCTCGAAACGTGGAGAGCCAACCGCATCCGGCAGAAGGCGTCCCGAGACAAGCGCTGGGAGGACTACCGAGACGAGCACAAGCCGACACGATCCGCATGATGGCGCGTGCGAGCAGAAACCAGTTACACTCTGTGTAGCGAATGACTGGGCCTGAGTGAACATCACTCGGGCCTCTTGCATGAAAGGGCCCCTACTTCGGTAGGGGCCCTTTGTGTTTCCAGGCCGTTTCGCCCACCAGCCCCCTGTGATCGGGGACAGCCGCACCGCCTAGCAGCCGTGCGCCGTGCAGGCTCGCCACGCAAATCCGAGCAACTACTTCCCCGCGACCGAGCGACACACACGTTGCTGCGCTGAGAGCCCCGGGGAACACCTCACCCGCAGGAGACTGACGCATGATCAACCTCGGATCCGACTTCGACCGTGCCATCCTCACCACGGCAGGCATCGACCCCGACGCCATCCAAGCAGGCACAGTCACCATCGACTTCATCCCCAACAGCGGACCAACCACTATCCGCTACACAGCCGTCGCCACCATCGACAGCGACACACTCCGGGCACTCATCCGAGACGCCGCCCCCGCACCAACACCCACCCCCACCCAAGACGACCCGGGGGTGGGCACAACCGACCCGGGGGTATCCACCCTTGGGTAGCCAGTGGGCAGGGTCCGACCGCAAGTCCCGCCTACCCGACGACTGGGCAGCACGCAGGGCCACCGTCGAAGAGCGAGCAGGCGGCCGATGTGAAGCCACCATGCGTGACGACACACGCTGCGTCGAACGGGGAACAGACTGCGATCACATCGAACCAGGCGACGACCACAGGCTGACCAACCTGCAATGGCTGTGCGCCTGGCATCACAACAAGAAGACAGCGGTCGAAGCGCGCCAAGCAAGGATGCTCACACGTCGACCATCAGCAACAAAGCCCAAAGAGAAGCATCCAGGTTTGCACTGACGCGAGAAATGATCCGAGTCCAAGGGGTATCAAGACGCTCACCCCATCGATCATCATCACGACCCAGTAGCGCCGTAGCCTCACACCCATCCCACGCGTGCCACGCGCCTCAGACACCCACGAGCACAGCACCAAGCAGCAGCACCACCAACGATTGACCCGATGCCTCACGCAGGCGCACAGCAAGGGGTGCCTCCACCCCCTACCACCCCCTCTGCCGACTCGTATAGGTGCTGTGGCAAAGGCTGCGTACGGTTCTGGGGATTCTGGGACGCGCGGCGCGAGCAGCATCTGAGGCCACCGAAACGGCGGCCGATCACCCGAAACGGGAGCACCCATGGCCGGAAGAGGCGTACCACCGAAAGACCCCGCTAAGAGGGCTCGTCGGAACTCGGACCCGGTCGCGATGCGTATCCTGCCGCGTGCGGTTGTCGATCAGCCGCTCCTGCCGTCGATCGCCATTGAAGAGGATGGCGAGTTCACCGAGTTCATCTGGCCGCAGATCACGCTCGAGTGGTGGCAGATGTGGGCTGACTCCCCGCTGTCGGTCGACTTCACTTCCACAGACTGGTCGGAGCTCCGAGACACCGCGCTGATCCACGCACGGTTCTGGAAGGGCGACATCAAGCTGGCTGGCGAGCTTCGGCTGCGTACTGCGAAGTTCGGTGCTACCCCTGAGGACCGCGCTCGGCTGCGGATCACGTTCGCGCAGGCCGAAGAGGCCGAGACAAAGACCACCGCACGCCGTAGCTCACGTGATCGCTTCGGTGGCATCGCCCTCCCGCCAGAAGCGGCGGCTGAGTAGTGCCGTGGCTCCCTCTCGACGGCGAAGCGTTCCCCACGCTCGGGTTCCACGTCGCGGACCAGATGGCCGAGTTCCTCGACTTCGTCGTGTCCCGCGAGCAACTCGAGTTCCTGATCCGCTTCTACGAGATCGACCCGGTCACCTGCAAACGGGTGAAGACCCGGGCAATCATTCAGCGCCCTCGTGGTTGGGGCAAGTCGCCGAAGCTTGCCGCGATCGGTATCAGCGAGGCCCTATTTGAGGTCGTCCCGGATGGCTGGGATGCGGATGGGCAGCCGGTCGCCCGGCCGTGGTCGGACTTCAAGAGCATCATCAACGTCCCGGTCACTGCGACTTCGGACGATCAGGTGCAGAACACGTGGGCGCCGATGCTCGAGATGGCGCGCACTGATGCGCTGGTCAACGAGTTCGACGTCGACCCGATGGACACGTTCATCGGGATCCCCGGCGGCAAGATCGAGCCTCGCACTTCGTCCGGTCGGTCGATCAAGGGCCTGCCTGGTCAGGTCGCGGCGATCATGGACCAGACCGAAGAGTGGGTGAAGGGCAACGGCGGTCTCCGTCTGGCGCAGAACATTCGGAACAACTCGACGAAGGCCTCCGGGGTGACGATCGAGTCGCCGAACGCGTTCACCCCCGGTGAGAACTCGGTCGCCGAGGCATCCGCGCGCGACTGGGAGCTGATCGAGTCGGGTAAGTACCCGGATCTTTCCGCGGCACGACAGCTTCTCTACGATCACCGTGAAGCGCCGGCCGACACCGACCCGACGAACCGGGAATCGCTGATCTACGGCCTCCGGTACGCGTACGGCGACAGTTCGGACCATCCGGACGGCTGTGTCATCCACGTGCCACCCTGTGAGCCCGGGTGGGCGCCGATCGAGCGGCAGGCGCTGGCGTTCCTCGACACGTCGAATGACCCGCAGGTGCTCCGTGCCGACTTCCTGAACCAGATCACGCACGCGACGAACTCGTTTGTCTCGCAGCCTGAGCTGCGCGCCATCCAGGACTTCGACAAGGTCATCTCGAAGACAGAGCCGATCACACTCGGCTTCGATGGTTCGGAGGGGCGCAAGCCCGGCCGAGGCACCGCAGACTCGACTGTCCTGATCGGCTACTCGGTCGCTCAGCGCCACCTGTTCAAGGTCGGCATCTGGGAGCAACCAGATGGCCCGAAAGGTGAGGGCTGGCGGCCACCAGTGCTCGAGGTGGAAGCGGCTGTCCGCCAGGCGTTCAAGGACTACAACGTCGTCGGCTTCTATGCCGACCCGTCAGCAGGTTGGGCCGGCCATGTGAAGACGTGGGAGGCCGAGCATTCGAAGCGCCTCAAGGTTCGAATGTCGCGCGACGAGCCAATCCGGTGGCGGCAGAAGGACCTCGCACGCACCACAGGCACGTTCGATCAGCTCGAGTCCGCGATCTCCGCTGGCGATATCACCTACGACGGCTCTCCTGAGCTCACCTCGCACTTCCTCAATGCACGCCGTGACCCTCGCCGGTCCGGGTACGTGCTGATGAAGCCGGACGACGACCAGGACGGTTCCAAGATCGACGCGACGTGGGGCGCGATGTTCGCCTACGCGGCTGGCATCGACGCTCTGGGCGCGAAGCTCACGAAGAAAAAGACAAGCGCTCGCCGCATCTACTGAGAAGAGGGCCCATGGCTACGACGCCTGCCGAATGGCTCCCCATCCTCACCGGGCGACTCGATGCACGGCAGCCCCGCATCGCGAGGCTGCGCCGCTACTCGAACGGTCACGCGCCTCTCCCCGAGATGGGGAAGAACACGAAGGCGACGTGGCAGGCCTTCCAGAAGAAGGCTCGGACGAACTACGGCGGGCTCACATGCGAGTCGCTCGGCGGTCGGATGATCCCGAACGGGGTCAGCATCGGCAGCAAGTCCAAGTCGCCGGCCGTCACAGAAGCGGAACGCATCTGGCGGAACAACCGCCTCGATGTGGTCTTTGCCGACGCCATCTTCGACATGCTGAGCGTCAGCCTGAGCTACCTCATCACGGGCACGCGGGACGGCGACGCGATTATCACCGCGGAGCCGCCCGAGCAGGTCATCACGGCCCCGGACCCCGCGCAACCGTGGCGCGCTCGGGCTGCCCTGAAAGCGTGGCGAGACCCGGATCTTGGTCTCGACTACGCCCTCGTGTGGGTGCCCGGTGTTCGGCAGCTGTTCCAGCGCTCGTCGAAGAACAGCAACGGCACCCCGATCGGTCTCACGGCCGGCGACTGGACCGCCGAGGCGGAACCTGAGTCGTACGACGGCGGCGTGCCTGTCTATGTGCTCGAGAACGACAAGGGTGTGGCCGAATTCGAGCCTCACATCGACGTCCTCGACCGCATCAACCTTGGGAAGCTGCAGCGGCTGGTCACCACGGCCATGCAGGCGTACAAGCAACGGGCGATGAAAGGTGGCCTCCCCCAGGAGGACGAGGACGGGAACAGCATCGACTGGGCCAAGATCCTCGAGCCTGCCCCGGGCGCCCTGTGGGATCTCCCCGAGGGAATCGACGTGTGGGAGTCCGGGCAGACGGACATCACCCCGCTTCTCAAGGGTGAAGAGTCCGATGGGCGTGACTTCGCCGGCGTGACTCAGACCCCGCTGTCTGTGTTCATCCCCTCCGGCGACAACCAATCCGCTGAGGGGGCGCAGAACTCGCAGAAGGGTCAGATCCTCAAGGCGAAGAACCGCATCGCCCGGGCGTCGGCGCCGATGGAAGCCGCGCTCGTCGCTGCCCTCCGTATCCGCGGTCTCGACGACGGTTCCACTGTCCAGCTGCTCTGGCAGCCGCCCGAGCACATCTCGTTCGCCGAAAAAACGCTCGCCGCCACGCAGGCAAAGGCCGCGGGCGTGTCCGGGCACTGGATCAAGCGAAACATCATGGGCATGTCCCCCGACGAGATCCAGCAAGACGACCAGGACGCTGCATCCGAGATGCTGCAGCAGTTCGCACTGACGGGAGCAGGCAATGCCCCAAGCAACCCTGCTCCAGCTCAGTAACGCCAACCAGCTCGCGTCCGCGCAGGTAAAGGACCGAACCCTCGCCTACACGGCCGCGCTCTGGGACGCGTCCCCGTCGTACCGCGACGCCGATATCGACCGGTTGATCTCGCAGATCATGCCAGCTACTCAGGCTGCACAGATGCAGGTCGCTCACCTCGAGAACGCATACATCGGTGCGGCAGCCCTCAACTCGGGGTTGGCATGGAACCCGACGATCGACCAGGATGCCCTGCTGAACTATCGCGGGGTCGCCCAGTACGACGTCTACCGTCGAGCGGCCGTGACCCTGTACACGGCGCTCGCCGGCGGATCGCCCTTCGCCGACGCTGTGATCTACGGGGCCGCCCGGATGGCTTCGATCGTCGCCACAAACATTCAGCAGTCGCGAAACCGGCAGGCGCAGCAAGCCCTCGGAAACTCGGGGTTCACCCACTACCGGCGGGCCCTCACCGGCCTCGAGAACTGCGCGCTCTGCGTCATCGCATCCACCCAGGTGTACCGCAAAGAGACCCTCATGCCGATCCACCCCGGATGCGACTGCGGTGTTGAACCGCTGTCCGGCGACTCACACACGGGCACGGTTCTCGACCCCGACCTGCTCGAAAGCACGCACGCCCTCATCGACGCGCACCTCGGCAGCACCGACCGGGGCGCACGCGACCTCGGCCGCGAGAAGGTCTCGTCCGCGGGCCAGCCCCTGTCGGACTTCACCGACCTCATCATCGCCAACGACCACGGCGAACTTGGACCCACCCTCGCGTGGCGTTCAGACAAATTCACCAGCGCTGCGGACATCGCGGCCCTCTGATCTTCCCCACACCGTGGGGATTCGCCCGAAATGGGCGGCAACCAACCCGAAACGGGAGATACCGATGACTGACGACATCAAGCCGGAAGACAAGCCCACGGACGAAACGCCCGAGGCTAAAGCCCTTCGAGAAGCACTCGCCGAAGCCGAAAAGTGGAAGGCCCTGTCTCGCAAGAACGAAGACCAGGCCAAGTCGAACGCCGAAAAGGCGAAGAAGTTCGACGAACACGAAGACGCGAACAAGTCCGACCTCGAGAGGGAGAAGGCTCGCGCCGACGCCGCCGAGCAACGACTTGCGGACATCGACGCCAAGAAGGCCGAATCGACTCTCCGTGAGGAAGTCGCGAAAGCCAAGGGCTTCGAGGACCGCAAGATCTCGTCCGACACGCTCCGAGGATCCACGAAAGAGGAACTCGAGACGCACGCCGACCAGATCCTCGCTCTGCTCCCACCGGTCCCCGCCGCACCGTCTGCTGACGGTCAGGGCAAGGCCGGTCAGCCGATCGGCGAAGGCGAGATGTCGGCCGACGACATCGTGGCGGCAGTGACCGCCAGGTAACCCCCGCTGGTGTCCGCCACGGACCCCAAGCGGCCACATCACACCCCCAAGGAGGAACCGTGGCAAACATCTTCACCAAGGGCACCAAGTTCGCGGCTACCGCGCTCGCCCTGCTCCGAAAGACGAACAAGGCCCCGAGCCTGTTCACCACCAAGCTCGGCGTGGCCGACTTCCGAGGCGCCGAGGGTGACGTGATCGGCATCCGCCGTCCCGCCGTTCTCGTGGCACGCGAGAAGGCGTGGCGCGGCGACGACGCGATCGTGATCGACAAGCTGGTGAACACCAAGATCCAGGTCGCGCTGAACCGGCACATCTACAGCGCCGTCGAGCTCTCCCCGGAAGAGGAAACCCTCGATGAGGTCGACTACGTCCGAGACGTTCAGGCCCCCCAGGTGCAGGCAGTCTCCGACTTCATCGAGACTGTCGTCGTCGGCGCACTGACCGGTGCGACGTTCGTCAACACGGTCAAGTTCAACCTCAAGAGCGCCGACGCGGCCGAGTCCGACCCCCGCAAGGTCGCGATCCGGGCCCGCAAGCTGTTCCAGCAGGCTCACGTGCCCGTAACGGGCCGCTTCTGGCTCGTCGGCTCGGACATCTCCGAGGCGATCGCTTCGTACGACAAGCTGCTCGACGTCGATACCTCGGGCCTGCCCGAGGCACTGCGCGAGGGTGTCGTCGGCAAGCTCGGCGGGTTCATCATCATCGAGCTCGACGCCCTGAACCCCACGGAGTCGTTCTTCGTCCACGAGAGCGCCCTCGCGATCGCGAACGTCGCCCCCGTCGTCCCCAACGGGGTCGCGAAGGGTGGCGGCGTCGCCGCGGGCAACGGGCTCGCGGTCACGCAGCTGTGGGACTACGACAGCACCCACCTCAAGGACCGCTCGATCGTCCACGCCTTCGCCGGTGCGGCTCCGGTCACGGACCCGAAGACGAACGCGGACGGTTCGCTCGTGCTCGACGGCAACAACCAGCCGACGCTGCAGTTCGTCCGCGCGATCAAGGTGACCTACAGCACCGCCGCGCCGGCCGCCTGACGCGCTGAGAAAGGAGTGAGGTCATGACCGGAGAACCACTTGCCGTTTCCGCTGATGTGGAAGAAGTCCTCGGCCGTGACCTCACCCCCGACGAGCAGAAAAGGGTCGATTCGATCCTCGTGAAAGCGTCGGAACTGTTCCGGATCGCGTCGGGACAGCAATTCACGCCTGGCGAGACGACGAACCGGCTCAAGGTGACGGGGAACGCTGTGGCCCTGCTGCAGCGCCCCGTCACTGAGGTCGTGTCGGTCACCACCGACTCGACGACCGGCCAGACCCTCGCTTTCGACCTGTTTCAGCAAGAGTTGACGATCCCCCAGGCCTGCGCGGGCGATTTCGTTCGCGTGACTTACCGGCACGGCGGCGAGGTCCCTGATCTCGTACGCCTGACCGTCGCCGGTGTTCCCGCCCAGGTGTTCACCACCTCGAAGAGCGCCGCGGCCGGCGTCACGCAACGCTCCGAGACCAAGGGGCCATTCACGACGCAGGAAACCTACGCCGCATGGGCGCTCGGTGCCGCCCCCCGGCTCTCGCCTGACGACCTGGCGATCGCCCAGTCGTTCCGGCGAGCACGCTACGGCGCGATCCTCACGGGGTACGACCGCCCACGGCAGGACTGCTGATGAGTGGCGAGACAGTCACCCAGCACACCCGGACACCGGGCCCGCCCGATCGTTACCAAAAGCCAACCTTCGTCACCTCCGACCTCACCATCGATGGTGTTTTCGTAGCCCCAGGCGGGAGTGCCGCTCTCGGCGGCGAGACGGCCGCGGTCGGAAGTGACACCAACACGGTGTCCCTGACCCTCTATCTGCCGCCCGGGCACCCCGTCGACCCGCATGACTCTTTCACTGTCCGAGGCATCGATTACGAGGTCGACAGCGACCCCGCCGACTGGAGCTCAGGCTTCTCAGACTGGGATCCCGGCTCGGCCGTTCGCCTCACCCGCTCGGAGTACGTCGATGGCTAAAACCCGCGTGGTCATGAACAATGCAGCCTTCGGCGCCCAAGTCATGTCGTCGTCGGAGATGGAAGCCGCCCTGCGCCCGTCCGCCGAGTCGATCGCGGCACAGGTGCCCGGATCGACCATCGTTGCCATCCGTACAGCAGCGGCAGGAGGCGGCAGTCGTGTGCGCCTCCGCATCGAGGCCCAGCGCTCGTTCGAGCACGACACCCGGGCGGCCCTGGTCGCCGCAATCCGTTCCGTCCTTGGCGGCACCAGCTCGTAGGAGGCCTCGTGCAACCGATCCTCTACTCCGACTACCTCGCCGCGGCCATCAGCCGCCTCTCGGCCCTGCTGGAGTCGCGACCAGAGTCTTACGCGGCAGGGCTCACCGTTTCGAACCAGGTCCCGTCCGGCGCCGAGCGCGCAGTAGTCCTGACCCGCTCCCCCGGCGGCGGCACAACCAACACGGTGCGCCGCAGCTTCGCCACCGTCGACGTCTACACGCGCGACGAAGCAGAGGCCGTCGACCTCATCAACCTCGTCTTGGCCCTGTGCGCATCCAGGGGGCCCGGAGGCATGGCTGACGGTCGCCCCTTCACTGCCGCGATCGTCAACGGCGGACCAAACGACGACTTCGCCGCGACAGGCTATTTCCGGCAGACCGCCGAGCTTGAGCTGCACCACCGCGGCTCACAGCTGGCCGTTTAAACCCACGATTTCCTCCGACCAGGAACCCGGGCACCCCCGCCCACAACACACAAGATGAAAGGAGCCCTCGTGGCCCTGAACTCAGACAACGTCCGGGTGGCGGTAACGGGAGCCTGGTACACCGGCCCCCTCACTGCTCCGGCACCCACCAGCGCCTCGTCGGCTCTCGCCGCACCGACGCCCGGCCCCGGCTTCGACGACCTCGGCTATGTCGGCGACGACGGGATCACCGAGACCCGAGACCGGTCGACGAACCAGATCCGTGCCTGGCAGAACGGCGCCCTTGTTCGTGAGCCCGTCACCGAGTCGTCGATCCAGTACAAGGGCACCCTGCTCGAGACGACCAAGGGCACCCTCGAGACCTACTACGGCGTTACCGTCGCCGCCGATGGTTCGGTGAAGATCGACCCTTCGAAGACCGGCGGCCGCAAGCAGCACGTCATCGACATCATCGACGGCGAGGACCTCATCCGTATCTACGTCCCTTCGGGCGAGATCACCGAGGTCGGCGACCAGGTCTTCGCGAGCGGTGAGGCCATCGGCTACGAGATCACCGTCACGGGTTACGCCGTCACCGTCGACGGCGAGTCCTATTCCGCCATCAAGTGGTACTCGGCACTCGCCGAATAAGGAGAAAAGCCATGCATGCACGTCACACGCAGACCGGCGAGGTGAAGGAGTTCACCGACGAAGAGTTCGAGGCTCGAGACCCGAACCACTGGGCTCTCGTCACCGAGGTGCCTGACTCGAAGACCGCGGCCAAGCCTCGGAGCACCACCCCGAAGGCGAGCACGAAGGCGCCCAAGGCTGCCAGTCCGGCGACCGAAGGCGACAAGACCACTCAGGGCGAAACCGACCCCGAGTAGCACACGGGGTGGCCGGCTTGGTCGGGGCCGGCCACCCTCCACACCTTCCCGACCATCTTCTACCGACCAAGGAGACCACCATGTCTGACACCCCCACCGACACGACTGCCCCGGCGCCCACTGCCGACGAGCTAGAAGCGTTCCGCCAGTGGCAGGCCAAGCCCGCCGAAGAGACCGCGCCGGCCGCCAGCCAGGCCGTCCAGGTCACAGCGACCGTCCGCAAGCCGATCGTGCTCGAGTATCCCGCCGGATCCCGCGAGCTCTACGAGCTCCCCGGCCGCATCCCCCCCGAGATCCTCACGATCCAGGCTGGATTCCGTCAGCCCCGCGGCGCGTCGAAGGAAACCCTCGACACGTACCAGCGCGAGCTCGGCGCCGCCTTAATCGGTGCCTTCTACGCCAACGTCGTCCCCGAGGGGTTCCGCAGCGTCCTTGATCTCGAAGACCTCGATCAGGTCTTCACCATCTGGTCGGAGCACGTCGGCCTGGGGGAATCCAAGCCCTCCAATCGCTAGCGAGGGCTCACCCCGACGAGTTCGTTTACGAGCTCCACAAGCTCGGCTTCACCCCGTCTGACATTGGACGCACCGTCGACCACGTCATCGTCGACCGGCTCATCAAGGTGAGTTCCCGGGAAACGACGTCGTGGTTGTTCGTCGCGCTCAACGACTGGCGGTATCCGGTCAGCCGGGAGTACCTGGCGACGGCCGATCTCATTGACCAGTTCGTCTCGGTGAACAGCAAGAGGCGCCCGAAGCCGTACCCACGGCCGTGGCGCAACAGCAACGAGACCCAGTTCGGGCGAACCACCCTCACCCCATCTCAGGCGATGGAGGTCCTACGCAAGAACCGAGGTTGAAATGTCGTCTGAGTCTGCTGTCGCCTATGTGAGCGTAATCCCGGCCGCCAAGGGCTTCGGAACGAAGCTGTCATCGCAGATCGACGGCCAGAACGTCGGCGCGACTATCTCCCAGGGCCTCTCGAAGTCGTTCCTGTCAACTGTCGGCGGCATCGCCAAGACCACCGCAAAGGTGCTCGGAGGCGGTGTCGCCGCGGCAGTCGGCGGGATCGGCGCTGTCGCGGCGACGAAGGGTCTCGGTCGTCTTCTCGACATCGAGGACGCTCAGGCAAAGCTCAAGGGGCTCGGCCACGACGGCAAATCGGTCGCCACGATCATGGACAGCGCCCTCGCCTCCGTGAAGGGGACCGCGTTCGGGCTCGGAGACGCAGCCGGAGTGGCCGCGTCGGCCGTCGCCGCCGGTATCAAGCCGGGCCAGGACCTCACGAAGTACCTCAAGCTCACTGCCGACGCCGCAGTCATCGCCGGAACCTCGCTCAGCGACATGGGCTCGATCATCAACAAGACCACCACCTCCGGGAAGGTCTACACCGACAACCTCAACCAGCTCGCCGACCGGGGCATCCCGATCTTCCAGTGGCTGCAGAAGGAATACGGCGTCAGCGCCGACGAGCTGTCCGACATGGTCCGAAAAGGGCAGGTCGACTCGGCCACCTTCCGGAAGGTCATCCAAGAAAACATCGGCGGGGCCGCCCTGTCAGCCGCCGACACGAACCGTGGCGCGATGGCGAACGTCGGGGCTGCCCTCGGTCGTCTGGGCGCCCAGTTCCTCAAGGGCAGCGTCGCAAGCGGCCCGAAGCTCTTCCAGGCGATCTCCAACGCCACCGACCGTGCAGGCAAGTCTCTGACGCCGTACTCGGACAAGATCAACGGCGCCCTAACCACCGGGATCCAGCGCCTCACCGGCTGGATCGATCGGCTGGACTTCGACAAGGTCGTGAAGGGCATCGCGGGTGTGTTCCGCACTCTGCAATCCGGGTCCGCAGTCGGCTCGGGGCTCGATATCGCCCAGCTGTTCGGCCTCGACAAGGTCGCGGGCATCGAGCGTGTCCTGATCGGTCTCCACGACGGCGTCGCTGGTGTCTTCTCGGCGATGAAAAGCGGCGACGCGAGCAAGTTCCCGGCGACCCTCGGGACCATCGGCAGCATCGTCAAACCGCTGCTGCCGTTCTTCCTGCAGGTCGCGAAGGGGCTCGGCAGCATTTCGGGCGCCGCCGGCCAGGTCGTCGCGTCAGGCCTTCCGCTGCTTGTGCCGATCCTCAAGTCATTCAGTGACATTCTGGGGTTCCTCGGAGACCACACCGAGATCCTCACGCCCCTCATCGTCACCCTCGCCGGCGCGTTCTTGGTCTACAAGACCGCCCAGGCGGCCGCGAACATCGCCACCCTGGCGTCGATCCCCGTGCAGGTGACTCGCACCGCTGCGCTCTTTGCCTCGGCGGCAGCGAACAACGCTCTTGCCGACGCCACCCTGCTCGCCGCCGGTGCGGAGAGGCAGGGCCTCATCGCCCGCCTGCCTGCCACGGTGGCTGTGGTCGCCTCGACGGCGGCCAAGGTCGCCTCGACGGTGGCAACCGGGGCAGCTACCGCAGCGCAGTGGCTCTTCAACGCTGCCCTCACCGCGAACCCGATCGGCATCATCATCGTCGCAATCGCGGCGCTTGTCGCCGGGCTGATCTACTTCTTCACCCAAACGAAGGCCGGCCAGGCGGCGTGGGCAGCCTTCACCATGTTCCTCGGGACGGCTTGGGAGGTCATCAAGGCCCTCTTCACCGCTGGAATCGCTGTGGTTTCAGCCCTGTGGACAGGCTTGTGGACCTTTGTCACCGCCTATGCCTCGGCGTACCTTGCGATCGTGACTACCGTCGTGCGCGGAGCCCTCGGCCTGGTCAGGGCCATCTTCACGGCTGGCGTCATGGCGGTCCGGGGGGTGTGGCAGGCCGGGCTCAACTTCGTCGTCGCCATCGCCCGTGCAGTCTTCGCCGGGGTCGTCGCAGTGGTCTCCGGAAACATCGGCATCGTAAAGACGGTGATCGGGGCCGGACTCGCCATCATCAAGGCCATCTTCACCGGCAACTTCGGCGCCATCCCCGGAATCGTATCCGGGGCGGTCGGCCGGGTCGTCAGCATCGTCGGCGGGATGGTTTCCGGTGTGCGTACCGCCCTCAGTGGCGTAGTCACCGCGGTTAGCAACCTGAAATCCGGGGTTCTCGGTGCTCTCTCCGGGGCAGGATCGTGGCTTGTCGAGATCGGCCGGAACATCATCCAGGGCCTTATCAACGGCGTAACGGGAATCGCTGGCAACCTCGGCGCCGCCGTGTCCCGGGTGGTCAACAGCATCCCGGCAGTTGTCAAGAAGCTGCTTGGGATCCACTCGCCGTCTCGGGTCATGATGGCGCTCGGTCAGTTCGTCACGCAGGGCTTCGCGAAAGGCATCACTGGCTCGAGCAAGCAAATCACCTCGGCGATGCAGTCCCTCTCGAACAAGGTCGCGAACGGCTTCAACACCAAGATCGTGACGAAGAAGCTCGTGAAGGCGGCGACCAAGACGACGAAGGCGGTCTACAAGACCATCTCAACCCCCGTCGTGTCGGCACGCCAGAACAAGTCGATCCAGTCCTGGATCACCCAGGACAACAAGAAGCTGCAGCGGCTCGCCGCCCAGCGGCTCGTGATCGCCGACAAGATCAAGAAGGCCAGCCAGAAGCTGACTGACGCGACGAAGACACGGAACGACTTCGCCGCCTCGGTCGCTTCGAAAGTCGTCGACTCGGGTGACGTGACTAAGTTCTCCACCGCAACGTCGGCGATCGACAACCTGCGGGCCCGGGTCGCGGACACGAAAAAGTTCGCCTCGGTTCTCGCGAAGCTCCGCAAGGGAGGGCTCGACGACACGTCCTACGCGCAGTTTGCGGCGGCCGGCGTGGATGCTCTCCCGATGGCCCAGTCGTTGCTCTCTGCGGGTGGCGGAAAGATTCGCCAGGTCGCGGCGCTGCAGAAGCAGCTCACGACCGCAGCGTCGGCTCTTGGCACGGCCACTTCACGCTCGCTATACCAGGCGGGAGTGGACAGCGCGAAGGGCATCGTCCAGGGGCTCAAATCTCAGGACAAGGAGCTATCTGACGCGATGGGGTCCATCGCGACGAAGTTGGTCGGCAAGATCAAGAAGATGCTGGGGATCCACTCCCCCTCGAAGGTCTTCGAGCTCGAAGTGGGGCAGCAGATCGGCGCCGGCCTGCTCAAGGGAATCGACAGCACAGCCTCCGCTGTCGCCGACTCGGTTGGGAACCTCGTCGATGTGCCGTCCTTGGACACGTCGTCGTATGCCCGCCAGATCAGCTCGGGCAGCACCTATGTGAGCGACCCCTTCCCGACCTACGCGCCGGGCGCGGAGCCGAACACGGGGAGCACGCAGGCGCCTTTGACGGTGCACGTCACAAACAAGACCGGCGTGGCCCTGGGCGATTTGATCGACATTCACATTCAGCAGAACGACCAGAAGAAGATCGTCGATCTCCGCACTGGCCTGCAGAAGAACAGAAGCTGACGCCGTCCTGGTGTCGGTTCGACGGGCCGTGCTGGCCCATGGAAGGACATCTCATGAGCCAGTACGAGCCCTCGGTCTGGAAAGACGACGCGGTAGGCAACACGCCGATCACCGCGGCGAAGCTGACGAAGATCGAAGCGGGTATCGCGGCTGCCGTGCGTCAGGAGCGCCCGGCAGCCCTCGACGCGTCCGGCGCGACGACGGGTGGGTACGACCCCATCAGGATGCTCTTCAACCGCAAGACGACGAACACGTTCCGCGCGACGGCCGGTCTCGCCAAAGCTGCTGCCGGGTTGCAGCAGGTCATCATCGTCCTTGCGGGCGACTCCACCACGTCTCAGTACAACTCCGGGTCGATGAGCCGTGACTTCCTTGCCTCTGCGTTGGCCGGCGCCGGGGTGTCCGTGGCGGGCGAGATCGTCATGGCCAACAAGGGTGGGGTCAACGTCCATACCGACGAACGGATCTCCCTTACAGGCGCCTGGGTGACTCTCGGCCAGAGTCCGTACCTCGAGTCCGACGCTTCCGGGAACCGGATCACCTTCACGTCAACTCGCCCGGGCACGTCCGCGCAGTTGAAGTACATGGCGAACGGTGCAGCGCGCTGGCGAGTTGACGGTGGCGCCTGGATGGATCTTGCTGCGGTCGGGACCAACCCTACTTTCGCTCAGGTCGACAACCTCCCCGATGCCGTTCACACGGTCGACTTCGAAAGCACCACCGGCAACCCCACCTGGATTGGCCACATCGGCGTCTTCCGGAACACGGGTGTCATCGTCGTCAACACGGCCGCCGAAGGGGTCTCGTGCTCCGACTGGCAAGCACGCTCGCCGTGGAACCACGGCCCGGTGTCGTCGCAGCTGAACCCTATCGCCGTCTTCATGAATCTCGGCATCAACGACCAGCACGGCAATGTCACGCCGGCCTCCTTCAAAGCCAACCTCGAAGATGTGCTGAGCCAGTTCACCCCTGCGACGGACATCTTCATTGAGACGTCAAACCCGACCGAGTACAGCGACTATGCCGACTACGACGCCGCTAAGTTCCAGCTCGCGGTCGCCCGCGACTGCACCGTCGTGGACGTGGCACGCCGATTCATCAGCTACTCCGCTGCAAGCAACGCGGGCTTCTTCGCCGCCAACGACAACACGCACATGAACCTGTCCGGATATTTCGTCAAGGGTCAGGCGCGTCTGGCCGCGTTGCTCCCCAGGTAACGACAGGAGCGCCATGAGCTTCCCCGGAAAGAAAACGTATCCCGGCACGGGCACGTTCCCGGCGTCGGGGGCCGCTACGGAACTCGTCGTCAGAACAGACTGGGCGCCCGTCCCGCGGATCGAGGTCAACTTCACTCAGCTGGACTCGGCCGTGAAGACGGCGACGATCTACCGAGTATCGGACGGCCGCACGATGCGCGTTCGCGGTGGAGTGAAGGTGTCAGCGCTTGGTGCTGTCGCAGTCATCGACTACGAGGCACCGAACGGCGTGCCGTCTTCCTATCGCGCTGAGATGTTCTCCGACGTGGACGCGACCGTGTCTCTTGGGTTCACCCAGTCCCCAATTGTGACACTTGAGTTCGAGGGGACGTGCATTCACCAGCCGCTCGACCCCACTCTCGCGGTCCGTGTGGATGCACTGGCCGGGACAGCTGTCGGCCTAGTCCGCAAGTTCAACGGTGACGCTGTTCTCCCCGAGGGTGCTCGCGTACCCACCTGGATTGGTGGGCCGCGTCAAGGATTGACCGGGGTCCCGTTCGTGTTTCTGACGACCTCGTTCGTGGATGCCGACAAGCTGCAGTCGGTCCTTGGAACGTACGAGCAGTCCCAGGTCGGGGTGATGTGCATTCGCACGCCCCCGCCGATGCGGATCCCACGCACGTTCTTCGCTGGCAACTTCGAGATGTCGGAGGACGCCATCAACGTGCACGCCGGTGGCGAGGACATCCAGTTCTCGTTCACGGCCGACGAGGTGTCGCCGCCCGCGGCAGGGCTCGTTCGGCCTGCCGTGCGCCGCGCCGACCTCGACGCGGCCTTCCCCACCAGGGCGGCCAGGGATGCGGCGTACCTCACTCGTTTCTATCGCGATACGGACTACAGTCTCGCGGGATCGGCTGGCTAATGCGTCCCGGATCTCCCACCCTTCGAGAGGTGCTCAAAGGCGCTTTCACCACGTACTGGATGGCAGATCTCTACTACGCCGGCGACCGCCGCATGCAGAACCTCCCCATCAGCGAGCCCGCGTTCGCCGACGACGGGGACTCGCTGGTGCAGTTCACCGGCTCGTGCACGGTCGTCTACCAGGACGACTTCGCCGAGTCGATCGCCCCAGAAGACGCCGGCGGCATACTGGCACCGTTCGGCGCCGAGCTCGCCGTGTACGTGATCGTCAGCGACGGCGAGATCTTCTCCGAGCGGATCGCGATGGGCTGGTACCGGATCACCGAAACACCGGAGATCAGCGTCAGCACGGCGTCGTTCCTCGACCGGATCGTCACGGTCGGCTCGGTCGTGAAGCTCACCCTGCAGGACCGGATGGAGGGCGTGCAAGCCGACCAGTTCGACGCCCCCGGCTCGCCGGCCCAGCTGCTCTCCACATTCCGGGAAGTGAACCGAGTCTCAGGACTGCAGCTCACGAAGGACGTCGCCGACGCGCCGATCGCGCGGTCGATCGCCTACGAGTCCGACCGGCTGCAGTACCTCTACGACCTCATCGGTGGGCTGTCGGCGGTCCCGTACATGAAGCCGGACGGCACCCTCGGTCAGCGGCAGACGGCATGGCCGGAACCCGTCGACACTCTGCGGTCCGGAGAGCGGGGCACGATCATCGAAGCGCCCCGGTCAATGTCGGGCGAAGAGGTCTACAACCGCGTCGTCATCCGAGCCACCAGCGACTCGCAGACGCAGATCCTCGCGACCGCGCAGCTCGACAGCGGGCCCCTGGCGGCACCGTCCAAGTCGAACCCCCGGACCCCGTTTGGCCGGCGGACGTACTTCTACTCATCCGAGCTCGTCACGACGACGGCTCAGGCGGAGAAGTTGGCGCCGCAGCTGCTCGCGCAGGTTTCCGCTACCCGGGCTACTCGCCTCGAGGTGACGGAGAAGTTTAACCCGCTCCGAGAGGTCGGCGACGTCGTCTACGTGGTCCGCCCCGAAGGCACACCACTCGGACGGATCAAGAGCATCGACCGGGACGGCGGGGCCACCCAGAAGCTGATCTTGGAGATGCAGTGAACGACAGCAGGCAGGTCCTCGAGCTTCTCAGTGGAAAGTCATCGATCGGGACATATATCGGCACGTTCGTCTCCACGGACGGCAGCTCCGTGATCGTCGACACCGGTGGCGGGCGGATCCCCGTGAAACCAGCGACGGACTACCGGCCCGAGGTCGGAGAGGCCGTCGTCGTGCTCTTCATCGACGGAACGCCTTGGTATTTGGGCCCGTCGACCACCAAGCCGGGTACTGGGTCAATCACGGACGTCACTGGCGGCCTCGCCACGGTCTCCACAGACATCGGCTCGGTGACCGCCACCTACGGTTCCGGCATGACCTTGTCGTCCGGGCAGACCGTGAAACTGCTTTGGTCCGAAGGTGCTCACATCGTGAGCGTCCTCACAACCACAAAACCAGTCACCGCGCCGCCGGACGCGCCCGCTGATGTCCCCGGACTGCACATCGACACATTCACCGCCCTCGACGCCGGTTCGGGCTCTACGGCGGCATGGACGGGCTGGACACAACCGCAAGTGTGGGCGGCACCATCGTCGGTCGGCGCCTGGTTCTACGGTTCGAAGATCACCGACACGCTCGCCGACGCCGTCATTCAGGGTGTCGAGCTGTTCGTGGCCACCGACCAGCTGGCAGGCATCCCCGTTCTGGGCTTGCACGACTACGCCGCGAAGCCCACCGACCCACCGGTGATCACGGACACCACAGCCGTCCCCGTCGACGACGGCACCTGGGTGCCTCTTCCCCTCGCTTTCGGTGAGTTCCTCGCCACGAATATCGGCGGTATCGGGGTGCTCCACGGCGGCCCAGCCAAGTTCAAGTCCCTGGCGCAAGATCCCGGTTCCGGCCGGCTGCGCTTCACCTCGATTTACTAGGAGCCCCCTCATGGCCCGTCAAGGCACCGGCGACAAAGGTCAACCGACCTACGACAGCAACAACCCGCCCGACGACGCGGCGGACCTCACTGAACTCGGCCAATACGCCGCAGACGTGGGGAACACTCGAGCCGGCACGACAGCGCAACGTAACACGTTCACGAACTCTGGCCTGGCGTGGGAAGGGTTGGCTTGGCACGACACTACTTTGAAGGCAACGCTCGTTTTCACTGCAGGCCTTTGGCAAAGGCGAGGTGGCGTGGCTCCCCGAGTCGACCTTGTCGGAGGGAGGGCTCAGTCGGTCCCAAACGGAACCGCGGCAACCGTCAGGTGGGCGAGCTACACGGCATCGGGCGGGTTCGTTCGTCAGTTGAACGGCATCGGTGATGCATTTATTGCGCCCCTGAGGGGTCTTTATGCAGCATCCGGCTCGGGGATCTTCGATGGGGCCATGGGCGGATCCCGGCGAATGACGGCTATCGCTGGCGGGCGCCCGGTCAGCTCCACCCCGTACTTCACGCGCGCATCGGACACCGCCACCCTCCCCGTTGGAGCGGCCGCCCCAATCTTCTTCGCAGATGCCGGGGACGTGATCTACTTCCAGCTCGTACAAAACCGTACGGACAACACGCAAGCGTCACTAAATTTCACGGCGGATCCGGTCGGCATGATCGCGTTTGTCAGCCCCGCCTAGCCCGGCCTAGAAGTTATCCGCCCAGACGAAGTTCTCGCACCGAACGCTGCAGACGTACTTCCGATAGTGCGGATCCCAGAGGTCTTCCTGCTCGGCGCTTAGCTCTTTGCCGCACCCGCCGCACACACGTTCGCCGCGCGGTGGGCCCTCGACGATCCGCCGCGCAAGCCGCGCAATGGGTGATTCCATTCGCACACTGTAGCTCGCCTGCCCGCTTCCGCGCGGGCTTTCGCCATTTAAGGAGCCTCCATGGCATTCAGTAACGGTCAGGCGCAACTCGGCGTCGACGTTGTCAAGATCCCCCAATCCGAGAGCCTCCACACCAACGGCGACCAGTACATCGCTCGAGATGTCCTGCCCTACCTGATCGCCGCGGCTCTCGCGTTCTTCCACGGGGCCGGTGTCGCGTTGTGGGTCGAGGAGGCTTACAGGCCCTACACGACGCAGGTCGCGATCTTCCGTGCCCGCTACACCCGAAAGCTGTTTTGGCGGCTTGGCGCGGTCTGGTGGGACGGATCCTGGTGGGTCAAGAACGCCGGCGCCTCGACCGCGGCCGTGCCGGGCACCTCGATTCACGGGTACGGGCGAGCCGTCGACATCTGGTCCGGCGTCAATAGCTCGTTCGGCAGCACCGCGCACCTGGTCTGGGTAGCGGTCGCCAAGGTCTTCGGCTGGCTCAACACCGGCATCAGCTTCGGCGAGCCCTGGCATCAAGAGTGGGATCTGTCCCGCGTCACCACCACCATCAGCGGCGCCGGCACCGGCCCGTTCATTCCCATCGATTCAGAGGAAGACGACATGTACACAGACGCCGACCGCAAACGTGACGTGAAGGCGGCCGACGACGCCGCCGCTGCGCGCGTAAACGCCAATCAAGCGAACGAGCGCGCCCTAAAGACGCTCGAAGAAGTCCGAGCCTTCGCCGCCGGCGTCGGAGCCCTCGTCTGGGGCTACAAGTTCAGCGCGAAGGTCGACGGCAAGACCTACTCCGCGTCCGGCCTGCTCCGCACCCTCGCCAACCGCGCCCGAGCCCTGTACGAGGGCACCGCCCCCAAGAAGGAGAAGTAACCATGGCCGACCACGAAGCCACCACCATTCAGACCATCGGGCAGCGCTACGCACCCGCGCTGATCTCGTTCGCCGTCCTCGTCTTCGGCGCAGTGCAGACCGCGGCCGCGACCGGCCCGTTCAACCTCGTCGTCATCCTGCAGCTCGTCGCCCTCGCGGTCGGCACCGGGTCGACCTACTTCCTGCCTCTCGTGGACACGAAATGGCAGGGAGCGTTCAAGACCGGCGTCGAGCTCGTCACAACTGCCGTCGCTCTCGTGCTGCCTTTCGCGATCGTCGGGCACATCACCGGCCCGCAGATCCTGCTCGTCATCGTCGGCCTCATCAAGGCCATCGGCGCGCAGCTCGGCGTCGCCATCCGAGTCGACCCGCAGGTGGCACCCGCCGCGGCGGACGGCGCGTTCGACGTCTCGACCCTTCCCGTCGCCGAGGTCGAGACCGAAGATCATGCCGTGCAAGCGTCCTCGTCCGTCGCAGAGCTCGTGGCCGCGGCATCCAAAGACGAAGACGGCTCGCTCTGACCCTCGAGCTCTCAGGGGGAGCCATGTCACACCTCAGCAAAGACTCACCTAGGACGATCTGGTCGAAAGACGCAATGCCACTCGTGCCGGTCCGGTATCGCTCGCTCTACACGGTCGTCCTACCGGGCGTCTACATCGGCCTGATCCTGTTTGGAATCTCGTCGTACTTCGTCGGCTCGAAAGTGGTGGCCGACTTCACCGTGCAGTGGTTCTCGCCTGCGTGGGCCGTCACCACTTTCGTCGGCTCACTACTCAGCCTGCTCGGGCTCGCGCTGATCCACGAGAAAGTGGAGATGGTCGGAGAGTTCATCGTTGGTGTCGGGTTGCTCATCTACATCGCGGCCACCGGGCTCTACATCATCGGTGGATCACCAACGTCGATCCTGACGCTGATCTTCACCGCCCTGCGTCTCGTCACCGTCGTCTGGCGGATCCGCGACCTGACCGGCGAGATCGCACGAAAGGCGGTCACACGTGCTCGATCCTGACGTGCTCAAGACCGCGATCGTTGCGATCTCGTCGATCGTCACGGCGGCGATCGCCGGGCTTGTCACACTCCGGCAGATCAACAAGAAACAGACCGAGCGGGAGAGCGAAGTCAGTGAAGAAGACCAGGCAGCCGAAGACCGGTACATGGCCGACCCGGGGTTGTTCGTTCGCGATGTCCTCGACTCGAACAGGCAATACGCCGAGGAAGTCAAGGCCTACCGGCTCGAGGTCGCGGGTCTCAGAAAGGAGCTCGCCGACCGCGGGGAGAACGACCGGAAATTTAGGACGGCCCTGGCCCGGTGGGTCGTCCGCCTGATGGACAAGTTCGCGGAACATGACATCGACATGCCCCTCCCCGACGAGCACGACGCCGCGCTTCTCGCCGACGTCATCCCCTCAGCGCTCGAAGCAACGAGGCCCCGCCCGCCCCGGTTCCTACCCACGTAAAAGCGAAGCCCCCCACCACCTCAGATATGAGGATCGGTGGGGGCTTTCGTGCGTTCAGGGCTGCTGCGCCACCCACCAGGCGAACGCGGCGCCGGGATCGGGGAATCTGTCAACGGGTGCACCACGAAAGTCAGCGTCCGGGTCGAGCACCCATCCGCCGCTCGACGACGGGAAGATGCGTGCCTCGGACTTCATCAGCTCGTTCGAGCGCGTGATCGTCCACCGCGCCGGCACCTGGTCGGGGTACTCCCGGAGATCCCATCGGCTGGCCTGTGCGTGGAGGACATGCCGCCACCCGTTCGCGGCGAACCACTCAGCACGGCTGCCTTTGAACGGTCCGGAAACTCCCATGCGGAGGATCCTCGCATGAGCCGCCGACAGTCCCCGGGCGCATGGCAGCGCCCCCACGGCGTCGTGATGCGGTCGTGGGGGCGCTGCGGTATTCCCGGGTGGGTTAGAGGCCGACCGCCTTTGTCCCGAACTCGGCTTGCTCGGGCGTGAACTTGTTCCCGGAGGTGGACGAAAGCTGTTCCACCATTGACGCGTGGGAGAAACCCGTGCCGAGGTCCAGGTAGGCCTTCGCGGCGAGCTTGGCCTGCTTCTTGTAGTCCACGTTCGCAGCCTTTACCGCCACGGTGGCGTCCTTCACGGAGAAGCCGCTGCCGGCGGATGACGACAGCTGGTCGATGAGACCCTGCTTGCTAAAGCCAGTTCCCAGCGCCAGGTAGTTCTTCGCGGCGACAAGAGCCTGCTCCTGGCTGGCGGTGAGCGACTTCCCGGCGGGCTTCTGTGTCGCCTTTGCGGCCGATGATGCGGTGTCGCTTTTCGTGCTAGTCGTTCCCGCGTCGGTACTGCACGCGGTCAGAGCAAGGGCCGACGCTAGGACGACGGCGGCGATGCTGAGTTTCTTCATTCGGGTTCCCCTCGGGTTGTGATCGTCGGCAAGCATACGGACTCGTTCGGAAACGCAGTGGCCCCCGTTCTGGGTAGCGCGGGCCCAAGAGATGCGTTAGCTATGGGCTTACTTTCGGCGAATTGAAGTCTCTAGCTTCAGAACAGGCGACTATGCAGTGGCCCGAATGGGGCCATTCTGACGCCGGGCTACACTCTCGGCTACACCAAGGAAAAGGCAAAGAGGCCAGATCCTTTTCGGAATCTGGCCTCTGAGGGTGGAGCTAAGGAGATTCGAACTCCTGACCTTCTCATTGCGAACGAGACGCGCTACCAACTGCGCCATAGCCCCAAACTGCTCCTCAACGATATCACCCCGTCGGCGGCGCTACCGACACAGTCAGCAGGCGCCATCCAGTCCGGCAGCGGCTCGACCGAGGCGGGCCAGCCTCACGTCAGCGAAGGCGCCCACGACACCGCGATTAGATTAGGACACCGCCGAAGGGCGGCGTCGCCACCGAAACGCGGTGCCGCGACCGGAAAGCGGTGTCAGCGCGAAAGGTCAGACCGCGCGACGACGCTGAAGAACGTCATCGAGACTGAGCTGCTCGATCTCGCCCTCGTCGTAGAAGCCCATGCGCGCGAAACGGCTCGTGGCAGCGGGTGCTTCGGCAGCAGGCGAAACAGCAGGCTCAGGATCCGCGGCAACCGCCGCAACAACCGGCGCATCCCGGGCCGAGCCGTCCGACCCAGCCGACCCAACGGAGCCAGCCGACCGCGCCGACCGCTGCGCCTGCAGCGCCGCTTCCGCCCGCGCCACTTCGCGCAGAGCTTCGCGCTGGGCATCCTGGCTCGCGGCCTCCTGCTCCTGGCGCAGAGCTTGCTCCTGACGCAGCGCCTCCGCCGAAGCGGCCGCGGCCTCCTGCAAAGCGGCGGCGTCGGCCGCGTTCGTCGCACTGCCCGCGACCGCTGCCGAGCGAGCCAGCGCGCGCGCCGAGCCCCGTCGCAGGTAGAGGGGGCGGGGCAGGGCGACGGGCGTCCACTGTCGTGATGCGGTCTCGGAACGCGACCCCGAAGGATCCTGCGCTTCGGCCACGACCCCGTCCGTCGCCTGCGACGGGGCGAAGTCGTGGAACGCCTGCGCCACCGGAGTCGCCGAAGCGGTCACCGCGGGCGCGACTCGTGCTCGGCGTGCACGGGCGCGCGACACCGCCGACAACTGCCCGAGCATGACGACCGAGCCCGCTCCGGCGATGGTGCCGGCGACGAGGAGGAGCCACGTCGACGGAAGGCCGACGATGCCGGCCACGAAGGCGATGAGAGAGGCGACGAGCACGAGCGTCGACACGAGGCGGGTGCGACGGAGACGACGCGCGGCGAGAGCCGGTTCGGCGTCGGCGGCGCGGAGAACGGGAGCGGTCGCGGCGAGTTCACGGGTGACCGCACGCTGTCGGGCTGCCTCCTGAGCGCGGCGGATGGCCTCGCGCTTCGACTCCTCGGAGCGGAGGATCTTCTGCGCAGTCGCGACCGACTTGGCGTTGGCTTCCACGCGGACCTCCTCGGGCAGCTCGGCGGTCTGCGCGAGAATGCGCAGCGTCTGCTGCAGGCGCACCGCGTTGCGCTCGGTGGCGAGGTACTGCTGACGTTTCGCCCACGACGGGATCAGGTAGACCAGCCAGAGCACTGCGACCAGCCCGAGGACAATGCCTCCACCCCACGACCCGATTCCCATGCTGGCAAGGGTAGGAGGGCGGTGCGCGCCAACCCGGCTGATCGCGGGGTGTGTCGAGCCGCCACTGCCGAACTAGTAGCTGCGAGCGGCCTCGTCGAGAGCGTCGGGGGGCACGGATCCTTGGCCCGGAGGAATCCGGCCCTCGTGCCAGCGGCGCAGGACCCCCTCGGAGACCTCTTCGGAGACCAACCCGAAGCAGAAGTGGTCGCGCCACTCGCCGTTGATGTGGATGTAGCGGCGACGCAGGCCCTCGTAGCGGAAACCGAGCTTCTCGACCACGCGGAGGCTGGGGCCGTTCTCGGGTCGGATGCAGATCTCCATCCGGTGCAGTCCGAGGCGCTGGAAGCAGTAGTCGGTGGCCAGCGCGACGGCCGTGGGCGTGGCGTTGTGGCCGGCGGCCGACTGGGTGACCCAGTAGCCGATCGTCGCGGACGCGAGCGAGCCGTAGGTGATCCCCGACACGTTGAGCTGACCGACAAAGCGCCCGTCGAGCTCGATGGCGAACGGCAGACCGAGGCCCGCGCGCGCATTGGTCTGCAACGAGCGGATGCTCGACCGCACGTCGATCGTCGTGAAGCCGTGCGGGTTCGTGGCCTCCCACTGCCTGAGCCAGGAGCGGTTCTCCGCCAGCGCCCGATCGAGGTCGCGTGCGTCCCGCAGCCGCAGGGGTCGGATTCCGATGCGCCCCGACACCAGCGTGGGGATGGTCGTCACTTGGTTGCCAATGGTTCTCGGGAGGTGCGGCCCCTGTCAGGGCCGCACCCACGTGGTGTCCGGGTTGTCGTCAGGCCCGGGTCAGGCCTTTTCGAGGCCCGCCGTGAAATCGATCAGCCACGATTTGAGGTCGTCGCCGAGGTCGTCACGGTCGCTCGCGAGCTGCACGATGGCCTTGATGTAGTCGAGTTTGTCACCGGTGTCGTATCGGCGCCCGCGGAACACGACGCCGTACACGCCGCCGGTCCACTCTTCGGCGGCAGCCATCTTCTCGAGAGCGTCGGTGAGCTGGATCTCGCCGCCCTTGCCGGGCGCCTGCTTCTCGAGCACGTCGAAGACCTCGGGGCGCAGCACGTAGCGGCCGATGATCGCGAGATTGGAGGGGGCTTCGCCCTGCGGGGGCTTCTCGACGAGACCGGTGATCTTCACGACGTCGTCGTCGTCGGTCTTCTCGACCGTGGCGACACCGTAGAGGTGGGTCATCGACTCGGGCACCTCGAGGAGGGCCACGACGCTGGCGTTCTTCTGGCCCTGGACCTCGATCATGCGGCTGAGCAGCGGGTCGCGCGCATCGATGATGTCGTCACCGAGCAGGACGGCGAACGGTTCGCGGCCCACGTGCATGGAGGCTCGGAGGACGGCGTGGCCGAGGCCGAGCGGGTCGCCCTGGCGCACGTAGTGCATGTCGGCGAGGTCGGTCGACTGGTTGACCTTGGCGAGTTTCTCGTGGTCGCCCTTCTTGCGAAGCGTCTCTTCGAGCTCCGACACGTGGTCGAAGTGGTTCTCGAGCGCGTTCTTGTTACGACCGGTGATCATGAGCACATCGGTGAGGCCGGCCGAGACGGCCTCCTCGACGACGTACTGGATCGCCGGCTTGTCGACGACGGGGAGCATCTCCTTTGGCATGGCTTTGGTTGCGGGAAGAAAGCGTGTGCCCAACCCTGCTGCTGGAATGACGGCTTTAGAAATCGTGAAACCCATGCCGCTCAGCGTATCTATTTCCTGCGTTACGGAGCGGTTAAGTTTGGTCTCCGGTCGTCTTCGACCGGGCGGTTACGATTGCGGGCATGACCGATCTGGTGTCCGATGCCAAACGAGCCCTCCGAAAAGAACTGCGCTCCCGGCGCCGCATGATGACCGACACGGAGGCCGACTCGTCGACCGAGGCGCTGACCGAGCACCTCATCGGCCTCGCCACCGAACTCGGGATCACCTCGATGTCGGCGTATCTCTCGGCCTCGTTCGAGCCCAATACGCGCCCATTCCTCAACTGGGCACACGACCGCGGCATCCGGGTGCTCTACCCGATCACCCGCGAAGACGGGCTGCTCGACTGGGCGGTGTCGACCGACTTCGAATCCGAGACCGAGGGTCTCTTCGGCCTGCCCGAGCCGATCGGCGAGGTGCTGAGTCCGATGGCGATCAACGACGTCGACCTGATCATCGTTCCGGCTGCGCAGATCGACCACACCGGCATGCGCATGGGCTGGGGCAAGGGCTACTTCGACAAGACGCTCGGATCGATGGAGAAGCGCCCGCCGGTTTATGCTGTGGTGTTCGACTCCGAGTACGTCGAGTCTGTGCCGAGCGAGCGGCACGACCAGCCCGTCGACGGTGTCGTCACCCCTTCCGGCATCGTCCGGTTCTGATTCCGCTCCACTCTTCTCTTTCCCCCGAAGCTCCGAGGTCCTGTGCCCACCTACAGCTACCGCTGCACCGAGTGCGGCAACGCGTTCGACATCCAGCAGTCTTTCTCTGACGACTCACTCACGGTGTGCCCCGTCTGCTCGGGCAAGCTCCGCAAGATCTTCTCCGCCGTCGGCGTGACCTTCAACGGGTCGGGCTTCTACCGCACCGACTCGCGCGCCAAGCCGTCCGAGGGATCGGGGTCGGGTTCGCCCAAGACACCGAGCAAGAGCGCAGGATCCGACGGATCCTCGTCCGGCACGACCTCCAGCACCGGCTCAGCGCCCTCGAAGCCCGCCTCCTCTGGTTCGGGTTCCGGGTCGGGCTCCTCGGGCGGTTCGACGCCCTCGAAGTAGCACCGATACGCTCGATCTGGTTGAGTCGACGATGATTCACGTCTTTTCCGTCGACCCAGAGGAGTACCCGTGAAGGGCTTCAAAGAATTCATCCTGCGCGGCAACGTCATCGATCTTGCCGTCGCGGTCGTCATCGGTGCGGCCTTCACCGCGATCGTCACGTCGCTGGTGACGAACATCTTCAACCCGCTGATCGGCGCGCTCTTCAACGCGTCGATGCTCGACAAGACGCTCATCGTCAGCATCCCGACCGTGGGCGGCGAGAGCGCCGACCTCAAGTTCGGGGCGGTCATCGGCTCCCTGATCAACTTCATCATCATCGCCGCCGTCGTATATTTCTGCCTCGTGCTCCCAGTCAACGGCCTCCTCAAGCGCGCCTTCGCCAAGCAGAAGGAAGACGAGGGCAAGCCGCAGGAGGTGCCGCCGACCGATGTCGAGATCCTCAGCGAGATCCGCGACCTGCTCCGCGCGCAGAACACCTCGCTCGGCGACACGCACGGGTCGCACGCGGCCCCCGTCGCTCCCCCGACGGCCACCGGCACCACGGGCGTCCCCGGGATGCCCTCGGCCTAGCAGGGCGGTTCGTCTCGCTGTCGAAGCGACGCGCTACCAGTGCGGAGGCTTGTCGGCCTTGAGTCGCGAGTCGTTGTCGCCCGAATCGCGGCGCCGGTCGGCGGGGGCCGGGTTCGGGTCGGATCCGGGAGCGGGGTCGGTGGTCACACGGCGGCCGGAGCGACGCTGACCGCGCACGGGAGAGGTGGCCTGCGGGGATGCCGCGGGATCCTGAAGGTCGTCGTCGGCCATGGCTCAGGCGTGGTTGACGTGCGAGCGGGCCCCCACGACCGGTGCCTGTTGGATGGGCACCGGCTGCGTGTGCGTCGCCCCGATTCCGAGCACGTCGGCGATGCGAGTCGCGACGGCATCGGGGTCGGTGAACAGCTGGAAGGCGTGCACACGCACGTAGTGCCAGCCGAGACGGCGGAGGATCTCGGGCCGCTCGCGCAACGACTCGCGCAGGCTCGACGCGACGAGCGTCGAGTCGGTCTCGATGGTGACGCAGACGCCGTCGTTCGCGCAGACGAGACCCAGCTTGCCGCGGTGCCCGAGAGCGACGGGGATCCCCCTGGCCTCGAGCCGACGGGCGAGGTCGACGAGCATCGGATCGGAGTCGTCGGGCACATGCTCGGCCGCCGTGCGGACCTGCACCTCGCTGAGGATCTCGGAGAGCGCCACGGTGCCGTGACCCATGCGGTCGGCATCGATGTGCGACGGCTGGAAGCAGGTGACGATCACCATCGAGCGGCGGGCCCGGGTCATGGCGACCGCGAGGAGCCGCTCGCCGCCGGGCTGACCCAGCGAGCCGAAGTCACTCAGCACACGGCCATGAGGTGTGCGACCGTAGCCGATCGAGAAGATGACGTGGTCGCGGCTCTGCGCGACGCTCTGCTCGAGGGTCGCGACGACGAAGGGCTCACGGCGATCGCCGATGACGAACTCCGTCAGGTCTTTGTGGCCGCTCACCGCGGTGAGAACGGCCTGCTGCACGCGGATGGCGTGCTTCGCACTGGCGGTGATGACCATCAGCGATTCGGCGGGGCGAGACCGGGCGTGCTCGAGCACGAGGGCCACGACGCGGTCGACCTCGGCGTCGACGCTCTCGACGGCGCCCGACTCGGGGTCGGGCACCGCGGTGCCGCCCGACACGTAGTCGAGGGCGATGCTGCCGTGCCCGAGGAAGCTGCCCGCCCAGGGCAGCGACTCGATGCGGCCGCCGTAGAACCGTCGGTTGACGAGCTCGGCCAGGTCTTCGCCGCCGGCGCGGTAGCTGCGGGTCAGCGACAGGGTGGGCAGTAGCGTCGACAGCCGGGCGAGGGCTGACTCTTCGTGCAGCTGCTCGAGACGGGACTCGGCGGTCGCGACGGCGTCGAAGTCGTCACCGGAATCAGGATCCGACGGCGCGCGCTTCGACACCCGGCTCGGCGTCTCGTCGACGTACGGCACGATCGCGATCGAGAAGTCGGACGGCGTCTCGGTCACGGGGTCGCCGAATGCGACGGTCTGCTTGCCACGGCGGATCGCGCCGACGTTCTCGGCGAGGGTCGTGGCCCCGGCGTCGACGAGAATCACCGTGTCGAAGGGCACGGTGTCGGCGATGCGGTGCACCTCGTAGGGAGAGGCGATCCACACCGGTGCGACCGAGCGTGAGAGGTGCGGGGCGGCGTCTTGCAGCATGCGACTGGAGACGTTCGGGTGCTGCAGCAGACGCTTGAGCTGCGCGGCCTCTTCGGGCCAGTCGACGAGACCGAGCTTCCAGTTCTCGGCGAGCTGCCATCCGAGCGACTGGGCGCTTCCGGCGGCGTGCGCCTCGTCGACGAGACGGAAGTCTGCTTCGAGCCGGTCGAGCATGCCGGTGTTGGCGCCGAGCAGTGCCCGATCGGCCTCGAGGAGCGACTCGAGAGCGGAGCGCCACCAGGCGAGCTCGAGCTCGGCGGCGACCTGCGCTTCGGGCACGTGCCGGTTGGCGAGGTCGGTGATCAGCGGCGAGAGCTCGAGGTCGCGCAGAGTCGTCATGAGCTCGGTGCGCTCCTGCAGGTTGCCGAGCACGTCGCTGTCGGCGGCCAGGACCTCGAGCTTCTGCTGCAGCTCGTCGATGCCGATGGCCTCGAGGAGGTCTTCGCCGGCGAGCCCGAGCGGCTTGTCGAGCTGCGCCAGGTCGTCGGCGACGTGGCGATAGAGCGAGATGGTGTCGGTGACTCCGGTCGGCACCTCGGGCGGGGTGCCGGCAGCGACGTAGCGCTGCCACAGGATGCGCTGCTGCTGCACGCGTTCGAGCGCCTCGTGGAGGTCGGCGACGTGCATGCCCGGCCGCACGTACTCACGGGCGAGTTTCTTCAGACGGCGGCGATCTCCGCCGGACATCTGCCCGTCGCGACGCCCCGAGGTCGCCTCAACGAGCTCGGCGACGCTGCGCTCGAAGACGACGGGGAGGAACTTGTCGAGGGTGTCGCGGACGTCGGCGAGTAGGCGCAGGTAGATGCCGAGTTCGTGGATGCTGACGAAGGGACGCATGCGCGTCGCGCCCACGACCTCGTTCGCCCGCTCGAGCAGGTGCGGCACGTCACGATGGAAGAGGTTCTTGGCCAGCTGGTGGGCCTGGCCGGCGGTGGGCCCGGATCCTGCGCCGTCGTCGAACCGCGCGCCGTACCAGGGCGAGTCGCCCGGCCCGTAGAGGAACTCGCCGAGGTTGGCCGCGTTGACCATGGTCTCGGCGACCCGACCGCGGCCCTCGACCATGGACTCGACACTCTTGCGGCTCAACCGGGCGGTGGTCGCCGGGGAGGCCGGGAGCAGCGCGAGACGCGCGAGCTCGGTCAGGCAGTCGAGAACCGAGACGCCGAGCACCGGGTCTTTGCGGCTGAGTGCACCGCGGTAGTCGACGAGCACCCGGCGCAGGCGCACGAGAGCGTCGTCGACCTCGGCCATGCCGGGCTGCTTGGCCTTCTCGTTGCGGCCGATGGCTCGGATCACATCGCGGCGCAGCGTGGTCGGAGAGACGGCGACACCGTTCAGGCCGATCTCGGTGAGGCGCGACGAGATGGCCCCGAGCGTGGCTCGGCGGGCGCTGACGACGAGCACGCGCTTGTTCTGTGCGACCAGCGTGCCGATGGTGTTGACGATCGTCTGGGTGCCACCGGTGCCCGGAAGCGTTTTGACCACGACGGAGTTGCCGGCGGTGATCTGCGCAACGACGTTCTCTTGCTCGGTGTCGGCATCGAGAAGAAGAGTGTCGGTCTCGGGGCTCCGCTCGTCTTGCGGAGTCGGCGAGACCGGGCGGTACGACGACCGGATCTGCTGCTGGGCACTGGGGTTGCCCGCCAGGGCGTCGAGCACGAGGTGTGAGAGGTCGCCCGCGTCTTCGACCATGGCGTCGGAGACCGCGGCGAAGGTCGAGACGACGAGTCGGGGCTGCACGGTGAAGCCGTCGAGGTGAGCGGTCAGTCCGCGCAGACGGTCGATGACGGGGTTCGGGGTGAAGGATCCCTCGCGGTCGGCGAGCGCGACGAAGGCCGGTGCGTCGAGCGTGATGCCGAACTGGTCGTGCAGCGCATCGGCCAGCGCCGGGTTCAGGAAAGGGGCGCCCAGGAGCTTGACCTCGAAGTCACGTCCGTGACGGCGGATCGCGAGGGGGCGCAGAAGGAGAGGGGCGCGGAAGGTATCGCCGGCGAACACCCATTGCGCGATGCCGATGGCGAGGTGCACCGCGTCGATGCCGCGGACGGTGGCCAGCTCGAGGCCCTTGGCGGCGATCTCGCCCGCGGCGATTCGGGCTGTGCGAAGGGCGAGGTCGTCGCGGATGAGGCTGGAGAGCAGCGTCGTCTTGCCCGTGATGAACTGCGCGAGGCCGCCGGGGTGGGTCGTGCTCAGCTCGATGCGTGTGCGGGGCGCGTCACGGAAATGCAGAAGGGTGGATTCACCGCCGACCGCATCGAGGCGGGCCCGCCAGCCCTCCCACACCGGGTCGGCGACGTTCCCGACCGCGAGGGAGGGATCGCCGAGACTCAGGGTGTGCGGTTGAGTCTGGCTCGACCCCGGGGTCGAGTCGGAGAGGGGCGGCAGACCGGAGTCGATTCCGTCGCCGTCGCCGTCAGTACTGTCGAGACGCCACACATATCGACCTTAAGCGGTGCGACCCGGGAATGTGGGGAGGACGAGCTGTTTTTCGTCAGACGAGACTCCTGCGCCGAGGGCTTGTGCGAGGCGACGTGATAACTCGTCGATGCTGCGCACACAGAGTCGAGCATCTTTCGCATAATGCATAAGCCTGTTACCGCAATGAAGACGCCGCTACATATCGATGTATGCCATGATATGCGCATATAGCCGGAGGGCCTCCGGCACATATCTGTCAGCACACGTCGAGAGTCAGTCATGCCATTCGAACAGAAGTACTCCCCCGACACGCGTGAGGCTTCGCTGGCCCGCGTGCTCGAGCGCCGCGAAGCCGAGCCGGGCAACCGCGCCATCATCCGCGAGACGGCCGACGAGTTCCAGGTCGGCGAGCAGTCGCTCCGCGGTTGGATCCGTGCACACGAGAAGGCCAACACCCCCGACCAGCCCGCCTCCGAAGCACCCGAGGTCGTCGAGACCGCCGCACCTCCCGTCGCAGCGGCCCCCGAGGCGCCGGCCGAGCCGCCGGTCCGACGAGGTCGCCCGAGTGCCGCCGCGTCGGCAGACGCGCGAGTGGCCGAGCTCGAGATCGAGGTCGCCAAACTGCGCCGTGACCGTGAGACCCTCAAGAGCGCCCTCGCCGTCCTGCTCTCGGACTAGTCTTCATCCACCGTCATCGACAAGGGGTACTCATGCCTGGCAAGTTCGTCCTCACCAAGACCGAAGACGGAGCCTTCCGCTTCGCCCTCGTCTCCACCACCGGGCAAGTGATCGCCACGAGCGAGAACTACAGCACCAAAGGCGCGGCACAGAACGGCATCGACTCCGTTCGCGATCACGCGACTGACGCCGTCGTCGACGACCAGACCGGGCGCGACCTCCTGCTCTAACCACGACGTCACCCCTCGAGATCGAGGGACTCTCGAACATCGCTGCGAGGCCAACCGCTAGCGTCGAGCCATGGCCTCGCCGTACGAGCGCATCCTGGGGGACGAACTCGACAATCTGCACCCGCGTCTGCGGGCGTACTTCGGCGCGATCCCCGAGGGGTCGGTCGGCCGGGGGCAGGGCACGTTCGACGTGGTGGGCACCCCGCGCCGGTGGCTGTGGCCGGCGCTGCGGATCCTGAGCCTTCAGGGCATCGCCTTCCCGGTCTGGGCCGCCGCCGTTCCCTTCGACGTCGAGAACCGCCCCGTGGTCGACGCAGCCGGACACACGGCAGTCGCCGCCGCACGGACCTTCCACTTCGGCCTTCGCCACGGCGGTACGCGCACCATGGTCGATGCCATCACGGCCGAGCCCGCGGGCCTCGTCGATCACCTCGGCCCATCACGTCTGCTGGGCGCGGAGCTCTCGGCGACCGTGCGAGACGGGTCGTTGCGACTGGATTCCCGTGGTCTCACCATTCGGGTCGGACGCCGCCGGGTGGCGCTCCCCCGCGCTCTCGCGCCGCGCGTCGCCCTCACCGAGCGCTTCGACGACGACGTCGACCGCCAGCACGTGACGGTGATCCTCTCGCTGCCACTCGTCGGCCGGGTCTACGAATACTCCGGCCACTTCGACTACGCCATCACCCTGGAAGAGGCACCATGACCGACCGCATCGTCATCGCCGGGGCTTCGGGCTTCATCGGCGACCACCTCGCCCGTGTGTTCCGCGCCGAAGGATCCGACGTGAAGCTGATCGGGCGCGCCGGCCCCGATGCGCGCTGGGGAGAGACCACCAGGATCCGGCAGCTCGTCGATGGAGCCGACCTCGTCATCAATATGGCCGGCAAGAGCGTCAACTGCCGCTACGGCGAGGCGAACCGGCGGGAGATCCTCCGGTCGCGCATCGAGACGACACGCGAGCTGGGCGAGGCGATCGCCGCGAGCGACAACCCGCCGCGACTGTGGCTGAACTCATCGACGGCGACCATCTACCGCCACGCCGAAGACCACCCGCAAACCGAGTCGACCGGCGAGATCGGCCGGGGCTTCTCGGTATCGATCGCCACGACCTGGGAGGACGAGTTCTTCTCGCGCGACCTGCCCGGCACCCGCCGCGTCGCGCTGCGCATGGCGATCGTGCTCGGCGATGGCAGCGCGCTCGTGCCTCTCATCAACCTCGCCCGCGCGGGCCTCGGCGGCCCTCAGCTCGACGGGCCGTGGCCGTCGACAGCGGCTCGACGCGAGGCCGGCACGTATCACGCGTTCGGTGCGGCGGGAGGGCGGCAGAAGTTCAGCTGGATCCACATCGACGACGTTGTCGGCAGCATCCGGTTTCTGCGCGAGCACGACGAGATCGAGGGCGTCGTCAACCTCGCCTCCCCGAACCCCAGCGACAACCGCACGATGATGCGCGATTTGCGCCATGCGCTCGGCGTCCCGTTCGGCCTGCCCGCGTTCCGGTGGATGCTCGAACTCGGCACGGCGGCGATCCGCACCGAGGTCGAGCTCGTGCTCAAGAGCCGCTGGGTCGTACCCGAGCGGCTGACCGCGGCCGGCTACGAGTTCGAGCATCCGTACCTCGACGAGACGCTCAAGTCGATCGTGGCGGAGCGGGCTGCGCGCGCCTGACGTTGCGGCTTGACTTGTGACGTAACGCGTATCGCGGACTCAGAGACCTGCCGCGGCAAGCCTGCGAGTCCGCGATACGTGGTGCGGCGTCAGGGTTGGCTAGAGAACGTCTTCGTCGACCCAGTCGAAGGTCTTCGTGACGGCCTTCTTCCAGAGGCGCATTTGGCGCTCACGCTCGGCGACGTCCATCGACGGCTCCCAGCGCTTCGACTCCTGCCAGTTAGCGCGGAGTTCGCCGAGGTTGGCCCAGAAGCCGACGGCGAGACCCGCAGCGTACGCGGCGCCGAGGGCGGTGGTCTCGGCAACGACGGGACGCACGACCGGAACGTTCAACAGGTCGGCCTGGAACTGCATAAGCGCATCGTTCGCGGTCATGCCGCCATCGACCTTGAGCTCGGTGAGGTCGACACCGGAGTCGGCGTTGACCGCGTCGAGCACCTCGCGGGTCTGGAATGCGGTCGACTCGAGAGCGGCACGCGCGATGTGGCCCTTGTTGACGTAGCGCGTGAGCCCCACGATCGCACCGCGGGCGTCGGAACGCCAGTACGGCGCGAACAGACCGGAGAACGCCGGCACGATGTAGACGCCACCGTTGTCGTCGACCGTCGTCGCGAGCGTCTCGACCTCGGGCGCCGACTTGATGATGCCGAGGTTGTCTCGAAGCCACTGGATGAGCGATCCGGTGACCGCGATGGATCCTTCGAGGGCGTAGTGCGGAGCCGCATCTCCGAGCTTGTAGCCGAGCGTGGTGAGCAGGCCGTTCTCGGAGTGGACGATCTCTTCGCCCGTGTTGAAAATGAGGAAGTTACCGGTGCCGTAGGTGTTCTTCGACTCGCCCTGGTCGAAGGCGGCCTGACCGAAGGTCGCCGCCTGCTGGTCGCCCAGGATGCCGGCGATTGGCACCTCGCGGAGAAGCGACGAGTCGCTCGCCATTCCGTAGACCTCGGACGACGACTTGATCTCGGGGAGCATGGAGGCCGGGACGCCGAACACGTCGAGGATGTCTTGACGCCACTGGAGCGTCTCGAGGTCCATGAAGAGGGTGCGCGAAGCGTTGGTGACGTCGGTGACGTGGACGCCGCCCTTGGTGCCACCGGTGAGGTTCCACAGCACCCAGGTGTCGGTGGTGCCGAACAGCAGGTCGCCGGCCTCGGCCTTCTCGCGGGCCCCGTCGACGTTGTCGAGGATCCACACGATCTTGGTTCCGGCGAAGTAGGTCGCGAGCGGCAGGCCGACGATCGGCTTGAAGCGCTCGACGCCGCCGTCTTTGGCGAGACGGTCGACGATCGACTGAGTGCGCGTGTCTTGCCAGACGATGGCGTTGTAGACGGGCTCGCCGGTGTTCTTGTCCCACACGACAGCGGTCTCGCGCTGGTTCGTGATACCGATCGCCTTGATGTCGTGGCGGGTGATGTTCGCCTTCGACAGCGCCTGGCCGATGACCTCGCGGGTGTTGTTCCAGATCTCTTTCGGGTCGTGCTCGACCCAGCCCGCACGGGGGAAGATCTGCTCGTGCTCGAGCTGACCCGTCGAGACGATCGACCCCGAGTGGTCGAAGATGATGGCCCTCGTCGAGGTGGTGCCCTGGTCGAGTGCGATGACGTATTCGCTCACTGCTAACTCCATTGTTGTGGGTGTGAGCCGCCGACTAGGCGACTGCGCGGGTCGGCGCACCTCTATCCAAGGTGAACCACCTTTGAAATTAGTGGAGCGTGCACGGTCGCTACCAGCATGTGCACGGATGTGCAGTGCCGAGCTGGTGGGAGCTGCCGGCGCGGAGCCGGAGCGCCGGTGACGTGAACATCCGTGCACCCGGGGCCTCTGTTCGCGCGCCCTACTTCCGAATTCTGAGTTCCGAATTCGAAGGAGATTTGTGGGGGCGACCCCGCCGGATCCTGATGTCTTCGCTGGCGGGCGGCGGTTTCTCCTTCGAATTCGGACAGCGACAGCTACCGTCGACGCGTGACGACGACCCTGCCCGCGGCCCACGAGCACGGCGCACCCCGCGACCCGGGCGCGCCCCGCGACCCGGCCGAAGCGCACGCGCACGGGCCGCGCCGCGCATCCCGCCGCCTGCTGGTCGCGGGGCTCATCGTCGTCGCAGCCCTCGCGCTCGTCCGGATCACCACCGCGACCCTGCCGGCCGGGATCCTGCCCGACCATCTACAAGACTTCGTCACTCTCACGCTGAGCGTCATCGTCGAGTCGATGCCGTTCGTGCTGCTCGGCATCGTGCTGTCGATCGTGGTGCAGGTGTGGCTGCCCGCTGGCTTCTTCGCTGCCTGGCTGCCGCGCAACCCCACCGCGAGGCGGGCCGTCATCTCGCTGCTCGGCGTCTTCCTGCCGGTGTGCGAGTGCGGCAATGTGCCTCTGGCACGCGGTCTCGTCGTGAAGGGCTTCTCGGTCTCCGACTCGATGACGTTCTTGATCGCCGCGCCCATCGTCAACCCGATCACGATCATCACGACTTACCAGGCGTTCGGGTGGAGCGACGGGATCCTCGTCTCGCGCGTTCTGGGTGGTTTCGTCGTCGCCAACCTGCTCGGCTGGCTCTACGCGAAGCAGCGCGACGAGCGGTCGCTGCTGACGGTGCAGTTCGACGCGGAGTGCAGGATCCCCGAGACCCCGCACGACCACCCGCACTCGCGACTCACGTCGTCTGCTGTGCTCTTCCGCCGCGAGATGTCGACCATGCTCCCCGCCCTCTTCGTCGGGGCCGCGATCGCTGGCGGTGTGCAGACGCTCGTGCCGAGATCGGTGCTGCTGGCTCTGGGGTCGAACCCGCTCTGGTCGATCCTCGCGATGATGGCGCTCGCCTTCGTCATCTCGATCTGCTCGAACGTCGACGCGTTCTTCGTGCTGCCGTTCGCATCGACGTTCTTGCCCGGATCGATCGTCGCGTTCCTCGTCTTCGGGCCGATCGTCGACATCAAGATGCTGACGCTGCTCCGCACCACGTATCGACCGGTCGTGCTGGTGCAGATCTCTCTCGTCGTGGCGCTGGTCGCCGCGGCGCTCGGGCTGGCGGTGAACGCCCTTGCCTAGGCTCTCGCTCGCTGCACTGAGTGCTCGGTGGCGCGGGGTCGCCCTCACGCTGATCATCGGCGTCACAACGCTGTGGCTCGCCGCGGCGGGTCAGCTCGTGCTCTACATCCACCCGAGGTACGTCGTGTTCACGGTCGTGCTGACGGTGATCGGGATGGCGCTGGCGCTGCTCGCACTGGCGCTGTCACCCGACGGTGATGACGAGCCTGGCCACGGTGGAGAGGACGCCCCGGCAGCCCAGCACGATGGAGCCGCAGGCGCAGCCGAGGGCGCAGCCGCAGGCGCGGAGTCACCCGCCCGCCGCAGCCGCATCCTCGGCACCGCGGGTCTCGTCGTCACGGCGGCCGTCGCGGCCAGCCTCGTCGTACTGCCTCCCGCAACACTCACCAGCGCCACCGCCGGCACTCGGGGTCTCGGTACGGCGGTCGTCACGACCTCGGGCGGCGATGCTCCCGCGACCGGCCCGACCTCGACGTATACGGTGCTCGACTGGGCGACGCGACTGCGCCAGTCGACCGACATCGGCACCTATGAGAACCAGTCGGTGGATGTGACCGGCTTCATCAGTCCCTCCCCCGACGACCCCGACAACTCGTTCTTCGTCACGCGCTTCGTCGTCACCTGCTGCGCCGTCGACGCCCAGCCGGTCGGCGTGCCCGTCTACGACCCGGGGTGGAGCAAAGACCTGAAGAAGAACCAGTGGGTCAGGATCCGCGGATCGTTTGCCACCAACCCCAGCACCGCGTCGTCGGCCCCGATCACCCTGGCACCCCGAACCCTCACGAAGATCGCCCAGCCCCGTGACCCGTACCTCTACTGACTTCGGTGCGGGCGGCACTGATGCCGACGAGGCCGCCCGCCACCTTTCGTTCGCCCGTGCGTTCACCGTCGTCGTGATCGTGCTGGCGCTCATCTGCACCGCCCTGGTCGTCGTGACCCAGAGCCGCGGACCCCGCCTGGACGAGACGCGCGTCGACGCCTCCGCGGTCACACAGCGGACCGACCAGCAGGCCCGGCTGTTCCTTAACGAGTCGGTGTCGACGGTGCGACCGAGCCAGGTGCGCATTACGCCGACGACGCCGTTCACCGTCTCGACTGCCGGCACGGTGGTCACCGTCCAGTTTTCCCGGCGGCTGCACTCGGCGACGAGGTACTCCGTGGCCGTTGACGGGGTGACGAGCATCTTCGGGTCGCGCGACGCCGACGTCGAGACGACGTTCACGACGGCGAACGCCGAGGTGCTGACGCTCGACCGGTCGGCCACCGCCGGTGGCGTCGATCGGATCGTCGAAGCCTCGGTGAACACGGTCGGGCGCGACGTCGTCTACGAGGCCCGGGGCATTCAGGCCTTCGCCTCGATCGGTACCGACCTCGTCGTCGCGGCCGACGACGGGGGCGCGTCGACCCTGTCGATCGTCGCCCGTGACGGAACCCGCGAAGACCTGCTCCTGCCCGGCCCCGGGCTCGTGCGGAGCCTGTCTCTGGACGCGCCCACCGGGATCCTCGTCTTCGGATTCACGGCCACGGGAGCCGCGCCCGACTCCGCCGAGCGGATCTACTCGATCGACCTCGCCGGCGTGCACCGAGCCGAGCCGCTCAGGGGTGCGGATCGACGCGCTCTCGTGGCTACCGCCTGGGGCATGACACCCGGGGCACCGGTAATCGTGTCGCGCGCCCCGGACGGAACCATCACGCGCGCCGATCTCGGACTCGAGGGCAAGACGACGACTGTCTCGGCTGACTCTCTGACGGTCGGCGAACGATCGCTGATCGAGTCGGCGGGCACGGTTCGCGCAGGATCCGACACGGCTCGCCTCGCGATCTCGGCCCGGTCGATCGTCGTCGGTTCGCGCACGCTCTACACGGCGCCCTCCAGCTCGCGGCTGTCGTCGCTGGACGTCTCGCCGAATGGCCAGTATCTGACGGTCGTGTCCGCTCCTGTCGGCGCTCGGTCGGATGGCGCGACCATCGCGCCGGCTCCCGTGGGGGCGACGACGCTCGTGCTCGACGCGGAGTCGGGTGCGCTCGTCGCGAGCTTCGCGGGGGCGTCGCTGCACTGGAACTAGCAGGCTGGAAGACGCCCTGCGGACCGGCGGACGCGCTGCGGCGCGTCGGGTGGTCCGCACGGCGTCTACCTGCAGCGACCGCAGCGCCAGCCGCTACGACCGGGCGCGCGGCGCCAACCGTTCCAGCTGCGTCACGTGCGACGGGTTCAGCTCCTCGAGCGAATTCACGCCGAGCAGCCGCATGGTGCGAGCGACTTCGGTCGACAGGATCTCGATCATGCGGTCGACTCCCTCGCGACCACCGGCCATCAGCCCGTACAGGTAGGCGCGGCCGACGAGCGTGAACCTGGCACCCAGCGCGATCGACGCGACGATGTCGGCACCCGACATAATTCCGGTATCGACCCAGACCTCGGCGTCGGCGCCCACCTCGCGCACCACCTCGGGCAGAGTGTGGAACGGGATCGGGGCCCGGTCGAGCTGACGTCCGCCGTGGTTCGACAGGATCAGGCCGTCGACCCCGAGCTCGGTGACGCGTTTGGCATCGTCGAGCGTCTGGATGCCCTTGACGACCAGCTTGCCAGGCCATTGCGACTTGATCCAGGCCAGGTCGTCGTAGGTGACGGTCGGGTCGAACATGGTGTTCAGGAGCTCGGCGACAGTGCCCGACCAGCGGTCGAGCGACGCGAACGCCAGCGGCTCGGTAGTGAGGAAGTCGACCCACCACCAGGGGCGCGGCAGCGCATCGATGATCGTGCGGGGCGTTAGCGACGGCGGGATCGTCATGCCGTTGCGGGAGTCACGGAGGCGAGCGCCGGCGACCGGCACGTCGACGGTCACGAGCAGCGTGTCGAATCCGGCCTTGGCCGCGCGCTCAACGAGAGCCATCGAGCGGTCGCGGTCCTTCCACATGTACAGCTGGAACCAGTTGCGGCCGTTCGGAGCGGCCTCGGCCACGTCTTCGACAGACGCGGTGCCCATCGTCGAGAGCGAGAACGGGATGCCAGCAGCCGCCGCCGCGGTGGCCCCGGCCTTCTCGCCCTCGGTCTGCATCATGCGGGTAAAGCCGGTCGGCGCGATGCCGAATGGCTGCTCGACGCGCTTACCGAGGACGTCCCATCCGGTGTCGACGTGGGCGACGTCGCGGAGGATCGCCGGGTTGAACTGCACGTCGCGGAATGCCTGCCGGGCTCGGCGCAGCGAGATCTCGGCCTCGGCGGAACCGTCGGTGTAGTCGAACGCGGCAGTCGGCGTGCGCCGCTTCGCGATCCTCCGGAGGTCTTCGATCGTGAGGGCCTCGCGCAGCCGCTTCGCCTTCAGGTCGAAGGTGGGCTTCTTGAACTGCATCAGCGGCGCGAGGTCGTGGAAGCGAGGAATGCGGCGTTCAACCATGGGTCAGGACCTTTCGGAGGGGAGAGAGACGGTGGCCGGGTGGAAGCGGACGGGTGGAAAGGCCGTGCGCACGAGCGACCGCAGAGATTCGAGACTGCCCGAGACGAGCCCGGCGGCGCGAGCCTGCACGAGGATGTTGCCGAGCGCCGTGGCCTCGATCGGACCGGCGAGAACCGTGCGGCCGGTGCGATCCGCCGTGAGCTGGCAGAGCAGCGAATTCTGCGAGCCTCCGCCGACGATGTGGACCGTCGTGATGGTGCGCCCCGAGAGACGCTCGGCCTCGTCGAGAGTGTCGGCATAAGCCGCAGCCAGCGACTCGAGGATGCTGCGGACGCACTCGGCCCGCGTCGAGGGCGCCGCGACGCCGTGTTCATCGCACCAGTCGCGGATCCTTCGGGGCATGTCTCCGGGTGGGGTGAAGCGCTCGTCGGCCGCATCGAATACAGCGACCGGAGTGGTGACCTCGGCCGCCGCGGCGAGGAGCGAGGCAAGGTCGGACGACCGGGTGGCGTCGGTCGATGAACCGCCCGACGCGAAAGCCCAGGTGCGCATCGACTCGCTGAGCAGCCAGAGCCCCGAGATGTTCTTCAAGAATCGGATGCGCGCGTCGACACCGCCCTCATTGGTGAAATTGGCGGATCGAGCGGCCTCGGTCATGACCGGCTGCTCGAGCTCGAGGCCGACGAGCGACCAGGTACCGCTCGAGATGTAAGCGGAGTGCTCGTCGAGAAGAGGTGCCCCGACCACGGCCGACGCGGTGTCGTGCGAGCCGACGGCCGTGACCGGCACAGCCCGCCCGCCGCCGATGTCGCGCGCGAGGTCGGGCAAGAGCCCGCCCACAGCTGCCCCCGGATCGATGAGCGGGGCGAACAGGGTGCTGGGGAGCCCGAGGGTGTCGACGAGACGAGGATCCCAGTCTCCCGTGGCCGCCGAGCTCAGCCCGGTGGTCGACGCGTTCGTCCGCTCGGTCACGTCGACGCCGGTCAACCACCGGTTGATGAGGTCGGGAATGAGCAGGGCCCGGTCGGCGAATGCCAGGGTTCCGGCGGCACGATCGGCGGCGAGCTGGAACACGGTGTTGAACGGCAGGTGCGCGAGGCCCGTGCGGCGGTAGAGCTCGACGGCCGGCACCGCGCGATGCACGTCGACGACGCCCGCTGCGCTCCGCTCGTCGCGGTAGTGGTATGGCAGGCCGACGAGTCGCCCCTGCCGCAGGAGGCCGTAGTCGACCGCCCACGAGTCGACGCCGATCGACGCGACGTCGGGTGCTATACGGAGGGCCTGCGCCAAGCCGTCGTGGATCGATGCCCAGAGTCCGAGGACGTCCCAGTGCAGTCCCGTCTGCCCCTCCCCCTCGGCGATCGACACCGGGCGGTTGGCGAAGCGCGCCACGTGCTGCAATCGCACCGACGCGCCGTCGACGTGCCCGAGCATCACCCGACCGCTGGTCGCGCCCAGGTCGACGGCGGCGACGGTGCCGGTGCCGGTGCCGGTGGTCATCACAGTCGTCCCGTCATCGCAGGAACGCCGCGGCGACACCCGCGTCGACCGGGATGTGCAGCCCCGTGGTGTGCGACAGGTCACCCGCCGTCAAGACGAAGACGGCGTTGGCTACGTGCTCCGGCAGCACCTCGCGTTTGAGCAGAGTGCGCTGGGCGTAGTAGGCACCGAGCTCTTCCTCAGGCACCCCGTAGACGGCAGCGCGCTTCGCCCCCCACCCGCCGGCGAAGATGCCCGAACCGCGCACAACACCGTCGGGGTTGATGCCATTGACCTTGACTCCGTACTCCCCCAGCTCAGCGGCCAGGAGGCGGACCTGGTGCGCCTGATCGGCCTTCGTCGCCGAATACGCGATGTTGTTCGGGCCGGCGAACACCGAGTTCTTCGACGAGATGTAGACGATGTCGCCACCGAGCTGCTGCGCCATTAGGACTCGCGCGGCGGCACGGGAGACCAGGAAAGACCCCTTCGCCATCACGTTGTGCTGAAGATCCCAGTCGGCGACGGTGGTCTCGAGCAGCGACTTCGACAGTGAGAGACCGGCGTTGTTCACCACAAGATCCAGCCCCCCAAACGCCAGAAGTGCCTCGTCGATACCGCGGGCGACCTCGTCTTCGCTGGTGACGTTCGCCTGGATGCCGATCGCGACATCGGTCCCGCCGAGCTCGGCGGCGGCGGCCCGGGCTTTCTCGAGGTCGAGGTCGGCTATGACGACGCAGGCGCCCTCCGCGGCGAGACGCGTGGCGATCGCCTTGCCGATACCTGAAGCGGCACCGGTCACGAGAGCAATGCGCGACGCGAGCGGCTTCGGAGCCGGTCGACGCTGGAGCTTCGCCTCCTCGAGCGACCAGTACTCGATCCGGAACTTCTCGCTCTCGTCAATCGGCGCGTACGACGAGATGGCCTCGGCGCCCCGCATGACGTTGATCGCATTGAGGTAGAACTCCCCCGCGACGCGAGCGGTCTGCTTATCGGCGCCGTAGCTGAACATGCCGACGCCGGGAATCAGCACGATGGCCGGATCCTGACCCCGGATCGCCGGCGAATCCGACGTCGCGTACCGGTCGTAGTACGCCTGGTAATCGGCGCGGTACTCATCGTGCAGCGTGGTGAATCGTTCGAGCGAGTCCTCGACCGACGCGGTCGGCGGCAGGTCGAGCACCATGGGCTTGACCTTGGTGCGCAGGAAGTGGTCGGGGCAGGAGGTGCCAAGGGCGGCGAGACGAGGGTGCTCGGCTCGGCTCAGGAACTCCAGGATCCGCGGGTCGTCGCTGAAATGCCCAATCTGGGCACGGTCGGTCGACACCAGCCCCCGCAGCGCCGGCGCCAATGCGGCCGCCCGCTCGCGGCGAGCCGACGCCTCGAGTGCGCCGTAGCCCTCGAGCTCGGCGCCGAAAGGCTCTGCCTTACCGTTCGCCTCGATGTACTTCGTGGCGGTCTCGATGATCCAGAGCGAGTTCGCCTCGGCCTGGTGGGATGTGTCGCCCCACGCCGTGATGCCATGGCCGCCGAGGATCGTGCCGATCGCGTCGGGGTTCTGGGCCTTGATGTCGGCGATGTCCTGCCCGAGCTGCCAGCCGGGACGACGCCACGGCACCCAGACGACCTTCGACCCGAAAATCCGCTTCGTCAGAGCCTCGCCGTCGACGGCGGTCGCGATGGCGATACCGGCGTCGGGGTGGAGATGATCGACGTGCCGGGCGTCGACGAGGCCGTGCATGGCCGTGTCGATCGATGGGGCGGCGCCGCCCTTGCCGTGCAATGTGTAGTCGAACGCCTCGACCATTTCATCTTCGTGCTCGACACCGCGGTAGACGCCGGCGAGCGCCCGGAGACGATCGAGGCGGAGCACGGCGAGGCCTTTCTCGGTGAGGGTTCCGAGATCGCCGCCGGAGCCCTTCACCCAGAGTAGCTCGACCGGCTCACCCGTCGCCGGGTCGATCGCGGTCGCCTTCGCGGAAGTATTGCCTCCCGCGTAGTTCGTGTTCCGCGGATCCTTGCCGAGGCGGTTCGATCGGGCGATGAGGTCGGCGGCAGCGGTCGTCATGGCGGTCGCTTCTGTTCCGATCATGGTTCAGGCGCTCCAGCTCAGTTGCTTGCCACCGACGCGCTCGGCGGCGATCTTCTGCTGGTGGCCGGATTCGGCGTAGGTCGCCATCGGGTCGCGCGGCAGGCCGCGCGATTCGCGCCAGTCGGCGAGGGCGGGGCGCACATCGGTGTAGAAGGCATCCATCAGCACCTGGTTGGCACCGAGCACATCGTGCTCTGCCTGGGCCGCGGCAAGCGCCGGCCGATCGACGAGCAGGGCGCGCGCCGTCATCTCTTGGACGTTGAGCACCGACCGCATCTGGCCGGGGATCTTGTCTTCGACGTTATGGCACTGGTCGAGCATGAACTGCACGGGCGAGTCGACGTCCAGCCCTCCGCCGTTGACCACCTCGAACAGGATGCGGAACAACTGGAACGGATCGGCCGCACCGACGATGAGGTCGTCGTCGGCGTAGAAGCGCGAGTTAAAGTCGAACGAGCCGAGTTTGCCGAGGCGCAGCAACTGCATGACGATGAACTCGATGTTGGTGCCCGGAGCGTGGTGGCCGGTGTCGAGGCAGGTGTAAGCCTGCGGGCCGAGAGCGCTGACCTGGGCGAAGCTGGTGCCCCAGTCGGGAACATCGGTGTGATAAAAAGCCGGTTCGAAGAACTTGTACTCGAGCACGAGACGCTGCTCGCCGCTCAACCCCGCGTAGATCTCGGCGAGCGAGTCGGCGAGGTGGTCCTGCCGCTGGCGCAGGCTGTCTTGGCCGGGATAGTTGGTGCCGTCGGCGAGCCAGATCTTGAGGTCTCTCGACCCGGTCTCGGTCATGATCTCGAGGCAGCGAAGGTGGTGGTCGATGGCCTTGCGGCGGACCGCAGGATCCGAATGGGCCAGACTTCCGAACTTGTAGTCGTCGTCTTGGAAGGTGTTGCTGTTGACCGTGCCGAGCTGCACCCCTAGCCCCTCGGCGTGGGACTTGAGGGCAGCCCAGTCGTCGACCAGATCCCACGGGATGTGCAGGGCGACCGCCGGAGCGAGCCCGGTCAGCTCGTTCACCTTGGCCGCGTCAGCGATCTTCTCCTGGGGCGTTCGGGGAGTGCCGGGGGTGCCGAACACCTTGAAGCGGGTGCCCGAATTGCCGAACGCCCAGGAGGGGAGTTCGATGCCCTGCCGTTCGAGGACGGGGGTGATTGCGGCGAAGGTTGTCATGCCGGTTCTCCTTGGTGCGAGATGGTCGTTGAAAATCGATGGAGCGATGGGGATGGAGCGGGTGTGGCATCTAGATCTGTGTGAACGGCACCCCGAGCAATCCGGCCGCGGCCTTGATGTCGTCGGCCCGGTGCCCGATCGCGAGCGACCAGTGGTGGCCTGTGCCCGTCGCCGACCACTCGTCGACCCACTCCCCGGGATCGCGACCGAAGTCGACCCTCGAAGTGGTGTTGCCGATGGCGAGCAGCGGCCCGGGAACGACCTCGCCCTCCGAGACGATGAACCGGAAGCGGCCATCGAAATCCTGACCGAGGGAAAACAGCGTGACCGGGCCCTGCCGCACGTCGAACTCGACGCTGACGCCCTTGCCCGCCTTGCCGTGATAGACACCCAGGCCCCGCAGCAGCGGGTCACGCGCGCTGACGGCCAGATGCGCCGGGCCGTCATGGCCCATCTCGACGACGTCGTCCTCGAAGTTCAAGCCCTGGATCTCGGTGAAGGATCCGCCTGCGCCCATCGTCTGAGTCGCCAGCATCGCGATACTCGTGCGGAGCTCGTACTCGCCGACCACCGGAATTCCCCGTGCGGTCAGGAGCGACGCTCCGAGGATCATTCCGGCGCCGAGCTGCTCATACACGTCATCACCGACGCCGCGATGGTAATAGGCGAGCGAGTCGAGCTCGAAGTCGTCGGTGAGTCGGTCGAGGCCGACTGAGACGCGGGCACTCCATTCGAGATCGGCCTCGGCCACTGTCGAGTCCATCGTGAAGACCTCGTGGGCGAGAGCGACCCGGTCGGCGACCTCGGCCTCGGTGACCTGCTCGACGCGGGCACGGAGATCGTCGAACTCGACCACCTCGACGTGCGAGCCGAACTGCGTGGAGACGAGAGTCAGGTCCGTCGAGACGTCGAGCATCCCCGGATAGAGGTGCCCCATGAGTCCGTGACGGGCGTTGCGGAGGGCGCCTCGGACGGCAGCGGCGGTGATCCAGCGCCCGATCCGCTCCCAGGCGGACTCCTGGCGCAACCATCCGCTCACCGATTGGAACGGGATGCCCGCTCGACGGAACACGTTGGCTACCTCGGGCACAGCGCACTGGCCGCAGTAGGCCAGCCACTCACCCGTTCCGAACATGGCGTGGTCCATCTTCTCGGTCGGCTGCAGATCGATCACGAGCACGGGCGTCTGGGTCCGCCGGGCGATCGGCAGCACCATCGACGACGTGAGGTACGTAGTCAGGAACATCACGATGACGTCGCAGTCGCCGATCCGGAGTTGCTCGGCGGCACGATTCGCATCCTGCGCATCCGAGATGAAGCCCACGTCGACAACCGCGGCGTCGAGGGCGGCGAAGCGCTCCGCCACGTACTTCGTCGACTCCTGCAGCTGCGGAAGCAATGTCGGGAACTGCGGCCAATAGGTGCCGAGCCCGCCGGCGATCAGGCCGACCTTCGGCTTGCGTCGGGGTCGGGGGGCGAGAAGCCGGGAGACTTCGGGCGTCAGGCTCATGAGGGTGCGGGCTCCTCCGACTCGGAAAGCGAGTCGAGTTGGGTTTCGAGATGGAAGATCGAGGTGAGCTGCTCGGTGGGGTTGTCGGCGTCGACGAAGAACGGGGCCATGTCGCGCTGCCAGCGCGCGTTGACGTCGGTGGCGGCCATGGCCTCGGAGGAGGCGTCGAAGTCGTCGGTCAGGAGATACCCGATCACGAGGCCCTTGCCGTCGGAGAAGAGGGAGTAATCCCGCCACCCGGTCTCGGCGAGAGCCCTCAGCATCTCGGGCCAGACGCTGGCATGGCGGCGTTCGTATTCGGGGAGCTGTTCGGGCTTGACTCGGAGGACGAAGCAGATGCGTTGCACGGGAGTTGTTCCTTCCGCCTTCTGGAGCCCGGGCCCACGCGTGATACGGGGGCCCGGGACGGGATCAGAAGTCGTAGTCGTCGATGTTCGCCGAGGTGAACTCGGTCGGCGGCCCCACGATGACGGTGTTGTCAGCGCCGACCTTCAGGGTTCCGAGTTCGCCGGCCTTGAAGGAGTCGCCCTCCTTGCCCGTGATCGTTCCCGCGACGAGCGCCTTCGCCGCGTAGACGGTGGCGGTGCCGATCTTGGAGGGATCCCAGAGTGCGAACTCCTTCACGGTCCCGTCTTTCACGTACTTGCGCATCTGGTTCGGCAGACCAAGACCCGTGAGAACGACCTTGCCCTTGTACGACGACGTCGAGAGGTACCGGGCCGTGGCCGCGATGCCGACCGTCGTCGGCGAGATGATGCCTTTGAGGTTGGGGTACGACTGGAGCAGACCCTGGGCGGCCTGGAACGAGGTGGTGTCGTCGTCGTTGCCATAGACCGTGGTGACCAATTTGATCTTGGAGTACTTGGAGTTCGAGGCGAGCTCGTCCTTCATGTACTTGATCCAGGCGTTCTGATTCGTGGCGTTGGCCGTGGCCGACAGAATCGCGATGTCACCCTCGTAGTTGATCTGCTCCGCCATCTGCTTCAGCTCGACGAGACCGACGTCTTTCGCGACGACCTGGTTGATGAAGAGGCTTCGGCACGACTTGGCAGTGTCGGAGTCGAAGGTGATGATCTTCGCTCCCCCGGCCTTGGCCTGGTTGAGCGCCGAGCAGACCGCGTTGGGGTCATTGGCTGCGATCGCGATCACGTCGGTGTGCTTCTGCGTCAGGGTGTTGATGTAGCTCACCTGCGACGAGGCGCTGGCCGTGTTCGGGCCGACGACGGAGTAGGTGTCGCCGGTCGCCTTGGCCGCCTTCTCTCCGCCGCCGAGTTCGACGTCGGTATAGGGGTTGTTGAGCTGCTTGGGCACGAAGGCGATGCTGATCTTCTTGTTAGCGTCTCCTGAGCCTCCGCCCGACGAGGTGCCGGCGCAGCCCGCGAGCAACCCGAGGGCGGCCGTGGCGGCGATTGCCGTGACGAGGATCTTTCGCGCCGAAGGCGCGGATCCTCGGGGTGTGTGATTGGACAACTTCATCGTTTTTCCTCTCTTGGTGAACGGCGCCGGTGCAGGCGCCGCAGGGTCAGGTCGCGAGAGCCGCGAGGGATCGGGCTCGAGCCCGACGCTCGCGGGCCGCGGTGATGCGAGCAGAAACACTGGGGGCGACCACGGACAGCACGAGCAGCCCTCCGGTCACGATCGTGAGAACGGTGTCGGGCAGACCGCCGAGCTGAAGGGAGTAGTTGACCGTGCGGATGATGAGGACGCCGGCGACGACTCCGACGATGCTGCCCGAGCCGCCAAAGATCGAGACCCCGCCCAGGAGGACCGCCGCGACGACGCTCAATTCGAGACCCTGGACGCTATCGCTCTGCGCACTCGAGTACCGGAGCACCCAGAACAGGCCGGCGGCACTCGAGATCACGCCGCTCGCGACGTACAGCCAGAACTTCGACCGGCCGGCCCGGATGCCCACGAAGCTCGATGCCTCGGGACTGTAGCCGATGGCGAAGAGCGAGCGGCCGAACGGGGTGAAGTGGAGCAGCACGGCGAATATCCCGACGACGACGAGGACGAAGACCATCACGGTCGGCACGCCTATGCCCGGGATGCTCGAGGTGGCGAACGTCGTCAGCGACACCGGGAAGTCCGCCACGGCATTGTCGCCGATCACGACGAGCGCGAGGCCGCGGAACAGCGCGAGCGTGCCGATCGTGACGGCTAGCGAGGGCAGGCCGACGACCGCGATGAGGAATCCGTTGAAGGCACCGCACGCGGCTCCGACGAGCAGGCAGACGAGGAAGATGACGGCCACGTTCCCCTTCGCGTCTGACTGCTGCCACAGGACGCCGAGCACTGCCGCCGAGAGACCGGCCGTGCTCGCCACCGACAGGTCGATCTCGCCGGTGATGATGATGAGCGCCATGGGCATGGCCATCAGGAGGATCGGGATTGCGTCGATCAGGAGGAAGCTCACCGTCGTCACCGACGCGAAGTACGGGATGAAGATCGCCGCGAGGACGACGATGAGCACGAGAGCATAGACGATGGTCGCGTCGCGGGAGCGCCACAGCCGTCGGGGAGCTCGCGGTGCGGTCGCAGCGACGGCGGCGCGCACCTCGGGGGCGGTCTTCGTGTCAGACATTCTTGGCCTCGCTGACCCGCAGCTTGCGTGCGTTCCGGATGGAGATGATCTTGGTGATGAGGATCGCGGCGATGATGAGGACGCCGACGATGGCCTGCTGCCAGAACTTGCTGACGTTGAGGGCCGCGAGGGCACCGGTCATCGTGGTGAGCAGCACCGCACCGACGGCCGCGCCAGCGACGGTGCCCGATCCGCCGAAGATGGCGACACCGCCGACAACGACCGCGGCGACGATCTGGAGCTCATAGCCGGTGCCGGTGTCGGCGCCGACGGAGTTGAACCGGGAGGCGTAGAGCACGCCGGCGAGGCCCGAAAGTGCGCCACTCGCGACGAAAGCCGTCACGACGCGGGCGTTGACCCTGATGCCGAAGAGCGCAGCGGCGGTGGGGTCGGATCCTATGGCGTACAGGTCTCGGCCCGAACGCGCCCCGTACATGTAGAGCGCGAAGACGACCGTGACCACGAGGGCAATGAGTGCGAGGAGCGGAATGCCGACGACGGTCTGCACCGAGAGGTTGCCGAACTCGTCGGGCGCGTCGCCGACGAAATACTGTGTACTGCCGGCCCAGGCGTTGTTGATGCCGCGGAAGATGTAAAGCGTGCCGAGTGTGATGACGAGGGCCGGAACCTTCGCCGTCGTGACGATCAGCCCGTTCACCGCGCCGAGGATGGCACCCAGGACGATTCCGATGACGAAGATGCCGATCAGCGGCATGGTCGGAACCGCCGCGTAAACGGCTCCTGTCGAGAAGGCCGTGAGGCCGAGGATCGACCCCACCGAGAGGTCGACGTTGCGCGTGATGATCACGAGCGCTTCGCCGACCGCCATCACGACGAAGATCGCCGAATTCAGCAGGAGGTCTTTCGTGCCCTGCGGCGAGAGAAAGCGCGGATTCGCCACTGTGGTCACGATCAGCAGGATCGCGAGGGCGGCGAAGACCGAGAACTCGCGCGAGGCAAAGGTGCGCCCGAGACCTCGGCGTGCGGTACCCGTCGAGGCCTTCGCGACGGGAGGCGTGTCGGTGAGGGTCGCGCGGCTCATGCGGCCACCCCTTCGTCGTGTGCGGCTGAACCGTCGGTCGTGGCGGCGAGCAGGATCAGCTCGGCGGTCGCTTCCGCCCGGCTCAGCTCGGCTGAGATGCGGCCTTCGTGCATGACGAGGATCCGGTCTGCCATCCCCATGACTTCGGGAAGCTCCGACGAGATCATCAGCACCGCGATTCCGCGCCCGGCGAGTTCGGAGATGAGGCGGTGGACCTCCGACTTCGTTCCGACGTCGATTCCCCGGGTGGGCTCGTCGACGACGAGGAAGGTCGGATCGGTGGCGAGCCACTTGGCCAGCACCACCTTCTGCTGGTTTCCGCCCGACAATGTCGAGACGGGCAGGTCTTGCGAACCGGTCTTGACCTGCAGCCGCGACGACCAGTCTTCTGCGGCGGCCCTCTCGCGGCCGGATGAGACGAGGCCGAACCGCGACAGCTGGTGACGCAGCGTGAGCGTGGTGTTCTTGGCCACCGAGAGCTCCATGACGAGCCCCTGCTTGCGGCGATCCTCGGGAACGAAGGCCATCCCCGCATCGATCGACGCCTGCGGGGACCGCGGCTTGACGGGCTTGCCCGAGAGCTCGACCGTGCCCGAGTCGTAGGGGTCGATGCCGAAGACCGCCCGCGCGACCTCGGTGCGACCGGCCCCGACGAGACCGGCGAGCCCCACGATCTCCCCCGCCCTCACCTGAAAGGAGATGTCGGAGAATACGCCCGCCCGATTCAGGCCCTCGACCGAGAGCACGACATCGCCGATCTCAGCCTCCCCCTTGGGGAACAGAGTCGAGATGTCGCGGCCGACCATCTCGCGGACGAGCGCGTCGACGGTGATGTCGGCCGCGGCATGCGTGGCGATGTAGGCGCCGTCGCGCATGACGGTGATGGTGTCGCAGAGCGAGAAGACCTCGTCGAACCGGTGCGAGATGAAGAGGATGGCAGCGCCCTGATCGCGGAGGCCTCGCGCCACGGCGAAGAGACGGTCGACCTCGACGCCACTCAGGGCGGCCGTGGGCTCGTCCATCACGAGCACCCGAGCGTCGAGTGAGATTGCCTTCGCGATCTCGATGATCTGCTGGTCGGCGATGGAGAGACCCTCGGCCGAGCGGTCGGGATCGATCGGCACGCCGAGGCGCGTGAAGAGCTCAGTCGCCTGGCGTCGCATCGCGCCCCGGTCGACGAACCCGAAGCGGCCTTTCGGCTGCCTCCCGATGAAGATGTTCTCGGCGACCGTCAGGTCGGGGAACAGGGTCGGCTCCTGGTAGATGACCGAGATGCCAGCCGCCTTACTCTCGGCGGCACCCGAGAAGACCACCTCTTCGCCGCGCATGCGGAGTGAACCGGAGTCGGGCTGGTAGATGCCGGCGATGGTCTTCACCATCGTCGACTTACCAGCACCGTTCTCACCCACGAGCGCGTGGATGCGGCCGTTCTCGAGAACGATCGTGCCGTCGGCCAGGGCGACGACCGGACCGAACGACTTGGTCACCCCTCGCAATTCGAAGGCGGGCGGCGCCTCGGCTGGTTCGCGGTTCATGCGGGATTCCTGACTTCGTCGTGAGGATTGAAACGTTTTACGGGGGAACGCTTGAACCTTAGGGAAGCGGAGAGGGTGCCGTCAATGACTTCCTGAGAAATATCTTCGGGAGACGCGCATCCCTTAGACTTTGAGGGCGATTCAAGGTCTTGAGGGGAGACGCCGTGACTTCGGTGAACGTTCGAGACGTGGCTGCACTGGCCGGTGTCTCGGTGGGTACGGTGTCGAATGTGTTGAATCGACCCGAAAAGGTCGCAGACGCAACCGTCGAGAGGGTGCAGCGGGCGATCGCGCAGCTCGGCTTCATCCGCAACGATGCCGCGCGTCAATTGCGCGCCGGGCACAGCAACGCGATCGGGCTCGTCATCCTCGACGTCACCAACCCCTTCTTCACCGACGTCGCACGTGGAGCACAGCAGCACGCCGCGACGTTCGGCAAGTCGGTGATCCTCGGCTCGAGCGACCAGCAGGCAGCACTGGAGCGCTCCTACCTCGACCTCTTCGAAGAGCAGCGCGTTCTCGGCGTGCTCCTCTCTCCCGTCGGGCCGGTGACAGAGCGCCTCGAACGCCTCCGCAGCCGTGGCATTCCCGCCGTGCTCGTCGACCGCATCAGCCCCGACTCCAGCTCCAGCTCGGTGTCGGTCGACGACATCGAAGGCGGCACCCTCGCCGTCTCGCACCTCATCGATCAGGGCCGCACTCGTATCGCTTTCGTGGGTGGGCCGTTCGGCATCCGCCAGGTCTCCGACCGCGCCTCCGGGGCCGCGCGAGCCGCAGCCGCACGTGGCGCCACCCTCGAGGTGCTCACCACCGACGCTCTCTCGATCGACGAGGGTCGCCGGGTCGCCGGCGTACTCCTCGCCCGCACCCCTGCGACCCGACCGGACGCGGTTTTCGCGGCGAACGACCTGATCGCCATCGGCCTCCTCCAGACGCTGTTCGCCGACCAGCGCGTCAGCGTTCCCGGCGACATTTCGATCATCGGCTATGACGACATCGGATTTGCCGCGTCAGCCGTCGTGCCTCTCTCCTCGATCCGGCAGCCGAGCGAGCTCATCGGCCGCACGGCGATCGACCTGGTGCTCGAAGAGGTCGCCGGGGGCGCGCCGCGAGCGGTGGTATTCCAGCCCGAGTTGGTTGTGCGCGCGAGTACGGCGTAGCCCCGCCCGTGCCTCGGAGCTCCGCGGCGCCGGCATACACAGTGCGGACTTGCGCCCGCGCCGCGCCACGTCGGGTAGTCCGCAGGGCGTCTGGCAGCAGGGGTGGGGTGCCCGGGCGGGCTCGGATTTAGGATCCGGGGCACCGAGCACCTGAACTCAGGAGCCCCGGCCAAGGCGGCGTCGCACGAGTCACCGAATTCAGGAGCGAGAGGCGCCCGCTCTTGACTACGTAGACAATTACGTGTTCACTAGGCGCAGTCCCGGAATTGACTACGCAGTCAAGCCACCAGACACAACCACGGCGAAGGAGCCGAGATGCCATCGACTCCCGCCGACGACAGCGCGAATCGCACCCCCCGCCCCGTGTCGATGATGGACGTCGCAGCAGCAGCCGGCGTCTCGCAGAAGACGGTCTCGCGGGTCGTCAACGACGAGCCGCACGTCTCCCCCGTCATCCGCGAGCGCGTCCTCGGCACGATCGCCGAGCTCGGTTTCCGCCCCAACTCCGCCGCCCGCGTGCTCAAGGGCCAGCGCTCACGGCGCATCGGCGTCATCACAATCGCCACGACCCTGCACGGCCCGGCGTCCACCCTCGCCGCGATCGAGCGCGAGACCCGTACCCGCGGCTTCTCTCTCACCGTGGTCCGCACCGACGAGACCGCGCCCGAAGACCTCCAGCCCGCCGTCGACTCCCTCCTCGATCAGAACGTCGAGGCGATCGTGATCTCGGAGCCGGTCGACCACCATCTGTCGACCCTCAGGATCCCTGCCGACGTCACCGTGCTCACGTTCGGGCAGGGGCCTGACGAGATCCGCCCGGGCTCCCTCGCCATCGCCATGGACGAGTCGGGCGGCGCTCGCGCGGCAACCGACCACCTGCTCGCTCTCGGCCACGAGACCGTCTGGCACATCTCCGGCCCGACCGACTGGATCCCGGCCAATCGCCGGGTCGCCGGCTGGGCCGCCTCGCTCGAAGACGCCGGAGCCGCCCGCCACGAACCGCTCGTCGGCGACTGGAGTCCTCGCAGCGGTTTCGAGGCGATGAGCAAGCTACTGCAGCGCCCCGACGTCACGGCCGTGTTCGTCGCCAACGACCAGATGGCGATCGGCGCCATGTCGGCCATCCAGGCGAAGGGCCTCCGCGTGCCCGACGACATCAGCATCGTCGGCTTCGACGACAACCCGGTCGCCGAGTTTCTGGCCGTGCCCCTCACGACGATCCATCAGGACTTCGCCGAAGCAGCGCGCCAGGCGATGCACCGTCTTTTCCGCACCCTCGACGGCCACCCGCCGATCGAGAGCGCCCGACTCTTCGCTCCGCAGCTGGTCACCCGCAGCAGCACGGCGAAGCCGTCCCCCGACCGCCGCCGGGTGCGCCCGGTCGACTGAAACCCGCGACCTTCTCCCCTTCCCTCGACGACGACGTCAGGAGTCACCGATGACCCCCTCTCCCCCCACCCGCAGAGACCTGTTCCGCTGGGGCGCGGCAGCCGGAGGCACAGTCGCGCTCGGCGCGCTCCTGTCGGCGTGCTCGACCGGACCAGGATCCACGGCGGTCACCTCGGGCGCCGCCGACCTGTCGTTCTGGACTCACGACGACGGCTACGTGAAGTTCTTCACGGAGGCTCTCCCCACCGCGGACGCCGCCACGAAGTACCGCTACGCACTCGACATCACGAAGATCGCCGCCGCTGACATCCCGACGAAGCTGATCGCGCAGGCGGTCGCGAACACGGGGACCCCCGACGTGGTCGGCCTCGAGATCGGCGCGTTCGCCCGCACCCTCCGCGGCGATATCGCGAAGGAGCTGCTGGTCGACCTCTCGCCCTCGATCGCCGACTACAGAGACGACCTCATCGGCGCACGGCTGACCCCGTTCTCCAAAGACGGCAAGCTGTATGCCCTCGACTCCGACACCCCGCTCTGCGTCTACTACTACCGACCGGAGCAGTTCGACAAGCTCGGCATCCCGGACGACCTCGCCACCTGGGAGGAGTTCGAGGCGGCCTTCGCGAAGCTGAACCCGTCGAAGAACGTGTCGATGCATGCGGTCGCGACGAACGACCCGGGCGGGGCCGTCCAGAGCTACCAGATCATGCTGCTGCAGCGCGGCGGCGATCTCTGGGACGTCGACGGCAACCTGACGATCGAGACGCCGGAGGCGGAAGACACGCTCGCGTTCATCGCGAAGGGCGTCCAGTCCGGAGCCATCGCGACCGTCGCCGACATGTACGGCCCCAGCCTGCAGTCCGGCCTCAAGAGCTCGTCCATCGTGGGCGTCGACATGCCGTCCTGGTACGCCAGCTACGGCATCAAACCGAACGTGCCCGAGCAGAAGGGCACCTGGAAGGTGCGGAAGTTGCCGGTGTTCGCCGGAGGCGGCCGGACGACCAGCGTGGGAGGCGGAACCGGGTTCGCCGCGATTCGCAACAAGCCTCTCTCTCAGGCGGGTGTCGACCTCGTTCTCTCGACCTACCTGAACGCCGACCAGCAGGTGAAGCGCTACCGCGACCTCGGGTACCTGCCGACACTGCGGTCCGTCTTCGACGACCCACGACTCTCGGCTATCAGCGATCCGTACTTCGACGGCCAGCGGCTCTTCGGCGTCTACAAAGACGTGATCGACGACGTCCCGTCGCAGCACCAGAGCGCCGACACGGCGATCCTCCAGACCGTGCTCAGCGGCTACCTCCTGCAGGCCTACAAGGGTCAGCTCACCGCCAAGCAGGCACTCAGCGCCGCGGCCGATGATTTCCGCGGCCAGGCCCGCGCCTAGAAGGGACGACCATGTCGACATCCACTGCGACCGGAGTTCCGGTCGCCGCGAGCCCCGAGTCGAAGACCCGCCGCCGCAAGCTCAACACCAGCGGCGGCCGTGCGCCGTACCTGTTCATCGCGCCGTTCTACGTGCTCTACGGCCTCTTCATGATCGTGCCGGTATTGGCAGCGGTCTACCTCAGCCTCACCGAGTGGGTCGGTCTCGGCTCGCCGACATTCATCGGCGTGACGAATTACGTCAATCTCGTGCAAGACACCAGCTTCGGCACGGCGCTCGTCAACTCGCTGATCTACACGCTCATCGCCGTCTTCATCGTGGTGCCGTGCTCGCTCCTCGTCGCCCAGGCTCTCAACGCCAAGGGGCTCAAGGCTCGCGACCTGTTTCGCGTCGCCTTCTTCATCCCGATGGTGCTGTCGCCGATCGTCATCGCACTCATCTACAGCCTCATCTTCGACACCGACTACGGTCTGCTGAACTCGGCGCTGAAAGCGCTCTTCGGGCTGCCGAACACCGACTGGCTCGGCGACCCGACCCTCGCCAAGCTCGCCATCGGCTTCGTGCTCCTCTGGCGCACGGTCGGCTACCTGACGATCTTCTTCCTCGCCGCCCTGCAGGCGGTCTCGCCCGAGCAGTACGAGGCGGCCTCGCTCGACGGCGCCGGGCCGATCCGTAAGTTCTTCTCGGTCACGCTGCCCGAGATCCGCCCGGTGACGAGCTTCGTCGTCGTCACGAGTTTCATCAGCGCGGCGCAGTTGTTCGACGAGCCCTACCTGCTCACCAAGGGCGGGCCCGGCGAGGCGACGCTGTCGGTCGCCATGTTCATCTACCGAGCGGCCTTCGAGAGGCAGCAGTTCGGGTACGCGGCCGCCGCCGGCGTCGTGCTCTTCGTCATCGTGTTCGGGGTCAGTCAGATCCTCAACCGCGCACTCGCCATCGGGAGGACCTCATGAGCGCCAGCAGCACCACCACGAGAGCCGACGCGCGCCGCGTCCGTGCCGAGAACGGCACCGGTTCGCCGCAGCAGCGACCCAAGAAACGCGCCAACGGCGGCTGGCTCGCCCGGCGAGGGCTGCTCTACGTCACCCTCAGCGTGCTTCTGCTCGTCTTCATCTTCCCGCTCGTCTGGGCGCTGTCCGGGTCGTTCAAGAACCGCGGCGACATCTTCGCCACCCCGCCGAGCCTGATCCCCGACCCGGCCACGATCGCCAACTACGTGAACCTGCTCACGACGCAGCCGTTCTGGAAGTGGTTCGGCATGAGCGTCGGCACCGCGGCCATCGCCACCGTCATCTCGGTCTTCGTCTGCGCCCTCGCCGGCTATGGCTTCGCGAAGTTCCAGTTCCGAGGCAAGAAGGCCCTTTTCACCATCATGTTCTCGTCGCTGTCGGTGCCGTTCGCGGTGATCCTGGTGCCGCTGTTCATCCTGGTGGTGAAGTCAGGGCTCTCGACGCCGTGGTTCGCACTGGTCGTGCCCTGGGTCGCCCCGGCGTTCGGCATCTTCATGATGCAGCAGTTCATCGTCCAGTCGATCCCCGACGAGATCATCGAGGCCGCCCGGATCGACGGCAATTCCGAGTTCGGCACCTTCTGGCGCGTCGTGCTCCCCCTGCTCCGCCCGTCGCTCGGCGCCCTCGCGGTCTGGGGCTTCCTGCAGAGCTACAACTCGTTCCTCTGGCCGCTCGTGCTGCTCTCCGACTCGAACCAGTACACGCTGCCGCTCGGCCTGAACGTGCTGTTCGCCGCCGAGAACCGCTCGTACGACCTCGTCCTGGCCGGCTCCGTGCTGGCCTCGGTGCCCACGATCCTCGTCTTCTTCCTACTGCGGAAGCAGCTGCTCGACGGGCTCACGGCAGGCGCCGTGAAGGGCTAGAAAGCCGGCGACAAGGATCCTGAACCACCGCATCTCGCATCACCGTCACTGAAAGGCACACCCATGCAGCACCTGACCGACCGCGTCCTCTTCGGCGCCGCGTACTACCACGAGTACCACGCCACCCCCCGGCTCGACGACGACATGCGCCTGATGAAGGAGGCCGGCTTCAGCGTGATCCGGGTGGGCGAATCGGTATGGTCGACCTGGGAGCCGGAGAACGGCGTGTTCGAGCTGGAGTGGCTCGCGCCGATCCTCGACGCGGCCGAGGCGAACGGCATCAAGGTGATCCTCGGCACGCCGACCTACGCAATCCCGATGTGGCTGGCTCGCCAGTTCCCCGAGATCAACGTCGAGCGGAAGGCCGGCCACGCGATGGGCTGGGGCGCCCGGCAAGAAATCGACTACGCGCACCCGGCGTTCCTCTTCCATGCCGAGCGCGTCATCCGCAAGATCGTCGCCCGCTACGCCGAGCACCCCGCGGTGATCGGCTACCAGGTCGACAACGAGCCCGGCAACGAGATCATCGCCAACCGCGAGGTGTTCCAGAAGTTCGCCGACCACCTGCGCCACACCTACGGCACCGTCGAGAAGCTCAACGAGGAGTGGGGCCTCACCTACTGGTCGCACCGACTGTCGACCTGGGCCGACCTCTGGACCCCCGACGGAAACGTGCAGCCGCAGTACGACCTCGCCTGGCGCAAGTTCCAGGCGTCGATCACCACCGACTTCATCGCCTGGCAGTCGGGCATCGTTCGCGACTACTCAAGGGCCGACCAGTTCGTCACCACCTGCAACTCGTACGAGCGCCCCACCCTCGAAGACGACGCCGAGACCGTCGCCCTCGACATCACGGCCGGCAACCCGTACTACGGCATGCAAGACTCCCTCGCCCTCCCCTCCACCGAGAAGACGAGCCAGTACTGGACCTCGTCGGGCACCTGGTCGCTCTTCTCGAGCGGCGACCGCATGTACGGCTCGAAGCAGGCGCCGTTCCTCGTGACCGAGACGAACGCCCAGGCGATCGGCTTCTCCTGGTCGAACAAGCCGGCGTGGGACGGCCAGTGGCGACAGGCCGCGTGGGCACTGGTGTCGCGCGGGGCGACGATGATCGAGTACTGGCACTGGCACACGACGCAGGCCGGGGTCGAGACGTACTGGGGCGGGATCCTGCCGCACTCGCTCCAGCCGGGCCGGGTGTACCGCGAGATCGCCACGATCGGGGCCGACTTCGCCGCTGCGGGCGACCGCGTGACCGAGCTGACACCACACGCCGATGTGGCGCTGCTGTTCTCGAACGCGTCGAAGTGGGCGCTCAACGAGCACCCCGCGCTCAGCCTGGAGGGCACCGGTCACGGGCCGGAGGCCGACCGCCGCTCGTTCCAGACGGTGTTCGACTCGTTCGCCCGCGGCGTCTTCGAGGCCGGACTGCAGGCGAACACGGTGCACCCGTCACAGATCTTCTCGCTCGATCCGGCCGCATTCGCGGCCGACCACCCCGTGCTCGTCGCCGCCGCGTTCACCATCGCCTCCGACGCCGAGCTGCAGTGGCTCGCGTCCTACGCTGAAGCCGGCGGGCACCTCGTCGTCGGCATCCGCACCGGCTACGAAGACCACGAGCAGCGCGCCCGCCTCGAGCGGAAGCCGGCGTTCCTCGATGAGGCCGCGGGGGTCTGGTACGACGAGTTCTCGAACCTCGCCGGCCCGGTGCCTCTCATGTCGTCGCGATCCGACGCGCTCGGCTTCGTCCTCCCCGCCGGCGCCACGGGAACGCTCTGGGCCGACGGCCTCCACAGCGAAGGATCCGAGGTGCTCGCCTCCTACGACCACCCCCACTTCTCGAAATTCGCGGCCGTCACGACCAAGGCACACGGCGCCGGACGCGTCACGTACGTCGGCACCGTCCCCGACCTCGCGCTGGCGCGCGCGGTCGTCGACTGGGCGGTCACGGTCGGCGCCGGAACGCCGACCTGGCGCCCGCAGACCGATTCGCAGACCGTGTCGTCGTCGGTGAACCGCCACGGCGAGACGATCCACGTCGTGCACAACTGGTCGTGGGAGCCCTCGACGTTCGAGCTGCCCGGTGCGGCGGCGGACGTGCTCGCGGGCACGTCGTTCGAGGCGGGTGCCACGATCGAGCTCGGCGCCTGGGATGTGCGGGTGTTCGCGGCACAGTAGGCCTCCCGCCCGTCGTCGAGTGGCGGCAAATGCCTCCCAGCCCCTGGCTGGCGCGGCATTTGCCGCCACTCGGCGGTTGGGGCAGGGCGGCTGGCCATATGCATAAGCCAGTTATATAGTTGAGCTATGTCACCCGCCGAGAACGCGCCGTCAACCACCGACGTGGCGCACGCGCTCGAGGCCGTCGTCACCTGGCTGCGCGATTCGCGCGAGCCCGTCGGAATCTCGAAGAGCTCGCTCAGCACGCTGGCGCGCCTCGACGTCGTCGGGCCGCTGCGCATCACCGACCTCGCCGAGCGCGAAGGCCTGACGCAACCCGGTATGACCACGCTCGTCAACCGACTCGTGCTGACCGGCCTCGCTGAGCGCCGCGCCGATCCGGGCGACGGCCGAGCCGTGCTCGTCGCACTCACGAGCGACGGCCTGGCCCGGTTGACCGAGTACCGCGTCTCGAGAACCGAGCTGATCTCCGCTCGGCTCGAGCAGTTGGATCCTGAGTCGCAAAGCGCCCTGGCCAAAGCCGTGCCGGCGCTCGAGCGGTTCGTCGACGACTCCCACGTCACCGAGGAGAAATAGCAGCTATGTCGCACCACACCAGCACCGGCGCCACCCCCGGCGAGAAGCCGCCGAGCCCGTTCACGCAGCCACGCGCCGTCTGGGCCGTCGCCTTCGCCTGCGTCGTCTCGTTCATGGGTATCGGCTTGGTCGATCCGATCCTCAAGTCGCTGGCCGGCCAGCTGAGCGCGACGCCGTCGCAGGTCGAGCTGCTCTTTACGAGCTACCTCGTCGTCACGGCGGTCTGCATGCTCGGCACCGGCTGGATCTCGAGCCGCATCGGCCCGAAGCGCACGCTGATCGCAGGGCTGACCATCATCGTCGTCTTCGCGGCTCTCGCCGGATCGAGCGGGTCGATCGGCGAGATCGTCGGGTTCCGCGCCGGCTGGGGTCTCGGCAATGCGCTCTTCATCGCGACCTCGCTCTCGGTGATCGTCGGCTCCGCGTCGGGAGGGTTCGCCGGGGCCATCGTGCTCTACGAGAGCGCCCTCGGGGTCGGAATCGCGCTCGGGCCGTTGATCGGCGGACTGCTCGGCAACATCTCGTGGCGTGGCCCGTTCTTCGGCGTCTCGGGCCTCATGTTCATCGCTCTACTGGCGACCATCTTCCTGCTGCCGAAGCTGCCCACACCGGCCCGCAAGCAGAAGCTGTCCGAGCCGCTGACCGCCTTGAAGCACAAGTCGCTCCGCACGACGAGCATCGTCGGTTTCCTCTACAACTGGGGATTCTTCACCGTGCTCGGCTACTCGCCCTTCTTGATGGGCATCGACAGCCCCATTCAGCTGGGGCTCGTCTTCTGCGGTTGGGGTGTGCTCGTCGCTCTCTTCGCCGTCTGGGGTGCTCCGTGGCTACAGCGCCGCTTCGGCACCCCGCGCACCCTCTACGTGAACTTCGTGCTGATGGCGATCGACCTCGCCGTGATCGGCATCTTCCCGTACAGCCACGTCACCGTGATCGTCTGCGTGATCGTCGCCGGCTCCTTCATCGGCATCAACAACACGCTGGTCACGACGGCCGTGATGAGCATCGCTCCCGTCGAGCGCCCTGTCGCGAGCGCCACCTACGGATTCGTGCGGTTCATCGGCGGCGGCATGGCGCCGTTCGTCGCAGGCCTGCTGGTCACGGCGTTCAACGAGCACGTGCCGTTCCTGCTCGGAGCCGCGACACTCGTCGCCGCGGCGATCGTGCTCAGCACGGCGCACAAAGCGCTCACTGCGGCCGACCGCGGCGAGGTGGCGCAGCCCGAGATCGACGAGCTCGATCGGGTCGAGAATCGTGACGTGTTCCCGGCGGCCGAGGCGATCGGCAACGCCGACTAGGCCCGTCGCCCCCTCGCCGGCATCCCCTCACCTCCCTCCTTCCGAATTCGAAGGAGAAACGTCGATCCGGTAACGAAAACATCAGGATCCGGCCCCGCCGTTGCACGCTTTTCCTTCGAATTCGCAACCGCTCCCCTGCCATAACACTCTCCGGCAATTCGGTCCGAACTCATATATTCGCTAGGCTGACCAGCATTTGCTTGCGACCGATCTACTCGGAACAGGCGAAAAGCGTGACGAATGTGCTGATGACGATGTGAATGGGTAGACGACAGATGTTGTGGAATTTCGTAGTGGAGCGGTGGGACCAAATCTGGTTCGCCTCCTGGCAGCATCTGTCACTGGTGATCCAGTGCCTGGTGCTCGCCGTCATCCTGGCTCTGGTGATCGCGGCGCTCGTCTACCGCAGCCGCACCTGGAGCGCCGTGGCAAACGGTGTCTCGGCGGTCGGGCTGACCATTCCGTCGTTCGCGCTGATCGGCCTCCTGATCGCGCCGCTCGGCTTCGGCGTCGTGCCCTCGGTCGTCGTGGTGACCTTCTTCGCCGCACTCCCCGTGCTCCGCAACGCCGTGGTCGGCCTCAACGAGGTCGACCCCAGCATCGTCGAGTCGGCGCGCGGCATCGGCATGAGCAAGTTCCGCACCTTCCTCACCGTCGAGCTGCCGCTCGCCTGGCCGATCATTCTCACCGGCGTGCGAATCTCGGCGCAGATGGTGATGGGCGTCGCCGCCGTCACTGCCTACGCACTTGGCCCGGGTCTCGGCGGCTTCGTCTTCTCGGGGCTCTCCCGGCTCGGTGGCGCCAACTCCCTGCAATCAGTCGTCGTCGGGGTGGTGGGCGTCGTTGTCCTCGCCCTCGTCCTCGACCTTCTTCTCCTCGGCCTCGGCCGCCTGACCATCTCGCGAGGTATCCGTGTCGCACGCTGACTCCAAGAACGCTGACCCCACCACCACCATCGACAAGACCGCCGACTCCGGCCGCAGCATCCTGCTCGACCAGGTCACCAAGCGCTACCCGGGCCAGTCGAAGCCCGCCGTCGACGGAATCACGCTCGAGATCCCCGCCGGCCAGATCGTCATGCTCGTCGGCCCCTCGGGCTGCGGCAAGACGACGACGCTCAAGATGATCAACCGCCTGATCGAGCCGACCGAGGGCCGCATCGTCCTCGGCGACGACGACGTGACCGGCATCGACGGCGACGAGCTCCGCCGCCAGATCGGCTATGTGATCCAGGCCGGCGGCCTGTTCCCGCACATGACCGTGAGCCAGAACATCGCGGTCGTGCCGAAGATGCTGGGGTGGTCGAAGGAGCGCATCAGCGCCCGCGTCGACGAGCTGCTCGAATTGGTGTCGCTGGATCCTGCGGTCTACCGCGATCGGTTCCCGAAAGAGCTGTCGGGCGGACAGCAGCAGCGCATCGGCGTCGCCCGCGCACTGGCGGCCGACCCGCCCGTGCTGCTGATGGACGAGCCGTTCGGTGCCGTCGACCCGATCACGCGTCAGCGCCTGCAAGACGAGCTGATCAACATCCAGCACGAGCTCAAGAAGACCATCGTGATCGTCACGCACGACTTCGACGAGGCCGTGAAGCTCGGCGACTGGATCGTCGTCTTCTCGGAGGGCGCGCACATCGTGCAGTACGACACTCCAGAGCGCATTCTGGCCGAGCCCGCCAACGAGTTCGTCGAGAACTTCATCGGCGCCGGTGCCGGCCTCAAGCAGCTCACCCTGAACCGCGTGCGCGACGTCGAACTCGCCGAGGCGATCGTCGCCCACCCGGGCGACACCGCGTCGTCGGTGCTGGGACGCGTGGAAGAGGCGGGCCACGGCCACGCCGTCATCGTCGATTCGCGCGAGCGTCCGATCCGGTGGCCGTCGCGCCGCCAGCTCGGCCGTCTCGACACGATCCCCGCCGACGTCGACCCCGCGCTCCCCGTCGTCAGCCAGGGGTCGACCCTGAACGACGCGCTCGACACGATGCTCGTCTCGAGCGCCGGTGCCGCCCTCGTCACCGGTCAGCGCGACCGCTTCATCGGGGTCATCACGGTCGAGGTCGTCATGGAGGCGATCACGCGCTCGCGCCGTCTCGCCGCCGACGAGGCCTACAAGCCGGTCGGCACGAACACCGGAACGCTCGACGCGATTCCCGCAGTGACGCAGGCCGACGACTCCGAGCCGACCGAGGCTTCAGGATCCGCGTCCACCGTCGAGGCACCCCAGTGACCGACGTCGTAGCGGTAGAGAGGGCCAGCGGTACGACGAGCTGGCGCGGACTACTGATTCAGCCCGCTGCCATCGCCCTCGTCTTCGTGGGCTTCGTCGTCTGGTTGATGACCGCCGACCTCACGCCGAGCGAGCGCTCGACGCTCAACCCGTCCGACCTCGTCGACTACGCCGGTCAGCACCTCGCGCTGACCTTCGTGTCGGCGCTGATCGTGCTCGTGATCGCAATCCCGCTCGGGATCCTGCTCACCCGTCGCCCGTTCAACAAGGCCAGCGGCATCATCCTCGCCATCAGCAACTTCGGGCAGGCCGCACCGGCCATCGGCCTCGTCGTGCTTCTCGCGTTCTGGCTCGGCTTCAACTTCCGCTCGGCCGTCGTCGCGCTGGTGCTCTACGCGATCCTGCCGGTGCTGCGCAACACCATGATCGGCGTGCAGAGCGTCGATGCCCGCACGGTCGAGGCCGGGCGCGGCATGGGAATGTCATCGTTCGCCGTCCTGATGAAGGTGGAGCTGCCGCTCGCCGTGCCGGTGATGCTCTCGGGCATCCGCACCGCGCTCGTGCTGCTGGTCGGCTCGGCCGCCCTCGCGACGTTCATCGGCGCGGGCGGGCTCGGCCTGCTGATCACGACCGGCGTCACGCTCTACCTGCCCCGCGTGCTCATCTCGGGCGCCCTACTCATCGCGCTCCTCGCGCTGCTCATCGACTGGCTCGGCCGTCTCGTCGAGCATTTCGCCACTCCGAAGGGACTCCGATGACCCGCACTCCCCGCGCCCTGCGCGCCTCGCTCGTCGGCGGCCTCGCCGTCGCCGCGCTCGCCCTCACCGGCTGCGGCCTCCAGCCCGCCACCGCGTTCGTTCCGGCCGTCGCGCCGGGCTCGATCAAGCACATCGACGGCCTGCCCGCCGACGCGAAGCTGACCGTCACCAGCAAGAACTTCACCGAGCAGCTGATCCTCGGCAAGATCGCCGTGCTCGCCGCGAGCGCCGCCGGCTTCGATGTCACCGATATGACCAACGTGCCCGGTTCCGTCGCGGTCCGGCAGCTCATGCTGACCGGCGGTGCCGACGTGACGTACGAGTACACCGGTACGGCCTGGCTGACGTTCCTCGGCAACGCCAAGGGCATCCCCGATAAGGCCAAGCAGTACGCGGCGGTGCGCGACGCCGACGCGAAGAACGGCCTCGACTGGCTCCAGCCGGCCCCACTGAACAACACCTACGCCATGGCCATCCGCTCGGAGGCCGCGAAGAAGCTCGGCGTCACGAAGGTTTCGGACATCGCGAAGCTCCCCGTCGCCGATCGCACCTTCTGCGTCGAGTCGGAGTTTAACTCGCGGGCCGACGGCTTCAAGCCGATGCTGAAGCACTACGGCCTCGAGCTCGGCGGGTCGGGTAAGAACGGCGTGCCGTCCGGCAACGTCAGCATCCTCGACACCGGTGCGGTCTACACGGCCACCGACCAGGGCAAGTGCAACTTCGGCGAGGTGTACACGACCGACGGTCGCATCAACTCGCTCGACCTGACGGTGCTCGATGACGACGAGAAGTTCTTCCCCGCCTACAACGTCGCGCCGGTGTTCCGCTCCGCGACGCTCGACGAGTACCCCCAGCTGAAAGAGGTCTTCGACCAGATCTCGCCGAAGATCACCGACGAGCAGCTGCGCAAGCTGAACCTGCGCGTCGATGTCGGCGGCGAAGAGCCGGCTGACGTCGCCTTCGACTGGCTGAAGAGCGAAGGGTTCGTCACCGCCGGCTGACCGGCCGGCATCTTCGCCCAGCGTGCACAGATGGGGCTCCGACTCGTCGTTGGGGCCCTATCTGCGTCCTCTCGGGAACGAGACGGGAGTCCAGGATCCGGGGATTGGCCCTTTCGACCAAACCGCGGGGCCCTCTACCGTGACCCTGTGCCTACCCCCGATTCCTCCCACGCCCCCGCTCGCATGAGACCGTTCGCTCAGGTGGACGTTTTCGCGTCGGATCCTTACCTGGGTAACCCGGTCGCCGTCGTGCTCGACGCCGACGGAATGACCGACGAGGCCATGGCGTCGTTCGCCCGCTGGACGAACCTCTCCGAGACCACTTTCGTGCTGCCTCCCACCTCCCCCGACGCCGACTACCGGCTGCGGATCTTCACGCCGAGCGAAGAGCTGCCGTTCGCGGGGCACCCGACGCTCGGGTCGGCGCACGCGTGGCTGGAGGCGGGCGGGGTGCCTCGGCCCGGTGGTGCTGATGGCTCCGGCTCCGGCTTCGTCGTGCAGGAGTGCGCGGCCGGTCTCGTTACTCTTCGTCGCACCGACGGTCGTCTCGCCTTCGGCGCTCCCCCGACCATCCGCTCCGGCCCGGTCGACGAAGCCGACCTCACTCGTGTGGCCACTGCCCTCGGTGTCTCGCGCGCCGACATCGTCAGCCACCAGTGGATCGTCAACGGGCCGGAGTGGATGGGCATCGAGCTCGCCGACGCTGACGCGGTGCTCGCCGTCGAGCCCGACTTCAGCGGCGTCCTCGATCTCGCCATCGGCGTTTTCGGCGCCTACCCCGAGGGTGCCCGACACGCCTTCGAGGTACGCGGCTTCGTGCCGAACGTCGGAGTGGGCGAAGACCCCGTGACGGGCAGCCTCAACGCCGCGCTCGCGCAGTGGCTCCAGCGCGAGGGCCGGGCGCCGGCGTCGTACACGAACGGCCAGGGCACCCGGCTACAGCGCGACGGCGTCGTGTCGATCGACGTCGACTCCGCGGGAGCCGTGTGGGTCGGCGGGGCGACCACGACGCTGATCCGTGGAAGCGTTCTACTGTAGGTGGGTGGGGCGCGGATCCTGCGCTCTGCGTCTGTGCTTCTCTGTCTCCGCCTGTGCGCCGCTCTCGACGGCGCCGAGACTCCACAAATGGCCCATCGTGCGGCTGACGATGGGCCATTTGTGGAGTCTCGGCGCAGGACCGCCGCTCGCCGGAGCGGCGCTCAGCCGGCGTCGAAGGTGAGGGGGCCAGCAAGCTGCGAGATCAGGAGGATATGCTCGCGCATCTTCACCCGCTGCAGGTTCTCGACGCGCTCCGGGCCACCGAGCGCAAGTAGCGGCACGTAGCCGAAGCACTCGTCGAATTCCGGCTGACCGAGGCGCTCTACCGCCGGGGCATACGCATCCCAGTCAAACCTCCAGTCGAGATACTCCGGGTCGACGACCACTCGAACGAACGTCGAAGGCTTCTTGCCCACGACGTGGACGATGCCCTTTCGGAACAGCAGAAGATTGAAGTAGTCGCGCTCCCACACCACGACATCGCCGAGAGCAGTGGCGAAGATGGCAACCGCGTCGTTGTGGCCGGGATAGGCATCGGCGATCACGGGTGCCCACTCGGACGGGTCGACAAGTCGGAGGTATCCGCCCGCCCCGGTAGCGAGGCCGACCTCCCGCCACAGCTCCACGATCTCGTGAGGAACACGAGCCGAGTGCTCCCGGATCGACGCCTCAGGCATCGCGGAGACAGAAGTAAACGGAGGCATGGAGTTCAAGTTTCTAGAGACCGAGGTCAAGTTCGCGGAGTGCGAGCCCCTCGGGAATCTCACCCGTCTCGTAATAGGCGAGGTAGATGGCAGGCTCGTCCCGTTCAATCGGCCGAGCATCCCCGCGAGCGTCTCGGGGACGGGCCCCTCCGAGTCGTCCAGGGGGATCTGGGTGAAACCGTTGACGGTCGTGACGTGGGTTGACTGCATCCGCATCAAAGGGGGTCGAAGGCGAGAGGGCCTGCGAGCTGGGAGATGAACCCGCTGCAGGTTCTCGACGCGTTCCGGGCCACCCAGAACAAGGAGCGGCACGTGGCCAAAGCACTCATCGAACTCCGGCTGACCGAGACGCTCAACGGCCGGGGCATACGCATCCCAGTCGAACTTCCACTCGAGTAACCTGGCGTCGGCCACATAGGTGAAGAAGTTCGTGGCATCCGCTCCGACGACATCGACGATTCCATTGCGGAAACGGAGAAGGTAAAAGAGCCCCTTCTCCCACACGATCATGTCTCCCAGGGCCGTGGTGAAGGCAACAACGGCGTCGTCATGGCCCGGGCAGGCTTCGGCCAGAATCGGCTGCCATTCGGCCGGGTCTACGAGTCGGATGTATCCGCCCGCAGCTGAGCCTGTGCCTAGCTCCCTCCACAGATCCACCACCTCATGCGGCGTCCTCGACGCGTAAGAGTCGATGACCTCGTTACGGACGGCGCCGGCAGGCACGAATTCGGGGAGAGTGATCACAGATATTCCCAGCAGGTGAAATAAACGTCAACGAACATGGTTTCGCGCTCGGCACTCGCAGCCTCGACCGCCTCCGATGACACGCGAAATTGCGCCATGCTCTCCCCCTTCACCCGCTTTCGACGCTAAACGAGGTGATGCGCGGGCCGCAAGCCTGCAGGGGTGCACGTATGCCCCCGAAATCGAGACTCCAGTAGATGCGGGTGCCGACGACGCCTACCCGCACCTACTGGAGTCTCACGACATCGCGGCGCTCCAGCGGGCGGGTGAGCGAAGCGGCATCAGCGCGCGAGCAAAGCGGGGCAGCGCGCGAACGGTAGCGTGGAACCATGACCGAACTCGACGAGGCCATCGAACGATTCGTCCGGCCCCGGCGCGGAATCGAGGCGCTCCCCGTCGAATCGGAGGAGGTCGCCGGGTCGTGGGCGCTCCAGTCTCTGCTGGCCGAGACCGCGATCGCGCTTCGCCGACGCGGGATCGAGCCCGTCACGACCGTCATGCTCGGTCGGGCCGCGAACGGAGCCCCGATCTACAAGAGCGTTGCGCCGTGCTGGCCGCTCGAGATCTTCGCACTCACGGCCCGCGGGGTCGCGTTGCCGTATTCGATGCTGACGCAGGATGTTCCGGGGATGGATCCGCCACCGCGCATCGACGCTCCCGTCGTCTGCGTGCGCCCCACTCCGATCACGGTCGGCCCCGGGCCGGGCGACGTAGAGGTGAATCGACGGGGGCAGCTGCTGTGGCGGTGGGCCGCGACGGGGTCAGCGGATCCTTCGGCTCTGCCGTGGACGACCGGGTTCCGCGAGCGCTTCGACGCCAACTGGTCGGAGCACCGCTCGGGCCCGCTCGTCGAGCCGGTCGCGTTCGCCGTGGTGGATCATCTGGCGGGCCGGATCGAGCGCGGCGTCATCCACTGAGCCCCGCGCGGGCGGCGCACGGTGTCGACGCACCCACTGATGGCCAGATAACCCCCGATTGCCAGGCTGATTGAGGCCATCCGGGGGTGCGTCGCGGGATGGATAGTGGCTGAGTGACGGGCCGCCGGATCCTTCGGTTGCCGAATCGGGAGGACGACGACGCTGCCTGCGACGTACGAGGCGAGGGGCCCATCACGTTCGTGAGCGGCAATCGGCCGTAGGCTTCTCTTCTGTGTTCACCGACGAACAGCCCCGGCTCCTCGGCAACCGACGATCAGTCAGTCACGACCCTCCCGCCTTCCCGCGGTCGGCATGCGATGGGGCCCACGTCTCCAGACTGAAAGATCCGCCTCCGCATGCACGAAATCATCTACACGCTGACCGACGAAGCGCCCCGCCTCGCCACTGCCGCTCTTCTCCCCATCGTGCAGGCGTACGCGGAGAAAGCCGGTGTGCACGTCGAGACGCGTGACATCTCGTTGGCGGCGAGGATCCTGGCGAAGTTCCCGGAACACCTCCGCCCGGAGCAGCGTCAGCCCGACGCCCTCGAGGAGCTCCGGGCCCTGATCTCGGACCCGACGACGAACATCGTCAAGCTCCCCAACGTGTCTGCGTCACTGCCGCAGCTGCAGGCTGCGATCGCGGAGCTGCAGCAGGCCGGTTACGCCGTGCCCGACTACCCGGCCGCTTCCTCCGACCCGGCGAGCGAGACAATTCGGTCTCGGTACAACGCCCTCAAGGGCTCGGCCGTGAATCCGGTCCTCCGGCAGGGCAACTCCGACCGGCGTGCACCGGCCTCGGTGAAGGCCTACGCCCACAAGCACCCCCACCCCATGGGCCCCTGGAGCCCGGAGTCAAAGACGCACGTCGCCACCATGACGGCCAACGATTTCCGCGACACCGAGAGATCCACCATCGTCTCGGCCGACGGCCCGGTCACCATCGAGTTGGTCGGCGACGACGGCACCCACGCACCACTGCGAGAGCCCCTAATGGTTGGAGCTCAGGACGTCATCGACGCGGCGGTCCTTCGCGTGGGGCCTCTTCGCGAGTTCCTCGCCGAGCAGCTCGACCGCGCGCGAGAGGACGACCTCCTCTTCTCGGTGCACCTCAAAGCCACGATGATGAAAATCTCGGACCCGATCCTCTTCGGCCACGCCGTCCGCACGTACTTCCACACCGTCTTCGACGCGCACGGCGAAACTATGACAGCCGCCGGGATCAACCCCGACGACGGCCTCGCCGCACTGTTCGCCCGGCTGGAAAGCCTTCCCGACGGTGCCACCATCCGGGCGGCATTCGACGAAGCTCTCGCCGCCGAGCCGAAGCTGGCCATGGTCGACGTGGCCCGTGGCATCACGAACCTGCATGTGCCGAGCGACGTCATCGTCGACGCCTCCATGCCCGCCATGATCCGCTGGTCGGGTCAGATGACAGGGCCGGACGGATCCAGCCACGACACCCTCGCCGTCATCCCCGACTCCAGTTACGCCGGTTTCTACCAGACCGTCATCGACGACTGCCGCATCAACGGCGCCTTCGACCCGGCGACTCTCGGCACCGTGCCAAACGTGGGCCTCATGGCCGGCGCAGCCGAAGAATACGGCTCGCAAGACACCACCTTCGAAATCCCCCGCGCCGGGAGGGTGCTCGTCAGAGACGCTGCCGGAACGGTCCTCCTCGAACATGACGTCGCCCGCGGCGACATCTGGCGGATGTGCCGCACCCGCGACGACGCCATCAGAGACTGGGTCGCTCTCGCCGTCAAGCGCGCCACAGCAACCCACGCCCCCGCCGTCTTCTGGTTGGACTCGTCGCGCGCCCACGACACCGTCATCGCGCAGCTCGTCGCGAGCTACCTGGCCCTGCACGACACCACCGGCCTCGACATCACGATCATGGCGCCCGTCGACGCCATGACCTTCACCCTGGAACGATTCCGCCGGGGGGAAGAGACGATCTCCGTCACCGGGAACGTGCTCCGCGACTATCTCACCGACCTCTTCCCCATCATGGAGCTCGGCACCAGCGCCAAGATGCTGTCGGTCGTTCCCCTCCTCGCCGGTGGCGGACTCTTCGAAACCGGCGCCGGCGGAACCGCCCCGCGACTCCTCGACCAGCTCCGCGACGAGAACCACTTCCGGTGGGACAGCCTCGGCGAATATCTCGCTCTTGCGGCCAGCTTCGACCACCTCGCCACCACGACCGGCGACGCAGGAATCCGTGCCCTCGCCGACACCCTCGACCGCGCCACCGCGACGCTGCTCGACGAGAACAAGAGCCCTGCCGACGACGTCGGCACCATCGACAACCGTGGCAGCCACTTCTCCCTCGCCCTCTACTGGGCCCAAGAACTGAGCCGCCAAACCACCAGCCCCGACCTCAAGGCGGTGTTCACCCCGCTTGCAGAACAGCTCTCTTCCCACGAGGCCGCTATCGAGGGCGACCTCACCGGGGCGCAAGGCCACGAGCAGGATCTCGCCGGCCACTATCTGCTCTCCGACGCGGTTCTCGCCGACGTGATGCGGCCGTCGTCCCTCTTGAACGAGATCGTCGACAGCTTCGGCACTCACCAGCTCGGGGCATCGGTCAGCACGCGAGCCTGAACGCCGAGAGACCGTTCGCCCGGACTGGGGGTTAAACCACCCCTTTCCCGTTCGCCGTCTCCCCTAGGATTCAGAAAAAGCGGCCGAGATCACATCGGCCGCGCCTGACAACACGGGGGAACACCATGTCCGCACCACGTCTGCGCCGCCGCGCGCTCACGATCACCGCCGCTCTCGCCGGCACCGTCGGGCTCGCGCTCGGCGGCATCGCACCCGCGAACGCCGCGGCGCCGGTTACAGCAGCTCCGGCAGCGGCTCAGAGCGCGACCGCGTCGAGCCGCGCCCTCGACGCGCTGCACAACACCGACTTCGGAACGCCCGCCAGCCGAGCGGCCGTCACCCAGGCGTTGAACGGGACCGCTGCCGGATCCTCGACGCTTCCGTCGTCGTCGCTTCAGCGCAGCGCGACCACCGACGCGGTACGCCCGGCTCCCGCCGGCGCGATCCCGGCCGCGAAGGTCGACCCGAACGCGAACGCCGGTGGTGCGTACGCGCAGGCCGTTCTCGGCGACGAGCTTTATGGCGTCAGCTACGACTGGGAATCCGACGAGACGCGCCTTCAGCACTGGACATCGTTCGGCTGGAAGACGGTCGCCGGCGCTCCCACCGACATCGACGAGCAGGTCGTCGTCGTCGGAAGCCTGCTCTACTTCACGGTCAGCACGTACTCCCGCAGCGGCAAGGCCACTGTCACGCTCACCAGCTTCGACGGCACGAACTACGCCGCGGTGAAGACGTTCTCCCACGACGTCACGCTGGCCTCGGCCGGGTCGACGCTGACCATCGTCGAAGACACCACCGACTACGACAATTACGATGACGACTATTTCACCCAGACTTCGGCCATCACCCGCTACGACGGAACGACCTTCTCCACCCCGATCACGACAACGAAATCGCTGGCCAGCCCCGTCTCCATTGGCGACACTCAGTACTTCTGGGTCCAGAGCCTGACGTCGAACGCGATGGCTCTTTACCGCGTCGACCTGAGCGCTCTCACGCGGATTAGTGCATCGCCCGAGGCCATCACTGGCGTCGAATGGAAGGGTGCCTTCTACTTCGGTGGAGTCTCGCCGAAGACCGAGACCGTAGCCGTCTACCGCTTCGACGGCACCGGCGAACCGACCCCGGTCACCACCGGTGTCTCGTTCAAGACGGCCACGGCCCTGCCTGCCGTGGGTGTCTACGACGGCGACCTCGAGTTCACCAACCAGACGAAGGGCCAGCGCCCCACGCTGTACAGCTTCGACGGCACCACGACGACCAACGAGGGCCCGATCGGCGGGACCGTCGCACCGTTCGGCATGTTCAAGGAGTTCGGCTCGAAGCTGTTCTACACGTCGTACGACTTCGACGGATTCAGCACCTACATCTACGACAAGAACGCCAAGGCCGGCACCCCGATCGAGTCGACCGTCCCCACCGTCGCCGGAACCCCGAAGGTCGGCAAGAAGCTGACCGCCGTCCCCGGCGACTGGACCGCCACCGCCAAGCTCTCGTTCCAGTGGTCGGTCGACGGCAAGGCCATCGCCGGGGCGACCAAGCAGTACCACACGGTCGCGCCCGCCGAGCTCCGTCGCACCCTGACCGTCAAGGTCTCAGGATCCGGCCCGGCCTTCGTCACAGCCACCCAGACCAGCGCCTCGACCGCTGCCGCCCTCCCCGGCACCTTCGCGCTGAAGCCGGTCATCTCGGGCAAGACCGTCGTCGGCTCGAAGCTGACCGCCGTAACGTCAGGCCTCACGCCGAAGTCGGCCACGCTCACCTACCGCTGGTTGCGCGATGGCAAGCCGATTTCTGGCGCCACCAAGAAGACGCACACCGCGTCGAAGGGTGACGTCGGCACGAGCCTGACCGTCAGTGTCAAGGCGTCGAGCCCCGGCTACAGCACCGCCTCGGTGACAAGCGCGGCCAAGAAGGTCACGACGAAGAACTAGTCGCTTTACGCCAAAGGGCGAGTGTTCGGTGGCCTGGTGAGGTCGGATCCTAGGATCCGATTCTCTCACCACCGCCGATCACTCGCCTTTGTGCTGTCGCGCCCGACTATGCAGCGGGCTGCAACCCGCCAAGGTCGAGGGAGGCCGTCAACTCCCCCAGAATCATGATGATGCGCTTGGACTCGCGCGGAGAGAGCCCCTCGAGCAACGCACGGATGCCGTGGCGAGAGTCGCCGAGCGCATCGTCGAGCGCAGTGATCGCGGCGACGGTCAGGTGCAGCAGATGGCCCCGCCCGTCTCGGGGGTTCTCGGTCCGGGTCACGAGGCCGCGCTCCATCAGACGCGCCACGATGAGCGTGCTGGCTCCATTCGTCACTCCAAGGGCCCGCGCGATATCGAGGGCCCTGACGGGCTGGTCGAGATTGTTGAGCCGGGCCAGGAACTCGAGGGCCATGATCTCGTTGGCCCGGAGGTGCAGCAGATCTCGGAGCCGCCAGCGAAGCAGAGCGTCGGCGGTCTGAAGGGCAGACACGGCCTCGAGAAGCGCCACGGGCGTGGCAGGGGCGACTGGCGTTACTTGCGGTTCGTTGTCATCGTGCTCGTCGACGAGCGAGGCGGAGCATGAGCTCATGGAGGACCTTCCGTAGTGGGGTCCGCGAGCATCCGTCATCAGTCGGTGAATATCCGCAGGAAGCAATCGAAGCACACTTCCCTCACCACGCACTCATCTGCCTCGTCTGTCAGGCCCTTCGCGCCACCTCCGAGGGAGCAGGAATGACGAAGCGTCGAGGGAGAGGCGGTATGCGCATCCAGACGGAACGCTCCTCCCCCGTGTGATCGACCCAGCGCACCAGAAGCTCTTTGTCGGCGATGTACCTAACGACATCGACTCCGGAGCAGACCCCGAGCGCGCTCTGCTTTCGCAGGCGCCCCGCCGTTGCCACCGCGGCGGTGTGGAGCAGCGGTCGCACGTGGACGTCTCTCACGGTGTGGCGCCCCGTGTTTCGGAGCACCAGAGTCGTGCCGGCAACAGAAGTGCGCGTATGCCTCTTCGTCGGTTCGTCGAGGTAGGTCAGGGTGAAGGGCCCGGCCCGCGGCCCGGTGATGGCCTGCACGATCGGGATGACGGGGTGGTGCACGTCAGACCTGTGGCCTGAAATCGGCAGGACCGTCACGGTCTAGGCGCGGTGAGTGGTTGCGACGCGACGGCGACGGACGCTCGTCGCCAGCAGCGCGATGCCGCCGATGAGAAGAAGCCCTGCTGCCGTGAAGGCGCCGACCGAGTTGCTGCCGGTGTAGGCGAGTTCGGTGCCGGTGCCGGTGCCGGTGCCGGTCCCTGTTCCAGTGCCCGTGCCCGTGCCTGTGCCTGTACCGGTGCCGGTGCCTGTCCCCGTGCCTGTTCCGGTTCCACTTCCACCCGTGGGCGTACGGACGGTGACGACGTAGGTCTCCGAGTCAGACGGCGTGGTGCCGTTGCTGGCCGTGACTGTGACCGTGGTCTTGCCGGGGGTGGTCGGGGTACCGGAGATGACGCCGGTGGTGCCGTTCAGCGTCAGACCCGCGGGGAGGGGTGTCGACGTGTAGGTGGGCGTGGGGGTTCCGGTCGCCGTGACGGGGAACGAGTACGGCGTGCCCGCGGTCGCGGTCGTCGGAGCGCCCGAGGTGATCGTGGGCGCAACCGTCTGGGACGGGGTTCCTGGAGTGGGGCAGCCGGTGGGTGCGGTGATCGTGTTCGTGTCGAGCGTCACGGCCCCGGTGCGAGCGAGAAGACGACCCACGATGGTGGCGCTCGTGGTCACCGTCACCGACTGCTGGGCGAGGACCGTGCCACGGAACTGCGCGGCGGTGCCGATCGTCGCCGAGCTGCCGACCTGCCAGAAGACGTTGCACGCCGATGCGCCGCCCGTGAAGGTGATACGAGTCGCCGAGCCGATGGTCAGCGTCGAGGCGGCCTGGAACACCCAGACCGAGTTCGCGCTGCCGGCGAGCGTGAGGGCGCCGTTGTTCGAGAGCGCGAGCGCGCCGCCGGTGTAGACACCGGGGCTCAAGCTGAGCCCGTTGAGCTCGCTGATGCCCGTGCGGGTCGGTGTGAGAGAGGCGGCGACGTTGTACGCCGTCGTCGTGTCGGCCTGCGCCTGGGTCGCCGCGGCGTCGGTCTGATGGACCGTGCCGTTGACGACACCGTTCGGAGCTCCGCCGAAGCCGGTGATCGAGGTGCCGGGTGAGACGCCGAGGTCTCCGGTGACGACGGTGGGGCCGGTGTTAGTCACAGCACTCGCACCGAGGACGCCGTAGGTGGCAGCGGTCCCGAGGTTGACCGGCCCATCGATGACGGTCGCCGCCGACGCGGTCGATGCGGCGCCGAGAGCGAGAGCAGAAGCGAGTCCGATGCCGGTCGCAACCACGAACAGCGGGCGGAAGATGGGCGTTCTGGCCATGATGGCCCCTGCCTAAGTGGGAGAGGCACGTGTGCAAGCGTCGACGACGCCCGCGTGATCCCCGGTACTTGAGGTATACCCCACGAGTGGCCGTACGGGAAGACTGGTTCACAGATTCACCTAAGTCGTCGCAATTCGGCTTTCAGGTGGTTCACGAAATCAATCAACCTGGCAAATTGCCTGTCTTTTCGGAGAACCGCGAAAAAAGGCGCTTACTTGACACATGTCGGCCGGCATCCCCAGGGGTGGGGCTGTTGAGCTGGGCTCGGTCAGAGCCCCACGGCATAGGTGCAGGTCACGCGATTTCGGGTCGCACAACCGCACTTTGATGGGGGTGACACGCTTCGGGTCGTGGCACCCCATCAACCCCCGCATTCCGCGGGCTGGGCATCACCCCGCTGGGGTGACGCAGAAGGTATTCCAGGCCGTGTGGACGGCCTTGCGGTGCAACGCGTCGATCCCGGCGTACGACTGTGACCTCGCGGCGTCGACCGCGTGCGAGCAGCGCGGGCTTGCGGCCACCTCTTCGGCGTCGCCGAGGGAGTCGACGAGAGCGTCATCGATCGCGTTGAGCTGCTGACGGATCGTGGCCAGGTCGGGAGCGGTGCTCGGCGCCGTCTCGGGATCCTGGGTCCATCGGACGAAGAGGCCGCGCTGAACGACCTTGCTGGCATCGATCTGCGCTCGTACGACTCGGGTGACGAAGGCGGGGTCGATGCCGCGCTGGGTTGCCCGGGCCACTGCGGCGTCGACCACGGCCTGCTCGCGGGCGGGGTCGCTGATCGGCCGCCCACTCACCCATTTCGACTCGGCTACGGGGTCGGCGAGAAGAAGGCGACGAAGGACGAGCGCAGAGATCGCGGAGAGGCGGTCGTGCTGTGACACCACCGTCGATGAATCCGACGCGGAAGCCGCCGGCGCCTGGCCTACCTGCCCTGCCGATGCCCTGCTCGGCCCTGCCGCCACCAACACGCTGGCGGCGACCAGACCGATTGTCGCTACGACGGCACTTCTCCGGAGGCGACGCGCTGAACCCCGTGCGGGCCGCGCGCCCGAGGAGCGAAGGGTAAAGGTGGTCATTGGCGGGGTTCCTTTCTGAACCAGGCACGAACGCTCCGCCAGAAACCAGCTGCGGTGTCAGCGCCGAGGAGGGGAATGTTTTCGAAATGGTCGTGCGACAGGCCACAGGTGCATTCAGCGATGACCGGCTCATCCCAGAAGGGAACCCAGTAGGTCACGGAGTGCGGGATGCCACACGGGTCGTCCAAGCTGTACATGCGAACAGCTCCTCTTCCGTCAGACGATCGTCTGTCGGAAAGACCGTATGGCTTGAGAAGACTCGTTGTCAACGACTTTCCCCACCGTCGCGACCCCACCGGGGCTGGCCCGTGTACCGTGCCCGCCATGACCGAGTCCAAACCGGGCGAGCGGGCCGCGGCTCACTCCGACGCCGACGACGAGCGCTGGTTCGTCATCAACGGCCGGCGGTGGCGGCGAACCGACCCGAGCCTGCCCAACGACGTCGCGTCCGCCTTGAGGTCGCACCTCGGCCGCGGTCGCTCTGGAGTGGGTTCGGCGAAGCGCGCTGGCGACGAGTCGGCGGTGACGGCCGCACGAAAGCGGGTGGGTCTCGCCAAGCACGGTCTCGGCGAGCGGGGCGACTACTGGTGGGAGCGGCCGGTGGCCGACCGTCTGGCCCAGGCCGAGCAGGCCCTCCGCGACCTGGATGCACTCGACGGCTGAGCCTCGTGCTCGGCCACGGGCCCGCCATACGCGGGCGACCGTGGCAGAGGAGGCCCGCGCGAAGCGCCGCGAGCGCCTACAGTTCCAAGTTCGTGCACGTCCGGTGCAGCAGGGATTGACCGCGTCGCAAGACGGGTGGGGAGTGACGAGTGTCGTCGATAACGGCTATGTGTGCTGTGGTGCCGGCTCACAATGAGGAGGGCCTCATCGGCGCCTGCCTCGAGGGTCTCAACGCGGCTGCGAGGGCTCTGCACGCCGGCCGCCCCGACATCGCTCTGCGAATCGTCGTGGTGGCCGACAGCTGCAGCGACGATACGGTGGCGATCGCTACGTCGTTCTCCGGCATCGAAGTCCTTTCGAGCACGGGCGGCACGGTGGGTGCGGCCCGGGCGGAGGGCATCGACCACTGTCTGACTGCCCTCCGTGGTCATGCTGATGTCGGCCCTCTCGGGCGCGGTGTCTGGATCGGCAATACCGACGCCGACTCGGTCGTTCCGCCGAACTGGTTTGTCGAGCAACTCCGGCTCGCCGACGCCGGAGTCGACGTGATGCTCGGCACGGTCACGCCCGACTTCGCCGATCTCACCGAGGCCCAGATCGTCGCGTGGAAAGCGAAGCGCGTTCCAGGGAAGCCCAACGGGCACGTTCACGGGGCCAACCTCGGGGTTCGTGCATCGGCATATCTCGAGGCCGGTGGCTTTCTCCACCACGACGAGCACGAAGACAACGACCTGGTCACGAGGCTGCGAGCGCAGGGCGTCACGCTCGCCGCATCGGATGATTGCGACGTGATGACCTCCGGCCGACAGGTGGGTCGCACCCCGGGTGGCTACGCCCGATACCTTGCCGAGAGCCTCGTGCCGGCTTGCGTGGCTCCGTCGTTCTGACCGGGTCTCGACCTGTCAAGTGGCCTCGAATAGCCGCGTGACCGAGCCTCCGTTCCACCATCGAGCTACCGTCCACGTCACACCGATCACAAACCAGGAGATCTCCATGGCACAAGCAATCGAAACCATCGACGTCAACGTTCCCGTGTCCGTCGCCTACAACCAGTGGACCCAGTTCGAAGAATTCCCGAAGTTCCTCGACGAGGTCGAGTCGATCGACCAGGTCACCGAGACCCTGACCGTCTGGAACGTCAAGGTCGGTCCCGTCGAGAAGCAGTTCGAGGCCGAGATAACCGAGCAGCACCCCGACGAGCGCGTCGCCTGGAACTCCACCGGCGGCGAGGTCGACCACGCCGGCGTCATCACGTTCCACAAGCTCAGCGACTCCGAGACCCGCCTGACCGTGCAGATCGACTGGGAGCCCACCGGCTTCCTCGAGAAGGTCGGCTCGACGCTCGGCGCCGACAACCACGCGATCAAGAAAGACCTGAAGAACTTCAAGGAGTACATCGAGTCACAGGGCAAGCCGGACGGCGCCTGGCGAGGCGACGTCAAGGCCTGAACGGTCTAGCCGACCGCTACTCTGCCCTCGTTCTCCACGACGAAGACCTCCTCCGGGCGCTGAAAGTGCCCGAGGAACCTCTCGTGAAGAACGGGGGCAGAGCCGTGTACCTGAGAGCCGTATTCGCCTAGCGCTCGAGCTTTGGCAGCTTCGTCGTCGCCGGTCAGCGGCAGCGTGGCCATCGTCGGCCATGGGGTATCCGCGTGCTCGGGGTTGGCCCAGTGCCACAGCCAGATCGGGTACGCCCACAGCTGCCGTTGCTCGCGCCGACACACCTCGAGGGTGATCTCGCCCAGAACACGGTGGTCGCGGTGCCCGTCGCCCTGCCACGGTGCGACCACGAGGGCGCCCGGAAATTCGCGCAGGATCCCACCGGTCGCCAGGGCGACAAGGTCACGGTTCTCGCGAATGGCACCGTCGGTCACTCCGAGAAACCGGACGTCGTCGATGCCGAGGTCACGGGCTGCCGCCTCCGCTTCCGCGGTGCGAACCGCGGCGAGCGTCTCGCCCGGAGTAACCACACCGGCGCCGGAGCCGTCGGTGACGACGACGAAGGTCACCGCGATTCCGGCCGATCGGGCAGAAGCCAGGAGCCCACCGGCACCGAGGGTCTCGTCATCCGGGTGGGCGGCGAAGACGATCACGTGATCGATTCCGTCGAGGCGGAGTGGGGGCAGGAGCTGCCACCTCGGATCCTCGTCCCATTCCCGTGCCGCCGTGCCAGGGTCGGCGGAGTCGAACATCACCACTCGATGTCGGAGTCGCGCACGCTTCGACCGAGGGAGGCGTCGTCGCGCTCTCCGTGGTGCTGGCGAATGTAGACGGTGAGGTCAGCGACCCGCTTCGCGTGCGATGCGTCACGCACGAGAGGCTCCGGCCCGAGGGCGTGCCCGACGTGGAACATCGCGCCCTCCGCGGCTCGGGCGACAGTGGAGCGGAGGCGCTTGCCGAGCACGACCGCCTCGTCGCCGGAATCGAGCACGGCGGCCGCTGCCGCGAAGGCCCGACGGGATTCGGCAAGGCGGGCGTCGACCACGCCGAGATGCATGAGCGTGATGTCGTCGCCTCGACCACCCGGTCGCCGAGTCGCCTCGAGCAGAGAGCGACCGAGTCCGGTCGCGCCGCCCAGCCAGCACGCGGCGACGCTGATGCCGCCCCAGGCGAACCCGGGGCGATCGAGGTACCAGCCGGTCGCGCCCACGGGTGTTGCCGGGCTCTCGTCGAATTCGACAGCGTTGCTCGGAATCTCTTCGAGCCCCCGAGAGTGCCATTCGGCCGACGACACCCGCACACCGTGCTCCGACAGCTTGACGCGGAACAGTCGCCGCTCACTCTCGCTCACCCAGGCCGTCACGAGGGCGTCCGAAAGCGATCCCCCGAGCGAACACCACTGCTTCACGCCGGTGAGGCGCCAGCCGGTGTCGCTTTCGCGAGCTTCGACGCGATGACCGGAACCCTCCGACGCGAACACTCCCCAGGTGCCGCCGCGCACATGGCTCGACGCCTCCTGATCGAGGATGGTCTGAGCGTCGATGTGCGGCTCGATCGCGCGCGCGAGAGCGAGATCATGGGAGGCAAGAGTCGCCAGCGCCTCCCACACATCGAGTGTCGCGCCCTGACCGACGAAGGGGCGGAGCGGATTCAGGGAGACGCCGAGGTCGAGCGCGTCGTGCACTGTCTGGGGGTTCGCATCCAGGACCGCCTGGGTGATGCGACCCACGGGTGCTGCGGAGAGAGCAACTCGCTTCATGTCGTCGCCTTTCTGGTGAGAGTCACGACGTCGAGGACGAAATCGGGCTCCTCGTGGTGCACGACCGTCGTGAACTCGGGGTGCTGCGTGAGCGCGTGATGGACAGCGTCACCGGATTGGCGGAAGTCGGACGCCGGGTGCCGCCAATGGCACGCCACCACCGTGCCGCCCTCCGTGAACTGCGACGCGATCGCGCCGATGAGGTCGCGCCAGACCGCTTCGTCGAGGTAGTAGGCGACCTCCGACACCACGACGAGATCCCACTGCCCGGCCGGCAGCCCGTCCGACACGTCGCCCTGCGCAACCCGCACGTGGGCCAGACCCGCGAGTCGCTCGCGAGCCGTTTGCACGGCGCTCTCGGCCAGGTCGACAGCGAGGATCCGATCGCTCCGGCCCGCGAGCTCCTCGGTCAGCACCCCGGTGGAGCAGCCGATCTCGAGCACCGCGCCGTATCGCTCCCGGGGCAGAGCGGCGAGCAGCACGGCACGCTTGCGGATCTCGTACCAGCTCGTCTCGACCGACCACGGGTCGGTTGCATGCAGGTGCGTCGCCTCGAAGTGCGATCGCAGGGTGCCGTGTGATTCGGCACTCACGGCTTCGCTTCGTGGTGCGCTCGGCCGTGGCTGCGGCGATCCTCTTTCATCTCCGCTTCGAACAGGTGGCGCTTGCCGCCGGCCAATTCGTCGCGGGCCTTCGACTCGGCCGCCTTGAAAGTGGCGTAGTAGTTGTCGTCGTAATCCTCGACCACCTGAAACGTCCATCGGCCGTGGATCACGTTGCGCCCGACGAGCTCGTTCTCAATTTCGTCGGCGATCGCCTCCTGGCCGGCCTGGCGGAGCATCTCCACGGCCTCCCCCAGCGCGAGGTCGGCCTTGCCGGTGAGTCGATGGAATCCGTAGAGGTAACCGCGGGCGTGCTCCACGACCTCGAGGGCCTCGGACAGCTTGCCGAGGGCCGCCACCGTCGCGTCGTCGAGACCGGCCGGTCGGCGGTGTGCTGCGTCGGGTCCGTCGGATCCTTGTCGTGGGCTGTCTTCGCTGGCGCTCATATCTCGAAGTATGGCCCTCCCTCCCGGGGTGTCGCCCACCGTCGACGGGCACAGACCGGCCCCAGCCACCGCATGCCACGATGAAGGCCACCCCGACCCGAAGGATCCGATGCGACTCCTCCTCATTCGCCACGGCGAGACCGCTGACAACGTCGCTCGCACCATCGGCTCGCACCTGCCCGGGCCGGCCCTCTCGCCGACCGGCATCGAGCAGGCTCGCGCCCTCGCCGATCGTCTCGCCGCCGACGAGGTCGGGGTCGTGCACTCGTCGCGGGCGCTGCGGGCGTCGCAGACAGCCGCAGCGGTGGCCGCCGCCTACGGTCTGGCGCATCACGAGATCGACGGATTCCACGAGATCGACGCCGGAGACCTCGAGGGGCTCCCCTACGCCGAGGCCCTCTCCGGCTATGCGGGCACGATGCAGCGCTGGTGGCACGACCCCGACGCCCGCATCCCCGGGGGTGAGAGCGGCACTGAGTTTATGGCCCGCTTCAGTGCTGCCATCGATGCGGTTGCGACTGCATCGGACGAGGTCGCCATTGTGGTCTCGCACGAGGCAGCGATCTGCGTCTGGGCCTCCTCGACGGCCACGAACCTCGATGCCGAGTTCAGTCGCACCCACGGTGTGCAGAACACCGGCATCGTCGAGCTGCACGGCTCCCCCGCCGAGGGCTGGCGAGCGGTCTCGTGGGATGGCGCGCCCGTCGCCTAGTCGCTTCGGTTAGCGCGTTCGGCACCCTCCCTGAGGGCTTCGAACATCGGCGCGCAGGCTGCCCGGAGCTCCTCCCACGACGCATCCATCAGCTCGGCCGGTGGGGTGTCTATCACCGCGGCATAGCCGTGTTGCGCCCGGGGCACTGGGTCGCCCGGCAAGACCAGCGACTGCACGAACGCGCCCGTGTCTTTCTCGAAGGTCAGGGTGTGCGACGCGACGTTGCGGCCCCAGTCGGCGGATGGCCACGACAGGAAGGCGACGTGCCGCGGTTCGGTCGACAGGTCGGTCGCCGAGACGTAGCTGCCGAAGTGCTCCTCGCCGAGCGAGAGGATCTTGTAGGCGCCGTTGTCGAGGTACACCAAAAGCGCCTCCGGGAACGGCTTCGGCCCGTACATCGCCGTGTACCGCAGCGCCTGTGCGAGCACGGGCGCGCCCAACGGCACCTCGATCTGGTGCTGAGCGGGCGAGCTGACCTGGTCGACCATCATGTCTCCGATCCGAGTAGCTGGGGGTTGCAAACGACGCCCACAATAGCGGCACCACCTGTCGCGAAAACGACTCCGTTTGCGGCGACCGTGAAGGCACTTTTGAGCGTTTTTTGAGCTACGACCCCGGCCACGGTTTTATATTTTTGGTGTCTGAATCCGGGAGGGTTCGGCACCACCAACTCCACACGCAGCACCCAAGAAAGGGGACTCTTCATGGCTATGTCTTTTGATCCTTTCACCGAGATCGACCGTCTCACCGCCGGTCTTCTCGGAACCCGGCAGGGGCCCAAGTTCATGCCTGTCGACCTGTATCGCGATGGCGATCGGTACGTCTTGAACGCAGACATGCCCGGTATCGACCCCGGGTCGGTCGATATCGACGTCGATGGTCAGCTCCTGACCATCCGCGCCAACCGGACGGCCGACACCCGCGACGGCGTGAAGTGGCTCAGCCAGGAGCGTCCGCATGGCTCGTACCTGCGCCAGTTCTCGGTCGGCGAGGGTATCGACTCGACCAAGATCACAGCGCACTACGACAACGGTGTGCTGTCGCTGGTGATCCCGGTCAGCGAGAAGGCCAAGCCTCGCAAGATCGAGGTCACCACCGGCCAGGCTTCCGAGCTCAGCTCTGGTCAGGGTTCGGAACAGCACTCCCTGAACAGCTGACGGCGTGGGTGGGGGCCCCTCCAGGAGGGCCCTCACCCCACCCTCTCACTACGCACCAGCGAGGAGGCCACCATGCTTCTGGTCGCAGCTCTCGACACTCCCACCCGGGATGACATCGACGACGTCATCCGCCAGGCGGAACAGATACTCGTCGACGCCGTCCTCGACGACGCAACCGGCGTGACCGTCATTCGGGCAGCACCGCCCTTGACGCCATCTCGTGCAAAACCTGCGGGCGTCCCCGGTTGCTCGACGACGTCATGGCGCCGCATCTCACGTCGGACAACCTCGACACCTTGGGCCCGCTCACCTCCGAGGCGGCCGACACACGACTAGCTCCTTCCGAGGCGGGAACCGGCGTTTGCCAGTTCCCGCCTCGGCCTTTGTTACAGACGAGAAGACAGCTGACGCACAACGACGCCGTCGCGCGCATCCCTGTCTGGCGAAGCTGGAGAGGTCGCCCGGTTAGACGACCGCGGACTCGTTCAGGTCTGCTGCGTGCTCTGTGACATATCGACGGGCTCGCCGAATGCGGACCACCTGCAGAGGAAGGATGACAGCCAGCACCGCCACGAGAAACACGATGAGGATGATAGAGAAGCTGTCGCCAAAACCTTCTCGCAACGAGTTGACCTGCTGCAGCACAATTCCGGCATAGAGCAGCACGAGGTAGGCCAGCTGGAACGACATCGTGATCGAGATCACGGCTGCGTATCGGGCCGCAGCGGTCATGTCCTGAGGATCCAATTCCCCCGGCTTCTTACGAATGACGACTTTCGCGATGCGTCGGAGTCGAGCGGGATCCCGATCAGTGACATCGCGCAACCGTCGGTTCCACGGGAGGGTGGAGAAGAGCGCGACACCGCCGGCGGCGATGCAGGCAAAAGACAGCGCGAAGATCAGAACCTGCAGCAGGCTCAAACTGCGCGGGACCACCGCGCACAGAACGCCAAGGCCGACGAGGCCAAGAGCAAGCACTCCGACGAACGTGACCGCCACGGTCACGATCTTCCGCCGGATCTCGGTCGGCTCAATCGCCACCCACTCCTGCTGCGGCCTCGGGTGAGCCCGGTCGTAGCGGTAGGCGACCGGCCCGACCAGCAGTGCAACGACCGTCAAAAGAGCTCCGGTGCCAATGAAAACGACCGGGATGAGCGGGCCGCTCGAGGTCGCCACAGCACTCACCACCGTGATCACGGCGGCCACGACCTCGAGGCCGAGAACAATCGATACGACGCGACGGAAATACCGTCGAGATTCGTCCGACCCGGCGACATCCCAGTATGCGCGAAACGAGCCGATGGTCAGAGGTCCATAGACGAACGGAATCATGGCCAGTGTCTGCGCGAAGATCCATGCTGGATTCTCGGAGTTCCCCTGAAGAACAAGAAGCACCACTCCCCCCATCAGGATCCCGGTGGCCAACACGATGGTGAGAATGAACGCGGCGATGCGCATGAGCCGACTTTCGGGGTAGGCGGTGACTTTCGCTCAGCTTGGCAGAGTGGCCATCGCCGTGCCAAGGGCCGGTCGAGTCGCTCGCGCTTTCGGACCGCGGCGCTGCCTGGTCACATCACATAAGGATCCGAGTCGCCGACTCCCGAAGCACGGCGCCTCCCTTCAGCCCTAACGCCCGCCGGGTGACGACCACTACCGGCCGTTCCCTGCCTTGCTCACTTTTGGCCCAGACCAGCAGAGCTGGCGGTGACGCCGCCCATGCGCTACATTCCGAGCAGAGGGAAAAATCCCGTTCGGCTTCGGCCGGCGGAAATGCGCACGCGTCTCATGGGAGTCGCCACTTCTTCCTCGAAGGAGTGCGCCTATGTCTGTGCAAACAAGTTCCTCTCCCCGTGTCACCGCCCGACCGGAGCGGCTCCGTGACGCGTGGATCGCCCTGGCCGGGCTGTCGGCCGTTTTCCTGTTCGAGATGCTCGACAACTCGATCCTGAACGTCGCCCTGCCCACAATCGGCCGCGACCTCGGCGCGGCAACCGCAGCACTCCAGTGGGTATCGGGGGCGTACTCGGTTGCATTCGGTGGCCTCATGCTCCTGTTCGGGGCCGTGGCCGATCGCTTCGGCAGGCGCCGAGTCATGCTCACCGGTCTCGCCCTCCTTGCCATCGCAAGCGTCCTGACCGTGTTCGTCACGTCGATGGAACAGCTCATCGTCGTCCGAGCCCTCATGGGAGTCGCCGCGGCGATGACGACCCCCGGAACGATGGCCCTGGCTTTCCGCCTCTTCACAAGGGAGGATCTCCGGATCCGGGCATTGACCGTGATCTCCACTGCCGGGCTCGTCGGTCTGGCCATCGCACCGACTGTCGGCGGGTTCGTGCTCGCGGTCGCCCCCTGGCAGGTGCTCCTGCTGGCCACCGCTCCCATCGCCGCCCTCGCGTTCGTCGGAATCCGTGTCGGTGTCAGCACCGATCAGAAAGCCGACCTGCACCGTGATCCGATCGACGTCCTCGGCGCCGTCCTCGGCAGCGTGACCGTCCTCGGGATCCTCGTCACACCCACGCTCTTCGTCACCCACGCTGGTACGGGTTTGTCGTGGGGGTCAGTTGCCGTCACTGCCCTCTCGATCGCCGCTTTCGTGATCCGGGAGCGGTCGGCCCGCTTTCCGCTCCTCGACCTGCACCTCATCGCCACGCCCTTGGTCTCCAGCGGTCTGGCCTACAAGGCCGCGGCGGGTCTTGCCATGGCGGGCCTGTCGTATCTGGTCACACTCCAGCTGCAGCTCGCGTGGGGGTGGTCGCCAGCTCTCGCCGCCATCGGCACCCTGCCCCAGGTAGTCGTCCTCCTCGCAAGCGGACGGTTTGTAGCTCCCTTCGTCACCCGGGCAGGTCTTGGCCGTGCCGCGTGGATGAGCGCCGCCTCAGTGGTCGCCGGCCTTGCCGTGTTCGCTACCCTCGCCCGATTCGGCTACGTCTGGGTTGCCCTCGCGCTAGTCCTCGTCGCAGCGGGCATGCGAGTCGTGGGTGTCGTCGCCGGCAACAACGTCCTTCGGGGCCTGCCAGAGAACCGCACCTCGATCGGGGCCGCCCTCGTCGACACCGCCAGCGAGATCGCAACCGCCGTCGGGATTACCGCCACCGGCACCATCCTCGCCGCACTCGTGACAGGCAGCATCACCAGCGGGTCCTGGACGCCGACGCGAGTCGACTCGTTCGAGACCGCCCTCACCATCGCCGGCCTCACGATCACCGCCATCGCCGTAGCCCTTGTCGCGCTCGGCATCGTTCGTGCCCGACACGCCACGAGCCCGTCACCCACCACCACCACTTCTGCCACCGCCACCGCCACGGAGCCCACTCATGTCTGACCACACCATTCGCCCCACGTTCGACCCGGAACTGCAGACGTTCCTCACCGCCCTCGAAGCTCGAGGACCATTCACGCTTTCGACCGAGATGCTGCCCCGCATGCGCCAGCTCGACACGACGGAAGAAGAGCTGGACGAGAAGCTCCGCGACCGTGGTTACGAACGCCGAAGCGTCACCGTCCCCGGGCATTTGGGCGACCCCATCGAGCTGGCCGTCATCCAGAGAATCGGTCGCACCGGCGCCACGGCCGCCGTCTACACGATCCATGGCGGCGGGATGATGTTCGGTCACTACCTCGGCAACCTCGACTCCTATGACGACTGGCTCCTCGACCACGACGTCGTCCTTCTGAGTATCGACTACCGCCTCGCTCCCGAATACCCCGACCCCTACCCCGTCGAGGACTGCTACGCCGGTCTCGTCTGGGTCGCAGCCCACGCCGACGAGCTCGGCATCGACCCCGATCGGATCGTCATCGCCGGCCAAAGCGCGGGCGGCGGGCTCGCCACCGGCACAGCACTCCTCGCACGTGACCGGAAAGGTCCGGACTTGTTGGCGCAGATCCTCGTCTCACCGATGCTCGACGACCGCGACAACACGGTGTCCACGCTCCAGATCGACGGGGTCGGAGTTGCTGACCGGCAGATGACTCGCTTCGGCTGGGACGCCTACCTCGGCGCTCGCCGCGCCACCGACGACGTCTCCATCTACGCCGCACCCGCCCGCGCCGAAAACCTCTCTGGTCTCCCAAGGACCTACATCGACTGCGGCAGCACCGAGGTGTTCCGCGACGAAACCGTCGCCTATGCCAGTGCCCTCTGGGCCGCAGGAGTCGACGCCGAACTGCACGTCTGGCCGGGCGCCTTCCACGGATTCACCAGCATGATGCCCCAGGCCGTTATCTCGAAAACCGCGACCGCCGCCCTGGGCGACTGGACACGACGAACCCTCGGACCACCCGCGCCGGTCGCAGAAGGTTCAAGTCGGGCGCTCCAGGCGTCTCTTAACTGAAGTGTGCCGGGCGTCCGGCTTGCGGACGCCTGCCTACTTTTTTCGCGCCGCGAGTACGAAGCGGGGCCGCTCACCGTGGACTAGCGAGCTCGAACGCCCGCCACATCTCCTCAGGCCGAGTGACGATGCACTGCATTCCCAAGACCGCACCGCCCACGTCGTCGTACGCTGAGTCGCCGATCATCAAACAATCGGCCGGGTCCGTGTTGAGCAAATCCGCCGCGAGTTGAAAAATACGTGGATCCGGTTTCACGTATCCGACTTCGTAGGACAGGACCACTGCATCGAGTGCCGAGGCGATGCCCCAACCCTCCAGAGCGGGGCGGATGTCCAGGGCAATGTTTGAGACGATCGCCAAAAGCACCCCCGCGCCCGACGCGCGAACGATGAAATCCGATACTCCTCGGTTCAACTTCCACTGGTTCGGCATGGTCTCGTACAGCGCTCCGGCGAAATCGAGGGCGATTGCGCCGTCTTGGCTCAGGGCTGAAACGAAAGCGTGCCTGTGAGCCGCGGGATCGAGGTCCCAATCCAGAGCCGGGAAGAGCTTTCTCGCGTCACCCCACACGTTCCCGAGCCGCTCAGCTGCCGTCGACCTCGACGCAGGACGTCTCGCCAGCAGGGATCCTGCCTCATCGATCCACGTCTCCATGGAACGAACAACTGCCATCGTGTTATGAAAATCCAGGAGCACAGCGCGAGGATGACTATTTGATCCCCTGGACCTCGGCGTCTCGGCTTCCGAACGTCCGACCCCGGACTGATCGAGAGGCGCTTGGTTACCGCCGTGTCCACTCATAGACCAAACCTAGGCCGCGCAGATCGCTCTTCGAAGGATTGCGCCTGCCGGACGAAGAACTGAACCGGGATCGGGTGGCGTTGGCCACCGCGCATGGTTAGGTCCGGTCTGGCTCGCGTGTATCTCGTTCGTTGAACACGGCAGCGTCGAGGTCGGTATGCCCATAGGTGGCAATTGAATCCACGTTTCGCATCGTGGAAGAGAGCGTGCCAACTCGTCGGCCAAGGACGGCTCTACGGAGTCGGCTTATCAGCGGGCGATGTTGCTCCGGTGCGCTCATACGACGAACCTAATCATTTACAGCAGCATGGGCCAGACGAGGATTGAAAGAGTCCGACACGGCGTCGAAAAGACGGGGCCGCCTAACTCACCTCGGCGTTTGTCGCGGGTGACTCATCTGCCCTAGGTTGAGCAGTGGTGAGGAAGCCCGAATTTTCCTCAACTGCTTTCTTGAGGGGGATCCGTATGTCTGGTGAGTCGCGCCCGGGTGCCGGTCCTGGTGCCGGGTGGTACCCGGATCCTTCTGGTGGTGCGGGAACTCGCTGGTGGGACGGCGTGAGGTGGACGGATCTCGTGGCTCCCCCCGGTGGCTCCCATGCTGTGGGAACGGTTACGCCCGACAGGCCAAGGCTCGATCCGAAGACCCCGATCTACGGCCCGCTCATCTGGCTGATTGTGCTGCTGCCCGTGGTGGTCTGGCCCCTCAGCCTGTCGTACCGGCCGACGATCCGCGTGATCGAGGTGGGCCCCTCTGGCGTGCCCTCCGTCGACCCGGCATCGATCTACACGCCGCAATACATTGCCGTGCTTGCCGCGGGTTTCGTTCTGTATGGAATCAGCGTGGTTTTGGCGTGGGGAGACTACCGACGCCTCACCCGGGTCGGCGTCGTGCGCCCGTTTCACTGGGCCTGGAGCTTTCTCTCGTCGCCGGTGTACGTGATCGGCCGATCGGTGATCGTGCACCGCGTCGCTCCGGGGCGGGGCTTGTGGCCGGTGTGGGTGTTCATCATCGTCGAAGTCGCCGGGCTGGCGCTCGGGGCAATCAACGCGGCCAGTTACGCCCAGCAGCTCTCTGACGTCTTCCGGCCCGGATCGTGAGACGGCTTGTTCGAGATCTGCGTGTGCGGCTCATAGCGGCATCGCTCGGAAGTGGGTTCGTATTCGGCGCTGTCGTTCTGGAATTGGGCGAGAGACACTCCTGGGGTCACCGTGGGTGGATTGCCGTGATCGCGGGCCTCATCTCCGCTGGTGTCATGGCGATCCTGATCCGCACTGATCCGAAGCGCGACCTTGCCGCAGGCGCCCGAGAAGTCGACGGATGGGCCAAGGAGAACCACCTGCCCTCCGATGTTCCGCTCGGTGAAGCGTTGTCTCGGTTGGCGACGCGCATCGACCAGATCCGCACGGCGGTCTGGTCGAATAGCGGCGTCCTGCTCTTGTGCCTCTTCCAACTCGGTCTCATGCCTGACCAGCCGACGCTCTTCGGCGTCAGCGTCCGGGTAGCGCTGTGTGCGGTCTTCGCGATAGCCCTGGGATGGGCCATCCACGCCCGAGTCCGGCAGGTTCCGGTGATGCAGGAACTCATCCTTGAAGGGCAAAGACGTTTCGCCGGTATCCCCTCCCCCACCGATTAGCAGTCTCCCCGGCACCACCCGACATTCCCTCCCGAAGAAAGCACTCTCATGTTCGTCTTTGCTCTGATCTGCCTCGTCGCAGGCGTCATCACCCTCGTTCTCGCCCGGCGCCACCGAGCGAACAAGCTCGCCGTTCCCGGGGGCAGCGAGGCACCGGCCCCAGACAAGACGGGAAACCGCATCGCTCTCGGCGCCGGCGCACTCCTCGTAGTCCTCGGCTTGGTACTGGGGGTCACGTCGTCCGTGTACGCCCAGGATGCCGGGGAGGCGAGGGTGATCCGCTCGTTCACCGGTCAGATCGTCGGGCAGACGACGTCGACCGGCCTCCACGTCAAGGCGCCGTGGGATTCGACGGTGAACTTCAACATTCGCAACCAGACGGTCACCTACATCAACGGGACCGGGGGCAGCGATAGCGACAACAACGGTGGCATCCGCACCGGCCCGTACATCACCGTTCAGGACAAAGACGGGGTCTCGGAGAACGTGTCGCTCACCGTCCGCTACTCGATTCGGCCGGCGTCTGTCACGACGATCTACACGTCGTTCCGCGACGAGGAGAACTTCAAGGCGTCGTTCATCACACAGGACGTCAGGGCCGTCGTGCGCGAAGTGCCGAACAACTACTCCACTCTCGAGGTGCTGACGAAACGTGCCGAGATCGAGACCAGTATCGAGCAGGCGCTGACCAAGCGGTGGGCGGATACCGGTGTCGAGGTCAACTCGATCAGCCTGCAAGAGATTCAAGCTCCGAAGGCCGTCACGGAGAGCTACGCCGAGGCCCAGCAGGCGCAGATCGACGTCACCAAGCAGCAGGCCAAACTTGATGCGACGAAGGTCAGCGCTCAGCAGGCAGTCGTCACCGCCCAGGCCAACGCAAAGGCGAACGATCTGCTGACGAAGTCGCTGTCGAGCCAGGTTCTCACCCAGCACTACATCGATGCCCTCGAAGCGTCCGCCGACAAGGGTGGCCTGGTCGTCGTGCCGAACGGATCGTCTCCCCTGATCAACATTCCCAAGGCGACCAAGTAGTCGTTCGCGACACGTCGCTCGGAGCACGCCAGCCGCAGACCGCGCGCCGCGACCCGGCAAATACCGCAGGCGGTCTTGTCCTCGACCCATCAAGCGTGGGCCAGGATCCGCCAACCGTATTCATCCCAACGATTCCGGCCACCCGCTCTCGAGTGGCATCAGATCGTGGTGAACCACACCGTCGTGTCTCGGGCGATGAGCCGCGTCGCCCTCACCTCAGGGTCTGAGGCAACGAGAATCGTCGCGTCCGAAGGGAGCGGGACGGGCTCACCGGCGACGTTTGTGACGACGTGGGTGTCGCCCCGAGAAAAGGCGATCGTTCCCGAATTGGGCATGCTGTCCCACTCCAGAGCGGAGCCCTGGAGGTCGGCTGAGCGTCGAACGGCGAGAGTGGATCGATACAGGCTGAGCGTCGATTCCAGCTGGAGACCCTGGGCCGCGGCCGAGAACTCGGCGTAGTACGAGGGCGTGGGCAACCAGGTGTCGGTCGCCGCAACGGACGAGAAGCCGTTGGAGCTGGTCGAGTCGTCCCAGGGGAAGGGAACCCGGCAGCCGTCGCGCCCGCGGATCTGCTGATGCGAACGGGCCCACACCGGATCCTGGCGGGCTTCGTCGGGGAGGTCGGTGACTTCGGGCAGCCCCAGCTCTTCACCTTGGTAGAGGTACGCCGATCCTGGCAGGGCGAGCATGAGAAGTGTCGCCGCACGAGCCCGACGAAGACCGAGGGGCCGGTCGGGCTGTGGGTCGTCGACTCCGACGCCGTGCTCGAGGGCCACCGGTCCGTCGTAGCCGAAGCGGCTCGCGTGGCGCATGACGTCGTGATTGGACAGCACCCATGTCGTGGGCGCTCCGACCGCGTCGTTGGCCGCGAGGGAAGACACGATGGTCTCGGCGATGGCGTCTGCATCCCAGAGCTGCTCGAGATAGGCGAAATTGAACGCCTGATGCATCTCGTCGGGCCGGACGATGCGCGCGGTGCGCTCGGGCGGGAGCCATGCCTCAGCGCACAGGATTCGCGAGCCCTCGTAGGAGTCCAGGATCGCCCGCCAGTCGCGGAAGATCTCGTGGATTCCTTCCTGATCCCACATCGGCGGCGTTCGACCCTCGATCGGCTGGACCACCCCGTGGGTCGGGTAGGGCCAGCTAGGAAGACCCGGTGCCTTGATGAGGGCGTCGCAGACATCCACGCGAAAGCCGTCGACTCCGCGGTCGAGCCAGAACCGGAGGGTCGTCTCGAAATCGACCCGGACCCCGGGGGCATCCCAGTTCCAGTCGGGTTGGGTCTCGTCGAAGAGATGGAGGTACCACTGGCCAGGCGTTCCGTCGATCTCTGTCACCCGGGTCCAGGCGCTGCCCTCGAACATGCTCTGCCAGTCGTTCGGCGGAAGCTCGCCAAATTCGCCGAGGCCGTCGCAGAAGTGGAAGAGGCCCCGCTCTGCCGAGCCCGGCTCGGCGGCGAGAGCGGCCTGGAACGCGACGTGGTCAGCGGACGCGTGATTCGGCACAAGGTCGACGACGACGCGAAGGGCGAGTTCATGAGCGCGAGCCACGAGCGCATCGAAATCCTCGAGGGTGCCGAATTGCGGATCGACGTTTCGGTAGTCGGCGACGTCGTAGCCGCCGTCGCGCTGCGGGGACGGGTAGAAGGGCGACAGCCAGATAGCGTCGGCGCCCAGCGACGCCACATGGTCGAGGCGCCGCGTGATGCCCGGGAGGTCTCCGATGCCGTCGCCATTGCTGTCGGCGAAAGATCGGGGGTAGATCTGGTAAATGACTGCGGTCCGCCACCAGGTGTCGTCGGTCAGGTCGATCATGCGAGTCCTCGAGCGTAGATGTCGGGGCGACGGTCGCCCAGGAGGTCGTTGTGCGGTGAGATCGCTTTATCGCGAGCGAGCCGGGTGAAGACGTCGGCGCGCGCGATCTCGGTGCCTTCGGCGGGGCGGAAGGGGGTGCGGCTGCCCGCCGTCGCGGAGGCGCGGACCCAGCCGAACTGGTCGATGATGACGGTCCCCTCGGTCCACTCCTGGCCGCGTTCGATGCCGGCGCGGTCGCAACACGCGATGAAGACGCCGTTGGCTCGGGCCGCAGCCTGGGCGTAGATGACCTCGGCCGCCCGTTCGTCGGCGGGGTGGTCGCCCAGCGGCCAGTTCGTCGGCACCGCAATCAGATCGGCACCCCGGAGGGCGAGAGAGCGCGGCATCTCGGCGAACTCGAGGTCGTAGCAGATCAGGATCCCGATGCGCCCGTGCACCGTCTGGACGACGGGCGCCATCTCCGCTCCGGGCTCGAAGATCAGTGTCTCGCGATCCCACAGGTGCGTCTTTCGGTAGACCTCGACCACGCCGTCCTGCGTCACCGCGGCGGCACTGTTGAAGAGACCGCCATTCGGATCCTGCTCGCAAAAACCGAGGATGACGATCGAGTCGGTAGTGAGGAGCAGGTTGGAGAGTCGCTCGAAGAACGGGTCGTCCAGGCGGATCGCGACGGAGATAGCCTCCCGCTTCGACTCGAACACGTAGCCAGCGGTCGCGAGTTCCGGAAGCACGATGATGTCGGCGTCGTCGGCCAGCGCCGTGCGGACCGCGGCAAGGCACTTCTCCTGATTTGCCATCAGCTCTCCGACGACGGGGTCGAGCTGAGCGCAGACGATGCGCGTCACGCGGGTCGGATCACCGTTCTCGGTGTGCCCGGTCACTTGACCGCGCCCGAGGTGAGGCCGGTGATGAGGCGGCGCTGAAGGATGACGTACGCGACGATGATCGGCAACGCGACGAGCACGGCGGCGGCCGCGGTGACGTTGGGGTTGGCGGCACGATCCGTTCCGGAGAAGAACGACAGTGCGAGCGGAGCCGTCTGCACTGCTTGGTTCTCGGGAACAAGGATCAGGGCGAGCAAGAATTCGTTCCAGGTGAAGAGGAAGAGGATCGTCGCGAGCGTGGCGACCGCAGGCCCGGCGATGGGGACGAGGACGAGGCGAAGGATCTGAAAACGGGAGGCGCCGTCGAGCCGAGCCGCCTCGAGGATCTCCTCGGGAACCGATCGGAAGAACGTCCGCATCCAGAACACACCGAGGGGCACAGACAGGCCGATCTGCGGCAGGATGAGCGCCCAGTACGTGTCGACCAGGCCCCAGCCCGCCAGCATTTGGTAGAGCGGAAGCACTGTGACCTCGTACGGCAGAACGAGCCCGACGAGAAGCAGCCCAAGGATGAGCTTGCCTCCGGGAACGCGCATCGTTGCGAGGGCATAGCCGGCCAGCGTCGCCACGATGGCCGTGACGACCACCACCGTCACCGCCACGAGAGCGCTCGCCACGAGAGCGGACGCGAAGTGGCCACGGGTCCAGGCGACGCTGAAGTTCGACCAGCCCACCCCGGATCCTGATGATTTCTGCAGCGACGACGAGATGATCGACGCAAGCGGGTAGACGGCGAAGAGCGCCGCGATGATCAGAAGCGCGTGCGTGCCGACAGACTCCCGAGTTCCGACCTTCATCGTGAGGCTCCTTTCGAACGGACGCGTCGGGGTGTGTCCGACGGCTCGCGAACGGCCAGTTGGACCAGCGCGACGATGATCAGGATGATGACCGTGAGGACCACGGCGAGTGCGGATGCCTGGCCGAGCTGCCGGTTCTGGAACGCATCGAGGTAGACGTAGAGCGAAGGAACCGTGGTGGACGTGCCGGGACCGCCGCGCGTCGTGTTCCAGATGAGGTCGAAGTTTCGCAGGGCGAACGTGATCGTCAAGATGAGCGCGATCGAGATCTGGGGGCGGAGAGCCGGGAGCGTGATGGCGAAGAACTCGCGCACCGGGCCGGCTCCGTCGAGTCGTACCGCCTCGTACAAGGACCGGTCGATGGTGACGATGCCCGCGAGAAAGAGCACCATGCAGAGGCCGTACTCGACCCAGGTGCCGATCAGGCCGATCGACGGCAGCGCCGTGTCGAAGTCGCCGAGCCACGAGGTCGTCAGGGATCCGAGCCCGACGTGGGCCAGCACCCAGTTCACCGGGCCGTCCGACGCGAGCAGACCCCGCCACGCCACTGCGACCACGACGCTCGAGAGGATCTGCGGCAGAAACAGCAGGGCGCGGAAGAGGGTGAGCCCGTAGATGCGGATCCTCGACATGGCACCCGCCAGCACGAGTCCGATGCAGACGGGAAGCGCGCAGTAGAAGACGAGGAGGAGGAGGGAGTGGCCGAGGGCCGCGCGCAGGTCGGGGTCGGTGAAGACATTGACGTAGTTCGAGACGCCGGCCGGCGTGGCCACGGTGAGGCCGTCGTAGTTGTAGAACGACGTCTGCACCGAGATGCCGATCGGGTAGATGACGAAGACGGCGAAGAACGCCAGCGCCGGTGCGATGTAGATCAGGCTCGACCAGGTGGGGCGGTTGCGCCGGGAGCGCCGGCGCCGACCCGCGGGGGTGGCGCCGACGCTCCGGCTCGGTGCGGCGACCGTCACTTGTGGCCCTTCGTCCACGCCGTCTGCACGGCTTTGGTGAAGTCGTCGCTGGTCGTGCGACCGGCCATGACCTCCTGGAGTCCGCTGCCCATCACGCTCAGCATGTCGGTGGTCGTCCAGTCGTAATAGCCCACCTGGGTTCCGGCGGCGATGGTGTCTTTCAGCGCTGTCAGCGTCTGCTCCTGGAGAGGGTCGGTGGAGGAGACACCGTCGGTGATGACGGGCAGACGGCCGGTGTCGAGGATCTCTTGACCGACGGTGGGCGATCGGAGCATGTCGAGCCAGGCGACGGCCGCAGCGGTCTTCGTCGTCTTCGCGCTGATGTGCCAGGGCGACGCTGTGGCTCCCACACCGCCGGAGACGAGCGACGAGAAGCCGAACTTTGCCGAGGTGAGCGACGCGCCGTTCCAGGATCCGCCGACGAAGAAGACGCCGTCTCCCTTCGCGAACTTCGCGATGGCGTCCTCATTGCTGAGACCGTCGTAGCCCGACCCGAAGTACCCCGCTTGTGCCCAGGCCTTCATGGTGTCGGCGGCTTTGACGTTGCCGTCGGTCTCGAAGGTAGAACCCGATTTGCCGCCGATCCAGTCACGGATGCCGGATGGCTTCTGCTCGGTGACGGCGATGTCACTGAAGATGTGAGTGCCGGCGTACTGGTCGGAGTTGCCCAGCATGATGGGCTGCTCGTCGGCGGCTTTCGCGATGGGAAGGTCTTTCTCGAGCGCGGCGATTGTCGTGGGCGCCGTGATGCCGAGGTCGGCGAGCTTCGACTTGTTGTAATAGATGCCCTGCACTTCACTGATGGGCGACATGCCGTACAGGGTTCCGCTACCGAAGGTCGTGCCGTTCGCGTTCCACTTGGCCGGGGCGAGTGTCGAGGCGCCCGTGCCCGAGTTCCAGCCGTACACCTCGGCGACATCGTCGAGAGACCGCACCAGCTTCGCCTTCACGAGAGCGCCATCGACCGCGTAGCCGATGTTGCCCTGGAACACGTCCGGGGCGCTCGAGCTCGCGGCGGCGTTGACGACCGTGGCGGTCAGGTCGTCGAAGCTCTTGTACGTGATGTCGACGGTCACGTTCGGATACTCCTTCTCGAAGGCGGGCACGACCTTCTTCATGAGAGGCTCCTCGGCCTGATCGGCCCACATCTTCAGCGTGGTCGTGCCGAGCTTCGCGACATCGGCGGCCGTCACCTTCGAGGTGAGGGCATCAGTCGAGGTCGACGCCTGCGTCGTGCCCGAGCCGGGAGCTGAGCAGCTGGCCAGGACGAGAGCGGTGGTGACGGCACCGACGGCCAGGACCGTCATTCGGAGCGGAGTGCGTTTTCTCATGACTTCTTCCGGGTGGGATGGGACGCGGGAGTGCTTCGAGGGAACTTCTTCGTGCGGGCGTGCGGGCGTGCGGGCATGCAGGTGCTGCGGGTTCAGGAGGCGTAGGTGGCGAGGCGCATCGTGGCCGTGGCCTGGTGCGCCGTCATCCCCTCGCTTGCGGAGATGACGTCGACGGCCTCCGCGAGCGACGGAGTCGCCGCCCGGGCGATGCGCTGGAAGGTGAGGGGCTTGAGATAGCGCGACACCGAGAGGCCGGCGCTGTGCTTCGCCCCTCCGGCGGTGGGAAGCGTGTGGTTGGTTCCTGCCATCCCCTTGTCGGAGTACGCGACGGTGCTCCACGGGCCGACGAAGAGCGAACCGTAGTTCGTCAGGACATCCTGGTACCAGGTGTCGTCGGCGGTCTGGATCTCGAGGTGCTCTGGAGCGAACTCGTCCATGACGAGGGCGGCGTCCTCTTTCGTGGCCACCACGACGACTGAGCCGAAATCGCGCCACGCCGGTCCGCAGATCTCCGCTGTCGACAGCGTCGTGAGCTGACGATCGACGGCTGCGATCACGGCACGACCGAGCGCCTCGGACGTCGTCACGAGCGCTGCCGGCGAGTTGGGCCCGTGCTCGGCCTGACCGAGGAGGTCGGCCGCGACGATCTCGGGGTCGGCCGTGTCGTCGGCTATGACCGCGACTTCGCTGGGGCCGGCGAGAAGGTCGATCGACACCGTGCCGAAGAGCTGCCGCTTGGCCTCGGCGACGAAGGCGTTGCCTGCACCGACGAGCATGTCGACGGGTTCCTGTCCGAGGAGGCCGAAGGCCATTCCGGCGAGGGCCTGGACTCCTCCGAGAACGTAGAGGTGGTCGATTCCGGAGATGTGCGCCGCGTAGGCGACGGCCGGGTTGACTCCGCCGTCGGGCTGGGGCGGGGTGCAGCCGATGACAGTGGGAACCCCGGCGACCTTGGCCACGCCCACGGTCATGAAGGCACTGGCCGTCAGGGGAAAACGGCCGGCAGGGAGATAGGCGCCGACGGTTGCGACCGGTACGTACTTTTGGCCGACCACGAGGCCGGGAACGATTTCTGCCTCGAAGTCGGTCAGGTGCTCTCGCTGCAGGGAGGCAAACTGCCTCGTGCGTGCCGAGCCGAGTTCGATGGCCGTGCGGAGGTCCGGGGCGACCCGGTCACCGATGGACGCGAGTTCAGCGGGGCCCAGCTCGAACTCGGCGCGCTCGGAGTTGTCGAGTTTCTTGGCGTATCGCCGGATCGCGTCAACCCCATTCTCCTCGATGTCGAGCAGCATGGCGCTCACCGTCTCGGCGACGCGGGGGTCGCGTTGCGCTTCGGGCGCGTCGACGCCAGGGGCCTTGAGGTGGGTGAGGCGATCGCTGTGCTGCGCGAGGAATCGGGGACTCAGTTTCATGTCTACGAGATTGTCGTCACTTCTGACCCTGGACAAGGCCGACTTGTATGGGGTGAAGCATAGGTTAACCCTATGACTCTCAACCAATTGCGGGCATTTCTTCGTGTGGCCGCGCTCGGAACGTTCTCCGCGGCCGCGGCAGATCTCGCCATGACTCAGCCGTCGGTCTCGGAGCTGATCAAGCGCATGGAAGAGTCGTACGGCGTCCGCCTCTTCACCCGCGGGGCCCGGAAGCTGGTCCTCACGAGCGCCGGCGAACAGCTGCTCCCCTACGCGCAGCAGGCGGTCGACGCAGCCGAAGGAGCCGATCGGGCCCTTCGATCACTCACCTCGCTCACGGGCGGCGTGGCCACCTTCGGCCTGCTCCGGAACGCGAACTACTACTTCCTGTCCCAGCTCCTCGAGACGTTTCACAACCGCTACCCGGAGGTGCGTCTCCGCATCATCGGGCTCAACAGCGTCGAGGTGGCCGAGGCGGTCTCAGCCGGCGAGTTGGAGGCGGGTCTCGTCGTCCTGCCGATCGACAGCGAGGGGCTCACCGTCACGCCACTCATGCGTGACGAGGTCCTCTTCGCGTCGGCCGATCCCCGCAAGACGCAGAAACCGGCGACGATCGAGTCCCTGGCCGAAAGCGACCTCGTTCTGTACGACGCCCACTACGGCTGGCGGGATCCCACGCGTCGCCAATTGGCCGAGCGAGCTCAGTTGGCCGGGATCACCCTCACTGCCCAGATCGAACTCGAGCACGTTGAGACGGCGCTCGGAATCGTGGCTCTCGGCGGCGGCGACACAATCGTCTCTTCGGCGGTTGCTCGGTCGAAGGGGTTCCCCGATGGGGTGCACACGATCGGCTTCGCGGAACCGCTCTACGACACGATCGCCATCGTCCAACGACGGGGCTCGGTCCTGTCGCCCGCCACGCGGGAAATTGCTCGGCTTGCGAGACGGATGCTCCTCGAGCGCGCCTGAGGGAGCGTTCGGGTGTGAGCCGTCCGCGCGAAACCACCCGCCGGTCGCCCCCTACTCGTCCGATAACCCGCGCAACCCACGATCGACGAACGCAACCGTCCAGGCGAAGCTCTCGTCGACGTCGGTGTCCATCTGGAATCCGTTCGACGCCTCGAGGGTCGCGAAGCCGTGCACGACGCTGCGCAGCAGGCGGATCGCGTGAATCTCGTGTTCGGGGGCGAGGTGGTAGCCGCGCAGCACAGCCGCGAACGAGCCGAGCGTGCGTTCGAGAGCGACGGCGAGGGGATCCTCGGGCCCTGTCGGGGTGATCCCGACGGTGGCGGCGTAGCGGCCGGGGTGCTCTTTGACGAAGGATCGCACCACCTGAGCGGCTGCGGCGAGCGCATCGCCGCCGGCCAACCCCTGCATGGCCTCGCGCAGCGCGTCGCCCAGTTCGGTGGCGCCGAGAAGGGCGATTCGGCGCATGAGGTCGGCGAGGCTGTCGACGTGCTTGTACAGTGACGGCCCCTTCACCCCGAGACGCTCGGCGAGCAGACTCATGCTGAGCGGGGCCGGGCTGATCTCGTCGGCGAGGTCGGCCGCCGCGAGGGTGACGGCCGCGGGAGCGAGCCCCGCCCTAGGCATTGGTCGGTGCCGCGGCGTGCGTCCGGCGCAGGAACGGGACGATGAGCTCGAGCACTGCCCCGGGAGTCTCGGTGTGCGGGTAGTGCCCGGCACCGTCGATGACGGCCAGTTCGCCCAGTCCGGCAGGGAGATCTCCGAGGATCCTGGTGCCCTCGTCGCGAGGATCGGTCCAGTCCGGGTCGGCACTCCCCTCGATGACGAGCACCGGGCACTGCACATTGGCAAGTTGCGCACCCGCGTCGACCGGCGCGGACTTAGTCATGCCTCGCAGGGCCTTCATGCGCTCAGGCTTGGACAGCTCTGTCTCGATGCGCGCTCGCTCGGCGATCCAGTCGGCGGGCTTCGCGGGGATGGCGATGTCGAGGTAGGCCAACCAGCCCTTCACGCTGCCGCTCACCATCACCCTCATGAGCTGGGTCGTTCCCGTACGAACGCGCTTCGTGCGGAGGATGCCGATCAGGTTGAACGACTGCTTGCGGGTGAACGGAGCAAGCTCGACGATGCCGACGATCACGTCGGGTGCGGTGGCGGCGGCGATCGTGGCAGCCCCACCGCTGATCGACTGGCCGACGATCACAGCCGGGCCACCGAGGTGACGCACGACCGCGACGAGGTCGCCTGCGATGTCGGTGCGCGAGTAGCTCGGCCATTCGGCGCTGGAGTCTCCGCAGCCGCGGATGTCGACGTTCGCCACCCGGTAGCCGGCTGCGACGAGTTCGGGCACCAGGAAGCGGTACGAGTGACGACTGTCGCCCATGCCGTGGGCGAGCACGACGAGGGGGCCTTCGCCGGTGATGTCGTAGGCGATTGTTCCTTCGCCGATAGTGAGGTGCTCGAGCATGATGATCTCCATTGGTTGCGCGCTTGGCTACTGTGTGTAGCTAAAAGCTATTGGTCGTAGCCAAACCTGTCAACCCATATTCACAACAGCCTCCGCCTCGGGCGTCAGCCCGCCCGGCGGGGCGCGCTCGTGGTCGACCCAGAGGCGCCGACCACCTTCTTCGCACCGGGGGCAAGAATCTGCGAGACCCGACCGGGCGACATTTCGAGCGCCCCGCTGATGTCTCGCACCGAGTACCCCTTCGATTGCAGCAACTCGGCGACCCGCGCCGTGTTCCGCACGAGCTCAGCCGCCCGCTCTTCGAGCGAACGCCTTTGGCGCCCGAGCTCGATCGCCGATACAAACTCGTCTTCGACATTCTCGAACGTCCATTTAGTGTCGACGACAGCCCCGTCGTCGAGGTCTTCCATCACATGAATGGCCTCCGACAGCGCAGCACGAAGCCCGGAATAAGTGCGCGAAAACGTCTGAATACCCTCTCGGTTCGTCACCTCCCCGAGCCACGTGCCGTTCTCGCGCGTCACTAGGACCTCGTAGGTCGATCCACTCATGTCAGCCACCCCTTTCCAAATGCGGGTTCGAGTGATCTTTGAATGCTTGCCAGCGTGCCGGCGGGAATGTCGTGCGGTCCGTGCTGAGCGACGATCGTGCGGTACGAGCGGCCATTAGCCCACACCTCGTACTTTCGATGCGAGCCCCGTTGACCCACCTGAACGCCTCCAAGCTTTTCGATGCGCTTGTTCACTTCACCCGCCTTCATAAGGCTAAGTTTAGGAGCTAAACACCGCAAGTGTATAGCATCTAAACACTTGTATGAACTGGTGCTCGCGAGAGAGAGGGCGAGCCGGTCAGCCCCGTGGTCAGACCCTCAGATCGGGCTCACACCCTTGAGATCGGCGGAGACACCGGCCCTAGACGGCGGGTTTACGCCGATCAAGCGGGTCCACGCCGAGCCAGCGGGTTTAGGCCGAACGCGCGGGCCCGCATCACCTCAGAGCGCATATCCGACGCCCGCATCCGCCGAGAACGCAAACCATGCCATGTCGCCGGGGGCGAGGTCGAGGTCGGCAGCAACAGCGGGAGTCACGTCGGCTGCGAGCACGTCTCCGCGGATCCTGATGCTGTCTCCGCGCGGTTCGATGTCGAGAATCGTCTGCCGCACAGCGTTCCCCTCCGCACGCCCCGGCTCGAGATGCGAGACCCGCACCGACGACGGCTTCACCACGATCGCCGACGACGCACCCCTCGCCACCTCGGCCTCGAACGGCGCGACGACCTCCCACCCGCCCGCCGCCTCGATGCCACCGGCACTCCGCACCCCGGTCACGAGGTTCAGCCCGGCGAGACCTGCCACGAAGGCCGTCCGAGGGTGCGCGAGCACCTCACGGGTCGGTCCGTGGTCGACGAGTCGGCCACCTTCGATCACCAACACGCGGTCGGCGAGCACCAGCGCGTCGAGCGGATCGTGCGTCACGAGCAGCGCGGTCCGGTCGGCCAGCACCCTCGTGAGCAGCCGACGGAGAGCGGGCGCCGCGCCGATGTCGAGGGCCGACAACGGTTCGTCGAGAAGAAGAAGCGAAGGATCCGCGGCCAGCGCCCGCGCAACACCCACCCGCTGGGCCTGTCCGCCCGACAGCGCTGCCGGGCGCCGCCCTCCCAGCTCGGCCGCATCCACTTCGGTGAGCCACTGCCGCGCCACCGCCCGAGCCTCCTGTCGCGATGCGCCCGTACTCCGCGGCCCGAATGCCACGTTGTCGAGCACGCTCAGGTGCGGAAAGAGGAGGGCCTCCTGCGCGAGCAGCGCGACACCGCGGCGGTGGGGCTGAGTCCAGGCCCGCGAGCCGGCCGTCTCGTCGAAGAGCGTTCGGTCGTCGAGGCGGGCTTGACCCTGATCGGCATGGACGAGCCCGGCCAGCAGACCGAGCAGGGTCGACTTGCCGGCGCCGTTCGGGCCCATGACGGCGATCGTCTCGCCGGTTTTCACGCCGAAAGCGAGGTCGAAGCCTCGGGCGCTCACCCGGGCGTCGAAGTTGAGCGTCATCGGTCAGCTCCCGAGGGGCCGGCGGGCACGGAGCCGTTGCGGTAGGCGAGCCCCACCACAAAGACGGCGACGGCCACGAGCACGAGCGACAGCGCGACTGCCGTGTCGGGGTCGGTCTCGAGCTGCAGGTAGATCTCGAGAGGAAGGGTGCGCGTCGTTCCCTGCAGGCTGCCGGCGAACGTCAGCGTGGCGCCGAATTCGCCGAGAGCGCGGGCGAACGACAGAATCGCCCCCGACACCAGCGCTGGCAGCAACAGCGGCAGCGTCACCCGTCGGAGCACGGTGGTCGGGGCTGCGCCGAGGGTGGCGGCGACCGCCTCATAGCGTGCGCCCGCCGTGCGGATCGCCCCTTCCAGGCTCAGGATCAGGAAGGGGATGGCGACGAATGTCTGGGCCAGGATCACGGCCGTCGTCGAGAAGGCGATGTCGATGCCGAGAAACTGGAAGGTGCTGCCGAGGAGGCCGCGCCGCCCGAACGTGTAGAGCAGAGCGATACCGCCGACCACGGGCGGAAGCACGAGCGGCAGCAGCACGAGCGACCGAGCAATGCGCTGCCCGGGAAAGGTCGCGCGGGCAAGCACGATCGCGATCGGCACACCGAACACGATGCAGAGCGCGGTCGCGGCAAGCGACGTTCGGAGGCTGAGCAGCAGTGCCGCGACCGACGAGTCGGACGTGATCAACGGAACGAAGTCGACCCAGTTCACTCGGCTGACGATGGCAACGAGCGGGAGCAAGACGAACGCCGCTCCTACGCCTGCGAGAGCAGCGACCCACCGGGGAACGCCGGCCAGGTGCGCCCGGGTTCGCGTCATCCTCCGATTCTGGACCATCCGCGCCCGCGGTATCGGAGCTGACCCGATCAGGGCTGGCCGAAACCGGCCGCCGCGAGCACCTTCTGGCCCTCGGCCCCCGCGACGTACTTTACGAACGCGTCTGCCGCCGCCTTGTTGCTGGAGTCTTTGAGGGTGGCGATCGGGTAGGTGTTGACGGCCTCCTTCGAGTCGTTGAAGGTCACTCCGTCGACTTTGCCGTCGGCGCCCTTCACATCGGTCACGTAGACCAGGCCCGCATCGGCCTCGCCGGTCTCGACCTTGCTCAGCACCCCCGTCACCGCGGTCTCCTCGCTGACCGGCTTGAGAGTGACGCCGGTGGCCGCCTCGATCTTCTCGGTGGCCGCGCCGCACGGAACCGCCGATGCGCAGACGACGGTCTTCACACCCGACTTCGCGAGGTCTTTGAAGGTCGAGATGTTCTTCGGGTTGCCCGTCGGCACCGCGATCTCGAGGGTGTTCGTCGCGAAGTCCGTCGGGGTGCCCGTCACGAGGTCGGCATCGGTGAGCTTCGTCATGTTGGCAGTGTCGGCCGAGGCGAACACGTCGGCCGGAGCACCCGACTGGATTTGCGTCACGAGCACCGACGATCCGTTGAACGTCGTCTTCACGGTGACGCCCGGGTTGGCCTTCTCGAAGTCGCTCGCGAGCTGCGTGAAGGTCGCTGTGAGCGACGCCGCCCCGTAGACGGTGATGGAGCCCGAGAGAGCGCCCGACCCGGTGCTCGTCGAGGTCGTCGCGGCGGGGGTGTCGCTGGAGGAGCAGGCGGCGAGGCCGAGAGCGAGGGCGGCGGTCACGGCCAGGAGGCCGGACGTACGGGCGAGGGGGCGCATGGGATGGCCTTTCGGATCCTTCAGTGTCGCGTTTGCGGATTTATAACCACTCTAGATGCGCTTTTGCGGTTTCCTTGCGACCAAGCCCGCGCTCATTCGGGGCGAGGTCGCGTGATCTGGACAAGGTCGCACCGCGGCGGCGCGCGAGGTCGGCCGATTCGCGCGAGGTCGCTGCACCCCCACACCGCCGTCGGCACGCTCGTGGGAGCGGCAACTGGTCACTCTGGCCCTGGCAGCTACGTTAATCGCAGCGAAAGCATCAGGCTCTAGCCCCTCGAAGGAGACACCTCCATGAATTCGACTCCACCTACTCCCCCATCGGGCCTCCCTGAGTGGTCGGACCAGCTGCCCGGTGCGAGCACGGCCTGGCTGCAGGCCTGATGACGCTCCATCTCGCCGACTCGTGGGTGTGGGATTTCTGGCTCGTCGACGACGGCACGGAGTACCACGCCTTCTTCCTCTACGCGTCGAGAGCGCTTCACGATCCGGAGGCACGCCACCTGAGAGCGTCGGTCGGGCACGCGGTCTCGACCGACCTCCGCTCGTGGACCCGGGTCGCCGACTCTCTCGTGCACTCGGACGCCCCCGCGTTCGACGACGTGGCGACCTGGACGGGCTCGATCGTCAGGCACCCCGACGGCCGCTGGTTCCAGTTCTATACGGGCACCTCGATGCCGGGCGGCCGGAACGTGCAGACCGTCGGCTACGCCACCTCCGACGATCTGCTGACCTGGACGAAGAACCCGGCGAACCCCGTGCTGCGGGCTGACGAGCGCTGGCATCACCGGCTCGTCGACGGCGGCTGGGATCATGAGGCGTTCCGCGACCCGTGGGTCTTCGCCGACGGCGACGGCTGGACGATGTTCGTCACCGCACGAGCGGTCGGCGCCCGCGCGGGTGAGGGCGGCGGCGGAATCGTGGCTCGGGCGCACTCCACCGACCTCGAGCACTGGCAGGCGCTGCCGCCGCTGACGACGCCCGGGCACGGCTTCGAGCAGCTGGAGGTCGTCCAGACCTTCGCCCTCGACGGCCAGGCGTTCATCACGTTCTCCTGCCTCGCGCCCGAGCTGGCGGCGCCGAGGCGCGAGACGACGTCGACCGGCGGCATCTGGGTGGCCCCGGGCGAGAGCCTCAGCGGGCCGTTCGACCTCGAGACGGCGCAGCTACTCACCGACGACTCGCTCTATGTCGGCCGCGTCATCGCCGAGCGCGAGACGGGCAGGCCGCTTTTCCTCGCGTTCCGGCACAACGCGCCCGACGGCTCGTTCGTCGGCGACATCAGCGACCCCTTCGAGATCGACGTGGTCGACGGCGTCGTGCGCATCGAACCCATTTGAGAGCGAAGGATCCGCGGATCCTCGTGTGCGATCCGGCCGACCCTACGCGCGCTGCGGCCGTCCGAGCACCCCGGCGCGCACCCCGAGCAGATACATCTGGCACCCCAGGCAGTAGCCGAAGACCGAGTTGAGGAACGCCGCGACGAACGCCAGAGCCGCGAACAGCGGCACGGCCCAGGCGAGCCCGATGAGGCCGAGTACGACGCCGATGCCGGTGATGACGAGGCCGACCCCCTGGGCGAACGTCGGCGGTGTGGGCTCTTCGAGCTCGGTCGGTGCCGAAAGCCGGGGCCGGATGACGCGTCGGAAGAGGGCGCCGTAGGGGTGACGGCGGATGCCCGCGAAGGCTCCCCAGGCGAAGAGGAGGGCGATCGCCGTCAGCACGATCACGGCCGCCACGGACGCGCCGACGAGCGACAGGAAGATCGTCGCGAGGAGGAGGATCGCGGTGATCCCGGCCCCGAAGCGGGGGGAGCGCGGGTCGATGCCGGATCCTCGGTCAGTTGGCGTCATGGTCGTCTCCCAGTAGTCGAGCGAGTTCGGATTCGAGCTCGCGAGGTTTCGGCGGGCCGCCGATTCGAGCGCGAATGGCCCCGCGACGGTCGAGGATCAGCGTCGTCGGCGTCTGCAGAACGTTGTAGCGCGTCGCCACGTCGGGGGCCCGGGTGAGGTCGACGTCGATGTGCTCGACGCCCTCGTGCCGCGCGGCCTCGGCCGACAGCAGCCGCCTCGTCGCCGGGCAGTAGGTGCAGAACTCGGTCGAGAACTGCAGCAACGTGACGCGGTCGCCGAATGCCTCGGTCGTGCCGACGTCGGCGGGCCTGACGAGATCGCTCTCTCGGGTGTCGTCGTCACTCTCGGGTCGGCGACGCACCCGGCCGGTCGACCGCCGCCACGCCAGCCCGACGACGGTCGCCAACGCGACCAGCGCGAGGAGCGCAACGAGAGCGAGGCCGGGAGTCATTGCTCGACGATAGGTCGTTTTTCTGGTGCTTGGTGCACATGACCGCGTGTGACGAAGGATCCAGCACTGGTTACGCTTGCGATATGAGCCGCTCCCCGATCGTTCTCTCGCCGGGTGCGTCGATGCCGGGCACCACGGTGCCGGCCGCATCGGGCCCGCGCACTGTGAGTTGCGCGTTCGGTGCGAACTGCGCGTGTGTCTTCGCGCCCAAGCCGGTCGCGGCGGATCCTGCACTGGCGTCCACCGACGTCGTCGACGTCGAGGTCGCGAAGCTGACCGACCTCGGCTACACCGTCGTCGAGGCGAGCCCCGACGAGGTACTGATGGAGCGCCGCATGGGCATCCCCTTCTGCTACAACCTCGGCCTGGTGGTCGTGACCGGGTTGCTCTGGCTCGCCTACTGGGTTCCGCGCATCCGCCACCCGCGGTTCGACACTCGGCGCCTGACGCGCGCCGCCGACGGGTCCGTCGCCGTCGAGCGGGTAGTCGTCCGTCGCTAGCGCACCGCCACGCTGCGGTGCGGTGCTCAATGCCGCATCGCGCGTTGTCAACCCGTTCGGCCGCGAAGAGCCGATCGACCGCGACCGGGCCAGTGTCGAGGGATGAGCCAATACGACAAGAAGAACCCGATCACCCTCTACCCGGCCCCGCCGTTCCCGAAGCAGGAGCAGTCGTTGCCGGGCGCGGCCTGGAAGATGGATCCGAAGCCCGACCACGGTGAGGAGAGCTACGTCGGTCTCGGCCGCCTCAAGGGCTTCCGCGGTGTCGTCACCGGAGCCGATTCCGGCATCGGGCGGGCCGCCGCCATCGCCCTGTCTCGCGAGGGCGCTGACCTCGTTCTCTCGTACCTGCCCGACGAGCAGACCGACGCCGAGGAGGTCCGCGATCTCCTCGTCAGCGAGGGGCGTAAGGCGATCCTGGTGCCCGGCGACATCTCCGACGAGCAGTACTGCGCGGATCTCATCGAGACGGCCGTCCGTGAGCTCGGCGGACTCGACACCCTCGTGATGGTCGCCGGCCGCATGGAGAGCAACGACGACATTCTGACCCTCACGACCGAGGCGATCGACTCGACCATCAAGACGAACGTGTACTCGCTCTTCTGGCTCTGCCAGGCGGCGATTCCGCACCTCGAACCAGGATCCAGCATTGTCACCACGGGCTCCATCCAGGGCGCCCAGCCCTCCCCCGACAAGATCGACTACGCCCTGACCAAGGGTGCGATCGGTGTCTTCACCGCGGCACTTGCCCAGCAGCTCGCCCCCAAGGGCATCCGCGTGAACTCCGTGTCACCCGGCCCCGTCTGGACTCCCCTCCAGCCAGGATCCGACGACGCCGAGACTGTATCGACATTCGGCGAGCAGGCCCCCTTCAAGCGTCCCGGTCAGCCGGCCGAGCTCGCTGCGGCGTACGTGCACCTCGTCAGCCCGGAGTCCAGCTACACCTCCGGTGCCACGATCACGATCGCGGGCGGCACTCCCGCGTTCTGAGTCGTAGTGGCCGGGTCGGCCCCGGTCGAGATGTTCTGCGCCGCGTCGAGGTCGATGCCGCGCAGAACGTCTCCACCGGGGTCCGCTCCCCCGCCCGGATGCCCCGCCTAAAGCCGGGGAGCGAGAAGCGCCGTGATGACGTCGCGCAGAGGCCCTTCAAGGCCGTCGACTCCGGTGGAGGCCAGCGGCTCGAGACCCGTTGACGAGGCACGGAGCAGGGCGATACCGAGCATGGTCGACAGTGCGATCTGCGCCCGGAGCCGGAGGTCGTCGCTCGAGACGTCTTCCACACTGCGCCCGGCCGCGACCGCCATCTGATCGGCGAAGTAGCGGAGCGTGTTGAGGCGGATCGAGTCGGCCGTCTCGTCTCCCGACGACCGCAGGAGGAGCAGGAGCTGAAGCGAGCGGTCGCCGTTCGCCGGCCCCGCGACCTGCCGAGTGAGGGCCTCCACGAGATCGTCGAGCGTCGCCGCCGAGCCGTCGGACCGCCCCAGCTCTTCTCGGGCGTGGGCGAGGCAGGCTTCGAAGAGCCCCTCTTTCGACGAGAAGTAGCGGTTGATGAGCGCGACGTTGACCCCGGCGTCGGCGGCGATGTCGCGCACCCGGGTCGCCGAGTAGCCGTCCTGCGCGAATCGCCGACGAGCGGAGGAGAGAAGGAGTCGTCGGGTGTTGGCGGCATCCCGCGACTTCCCTGTCGTGGCGTCTGCGTCGACGGCGTGCGGCGGTGCGTGCATCCTGGCTCCCTTGCGGTTCTCCCCCACCGTACAGGTCGAGCCCAGACCCTGTAAACAACTGTTGACTTTGATCCGATTCTAGATAGAGTCGCTAAGTCATCAATTGTTTACATCGACTCGGAGCCTCATGTCGCACACCCTTCAGGAACCCGCCACCGGTTCCGTTCCCGTCACCCGCGGGCACAACCCGAACACGACTCTCCTGGTCGTCTACCTGGCACTCGGCGGCCTCGCGTACGCCGTCCTGCAGTCGCTCGTCGCACCGGCCCTCTCCACGATCGGCCGTGACCTCAACGCGTCGACCGCCAGCGTCAGCTGGATCATCACGGCGTACCTCCTGTCCGCCTCCGTGCTCACGCCGATCTTCGCGAAGCTCGGCGACATGATGGGCAAGCGCAAGATCCTCATCGTCGTGATGAGCCTCCTGCTGATCGGAACGGTCGTCGCAGCTCTCGCCCCCAACCTCGGCGTTCTCATCCTTGCGCGCATCCTGCAGGGCGCCGCCGGCGCGGTGCTGCCCCTCTCGATCGGCATCGTCCGTGACGAGCTCCCGAAGGAGCGCGTCAGCGTCACGATCGGAATCCTGTCGGGCATCTTCGGCATCGGAGCGGGCGTCGGCATCGTCGCGGCCGGCCCGATCGTGCAGAACCTCGACTATCACTGGCTGTTCTGGTTCCCCCTCGTACTCATCGTCGTGGCCCTCGTGGGCATCATCTTCGGCATGAAGGAGTCGCCGATTCGCACCCCTGGGCGACTCGACCTGGCGGGCACCGGGATCCTGACGGTCTCGCTGGTCTCGCTCCTCCTCGCCATCAGCGAGGGAGAGAGCTGGGGCTGGGGCGACGTCAAGACGATCGGCCTCCTTGCCCTGGGCGCCGTCGCGCTCGTCGCCTTCGTGCTGGTCGAACTCCGCGTCACCAGCCCGCTGATCGACGTGCGGCTCTTCAAGATCCGCGGCGTCTGGACGGCCCACGTCGTCGCGCTCGTCTTTGGCTTCGCGATGTACGGAACCTTCGTGCTCGTGCCGACCCTGCTGCAGCTGCCCACGTTCACCGGTTACGGCTTCGGCAAGACCGCCTCCGTCGCCGGCCTGTTCCTCCTGCCGACGGTCCTGATGCTCGTCGTCGTCTCGCCCCTCTCGGGCAGCATCGTCCGTAAGTACGGGCCAAAGCCCGCGCTGGTCATCGGCGCCGCCTTCTTGACCGCCGCATTCGTCTTGCCGGCCATCTCGCACGCCTACCTCTGGCAGATCCTGGCCTCGGGAATCATGACGGGTGCCGGCATCGGATTCGGGCTCGCAGCCGCCTCGAACGCCGTCATCGAGAGCGTGCCCCTGGCTCAGACCGGCGAGGCGATCAGCGCCAACACGATCGCCCGCACCATCGGCTCGAGCGTCGGAACCGCCGCGATCGCGGCCCTGATCTCGTCACACACCCAGGTCTTCCCACTTCCGACCGGCTCCATCGCACTGCCCTCCGACGACACCTTCACGATCGGCTTCTGGACGTCTGCCGGCGTCGCCGTCCTCGCGATCATCATCGCGCTGATCGCTCCGTCGATGAAGAAGCGCGCTCACGATGCCCGCGCCCTCGGCGTCGAAGACACCGATGCGATCGTCACCGTGAAGTAGGTCGCGAACGGGCCCCTGGCAGGTGACGAGAGACCGACTACCTCAGGATCCGACGGTCCGCCCCCGCAGGATGCCCTCCGCCGCGGCCCGTGCGACGGCGAACGGCTCGGCGAAGGTCTCCATGCCGACCGTCACAAGGGCCCCTTCATAGAGCAGCATGAGCAGCCGCGCCGTGTCGTCCGGGTCGGTGACCCGGGCGGCACGGCAGAGCTCGGCGAAGACATCGAGCATCCAGACCTTCTGCCCGGAGACCTCGAGGAACACCGGGTGGCCGTCGTGGCCGTCGCCGATCTCTGCGCGGGCGTTGATCGCGCTGCACCCCTTCGGGCTGTTGTCGCTCATCCACGAGTTCGACGCGTCGAAGACCGCGAGCACCTGGTCGACACCGGGCTCGGGCACCCGAGCGAGGTTCTCGGCCACATGGTCGCGCCACCTCGCGTCGCGGTGCTCGAGATACGAGACGACAAGCGCCTCCTTCGAGCCGAAGCGGTCGTAGAGGGTCTTCTTCGTCACACCCGCCTCGCTCGCGATCGTGTCGACGCCGATGGCGTGGATGCCGTGGTCGTAGAACAGGCGCGACGCCGCTTCGAGCACGCGGCGAGCGCCCGGGGTCAGCGCCGGGAGGTCGCGAGCGGCGAGGAGCCTGTCGAGAGAACTGCGAGAGCCCTCGTCGACGGCGGTGGCGGATGATGGCATGCCCAAAGTCTACCGACCTGTATAGTCGGCGGCATGAGTAAACAGATCGGTGTACTTCGCGTCGGTGCCCTTCGTGTCGGAGTCACCGCACTGGCCTCGGCGGCGTTCGTCGCCTCGTGGAGCTCGGGCTTCATCATCGCCAAGATGGCCACCGTCGACGTCGGCCTGACGACCCTGCTCGTCTGGCGATTCGCGCCATTGGCCATCGTCCTACTCGTCGTGACGGTCGCAACGGGGGGCTTTCGAGGCGTCACCCGCTCCGATCTGCGACACCAGGCCACAATCGGCCTGTTCGCCCAGTTCGGCTACTGCGTGTTCGTGTACGCCTCCGTCGGCACCGGGATCGCGACGGGCACGACCGCGCTGATCGATGCGATTCAGCCCCTGGTGGTCGCCACGCTCGTCGGCCCGCTGCTCGGGCTGCGAGTGCGCGGTGCGCAGTGGCTCGGTCTCGCGGTCGGTGCCGTCGGCGTGGCCACGGTCGTCGGCTCACAGCTCGCCGGGTCTTCTGCGCCGCCCATCGCGTACGTGCTCCCCGCCCTCGCCATGCTCTGCCTGATCGCCGGCACGTTTGTCGAGCGCCGGTCGGAATCGCGCCTCCCCGTCGTCACCACTCTGACGATCCACGTCGCGGTGACAGCCGCAGCCCTGATCGTCCTGGCGGCAGTGACCGGCACGCTGGCCCCGCCGGCGAGCTCGACGTTCTGGCTCGCCGTGGCGCTTTCGGCGATCGTGCCGACCCTGATCGCCTACGGCCTCTACTGGTGGCTCCTTCGCCGAGTGGGCATCACGGCCCTGAATGCTCTGCTGTTCCTCGTGGCGCCGACCACCGCCCTCGCCGGCAACCTGCTACTGGCCGAGCCACTGACCGGCCTGACGCTGGTCGGGTTCGTGCCGTGCGCCGCGGGAGTGGCGCTCGTGCTGGCCAGCGAGGCCAGGGCAGCCCGTGCGACTCGGGCAATGCAGGCGGCTCGGGCAATGCAGGCGGCGCGGCCGGATCCTCAGCCCCTGCCGCACCGCACTGATCAGCCGAGCAGTTCCACGCCGAAGCCCGCGACGACCGCCCTCACTTCGGCGAGGTAGCGCTGCGCCTGCTCGGTGAGGGGGATCGCCGAGTGGCCGATCCAGCCGATCTCGATGCGTTCGTCGACGTCGAGCGGCACGGCCACGATCTCGGGGTCGAGGTCGTCGCTGACGATGCCCGTCGAGATCGTGTAGCCGTTCAGGCCGATCATGAGGTTGAAGATCGTCGCGCGATCCGAGACCCGGATCTCGCGCTTGCTCGACAGGGTGGAGAGGATCTCCTCGGCAAAATAGAAGGAGTTGTTCGCGCCCTGATCGAAGGTGAGCCGTGGCAGGTCGGCGAGGTCGTCGAGTGTGGCTCGCTTGCGGGAGGCCAGAGGGTTCTTGCGGGAGATGAAGATGTGCGGCTCGGCGACGAAGAGGGGATGGAAGAGGAGCCCGGAGTCGCGGAGGAGCTTGTCGATGACGTTCCGGTTGAAGTCGTTTCGGTAGAGGATGCCTAACTCGCTGCGCAGCGTGCGGACGTCTTCGATGATGTCCCAGGTGCGGGTCTCTCGAAGCGAGAATTCGTACTCCGCCGCCTCGGTCTCTTTGACCATCCGCACGAACGCGTCGACCGCGAACGAGTAGTGCTGCGTCGACACCCCGAGCAGGCGTCGCGACGGCGGCCGTCCGAGGTAGCGCTGCTCGAGAAGCGCCACCTGCTCGACGACCTGCCGGGCGTACCCGAGAAACTCGGCACCGTCGGTGGTCAACGTGACTCCGCGGGCCGAGCGGAGGAGCAGCGACCGACCCACCCGAGTCTCGAGGTCTTTCATTGCCGCCGACATCGTCGGCTGTGCGACGTAGAGCACATCGGCAGCCGCCGTGATCGACTCCTCCGCGGCGACCTCGATGAAGTACAGGAGCTGCTGCAGCGTGATTCCGCTCGTCCGTCGGGCCATAGCGAGAGCCTATAGGTAGGCATAGCAGCGCCGAATTACCTGATACCCGCGCCGAAGCACCACGATGGTTATACCGACATTCACCAGGCCCTCCCCGGCCGATCAGCTACCGGATTGGCCGCTCATGGCGAACGACTTCACGTTCAACATCACCACCACCCGTTTCGACGAGAACTACGCGCCGTCCGAGACCTCGCGGGCCACCACGAACTTCGCGAACCTGGCCCGAGGCGAGCACCGTCAGCAGAACCTCCGCAACGCTCTAACGATGATCGACCGGCGCTTCAACAATCTCGCGCACTGGGACAACCCAGGCGGCGACCGTTACACCGTCGAGCTCGACATCGTCACCGCCGAGCTGCAGTTCAGCGTGGGCGGCGAAGACCGGGTGTTCCCGCTTCTCGAAGTGCTCGACATTCACATCGTCGACAAGCAGACCGGCGTGCGCCATCAGGGCATCGTCGGCAACAACTTCTCGTCGTACGTGCGCGACTTCGACTTCAGTGTGCTGCTGCCCGAAGTCAACCGCGACGCGACCGAGTTCACTGTGCCCGACGACTTCGGCGCCCTCCACGGCAAGCTCTTCCAGCACTTCCTCGACTCCGCCGTCTATCAGGAGCGCTTCCCGATGACGCCGGTGATCTGCATCAGCGTCTCCACCAGCAAGACGTACAGCCGCACCTCGAACTCGCACCCGATCCTCGGCGTCGAATACCGCCAAGACGACTACTCGATGACCGACACGTACTTCGGGCGGATGGGCTTGCAGGTGCGGTACTTCATGCCGCCGGGTGCCGTGGCGCCGCTCGCGTTCTATCACCGTGGAGACCTGCTGAACGACTACACGACCCTGCAGCTCATCGGCACGATCAGCACCATGGAGACATTCCAGAAGATCTATCGGCCCGAGATCTACAACGCGAACTCCGCCGCCGCCGGCGTCTACCGACCGACGCTCGAACAGCACGACTTCTCGCGCACCGAGATCTCGTACGACCGCACGGAGCGCAACCAGCTCGCGATCACCCAGGGCAAGTTCACGGAGGAGCACTTCGTGAAGCCGCACCGAGAGGTGCTCGAGCACTGGGCCGCCAACTACCCCGTTCCTACTCGATGACCGCCGGAGGATCCTCGTCCATGAACACTCTTCTGCCCACCTCCCCCGTCGGCAGCCTGCCGAAGCCGTCCTGGCTCGCCGAGCCGGGCTCTCTCTGGTCGCCCTGGAAGCTCGAGGGTGAGGCGCTGGTCGAGGGCAAGAGAGATGCCCTCCGCGTCTCCGTCCAGGAGCAGAGCCGTCTCGGCATCGACATCATCAGCGATGGGGAGCAGACCCGCCAGCACTTCGTCACAACGTTCATCGAGCACCTCACCGGGGTCGACTTCGAGAACCGCGAAACCGTGAGGATCCGAGACCGGTACGACGCGAGCGTCCCGACCGTTGTCGGTGACGTGAGCCGCGAACATCCCGTGTTCGTCGACGACGCGAAGTTCCTCCGGCAGCAGACCGATCAGCCGATCAAGTGGGCTCTGCCCGGCCCGATGACCATGATCGACACCCTTTCCGACCGCCACTACAAGAGTCGCGAGAAGCTGGCGTGGGAGTTCGCCACAATCCTGAATCAGGAGGCTCGCGAGCTCGAGGCCGCCGGCGTCGACATCATCCAGTTCGACGAGCCTGCCTTCAACGTCTTCCACGACGAGGTGCAGGACTGGGGCGTGGCCACGCTCGAGCGAGCAGCCGAGGGCCTGCGTGCTGAGACTGTCGTGCACATCTGTTACGGCTACGGCATCAAGGCGAACAACGACTGGAAGGCGACCCTCGGCGAGGAGTGGCGGCAGTACGAGAAGTCGTTCCCCCTACTGCAGCAGTCCAGCATCGACACGATCTCCCTCGAGTCGCACCACTCGCATGTTCCGGTCGACCTCATCGAACTCCTTCGCGGCAAGAAGGTCATGCTCGGGGCCATCGACGTGGCGAGCGACACCGTCGAGACCCCGGAGGAGGTCGCCGACACCCTGCGGACCGCACTTCGGTACGTCGATGCCGACAAGCTCATCCCCAGCACAAATTGCGGCATGGCGCCAATGTCGCGTGGCGTCGCGCTCGGCAAGCTGGCCGCGCTCAAGGCGGGTGCTGACGTCGTTCGTGGGGAGCTGGCGGCGGTGCGGCCGTAGCAAACGAGCTAACTGGTGCCCCTGGAGGGACTCGAACCCCCAACCCTTTCCTTAGGACGGAACTGCTCTTCCATTGAGCTACAGAGGCTGACGACACCAGCCTAACCGACCTCGGATCCTGAATTCCTGCCCACCCGCACCCCCGCGCGGCTGAATCATCCGGCCGCACGGTGTGGTCGCGAGACCGTTGGGGGGTGTGAATCATGCTCAACGCCGCCGCACCCCCGCGAGCAAGCCTCGGCCCCGCGAAGCCACGTCCTACGCAGCAACCGCCAAATACTCGTCCCACACCGCTTGCGGCTGCTCGACCCCGCGCACGACCCATCCGACCCCGTGCGGCGCCTTCGGCACCCAGCGGAGCGACCAGCCCATCTCGAGCGGCGTTCGATTGCTCTTGAGGTTGTTGCAGCGGAGGCAGCAGGCGACGAGGTTCTCCCATGAGTCTTGCCCGCCGCGCGACCGGGGCTGCACGTGGTCGATCGTGGTCGCGGCCTTGCCGCAGTACGCGCAGTGGTGCGAATCTCGCCGCAACACTCCGCGGCGCGACACGGGGATCTGCCGGGTGTGGGGCAACCGCACGTACCGGGTCAACACGATCACCGACGGGCGATCGAAGGTGAATGTCGCTCCGAGCACCGGGTGTTCCGCGTCGGCCGCCAGAACGGTGGCTTTCTGGCTCATGACGAGCACGAGTGCTCTGCGGAACGACACGACAGCGAGGGGCTCGTAGCCGGCATTGAGGACGAGAGTGCGCATTGCTTCCCTTTCGAAACGGCCTGGACGGCTTCCAGGCATTCGATGCAGACAGCTCGGGGCTTACCGGTCGGGAGACGAAAAAAGCACCGTCGAAAGACGATGCTTCACACGCGGGCGCTGGGGCGCACACCGAAATGGTGCACGCTTCGGCGGGTGGTCCGTATGGCACGGGTCAGCAACGCACCCATGGTGCGGGAGGCTGCTGGTCGTGACACGGGGATCTCCGGAACGGCTCGTCGAACTGCGTGCGCTCAGATTACGTCACGCCGCCCGCGAGACCTAGAGCTGCCGGTCACGCTTAACGCGGAATTCACGAGACCAGAACCGCAGGATCCGCTCCGCCGCCTCACCCCCACCCGCAGGCGATCCCCCGTCTCGACAAACAGCAGGCCCCGCTCCACACGGGAGCGGGGCCGGCAGCACTAGCAAGACAGAGCGACCTACTTGATGCCGAACCGCACGAAGTGCACGTCGGTAGTCCACAGCGGGCGGACGCTCACCCTGCCGCCGGGCTTCGGTGCGTCCAGGATCATGCCGTTGCCGGCGTAGAAGCCGTCGTGCGAGCCGTCGTTCAGCACCACGATGTCGCCGGGCTCGGCCTCGGCCTGCGAGATGGTCGTCCCCGCAGCCGACTCGGCCGAGACCGAGTGGGCCAGCGAGATGCCGTACTGGGCGTAGACGTACATGACGAACCCCGAGCAGTCGAAGCCCGCGGGGGTGGCTCCGCCGAAGACGTAGGGGGTGCCGACGTATGTGAGAGCGGTCTGGTACACGGCCGAGAGGCTGAAGGCGGGGTGCGCGGGAGACGCGAGGTAGTCGGCAGCGGTCTTGCCCGAATACGCGGTGCTGGCGGCGAAGTCGGCACGCTCAGCGGTCGCGGTGGCGGCCTGCGAGTCGGTCAGGGCTGACGCCGTCGACGTGGTGGCGGTCTGGACGACGGGCTTCGCGACGACCGGTGCGGTCGCGGTGTAGCTGTCGCGGCTGGTGCTGGCGGCGATGACACCGGAGGCGACCGTGGCCGACTGAGATCCGCTCGTACGCCGCGCACTCAGAGCCGAGGTCGCAGCGTCGACCGACGAGCCGGCGACCGGGCTCGCGGTCTGGGCGAAGGCGGGAATGGCCATGGTGCCCATGAGACCGGCGACCAGGGTCAGCGCGCCTACCGAGACGACGCCGCGCTTGACCGAGCCGGTCGTGAACGAGCGACCGGTGTGGCGGCTGCGGACCGCGGCCTCATCCGCAGCACGAGCGGCGCGACGCGTGACGGGCACGGCAGCGGCGGTGGTCGTGACAGTGGCGATGGGCCCGGTGCGGATCGGGTCGGTGCGAGGGGTCGACCTGCGGCTGGCGACGGGGGTCGCGGTAGTGGTCGTGGTGATGCCAGTGCTCAAGAGGGGGGCTCTCCTGCGCCTCGACGCTTCTCCGGGCAGTGCTGTAGCTACCCGGGTCAGACGACCCATCCGTTCGTTGGATCAACGACAAGCGGCGAGAGATGGGAATCGAGACGTCTCGCCACGGGTCCGGCAACCGGCTTCCTGGTTGTTTGGACTTGGCGAGCGTACCCGAGTACGACCCCAGTGTCATCCTGAAGGAGGACTTTTGTAACGAAAGGGTAAACGAACGGGGCGAAAGTCAGACGCTGAGGTAGATGTGTGCGGCGACGTCGTTGGCCAGTTCGAGTGCCTCGTCGTACCCCTCCACGTGCACGCGAACGTACGATCCCGCCTGAGAGATGGTCGCCGTCTTGCCGGGCTGTACCCCACTGTCGTGCAGCTGCTGCAAGAATTCCGGCTCGAACTGGACCGGCTCGGCGAGGCGCCGAATCATTCCTGACTTTCCGCTGGGATTCTGCGCCGCCACGTCGACGATCGAGATCACGCCGTCCATGAACCGGCCCGCGGGCGAATCGCCGAGCTCGTCGAGCCCCGGGATCGGGTTGCCGTACGGCGACTCCGTCGGGTGGTCGAGCATCTCAAGCAGTCGGCGCTCGACCTGCTCGCTCATCACGTGCTCCCAGCGGCAGGCCTCGTCGTGCACGAAGGCCCAGTCGAGACCGATGACGTCGGCGAGCAGGCGCTCGGCGAGACGGTGCTTGCGGATCACGTGCGTGGCCTTGGTGCGCCCCTGCGTGGTCAGTTCGAGGTGGCGGTCGCCGGTGACGACGACCAGGCCGTCGCGCTCCATGCGGGCAACGGTCTGCGAAACCGTCGGGCCGGAGTGGCCGAGTCGCTCCGAGATCCGCGCGCGAAGGGGAACGATGTTCTCCTCTTCGAGGTCGAGGATCGTCCGAAGGTACATCTCTGTGGTGTCGACAAGATCAGTCAACGGTGCCTCCCCGATAACGCAATTTTCACCAAGACTACTGCTCGCACCTTATGGGCCGGATCACCTGGGCGTCCTCTGATGGTGAACTTCCCCCGTAGTTGCCCTGGATACGATCGACCGCATGGCCGACACCCGCACCCCCTCCGACATCACGATCCCCCGCGACCTCCTCCCGACCGACGGTCGCTTCGGTTGCGGCCCCTCGAAGATCCGCGGCGCTCAGCTCGAGCACCTCGTGACGGCGGGCTCCACCATCCTCGGCACGTCGCACCGGCAGGCGCCGGTCAAAGACCTGGTGGGCAGGATCCGGGCCGACCTCTCTACGCTCTTCGCCCTTCCCGACGGCTACGAGGTGGTTCTCGGCGACGGCGGCTCGACCGCGTTCTGGGATGCCGCGTCGTTCGGCCTCATCGAGAAGCGCGCCGAGAACCTCTCCTTCGGCGAGTTCGGCTCGAAGTTCGCCAAGGCCGCCGGCGCCCCCTGGCTCGACGCGCCCCGGGTCATCACCGCGCCGGGCGGCTCGCGCGCCGAGGTCGAGGTCGAGGCGGGCGTCGATGTCTATGCGTGGCCGCACAACGAGACCTCGACGGGTGTCATGGCTCCGGTCAAGCGGGTCCACGGCGACGACGGCGCCCTCACCGTGATCGATGCGACCAGCGCGGCCGGCGGTGCGGCGTTCGACGCCGCCGAGGCCGACGTCTACTACTTCGCCCCCCAGAAGAACTTCGCCTCCGACGGCGGCCTCTGGTTCGCCCTCATGTCGCCGGCCGCGATCGAGCGCGTCGAGCGCATCGCCGCGTCCGACCGTTACATCCCCGAATTCCTCAGCCTGAAGAACGCAGTCGACAACTCGCGGCTGAACCAGACGCTCAACACGCCCGCCCTGACGACGCTCCTTCTTCTCGAAGACCAGACCCGGTGGATCCTCGACAATGGCGGCCTCTCGTGGGCCGACGCCCGCACGAAAGAGTCGTCGGGAGCCCTCTACGACTGGGCCACCACCTCCGACTACGCGACGCCGTTCGTTGTCGACCCCGAGCACCGCTCACAGGTCGTCGCGACGATCGACTTCGACGACTCGATCGACGCGGCCCTCGTCGCGAAGGTGCTCCGCGCCAACGGCATCGTCGACACCGAGCCCTATCGCAAGCTCGGCCGCAACCAGCTCCGCGTCGCGACGTTCACGGCGATCGAGCCCGACGACGTCCGCCAGCTCATCCGGTCCATCGAGTTCGTGGTCGCCGCCCTCGCTGCCTGACGCCGCCCGCCTCGGAATTTGAAGGAGAAACGCCTACCTCGGGCCCAGAACTCAAGGATCCGACGGCTCACTCCCCCAAATCTCCTTCGAATTCGGTAGTGCTCCACACCGAGAGTACGAAAACCGCCCCTCGGCCGAAGCCGGGGGGCGGTTTTCGTACTCTCGGTCAGCGTCTAGGAGCGCACGACGTCGTCATCCTCGTCGTCGCCGTCCGCCCCGTCGAGGCCGACGGCCTCGGCCGCCTCCTCGACGTCGACGCCGTCGAACTCACGGCGGAGGCCGTCGCGGGCCTTGCGGGGCGAGTTCTCGTCGTAGTCGTCGTCATCGTCGGAGTCATCGTCGTCGTCGTCGGACTCATCGTCGTCGTCTTCATCCGACTCATCGTCGTCGTCCGACTCGTCATCGTCGTCCGACTCATCGTCATCGTCGTCCGACTCGTCGTCATCCGACTCGTCGTCGCCTTCCGACAACGCACCCTGCGCCGCTTCGTACTCCGCGAGGCGCTCGACCCACGGCCCCCAGTCGGGTGCGAGCAGCGAGGTGTCGCCCGGCAGCAGTTCGGTCTCGAGCACCGAGGGCTCCTCGTCGCCGACGACAGCGATGCTGACCGTCCACAGCCAGCCCGGATAGCCCGGCAGCGTGTTCGCGAAGCGGACCGTCGAGACGCCTTCGCCCTCGTCGACCACTTCGAGCGGCTCGCCGATTGTGTCGTCGCGGGTGATCTCGAGGAGCGCCTCGCGGGCCAGCGAGTAGAGGTCTGCCGCGTCAGCCATCGAGTTGGTCCGCGATCTTCCGCAGCACGGCGGCGACCTGCGCGCCATTTTCGGGGTAGCGGCCGCGGCGGAGGCGGTTGCCGACTCCATCGAGCATTTTGACGACGTCTTCGACGATCACGGCCATGTCTTCGGCCGAGCGACGGTTGCGCTCGACGAGGCTCGGCGCCTTCTCGAGCACACGCACCGAGAGCGCCTGGGCACCCTTCTTGCCGTCGGCGATGCCGAACTCGAGCCGGGAGCCGGCCTTGATCCCGGTCGTGCCGGCGGGCAGAGACGACGCATGGAGGAAGACTTCTTGACCGTCATCGCTCGCGATGAAGCCGAAGCCCTTCTCTTCGTCGTAGAACTTGACCTTGCCGGTGGGCATGACTGAACTCCTAGTTAGTGGGGCCCGACAAGCATACGGGCCCACGGCCAGCCGTGCCCCGACTACGCTGAGCATCGTGGCACAGAAGAAGCAGGTCGTGAACGCTCCCGACGGAATCCGTCGCGCCGAGCGTGTCCTCGTGTACGCCGCGATCACCGTCGCGGTCTTCTCCGCTGTCTGCATCGCCATCTACCTCATCGGTGGCGCAGCGCACGTGACCAGTGCGAGTGGCATCTGGCCGGCGATCGCCGTGCTGCCCGTTCTCGGATTCCCGATCGCGATCCTGCTGATCATCGCCTTCGTCATCGTCAGCGCGATTCGCCGTCAACGCGAGACCCGGGGCGACACACGCTGACCGGCGGCCGCCAAAGCACCGGGGCAGAGGCGCCCCGTGGCTAGCGCCCTCGACCTCGCCGGCGTGCTCCGCGCCCTCGACGCCGAAACCCTTCGGGCTCGACTCCTCGGCCGCACCGTGCCGCGACCGAACACGGTCAAAGACGCCTTCGACCTCGCCGAGACCCTGCTCGACCGGGCATCACTGCGCGAGGTGCTGAGTCGCCTCGACCGTGTGTCGCTGATCGCTCTCCGCACGACGGCGACCGCTGCCGACGCCGCGCTGGTCATCGAACGAGCCGAAGCCGCGTTCGACCTGTCGACGGACGATGTCGAAGCGGCCTTCGCCCGACTCTCCGAGCGCCTGCTCGTCCTCCTGTCGACCGACGGCGCCGACAGCTCGGACGACAGCGCCGGCACCGAGGCCACCACCCGCACCGGCTCACCAGCCACCGACGGCACTACCACCACTGCACCCACCGCCACCGCCTTCGACACCGTCACCGAGGCCCTCGACGACGACCCACTGCTCACGCTCGCCCGCCTCGCCGGCATCCGTCCGCCCGTCGTGCTCGAGGCCGTCGAGCAGCTCGACGACGAGGCGAAGGTCGCACACGACACGGCGAGCGCCGAGCGTCTCTACGCGATCGTCGTCGAGGTCGCCGAGATCGTCCGCGCTGTGACCGACGCTCCGGCGCGCGAGCTCGCTCGGGGCGGCCTGGCGCTTCCCGAGAGCCGGCGCCTCGCCGAGGCCGCTCGGATCGATGTCGACGACGTGGCGCCGATCCTCGTGGCCGCCCGGGCCGCGTCCCTGGTCGAGCTCGGCCCCGAGGGCTGGATTCCCGGCACGAACGCCGAGGCGTGGCTCCTCTCGACCTGGGCCGACCGCTGGGCCTCGCTCGTGTCGGCCTGGCTCGACACACTGCCCGCCGAGGTGCGCACCGTCCTGGCGCAGCGCAGCTCGACGTCCTGGGGCGAGCCGCTCCGCACGTTCAGCGAATGGCTGTTCCCCGCCGGCGGCTCGTGGGTTGCCGAGCGCCTCGATGCCTTCGCTCGGGCCGCCGAGCTCTTCGGTCTGACCTCGGGGTCGCGCCCGACCTCCACCGCCGTCGCGCTGCTCGGCGATGGAGTCGAGGCCGCCACCGAGATCGTCCGGGGCCTCCTCCCCCAGCCCATCGACCAGGTGTATCTGCAGCACGATCTGACCGTCGTCGCTCCCGGCCCTCTCGCGCCCGACCTCGACGCTCGTCTCCGGCTGATCGCCGATGTCGAGAGTGCGGGTCTCGCGGCGACGTATCGAATCACCGAGACAAGGATCCAGGCCGCCCTCAGCTCGGGCGAGACCGCCGACAGCCTCCGCGAGTTCCTCACCTCCCTGTCCTCTACCGGCATCCCCCAGCCGGTCGACTATCTGCTCACCGAGACGGCTGACCGGCACGGACGCTATCGGGTGGCTGATCTCGGGGCCGCCGACCTGGATCCTCAGGCGACGTCGTTCGGTGCTGTCAGCCAGCTTCGCGCCGACGATCCGGCCCTTCTCGACACCGCCCAGGTCGATCAGGCGCTCCGACCGATCGGCCTGTTCCGGGCGGGCCCTCTCGTGATGCTGAGCCGGTTCGACGCGGAGACGGTCTACTGGGCTCTGCTCGACGAGCGCTATCCCGTTCTCCTCGAAGACGCCGATCGCCGACCGACCAGGCCGCCGCTCCGCCGACGCCCGCGCCGGTCTGCCCCGCCGGTCGGCGTCGATCCGCTCGTCGCTCTCGTGGATCGCGTGCAGGCCTCCTCCGGCACCGATGACGACACCGAGCGAGCGTGGATCTCCCGCCAGCTCGACTCGGCCGCCCACGCTCGGTTGACGGTCTTGATCACCCTGGCGCATGCCGACGGCACGACGAGCCAGCTGACGATGGAGCCCACCGGCGTCGGTGGAGGCCGGGTGCGCGGGCGCGACCGCAAGTCCGACATCGAGCGCACGCTGCCCCTGTCGAGTATCGTCGCCGTCGCTACTCCGCCCGCCTGATCGCGGCTCCGGCGCAACCCGGAGCCGCTCACAGGCCCCGCGCATAGACTGACCGGTTATGCCAGGCCCGTTGATCGTCCAGAGCGACCGCACCGTCCTCCTCGAGGTCGCCCACCCCGATGCGGAGGACGCCCGACACGACCTTTCGGTGTTCGCCGAGCTCGAGCGCGCACCCGAGCACGTGCACACCTACCGCATCACGCGCCTCGGTTTGTGGAACGCCCGTGCCGCCGGCCACTCCGCCGACGACATGCTCGCGACCCTCGACAAATACTCGAAGTTCCCGGTGCCGCAGAGCGTCTCGGTCGACATCGCCGAGACCGTCGCCCGGTACGGCCGCATCGTCATCGAGCGCGACGGCGATCAGCTTCTGCTTCGCGGTACCGACAAAGCCGTCTTGAGCGAGGTCACCCGCGCGAAAAAGATTGGCGAGCTGCTCGGCGTAAAGCGGGCCGACGATCTCTGGGAGCTCCTGCCGTGGGCTCGCGGCGAGGTGAAACAGCAGCTCATCAAGCTCGGCTGGCCCGCCGAAGACCACGCCGGCTACACCCCCGGCACCCCGCACGCGATCGACCTCGACACCTCCGAGTGGAACCTCCGCGACTACCAGCAGAAGGCGGTCGACAACTTCTTCGAGGGCGGCTCGGGCGTCGTCGTGCTCCCCTGTGGTGCGGGTAAGACGCTGGTCGGCGCCGGTGCCATGGCGCAGGCGAAGACCAACACGCTGATCCTCGTGACCAACACGGTCTCGGCGCGCCAGTGGCGCGACGAGCTCCTCAAGCGCACCTCACTCACAGAAGACGAGATCGGCGAGTACTCGGGCGCGGTCAAAGAGATCAAGCCCGTGACGATTGCGACGTACCAGATCCTCACCGCGCGCCGGGCGGGCAAGTACACCCACCTGTCGCTGCTCGACGCTCTCGACTGGGGCCTCGTGGTCTACGACGAGGTGCACCTCCTTCCGGCGCCCGTCTTCAAGCTGACCGCCGAGCTGCAGGCACGGCGGCGGCTCGGCCTCACCGCGACGCTCGTCCGTGAAGACGGCCGCGAGGGCGACGTCTTCAGCCTCATCGGCCCGAAGCGCTTCGACGCCCCATGGAAAGAGATCGAGGCCCAGGGCTTCATCTCGCCGGCCAACTGCTACGAGGTGCGCGTCGACCTCCCCCAAGAGGAGCGCCTTCAGTACGCCGCCTCTCCCGACGAAGAGCGCTACCGCCTCGCCGCGACGGCGCCCGTCAAGATGAACGTCGTCCGCCAGCTCGTCGACAAGCACGAGGGCGAGCAGATCCTCGTCATCGGGCAGTATCTCGACCAGATCGACGAGCTCGCCGAAGCCCTGAACGCCCCCAAGCTGACGGGATCGACACCCGTCGACGAGCGCCAGCGTCTCTTCCAGGCCTTCCGCGATGGCGAGGTGAAGGTGCTGGTGGTGTCGAAGGTGGCCAACTTCTCCGTCGATCTGCCGGAGGCGACGGTCGCAATTCAGGTCTCAGGATCCTACGGCTCGCGTCAAGAAGAAGCGCAGCGGTTGGGCAGGCTCTTGCGCCCCAAGAAGTCCGGCATTCCGGCCTCGTTCTACACGCTGGTCAGCCGCGACACGGTCGATCAGGATTTCGCTCAGAACCGCCAGCGGTTCCTCGCCGAGCAGGGCTACAGCTACACGATCCTCGATTCTCCGACCCTGGCCGCCTGAGTCGGGCTGAGCACCAGCGCGCAGACATAGCGCGCACGCCCAGCTCTCAGCAAACGCTTAGACGGCGCGCAGATACTTGACCCATGAGCGATGGCCCCAAGATTCTGATCGTCGACGACGAGCCCAACATCCGCGACCTCCTGACCACGAGCCTCCGGTTCGCCGGCTTCGCCGTGCGTGCCGTCGGCAACGGCGCTCAGGCGATCTCCGCGGTCCTCGAAGAGGAGCCCGACCTCATCATCCTCGACGTGATGCTGCCCGACATGAACGGGTTCGGCGTCACCAAGCGACTCCGTTCGTCTGGCTACACGTCGCCGATCCTCTTCCTCACCGCCAAAGACGACACCGAAGACAAGATCACGGGTCTCACGGTCGGTGGCGACGACTACGTCACGAAGCCGTTCAGCCTCGACGAGATCGTCGCGCGCATCAAGGCCATCCTGCGTCGCACCATGAACGAAGACGAAGACGCGATCATCCGCGCCGGCGAGCTGACCATGGATCAAGACACGCACGAGGTCACGATCGGCGAGACGGCCATCGAGCTCAGCCCGACCGAGTTCAAGCTGCTCCGATACCTCATGCTCAACCCCAACCGGGTGCTGTCGAAGGCGCAGATCCTCGACCACGTGTGGGAGTACGACTTCAACGGCGACGCGGGCATCGTCGAGAGCTACATCTCGTACCTCCGCCGCAAGCTCGACCAGTTCTCGGCCGAGCCGATCATCCAGACCAAGCGTGGCTTCGGCTACATGCTGAAGGCCGCCAAGGTCTGAGCTGCTCCACACAAGAACGCCGTGACCCAGTTCGGGTCACGGCGTTCGTGCATTCTGGTCGCAGTTACGCGGCCTTCGCGCCGTCCAGGTAGCCGTTCGGGTTCAAGACGTACTTCGTCGCCGAGCCGGCGTCGAACTCCTTGTAGCCGCGCGGGGCGTCCTCGAGGCTGATCGCCTTGGCGTTAACATTGTCGGCGATGTGCACCCGGTCGTGCAGGATCGCCTGCATCAGACCGTGGTTGTACTTCATCACCGGGCACTGGCCCGTGGTGAACGACAGCGACTTGGCCCATCCGGTTCCGAGCGACAGCGACAAGGATCCCTTCTTGGCCGCCTCGTCAGCGGCGCCCGGGTCGCCCGTGACGTACAGCCCCGGGATTCCCATCGCCCCACCGGCCGCGGTGATGTCCATGAGCGAGTTCAGCACGGTGGCCGGCGCCTCCTTGGCGTCGTGGCCGTGCCCCTTCGCCTCGAACCCGACCGCGTCGACCGCGCAGTCGACCTCGGGCACACCGAGGATCTGCTCGATCTGCTCGGCTGGCCCGCCCTTCGAGAGGTCGACCGTCTCGCAGCCGAAGCTCCGCGCCTGCGCCAGACGGCCCTCGTTCATGTCGCCGACGATCACGGCGGCCGCGCCGAGAAGGAGCGCGCTGGTCGCGGCGGCGAGGCCCACCGGGCCCGCACCGGCCACGTACACGGTCGAGCCGACACCCACGCCGGCCGTTACGGCCCCGTGGAATCCGGTCGGGAAGATGTCCGACAGCATCGTCAGATCCATGATCTTCTCGAGGGCCTGGTCTTTGTCGGGGAAGCGCAGGAGGTTCCAGTCGGCGTACGGCACCAGCACGAACTCGGCCTGGCCACCGACCCACCCGCCCATGTCGACGTAGCCGTAGGCACTCCCGGGGCGATCCGGGTTGACGTTGAGGCAGATGCCGGTCTTGCGCTCCTTGCAGTTCTTACAGCGACCGCACGAGATGTTGAACGGCACCGACACGAGGTCGCCGACCTTGATGAACTCGACGTCGGGCCCGACCTCGACCACTTCGCCGGTGATCTCGTGACCCAGCACGAGATTGGTGGGAGCCGTTGTCCGACCACGGACCATGTGCTGGTCGGAACCGCAGATGTTGGTGGCGACCGTCTTGAGGATCGCCCCGTGCTTGACCTGTCTGCCGACGTTAGCGGGATTGACCCCCGGGCCGTCTTTCAGCTCGAATGTCGGGTAGTCGGTGTCGATGACCTCGACCTCGCCCGGCCCCTTGTAGGCGACGGCTCTGTTTCCTGCCATTGCGATCCTCCTTGATCACGCGGTCGCGGTGTGCTCCCGCTACACCCGACGCTAGAGGTCGAAACCGGTGCGTGCGCCGTGAATCCGACTTCTCGCCCCGAGGCTTCTCCAGGCCCCTCCGCTAATCTGGCGCAGTCATGCACTCACGCCTTTCGCAGTGGTGGAACGAGATCTCCATCCGAACCAAGATCACCGGCATCACCGTCTGCCTGGTGACGCTCGGGCTGCTCGTCGCCGGCCTCGGCACGATGACGGTGCTCAGCACTTACCTGTACGGGCAGGTCGACCGCGACCTGAAGTCGGGGGCGGCGTCCGTGTCGTGGGATGGCGCGGACTCCTGCACCTCGAATTTCGGCAATTACAAGACCAGCTACGTCGCGATCTTCTCCAACGACGGAGAGCTTCTCTGCGACAACGGTGCCTCTCTGCCCGCGTCGTCCACCCCCTATCTTCCCGACTTCACTGAGCAGTCGGCCGCCACACACCCCACGGCCTTCAGCACCTACAACGCCCTGGGCACGGAGGAGTGGCGCCTCTACGCGGATCACACGACCCTCACCAACAAATCAACGAGCCAGTCGGTCGAGGCGACCGTGGTGGCCGGCACGAACCTCGCGACCACCAACGCGACGATCACCCGGTTCTCGTACATCTTCCTAGGCTTCGGCCTCTCCGTGGTCGTCCTCGGCGCTGCCATCACAAGGCTCCTGGTGACCTCGACCTTTGCCCCCTTGCGCGACGTCGAAGACACCGCCGCCCGGTTCGCCGACGGCGACTTCAGTCAGCGGCTCGACACCACGACCCCGAACACCGAGGTGGGCAGGCTCAACCGCTCCCTCAACACGATGCTCTCTCGCATCGACTACGCCTTCGACGACCGCGCGAAGACCATCGACCAGATGCGCCGCTTCGTCGGCGACGCCAGCCACGAGCTCCGCACGCCCCTGGTCTCGCTCCGCGGATACGCCGAGCTCTACCGCATGGGCGCCCTGACCAAGCCCGAAGACGTCGCCCAGGCCATGGACCGCATCGAAAAAGAGGCGATCCGCATGGGCGTCCTCGTCCAAGACCTCCTCCAGCTCGCGCGCCTCGACGAGTCCAAGCCCCTCGAGCTCGGGCCGGTCGACCTGGTGACCATCGCCCGAGATTCTGCGCTCGACACGATGGCGTCCAACACCGACCGCGAGATCCGCGTCTTCGTGCGCGAGCCGGTCGATCCGGGCCACGAGTCGAGCGACGAGTACGTCGTCGCCCCGGGCCCCGTCGCACCGCTCGCCCCCGGCACGACCGGTCCGATCGCGTTCGCCGGTGCGACCCTGGCCCGGCTCAGGATCCGACGCGCCCGCGCAGCAGAAGCGGGCACCGACGCACTCGATGCTCCGAGTGCCGACGGCTCCGGCGACGGCGTCGTCAGCCCGGTGATCCTCGGCGAAGAGAACAAGATTCGTCAGGTGGTCACCAACCTCATGGGTAACGCCATGCGATTCACCGACCACGACGCTCCGATCGAGCTCGCCGTCCAGGCCGACCCCGGCCGAGGCATGGCGACCATCGACATCATCGACCACGGCGAGGGCATCCCGCCGCAGATCCGCGAGAAGATCTTCCAGCGCTTCTGGCGGGCCGACACCTCGCGCACCCGCGACACCGGCGGCTCGGGTCTCGGCCTCGCGATCGTCTCCGGTATCGTCGCCGCCCACCATGGCGACGTCGACGTCTTCGACACCCCCGGCGGCGGCGCCACCTTCCGAGTCTCGTTGCCTCTGATGCCTGCAGGCCCGGTTCCCACGCTCTCCTGACGCTGCGTGCGCCGCTGACGCCCGGCCGGCGCCACCCCGCACGAACCGACGCGCTTAGGCCAAACCGACCCGGCGCGCCACGTCGCAATGGCCGATCCGCGTCACCTTGCCGCAGAGCGCCCCACCAGCACGCCCCACCGGCAGCACGCCCCACCGGCAACGGCAAAGGCCGGCTCCCCCGAGGGGGAACCGGCCTGAGTCGTGAAGCGAAGCGGACTTAGAAGTCCATGCCACCCGTGGGGTCGCCGGCCGGGGCCGGGTTCTTCTCGGGCTTGTCGGCGACGACGACCTCGGTGGTGAGGAAGAGGCCGGCGATCGAGGCAGCGTTCTGCAGAGCGGAGCGCGTCACCTTGGCGGGGTCGATGATGCCGGCAGCCAGCATGTCGACGTACTCGCCGGTCGCGGCGTTGAGGCCCCATCCGACGTCGAGGTTGCGCACGCGGTCGACGACGACGCCGGGCTCCATGCCCGCGTTGAAGGCGATCTGCTTGAGCGGAGCGTCGATGGCGACACGCACGATGTTCGCACCGGTCGCCTCGTCGCCCTCGAGCTCGAGGGTGGCGAGAGCGGTCTTGCCGGCCTGGATCAGCGCGACTCCACCACCGGCGACGATGCCCTCTTCGACGGCGGCCTTCGCGTTGCGAACGGCGTCTTCGATGCGGTGCTTGCGCTCTTTGAGCTCGACCTCGGTTGCAGCGCCGGCCTTGATGACGGCGACGCCACCGGCCAGCTTCGCGAGGCGCTCCTGGAGCTTCTCGCGGTCGTAGTCGCTGTCGGTGTTCTCGATCTCGGCACGGATCTGCTTGACGCGACCGGCGATCATCTCTTCGTCGCCAGCACCCTCGACGATGGTGGTCTCGTCTTTGGTGATGATGACCTTGCGGGCACGGCCGAGCAGGTCGAGGGTGGCGTTCTCGAGCTTGAGTCCGACCTCCTCGGCGATGACCTGACCACCGGTGAGGATGGCGATGTCCTGCAGCTGCGCCTTACGACGGTCGCCGAAGCCGGGAGCCTTGACGGCGACCGACTTGAAGATGCCGCGGATCTTGTTGACGACGAGGGTCGCGAGAGCCTCTCCGTCGACGTCTTCCGCGATGATGAGGAGCTGCTTGCCCGACTGGATGACCTTGTCGACGATGGGCAGCAGGTCTTTGATGTTCGAGATCTTCGAGTTGACGATCAGAACGTAGGCGTCTTCGAAGACGGCTTCCTGGCGCTCGGGGTCGGTGACGAAGTACTGCGACAGGTAACCCTTGTCGAAGCGCATGCCCTCGGTGAGCTCGAGCTCGGTGCCGAACGTGTTCGACTCCTCGACGGTGACGACGCCCTCTTTGCCGACCTTGTCGATCGCTTCGGCGATAAGTGCGCCGATGGTGGGGTCGGCAGCCGAGATGGACGCGGTAGCGGCGATCTCGTCCTTGGTCTCGATCTCTTTGGCGTTCTCGAGCAGCTGCGCGGAGACGGCCGCGACGGCCTTCTCGATGCCGCGCTTGAGGCTGATCGGGTCGGCGCCGGCGGCGACGTTACGGAGGCCCTCGCGCACGAGTGCCTGGGCGAGGACGGTAGCCGTCGTCGTGCCGTCTCCGGCGACGTCGTCGGTCTTCTTCGCGACCTCTTTGACCAGCTCGGCGCCGATCTTCTCGTAGGGGTCGTCGAGCTCGATCTCTTTCGCGATGGAGACACCGTCGTTGGTGATCGTGGGGGCGCCCCACTTCTTCTCCAGAACGACGTTGCGACCGCGCGGGCCGAGGGTGACCTTTACAGCGTCGGCAAGAATGTTCAGGCCGCGCTCGAGGCCGCGTCGGGCCTCTTCGTCAAAAGCAATGATCTTAGCCATGTGGTTTTTCGTCCCTCCCGGACGTCGTGGGGCACGCTGCCCCGGCTGGTGCCGTATATCAGGTGAGTCTTTTGGCACTCCCTCATCGAGAGTGCCAATTGATTCTGGCACTCTGCCGTATCGAGTGCAAGTGCTCTCAGGAGCCCCTTGGGCAAGGATCCGAAACCCCCGAGACCGCCCGCCCGTCGCCTCCCGAAACGGTCGCCCACACGAAAAACGCCGCCCTCGCGGACGGCGCTTCTCTGCTCTGACGACTCAGGCGAGGCGTACGGCTTCGGCCTGGGGGCCCTTGTTGCCCGTCCCGACCTCGAACACGACGGCCTGGCCCTCTTCGAGCACCTTGTATCCGCTCATGTCGATGGCTGAATAGTGGACGAATACGTCCTGCCCGTCTCCCTCGACGGTGATGAATCCGTAACCCTTTTCCGCGTTGAACCACTTCACGGTTCCGTTGGCCATTTCGTACTCCCTAGCTGTGTCTGTCGGTGGCGCTGCCCAGCCGGCACGGACCGGTGCGGAGGGGCCGACTGATCCCAGATAGTAATAAAGAGCCGGGCCGAAAAGGGGGGTGCCGCCCGAAAAATTGGACCGGGAGGCGCCAAACGGCCTGTTGTTTACACGGCCGTAACCGAAGGCGTCATTTTCCGTCACGCAGCGCTGCGAGACGCTGCTTACCGACGGCTCACGACTGGGCGTTAAAGTCGGCTCCGAGGATCACCGTGATCGTCGCGCCGGGGAACGCCGTGCTCTGCTCGACCGTGTTGATCCCGAGCGACTTCGCGATGCCGAGGGCGATCGACTCGTTGTCGGCCGCCGAGTCGTCGTAGTAGACCACGGAGGTCGAGACCTGCGACGACGCGTTGCCCATGTTGCCGACGATCCAGCCGGCGTTCGTCAGGGTGGTTCCGGCGGTCGAGGCGAGGCCCGTGGTGGTGGTCGCGTTGAGCACGGTGATGGTCGTCTTCGTGGAGTCGACCTTCGACGGGTCGGCGAGGGGCGTGGCTGTCGGAGTCGCCGCGGGTGTCTTGGTCGCCCCACTGGTGGCGGTGCCCGTCGCCGAGGATTTCGGCGTCGCAGTGCTCGAACTCGTCGATGCCGAGCTACGGAACTGGAAGCTGTCGTTGGTCACGGTGAGCCAGGCGATGCCGCCCGCCGTCAAGACGCCCACGGCGAGGAACGCCCACGCGAAGACGATCAGGCCGCCGTGCCGCCGAACGCCGGAGCGGTGGGCGCCGACGCGCAGCAGCGAGTCGGGGACGCCATCGAAACGGTCCTGAGGGAACTTGGCCATGCGGTGTCTGGTCTTCCGTGATCGGGCGGTCAGCGGCCGAAGGTCCGGGCGCTGCGCGATGCGGCGCGGGAGTCGCGCAGGCGCAGCAGCCTCCCGACCAGCATCGGCGCGTAGGCAAGTGCATCGGGTCTTTCTATGAGCGAACCGAGCAACTGCTGGTATCGCGGGGCAGAAAGGCCCAGTTCCGACCGGATCGCCGCCGCTTTTCGCGGAGGTGAGGCGGGGGCATTCTGCTCGAAGTCGAGAAGGCGCCGATCGCGGTCGCTGAGACCGCGCACGTACTCCTCGTCGCTCTGCATCTGCACCCTCCGGTTGCCGTCATCCTAGATCGCACGGGTAGCGAGCCCGGCCCGACACGCGTCAGACCGGCTGCACTCGCGTCCCGTGCGGATCTCCCACAGCGAGCGCGACACCGTCGAGTGAAAGCGTCGCAAAGGCCTCCGGTCGCCCTGTGAAACGACCAGGATCCGACACGGTCGCCTGCACTCCCGACAGCAGCCCGGTGCGCTCGTAGGCGATCCACCGCACGCCGAGCCGGGTCACCAGGTCGACGAACGCCTGGCGCCTGGCTCCCGGCAGGTAGACGAGGGTGCCGGTCGAGACCACCACCGGCGTGAGCCCCAGCGGGCTGCGGGCGACCAGCTCTTCGAGCCCGTCGACGGCGTCTCCCGTCACCAACGTCGGCGGATCCTGCACTGCCACCCGCAGGGCCGCACGCAGCAGATCCACGCGGTCCTCTTGACCCGGCCACAGCAGCGTCTCGAGCCAGCGGCGGGCGTCGTCGTCTGTCACGGCGAGGGGCTGCAGGTCGAGGCCGAGCCGTGCCTCGATGCGCGGCAGCGTGGGATCCTCGTCGCCCCACCACGGCCCGGCGACCTCCGTGGCCAGGCGGACGTCGCTCGTGGTGTCTCCCAGCGTGAACGCGGACCCCTCGGCGGTCACCGCGAGCGCGAACCGGTCGAGGTAGAGCCCGAGCCCTGCCGACGCTCCCACCTCGAGCAGCGCGATCGGCCCGGTGATCCCGGCGGAGGCCAGCGCGAGAGCCACCGGCCCCGACCTGCGCACATCGTTCGTCTGCGTGAGCCGTCGCCCCAGTTCGAGCACGAGGGCGTCGGCATGGTCGAGCATCCAGGCCCGCAGGGAGCCGAACGACGAGAGCTGCGCCCCCAGGATCCGACACACGGCCAGCACGAGCACAGGCTGCCTCGACCCTGCGGGTGCCGCGTCGACGATCTCGACGAGCCTCGGGTCACCGGCGATCGCGCCTGCCCAGTCGGCGTAGATCGGCGAGCCGCCGGCCGCCGCCACCGCCGCGAATTCCTGGAAGCGTTCCGCGGTGCTCATGCCGCCGAGCCTACGGCCCGCTGTGCGGGCGGCGTTCCGGGTGCATACACGGAATCATCACCGGGCGTGCAGTGTTGAATGGGGTGGCCGGATCCTGCACCCAGCGGTCCCGGCCCCGAACGAAGGAGCACCCATGGAGTACAAGGTCGAGAAGAGCGACGCCGAGTGGCGCGAAGAGCTCAGCCCGGAAGAGTTCGCCGTGCTGCGCGAAGCCGCAACCGAGCGCCCCTGGACGGGCGAGCTGCTCGATGAGAGCCGGGCCGGTTTCTACACCTGTGCCGCCTGCGGCAATGAGCTGTTCAAGAGCGGCACGAAGTTCGATTCGAACTGCGGCTGGCCGTCGTTCTACGAGTCGGTCAACCCCGACGCCGTCCAGCTGATCGAAGACAAGTCGCTCGGCATGGTCCGCACCGAGGTCCGCTGCGCGAACTGCGGTTCGCACCTCGGCCACGTTTTCGACGATGGCTTTGGCACGCCCACCGGCGATCGCTACTGCATGAACAGCATCTCGCTGAACTTCAAGGCCGACGAGCAGGCGTGAACCTCTCCGAAACCGCCGGAGCGTCGTTGACGGCCTCGCCCGTCCGCGAAGCCGTTCTGCGTCGCCGTTCCCGCTCCACCGTCACCGAGGAGGCCCCGTCACACGACGAGCTCCTCGAGCTCGTGGCGGCCGCGGCGACGGTAGCCGACCACTCGCACCTCGCGCCGTGGCGGCTCATCGCGCTCCGCGGTGATGCGCGGCTCAAGGTCGGGCGCGCTCTCGCTAAGGCGGGCGGCGCGAACGGCGACTCGGTCGAGAAGGGTGCCCGCAAGCTCCTTCGTGCGCCGCTGGTCATCGCGATCGTGTCGTCGCCGCGAGAGAGCCGCAAGGTTCCGGAGTGGGAGCAGGAGGCGGTCGCCTCGGGCGTCGCGCACCTGCTCAGCCTGCTGCTCGACGAGGCCGGCTGGGGCGTCTTCTGGCGCACCGGCACCAACACGCGTGCCAAGAAAGTCAGAAAGGCGCACAAGTTGTCGAAGGGCGAGAACCTCCTGGGCTGGCTCTATGTCGGCGGAGTCGACCACCGCGAACGCAAGCCGCGGAAGCCGGTCGACGCCTCGAGTTTCGTTACCGAACTTTAGAAGCACTCATAACGAAGACCGGCTCTCCGCTCGCGGCGGGCCGGTCTTGTCGTTGGTGCGAGCGACGGCGTCTTCGAGAAGAGGCTGGGCTACCAGGAGCGGTTGCTGCGGCCGATGAAATTCATCGGGATGAACAGCGCCACGGTGCAGGCCACGACTCCGCCGAAGAAGGTCAGGAAGCGCCAGGCCTCGGGCACCTGGAACGCCAGGCCGAAGCAGAAAATACCGAAAACGAAAAGCGCGATGGCGACAACGGCGATGACGATGTTAGACAAGCGGGGCTCCTCAAAGGCTTCGAACTCCCCCTAGCGTAAGCCCTCGAGAGACTCACCGCCTCGCGAGGCGGCACCGGGGTCGACCAGGGTCGTAAACGAGTGGGGCCGACTGCGGGACTTGAACCCGCAACCTGCTGTTTACAAGACAGCTGCGCTACCAATTGCGCCAAGTCGGCAAGTGCGACAAGTGTAACCGCCTTGAGCGGACGGGACGACGACGATCTCTGGTGAGAGTCAGTTCGACCCGGAATAGTCTCCGCTTCGGGGTCGAGCAAGGCGACACGCCGATGGGCCCCCCGAAGTGGGGCGACCCGCACTGGGGGAAGATCATCCTGCAGGATGATGCGAGGGTCGTTCCATGATCACGGGAACCCTCGAGCCGACGATGACCTCGGCCTCACGACTGCCGGCATTCACCACGCCTCGCCGCGTGGCGCTTCTTGCAGTCGCTCTCCTGCTCGCCTTCGGCCTCGTCGTAGGCACATCCGCCACTCCCGCCCACGCCTGGGGCGGCTACACCAATGGCAAGATCCCTCTCTCCAAACTCATCGCCATCCCGAACGGCTATCTCCGCATCGACGCGGCGGCTGGCTACGGGTCGATGAACAAGGCCTTCAAGAAGAAGTTCGGCAAAGAACTGGGTGTCAGCGAGGGCTACCGCAGCTACGACAAACAGGTCTCGATCTGGAACGCGCGCTACGTCAAGCACTCGAAGAAGGTGGCGAACAGCGTCGCGTACGCCGGCAAGTACTGGACGAAGAAAAAGAACGTGTCGGTGGCCGCCGTTCCCGGCACAAGCGTCCACGGGTGGGCGCTGGCCGTGGATCTCAATTCGGGCGTGCAGACCGCCGGAAGCGCTCAGAAGCGCTGGGCCGACAAGTACGGCCCGAAGTACGGCTGGAAGCCCGTCGGCAACAACTTCGGTGAGCCCTGGCACTTCGAGTTCACTCCCGTCAAGAAGTAAGACATCGCTATATGCCAGCCACGGCATATGCGGGTACAGGGCATCCGGCAACCATCCAGTCACTGCGGTCGTAAACTCCAGGGGGTACAAAATCGACCCGCGACAACTGGACAGGGAGCTCCGTTGGACGGAAATGCAACGACGAGGCACAAAAACGTCGCCCTCCTCTCGGTAACGAGCGAGCTGGCGCAGCGTGTAACGACCTCCGACGAGCTCGATCGGCGCCTGCAGCCCGTCTTGAAGCGACTCAAGCTCCCTAAGGGGCTGCTGCAGCGCGTCGCCGGCGTCATGGAGCGGCGCAACTGGAGCGACGGTCAGACGTTCGAGAAGGCGGCCATCGCCGCTGGCAAGCGTGCGCTCGATGAGGCCGGCATCCGGCCCGATCAGATCGGGCTGCTCATCAACACCTCGATCACGCGCCGCAACCTCGAGCCGTCCGTTGCCGTGCACCTCCACGACGGGCTCGGGCTCGGCTCGGCCGCCCTCAACTTCGACATCGCCAACGCCTGTCTCGGTTTCGTTAACGGGATGAACCTGGCGGCTTCGCTCATCGACGCCGGTCAGGTCGATTACGCCCTCGTCGTCGACGGCGAAGATTTCGACGACGTGCAGACCAACACGGTCGACCGTCTCCTCAACGGCGACATCGCCCGCCGCGACTTCATGAGCGAGTTCGCGAGCCTCACCCTCGGTTCCGGTGCCGCCGCCGCCGTCCTCGGTCGCGCCGACCACCATCCCGAGGGGCACCGCATCATTGGCGGCATCACGCGCTCGGCGAGCCAGTACAACGACCTCTGCGTCGGCACGGTGAACGGCATGTTCACCGACGCGGCCGGGCTGCTCAAACACGGCATGGAACTGGTGGTCCACGCCTGGCGCGATGCCGCGAAAGACTGGAACTGGTCGCACATGGATCGCTATGTGATGCACCAGGTCTCCGACATCCACACGGCCGACTTCGTCAAGTCGGCCGGTATCGATCGCGACCTCGTCCCCCTCACCTACCCGACGCTCGGCAATGTCGGGTCGGCCTCGATCCCCATCACGCTCGCCCAGGAGGCCAAGACGCTCTCCAAGGGGGATCGCGTGCTCCTCATGGGGGTCGGCTCCGGCATCAACACGGCCATGACCGAACTCGCCTGGTGATTTCCCGCCTCCCCCGGGCGGCTCGGCAGGTCGCCCCCGCTTCGCTCCCCCCTCGGGGCCTGCCCGGCATGGACGACTCGTTCTCCCGGCTGGTGCCGGCGGCCGGTCGCACCTGGCACGTGCTCGACTCCGGCCCCGTCCTCACCGACGAGGGTCTGGAGCCGGTGGGCACGATCCTCTGCGTGCACGGCAATCCCACGTGGTCGTACCTCTGGCGGTCTCTGGTCTCGACGGCCACCGACCAGGCCCGAGCCGGCGGCCCCGTCTGGCGCGTCATCGCCCTCGATCAGCTCGACATGGGCTTCTCCGAGCGCACCGGCGTAGAGCGCGACCTCACCCTCCGAGTCGGCGATCTCTCCGACCTTACCGACGCACTCGAGCTCTCCGGCCCCGTCGTCACCTTCGGCCACGACTGGGGCGGCGTCATCTCGCTCGGCTGGGCCGTCGACCACCCCGACCTCCTCGCCGGCGTTCTGCTGCTCAACACCGCCGTGCATCAGCCGGAGTCGTCGAAGATCCCGGCCCCGCTTCGCCTCACACTCGGCAAAGGTGTTCTCGGAGCCGCCACCGTCTCGACCCCCGCCTTCATCGAGACCACACTTGCACTCGCGCACCCGCCGCTCGCCCTCGACGTCAAAGAGGCGTACCGCGCCCCCTATCGCTCGGCCGATCGCCGCGGCGGAGTCGGCGGATTCGTCGCCGACATCCCCGTCGACGCCTCCCACGTCAGCGATGCCGAGAGACGACGTGTCGCCGAGGGCCTCCGCGCCCTGACCGTTCCCGCCCTCTTCCTCTGGGGCCCCCGCGACCCGATCTTCAGCGATCGCTATCTCGACGATCTCGTCGACCGTCTGCCGCACGCCGACGTGCACCGCTTCGAGGGTGCGGGGCACCTCGTCGCCGAAGACGTCGACTTCGCGAGCGCAACGCTCTCCTGGCTCGGGGATCGATTCGGTGGTTCCGAACCCCAGGATCCCCCGGTGCCGGCGACCGCACAGCCCGCGTTCCGTTCTCTCCTCAGCGCCCTCGACGAGAGGCGCGAGTCCGACGAGGTCGCCCTGGTCGAGATGCCGACCACGCCCGGCGGCACCCGTACCTCCTTGACCTGGCGCGGCCTCGCTCGTCGCGTCGACCGGCTCGCCAGGGGCCTCGCCCTTGCCGGGGTCGAACGTGGCGACCGCGTTTCGCTGCTCGTGCCCCCGGGGGCCGATCTGACGGCCGTCCTCTACGCCTGCCTTCGCCTGGGGGCCGTGGTCGTCGTCGCCGACGCGGGTCTCGGCGTCAAGGGGCTCACCCGCGCCGTGCGTGGCGCGTGGCCGGCCCATCTCATCGGTGCGCTCCCAGGGCTGAGCGCCGCTCGTGCCCTCGGCTGGCCGGGCCAGAAGATCTCGACGACCGCGCTCCCCGCCGCAGCCCAGAACGCCCTCGGAGTAGCGCACTCCGTCCCCGAGCTGGTGTCGCTTGGTGCGGCTTCAGCGGTCGGCCTGCCCGAGGCGCCAGGCGCCGACGATCTCGCGGCCATCCTGTTCACCTCCGGGTCCACCGGCCCGGCGAAGGGCGTCGCGTACACCCACCGCCGGCTCGCGGCTCTCTGCTCGACCCTGGGGGCGACCTACGGCGTCGGACCCTCGACGGGCATCGTCGCCGGCTTCGCGCCTTTCGCCCTCCTCGGCCCCGCCCTCGGCGCCCGCTCCGTGACACCGGCGATGGACGTCACCTCTCCCGCCACGTTGACCGCGACCGCGGTGGCTGCAGCGGCCGCCGAGATCGACGCCACGGTACTGTTCCTCTCCCCCGCGGCGCTGACAAACGTCGTTGCCACCGCGGGCGACCTCTCGGAGGGGCACCAGCAGGCGCTGAACCAGGTCGGCACCTTCCTCTCGGCGGGCGCTCCCGTCTCCGCCGCCCTCCTCGAATCAGCCGCGGCGCTCATGCCCCATGCCGTGCCGCACACGCCCTACGGCATGACCGAGGGCCTCCTGATGACCGACGTGACTCTCGACGAGGTGCGCGCCGCCCGAGAGCAGACCGAGGCTGCGCAAGGCGTCTGCGTCGGTCGACCGATCGTGGGCGTCGAGATCCGCATCAGCGCTCTCGACCGCGACGGCGTCGCCGTCGGCGAACCCTCCGAAGTGGTCGACGCCACCGGCGAGATCGTCGTCTCCGCGCCGCATCTCTTCGACCACTACGACAGGCTCTGGCTGACCGACCGCGCCTCCCGTCGAGATGTCCCCGCCGGACGATGGCACCGCACGGGCGACGTCGGCCACATCGACCGCGACGGTCGGCTCTGGATCGAAGGCCGCCTGCCCCACGTGCTCTCCACACCTGACGGGGCGGTGACCCCGGTCGGGCCCGAGCAGCGGATCGAGTCGGTGCCCAGCGTCCGGCGGGCCGCGCTCGTCGGGGTCGGACCACGCGGAACGCAGGTCGCGGTGGCCGTGGTCGAAACCGAGCCCGGTGCTCGGAAGGTGGCCCTCTCGGATCCTGAGCTCGCCTCCGCCGTTCGCGACGTCGCGGGCCTCGAGATCGCAGCCGTTCTGGTCGCGCCCCTTCTGCCCACCGATGTGCGCCACAACTCCAAGATCGACCGCACCGCCCTCGCCACCTGGGCCGCGTCGATTCTCGAGGGCGGCCCGCTGGTCGCTCCGAGATGACCACGCTCGTCACCGGCGCATCGGGTCTGCTCGGTCGAGCGGTCGCCATCGAGCTGCTCCGCCGGGGCGTCTCGGTCCGTACGTTCCAACGGCGCCCGTCGGGTGTCGACGGCGCCGAGGGGCACACCGGGTCGATTACGGACCCTGCAGCGGTCGAACGTGCCCTCGTCGGGATCGATTCGGTCGTGCATCTGGCGGCCAAGGTGTCGCTCGCGGGCGATCCCTCCGAGTTCGAGGCGGTCAACGTGGGCGGCACGAAGCTGCTTCTCGCGGCGGCGGCGCGCGCCGAAGTGAGGCGCTTCGTCTTCGTCTCGTCGCCCTCGGTGGCCCACTCGGGCACGTCGCTGTCAGGAGAGGGCGCCGGCCCCGCCGATCCGCTTCGGGCCCGCGGTGATTACGCGCGCACCAAGGCCGAAGCTGAACTCCTGGCGCTGGCCGCCGATGCCGCAGGCTTCTCGGTCGTCGTGGTGCGCCCGCATCTCGTTTGGGGCCCGGGAGACACCCAGCTCGTGGCGCGCATCGTCGATCGCTCCCGCTCGGGGCGCCTGCCCCTCCTCGCGCATGGCACCGCCCTGATCGACACGCTCTTCATCGACAATGCGGCGACCGGTATCGCTCAGGCCCTTGCACGCGCGGTGGAGGTTCACGGCCGTGCGTATGTTCTCACGAACGGGGAGCCGAGGCCCGTTGCCGAACTCCTCGGAGGTATCTGTCGCGCCGCGGGTGTGCCCGCGCCCGAACGCAGCATTCCGGCTCGCTTTGCGACCACGGCGGGTTCGCTCATCGAGACCGTCTGGCGCCTTCGCCCCGGCCTCGACGAACCTCCGATGACCCGCTTCCTCGCTGAGCAGCTGTCGACGGCGCATTGGTTCGATCAGCGTCGCACTCGCCGCGATCTCGACTGGCACCCGTCGGTCTCTCTCGACGATGGTTTCGCTAGCCTCGCTGCCTGGTACGCCTCCGGCTCCCCTGCCCTCTGACCCCCTGGGACTGCCCATCCGCCGGCCCTGGCCCTGCTGACCCAGCCCCGGCCCCGTTACCGGTCCGAGCGAAGCAAGGACTCGCCCCGAACGCGTCAGCGTCCCTCTTCAGCGTCTTTCAAGAGCGCAAACATCAATTCCCCCGGTTCAAGCGAAGCGAGAACCCTCCTTCGCCACGGACGCGCCAGCGTCCCTCTTTAGCGTCTTTCAAAGAAACAAACAGCAATCCCCCGGGCTCTCGCTTGCGAGTGCACAGGGGATTCGATTGCTGGGGTACCTGGACTCGAACCAAGAACAACTGAACCAGAATCAGTCGTGTTGCCAATTACACCATACCCCAATGGCTGTTATGCATTGCTTGTAAGCAGTGCGTTTCAGCCGTTGTAGCTCGTTGCCGAACCGGATCTACTGTACAGCATCGGCGAGCTCGTGTAGGCCACCGACGAGATCGCGGTTGATGGTGGCCGCTGTGCGCGCACCGGCTCCCGCCGCCACGATGAGCTGCTGTGGGCCGGGGGCGGTCGACTCGCCGGCGACGTAGAGCCCGTCGACGGACGTTCGACCGTGTCCGTCAGCGACCAGCAGACCGTCGGTGTCGAACGCAGGATCCAACGGGGCCAGGTAGCCGAGTTCGCTCGCCCACGCGGGTCGCACGAAGCCTCCCTCGATGGCTACGACGTCGCCGTCTTCGAACCGGATGCCGGTCACGCCTTCCCGTCCGCCTTGGATTTCGGCGATGACACGTCGATCGACCGTGAATCCTCGGGCGTCGAGAGCCTGCTCGTCGAGGGGGGTGAGACTGTCGGCGCCGTTCGTGCACACACGCAGGTCGGCGCTCCACTGACTGAGGAGCAGAGCGCGCTCCGCCAGGTCGGGCTCCTCCCCGATGACCGCCAGCGCCTGATCGCGCTTGTCGTAGCCGTCGCATTCGATGCAGCTGTGGAACGCCGTACCGTAGAACGCGCGGAGGCCTTCGATGTCGGGGAGTGTCTCTTGCAGGCCTGTTGCGACGAGAACGACCTTTGCCACGGCTCGACTCGTCTTGCGACGGAGCTCGCACTCGAGCACGAAGCCGTCGTCGCCCCGCGTGATCGACTGGACCATGGTCATCCGGTGCTCGGCGCCCTCGTAGGTGAGGAACTCGTCGCGTCCGAGCCTGCGGAGCTCCAGCGGAGAGATGCCGTCTCGCGTGAGGAATCCATGCGACATCAACGTGGCGGAGTTACGCGGGCGGTTGCTGTCGATGAGCAACACGCTGCGTCGCGCACGAATCAGGTTCAGCGCGGCACTGAGCCCGGCCGGCCCCCCACCAACGATGGCGACGTCGTAGACGGTCTCTGTCTCGGCCTCTGTCACAGCTGCCCCGCCAGCTTCTCGAGCCGCGCCACCGTCGACTCACGCCCGAGGATCTCCATCGACTCGAACAGCGGAGGGCTGATACGGCGACCCGAGATGGCGACGCGAAGAGGTCCGAACGCGTTCCGCGGTTTCAGGCCCAGCTCGTCGACGAGGGCACTGCGGAGCGACTCCTCGAGGGCCGCGTGCGTCCACTCGTCGACGCCTGAGACGGCAGTGATCGAGGCGCGCAACACATCCGGGGCACCGTCGCCCAGCGTCTTGAGCGCATCCGCCGCATAGTCGAGGTCGGCATCGGCTGTGAACAAGAAGCCGAGCAGACCGGGAGTCTCGCCGAGAAGCTGCATGCGCTCCTGCACAAGCGGTGCCGCAGCGTCGAGGATGGCCCGCTCCCCCTCGGTGGGCGGTGTCGAGAAGTACTCGCCGAGATAGGGCACCAGGCGCGACGCGAAGTCGGCCGGCTCGAGAAGACGGATGTGGTCGCCGTTGATCGACTCGGCCTTCTTGTGGTCGAAACGAGCGGGGTTGGGGTTGACGTCTTCGACGTCGAACGCCGCGACCATCTCGTCGAGCGAGAAGACGTCGCGATCGTGAGTCAGCGACCACCCCAGAAGTGCGAGGTAGTTGACGAGCCCTTCCGGGATAAAACCATTGCTTCGATGATGGAACAGATTCGATTCGGGGTCGCGCTTGGAGAGCTTCTTGTTGCCCTCCCCCATGACATAAGGAAGGTGGCCGAATCGCGGAATGAACTTCGCGATACCGATCTCATACAGCGCCTCGTACAGAGCGATCTGCCGCGGCGTCGACGAGAGGATGTCTTCTCCGCGCAGCACGTGAGTGATGCCCATGAGGGCATCGTCCAGCGGGTTCACGAAGGTGTACAGCGGAATCCCATTGGGACGCACGACGACGAAGTCGGTAAAGGATCCGGCGGGGAACGTAATCTCGCCGCGCACCAGGTCATCGAAGCTGAGGTCGCGGTCAGGCACACGAAGCCGGAGGGCCGGCGCCCTCCCTTCGGCTCGGTACGCCGACCGCTGCTCGTCGGTGAGCTCGCGCTCGAAGTTGTCGTACCCCTGCTTAGGATCCCGCCCGTTCGCGATGTTCCGAGCCTCGATCTCTTCACCGGTCGCAAAGCTCTCGTAGAGCAGCCCGCGCTCTTTCAACTGCTCGATGACGCTCTGATAGATGTCATGGCGCTCCGACTGGCGGTATGGGGCATGCGGGCCGCCGATCTCAACCCCCTCGTCCCAGTCGAGCTTCAACCAGCGGAGGGCCTCGATGATCTGCCCGTAGCTCTCCTCGCTGTCGCGAGCCGCGTCGGTGTCTTCGATTCGGAACACGAGCTTGCCGCCCGTGTGGCGGGCGTAGGCCCAGTTAAAGAGCGCTGTGCGGATTAAACCCACGTGAGGGGTTCCGGTGGGCGAGGGGCAGAACCGGACACGCACATCGGCACCGGTTGCGGTCGTAAAGGAGGCAGACATCAACAACAATCTTACCTTCGACCGCGGCAACCGATTGGTGGGTTAAACGCAAGAAAGCCACCCCGTGGTGGGGTGGCTTTCAAGGTGTTGCTGAAGTTGAGTCCGGCGGTGTCCTACTCTCCCACAAGGTCCCCCTTGCAGTACCATCGGCGCTGAGAGTCTTAGCTTCCGGGTTCGGAATGTGACCGGGCGTTTCCCTCTCGCTATGGCCGCCGAAACAATCGGTCACAACGCACCCCTTACGGGCCGTGGTGAAGTCTGTTTCAGAGCTTTCGCTGCTGTTGAGTTATCACCCGCACACCCTCGAGGGGTGTGGTGGGGTGTGTTCGAAGAACTGTCGTTGCCGACCGTGTTCTGGGAACCACATAGTGGACGCGAGCATCACCGCCCCTGCCCCACACGGTTACCCGTGTGAAGTGGTGGGTGTTGTCAAATTATCGGCTTATTAGTACCGGTCAGCTCCATGGGTCTTTAGTCCCCACTTCCACATCCGGCCTATCAACCCAGTAGTCTAGCTGGGAGCCTCTCCCCCCGAAGGGGTTGGAAATCTCATCTCGAAGCCGGCTTCCCGCTTAGATGCTTTCAGCGGTTATCCGTTCCGAACGTAGCTAATCAGCGGTGCTCTTGGCAGAACAACTGACACACCAGAGGTTCGTCCATCCCGGTCCTCTCGTACTAAGGATAGATCTTCTCAAATTTCCTACGCGCGCAGCGGATAGGGACCGAACTGTCTCACGACGTTCTAAACCCAGCTCG